>JAFDVV010000019.1:65588-75536 GCA_018268775.1 Acidobacteriota bacterium | reverse complement strand
TTCTCCGTCCCCTTCGCCTTCGCCCTGGGCGCCCTGATGATGCGTTACCCAGGCGAAAAGTGGATACACATCACGCGCCGCTGGACGATGGTGACATGGCTCTTCCTAACCTGCGGAATCTTTCTCGGTGCGCACTGGGCCTACAGCGTGCTCGGCTGGGGCGGTTACTGGGGATGGGACCCCGTTGAGAACGCCTCGCTGATGCCGTGGCTAACCGGCACCGCCTTTCTGCACTCGGTCATGATGCAGGAGAAGCGCGGCATGATGAAGACGTGGAACGTCTGGCTGATCTTCTCCACGTTCCTGCTAACTATCCTCGGCACCTTGCTCACGCGCTCCGGTATCGTCAGCAGCGTCCATGCCTTTGCCCAGTCCTCGATCGGAAACTGGTTCTACGGATTTATTATCGTCGTCTTCGGCGTCTGCCTGTTCACCTTCTTCAAACAGAAGGATCACCTGAAGAGCGAGAACAAACTCGAATCGCTGGTGAGCCGCGAATCGAGCTTCCTCTTCAACAACCTCATCCTGCTCGTTGCCTGCTTCACCGTGCTCTGGGGAACGCTCTTCCCTGTTCTGAGCGAGTACGTTCAGGGATCGAAGGTCACAGTCGGCGCTCCGTTCTACAACCGTGTCAACCTCCCCATCGGCATCTTCCTGCTCTTCCTCACCGGCATCGGCCCGCTGCTGGCGTGGCGCTCGACCTCGCTCCGTTCCATCCGGCGCAACTTCATACTTCCCGGGGTCGCAATGGCTGTGTCCTTTGCCGTCTGCGTTGCAAGTGGTGTCCGCCCGTGGAGTGCGGGCGACGACATGCAGGCGGAGATCTTCTCGCTGATAACCTTCACTCTTGCAGCAGGCGTGATTACGGCAATCGCGGCAGAATTCCTCCGCGGCGCAGGCGTTGTTCGCACCCAAACGGGCAAAAATCTCTTCGCCTCCACTATTCTGCTGGTCCGCCGCAACACGCGCCGTTATGGCGGCTACATCGTGCACTTTGGCATCGTCGTCATGTTCATCGGCATCGCGGGTGGCGCCTTCAACCAGTCGAGCGAGCAGGAGATGGGCTTTGGCGACTCCATGCAGCTTGGGGGCTACAAGCTGGTCTGCCAGAGCTTTACGCAGGACTCGAACCCCAATTACGACACCGAATATGCCCTGCTCGACGTCTACAAAGGCAGCAAAAAGTTGACGCAACTGGCTCCTGAGCGCCGCTTCTACATCGCCAGCCAGACGACCTCGACGATGGTGGCGTTGCGCTCGACGCTGGCCGAAGACCTGTACGTTATCTACGAAGGCAAGAACCCGGACACAGCCAAGCCGATCATCAAGGTCTTCATCAACCCGCTGATCAACTGGATATGGATCGGCGTGCTGATCGTCGTTCTGGGCACATTTCTTGCACTGGTTCCAAACCTCACACGTTCGGCTGCGCGCGCGGCCGTACCGGTTCCGGTTCCAGCCATCGGGGAAGCTGAGGCGGTGCATCATGCTTAGCTTCATGAACTCGCGGAGATGGTTTCAGGGCGCGGCGGTGTGCCTGCTCGCGCTGATCATGCTCGGGGCGGATTCCAACAATCGCTTCGGCAGGCTTGGCCATCAGATGATGTGCGTCTGCGGCTGCGGACAGATTCTGTTGGAGTGCAACCACGTCGGCTGCCCCGACTCCGACCGCATGATCGGCGAGCTGCGCAATCAACTGGCATCGGGAACTGGCGATACAGCCGTGCTGAACTGGTTCTCGGCAAAATACGGGCCAACAGTCCTTGCCGCGCCTATCCGAGGCGGCTTCGACAACGCAGCATGGATCGCCCCCGCGGCGGTCTTTCTGCTCGCGATCGTCGGCACCGGCGTGCTGATCTCCATTTGGCGCAAACGAACCGGTCCGCGGGCCGCCCTCGCCGGAATGCCCGCATCAGACACCCCGCAGCAGGACTCGCTGCGCGACCGCATTCGCCGGGAGACGGAGTACTAAATGGGAACCATCGCCGGAATTGCCCTCACTCTCGCGTTGTTTATCTTCATCTTCTGGCCGGAGCGCAACGCCTTCTTCCAGGCCGACAAGACTCGCGTGGACTACCTGCGCGAACGCAAGGACGTCATCTACGACAATCTGCGCGACCTCAACTTCGAGTATCTGGCCGGCAAGTACCCGGAGCAGGACTATGCCGACCAACGCGCCTCACTGGAAGACGAGGCCGCAGCCGTGATCGCCGAGATGGAAGCCCTGGAACGGCGCGGGATAACCGGGCGCAGCCGCGCATAGGCGTTTTGCTTGACGTAAACTTGAACTGTGACCCGTATATTCTTCCACTCTCGACGTCTGGCCGTATTGGCTGCTGTTGTTGCGCTTAGCGCATTCGCCTCTGCCGAATCCATCACCGGCACCGTCATCAATAAGACAAACAACAAGCCAGCCGCAGGCGACGATGTCGTCCTGATCCGCCTCGCACAGGGCATGCAGGAATCGACCCGCACCAAGACGGACTCCAAGGGCCGCTTCACTCTGGAGCTTCCGGATGCGGGCGTTCATCTGATTCGCGTGACGCACGACAAGGCAAACTACTTCAGACCCGCGCCTCCGGGAACGCAATCCGTCGAGATGGAGGTCTTCGACGCAGCCGCCAAGGTTGCAGGCGTCACCAGCGAGGCCGACGTCATGCGCATCCAGTCGGACGAGAGCGGTAAGACGCTCAGGATCGTCGAGAACTTTTTCGTCAAGAACGAATCGAACCCGCCAAAGACGCAGTTCGGCGACAGGCCATTTGAGTTTTATCTTCCTGAAGGCGCTGTCGTCGAAGGCTCCGCCGCGCTCGCCCCTGGCGGAATGCCGGTGCAGGCCGCCCCCGCATCGTTGGGAGACCCCAATCATTACGCGTTCGTCTTCCCCATCCGTCCCGGCGAAACACGCTTCCAGATCACCTACCACCTTCCCTACTCTGGAACCCTCAAACTCTCTCCGCGACCGACGATGACGACCGACACGGTCGCCATCATGATGCCGAAGAGCATGGGCTTCAAAGCTGGCGCCTCGTCGCCTTATACCCCCGTGACGGAAGAGATGACAGCGCAGACCTATGTCGCGCGTAACGTCTCTCCCACGCAGCAGCTTGAGTTCACCGTCTCAGGCACCGGTCAGCTCCCGCGCGACACAACACAGGCTGCAAGCGGCGCACAGGGCTCTCCAGATGGAGGTCAGCAACAAGCGGCAGGAGCGACTGGAGCAACAGCAACGGATTCGCGTCCAGGAGGCGGTCTCGGCAATCCCATTGATCCCGAAGGAACAAACGATCCCTGGGCGAAGTACAAGTGGTGGATCCTCGGCGGACTCGGACTCGCGATGGCGGCCGGTGCGGGCATCATGCTGAAAACCGGCAATCAGCCCGCTGCGGTCGCGAATTTGCCGCAACCAACATTCGCAGGTCCTGCAACCGGAACAAGCGGCGTCCTGGCCTCACTCAAGGACGAACTGTTTGCCATCGAAACAGACAGGCTGGAAGGCCGTCTAAACGATGCGGAGTATGCTGAGCAGAAGGCCGCCATCGAAGTGGTCCTCAAACGAGCGCTTGCTCGAAAAGACCAGGATTCTATAGCTACATAGGGCCCTGACAATGAGGGACTGAGAGATGAACACCTTCAAATCGACGCTCCTGCTGGCCGTACTGACGCTCTTTCTGATCTTCCTGGGAGACAGATTCGGCGGACGCAACGGCATGGTTGTGGCCTTTGTCCTGTCGGTGGTCTTCAACTTTGCGACCTACTTCTACTCCGACAAACTGGCGCTCTCCATGTACCGGGCGCAGCCCATCACGCGGGAGGAACTACCCCGCGTGTACAGCGTCGTCGAGAAGCTCGCAGCCAAGCAGGGGCTGCCGATGCCGAAGATCTTTGTGATTCCCAGCGAAAGCCCAACCGCTTTTGCGACAGGACGCAATCCCAACCACGCCTCCGTTGCGGTCACTCACGGCATTCTCGATCTGCTCGACGACGAGGAGCTTGAGGGTGTCCTCGCGCATGAGCTCGGACATGTGAGGAACCGCGACATCCTGACCAGTTCCATTGCCGCAACATTGGCTGGGGCGATCACCATGGTGGCCCGGATGGGATACTGGGCATCGCTTTTCGGCGGCTACGGCGGACGCGACGAGCGCGATCGAAGCGGCGGCCTGAGCGGCCTGTTCATGATTATCCTGGCCCCGATTGCCGCATCGCTCATTCAGCTTGCGATCTCGCGGTCGCGTGAGTACGAGGCCGATGCCACAGGCGCCAAAGAGACGGGCAATCCATACGCCCTCGCCCGCGCATTGCAGAAGCTCGATGCCTACTCCAGGCGCATTCCCATGCAGGCATCTCCCACGACGGCGCACCTGTTTATTGTGGCTCCACTGCTGGGCAGCGGAGGCATCGCCAATCTATTCTCGACGCATCCTCCCATCAAAGAGAGGATCCGTCGGCTTATCGGAAGGGACATGGTCTAGTGTTCGAAAAAGTTCTTCGCGCCCTGCGGTTGCTCGTAATGGTGGCGTGGGTCGGCGGCCTGATGTTCTTTGCGTTTGTCCTGGCCCCGGTGGCGTTCAGCCGCCTCAGCAGTCCGCACCAGGCGGGACTCGTGGTAGGCGGCACCCTCCAGATTCTTCACTGGATTGGCATGATCGGTGGCGTGGTCTTTTGTATCGCAAATGCGATCTTGTGGCTCCGTGCCGAGGTTCCTGCCAGAGTAGGGTTCGCCATCTCCACGGCGCTGACCTGCGTCATGCTTCTCGTCACGGCTTACTCGCAGTTTCGCATCCTACCCGCGATGGAACGCGACCGCGTTCAGGCAGGGGGCGAGATTGAGACAGCCGACCTCTCCTTGCCAGCCCGCGTCGACTTCGAACAGCTTCACAAGCTCTCTGAGCGCCTCGAAGGCCTCGTGCTCTTCTGCGGCCTGGGAGTCGTGCTGGTGCTTGCCCGGGAGTCGCAATGGCCTGAGACGGGTAAAATCAAAGAGCTATGAGTGATGCGGTCATCGCAGCGGCCTCGACGGCCGTTGCCGGTCAATCTGTGAAAGGCGACAGCTCGCTTCTAGGCGACTGCACCCGATAAGCGATGCCAACACTCTGGTTGAGCGTCACGCTTGGCATCATCGCCGCGCTGGCCGACTATCTTGGCGGGGTTCTGCTGGTAAGGCGCTCCCCTTCGGCACGTTCGCTTCGCTACTTCGTCGCCCTGGGCGCGGGCTTTATGCTTGGCGCGGCACTGCTGGAAATGGTTCCCGAGGGCCTCAACCTGAACCCTCGCTGGGCGCCATTGCTGGTTCTGTTGGGATACTGCGGGGTTCATCTCCTCGAACACACACTGGTCCCACACTTTCACTTCGGCGAAGAGACGCACCACGATGAACTTCTATCCGCCCGTACCAGCTACTCCGTCCTGCTCGGCCTGGCCGCTCACACGTTTTTCGATGGCATCGCAATTGGCTCCGGTTTCGTCCTCTCGCACTGGCTGGGATGGGTAATCTTTATCGCCGTCTTCCTGCACAAGCTCCCTGAGGGCTTCACGGTTGCCAGCGTCATGCTGGCCAGTGGCCGTGGAAGGCGGGCCGCGCTCAACTCAGCAATGTTCCTGGGGGCGATGACGCTTGCTGGCGTTCTTGTGATCAATCTTCAACCCTCGTGGGTGCGAGCGGGGCTGCCGCTCTCGGCGGGCGTTACAGTCTACGTCGCCGCAACCGACCTCGTGCCGGAGGTCAACCGGGAACCTGGAATACGTATGGCGCTGGTCTTCTTTGCAGGGGTCGCCGTCTTTTTTCTTCTCAAGATATTCAGCCCCATCTAATTGGCGGAGACGACAGCCAGCGTCACCGTCGTTGCATGCTGTATCGCGCTTCCCTGGGTACTGGTCGCGGTTCCAGTGACAGTAATTGTGTAGGTCTTGGTCGTCTGCGCGGAATTGCCGGTGAAAACGCGGTCGCCGCAGCCAGTTGCCAGCGCCAGAGGAAGCAGTAGCATCGCAACCGCAAGCAGCGATCCTCTACGCCTATAACGATAAGTGGCACCAAGACCACCCACAATCGGGAAAAAGAGCAGCCCAAAGGCTACTGGCCCTGGCCCTGAGCGCAGGTAAGCCTTCGGCGTCGAAATCGTAAGAGTCACCGGGGTAGTGGACGAACCCGGAGGAACATATGCGGGGTTGAATGAAGCTGTCGCCGCTGGAGGAAGACCCGCGGCAGTCAGCGCCACCTGGCTCGACAGGCCCGCCTGGGGCTGCACCGTAAAGGCAAAACTCGCTGCGCTGCCTGCAACGGCCGTCTGCGTCGTCGTTCCAGTCGCAGTAAGTGCGAAATCTTCTGTCCCTGCGGGAGAAGAGATCACCGTGAGCGGCGACGGCAAAGATGTACTGCCGGTGAAGTTGCCGTCGCCGGAATATACGGCCGTAAAGTTGTGATTGCCAACATCGAGAGTACTCGTGCTGAATGTTGCGTTTCCCGAAGCATTTATTCCGACAGAGCTAAGCACCGCACCGCCGTCGAAGATCGCAACCGTGCCCGTGGGCATGCCCGAAGTCGCGCTGAGGACATGCACCGTCACCATTACAGCCTGGCCCGCGTTGACCGTCGTTCCATTACCGGGCTGCGCCGCAGCCACCGCCAGCATGGCGGTAGTAGCCGCCTTTGTAATCTCAAAGCTCGAGGCAGTTGCAACGGTGTAGTTCCCGGCAGCCAGTCCCGCAAGAGCGACCGTCACAGGGTATATACCAGCGGGAGAGAGCGCTGTCGCCGTCGTCGTAAATGTTGCGCTCACGCTGGCCGCATCGCGATCCAGCACCCCTATAAGCTGACCAGATAGCGGCGGAACGGCTTGGCCGTACGCTACAGCCCCCGGTGAGATCGCAGCAGCCTCCAACACCTTGGGAATGATCGTCAAAGAGAATGCAGCGCTCCTCGCCGGTCCATGCGTCTGGTCTCCGCCATAGGTCGCGGTAATGGAGTGCTGTCCTGCCTGTAATGTCGAGGCATCGAACATCGCAGCGTTCGTTCCATTCACCAGTGTCGGCGTCGCTATCGTACCTCCACCGTAGCTATCGAGAAACGTTACGTTGCCGGTCGCTCCCGGCGACGTGAGCGTCGCGGTTAGCTGGCCGGTGCCATACGAAACAACTGAGGGGCCAGTTAGCGTCAACGCCCCAGGGGTTGTAACGCCAAGCCCCGCAACCGTCTGAAGCGACAGGTCGCCTGCTATCTGGCGAACACGCGCGTTCCCCGTGTCGGCGATGTTTACATTGCCCCCCGGAGAGACGCCCACCCCACGCGCACTGTCGAGGCTTGCCGATACCGGAGCGCCGCCGTCACCGCCAAACCCCTGCGTCCCGTCGCCGGCAAGAGTCGTTATCGTTCCCGTTGCTCTGTCAATACGGCGAATACGATGGTTCGCAGCATCCGCGAAATAAAGATTCCCTTGCGCATCGAACGACAGCCCCCGAGGCGCTGCCAGCTTCGCAGAACGCGACGCCCCGGTGTCTCCGGCATACCCTTGCGTCCCATCTCCGGCAATCGTCGAAATCGCCCCGGAAACATGGTCGATCCTGCGTACCCGGTTGTTCTTTGTGTCGGAGACATATAGATTGCCTGCCTCGTCGGCAGCCAGCCCTCCTGGTGAATCCAACAATGACGCGGTTGCCGAAGCTCCGTCTCCGTCAAACCCTTGCGCGCCTGTACCTGCAACGGTCGTTATAGTTCCGGTCGCATCCACTTTACGAACGCGATGACTTCGAGCGTCGGCGATATAAAGATTGCCTTGACCATCAAGCGCAAGGGCCGTCGGAAGGTCGAGAGTGGCATTCGCCGCCGGTCCACCATCGCCGCCAGTTCCGGATGTTGAACCTCCGGCAGCGGTCGAGATCGTTCCGGTGGCAAGATCAATCTTGCGAACACGATGGTTATGACTGTCGGCAATATAAAGGCTCTTTGTATCGACTGCCAATCCTTGAGGTGAATCAAGCAGCGCCGACACCGCTGGCCCGCCATCGCCATCGAACCCCTGTGTGCCTGTGCCCGCGATCGTTGTGATATTCCCCGTGGCGCTCACTTGGCGTACAACATGACCGCCCGTCTCGGCGACGTATAGATTTCCCTGCGAATCAATCGCGATCGCCGATGGCAGAACCAAGGGGACCGTCGTCGCAAGTGTCTGCGAGTACGCCGCAGAAGAACAGAGGGAGAATGCAAGCAGAAGTCGCAGCCATAGATAACCAGCGCGACAAGGGGTGGGAGAGGTGCTCAGCAGGCCCATTGGAAGAGATATTGTGAGATTACAGCATCTGCGATGAGCAGGCGAGAGGCGCAAACTCCGCGCCTCTCGTATATTTCCTATTCACCGACAGTTGGATTGCGCAGACTGCCCAGCTTCTCGATCGTGACAACCATCTCTTCATTCGGCTTCAGCCACCGTTGAGGAGTGCGGCCCAGGCCAACACCTTCAGGAGTTCCGGTGCTGATAACGTCACCCGCTTCGAGCGGAGTCAGGTGAGAGATGTGCTCAATCAACTCCGGCAGCTTAAAGATCAGGTCGCTGGTATTGGACGATTGAAGCGTCTCCCCGTCGATCGTCAGCGAGATGGCGAGGGCGTGCGGGTCGGCAACTTCATCGGCCGACACAATGGACGGCCCCAGAGGGGTGAATGTAGGAAACGACTTACCCAGGGTCCACTGCGACGTCGCCAACTGAATGTCGCGGGCGCTGACGTCGTTCACGATGGTGTAACCGAAGACGTACTTCTTCCACTCCGATGCAGAAATCTGGTAGCCAGGCTTGCCAACCACGACCGCAAACTCTGCCTCGTAGTCGGGCTGCGAGCTGATCTTAGGCAGTACCACCGGAACGCCGGGGCCGACGACCGAGCTCGTCAGCTTCATAAAGACCGTGGGGACCTTCTGCACCGCCATCTTCGACTCGGCAGCGTGCCTCGCATAGTTCAAGCCGATACAGAAGATTCGCGGTGGACGTATCGGTGCCAACAGCTTGACGGCGGCGAGCGAAAGGTGTGGTGCCTTGTCCAGCTTCGCTGAAATCTCGGCCAACGCTCGATCGCCACCTTCGACGATAGACAGCACATCGGGAAATCCCATTCCCGTTAGATCGACAACTTCCTCGCCTACCAGAACGCCCGGCGTTCTTGCAGTTGAATCCTTCTTGGAAAACGTAACCAGCTTCATAGATGCTTGCTCCAGACCTCTCCATCAGGATAAGCGAAGCGCTTGAGGGATTCCCCACGAATCTCGATGCTGTATCCCGGTTCGAACGGCACCTGGTAATGTCCGTTGCTGATGCGCACCGGCGTAACAAAGTGCTCATGCAGGTGATCGACAAACTCAATCACGCGGTCTTCAAGGGTAGCCGACACGGAAAGGTAGTCGAATATCGAAAGGTGCTGAACGTATTCGCAGAGGCCGACGCCCCCTGCGTGCGGACATACAGGAACGCCGAACTTCGCCGCCATCAATAGAATGGCCAGGTTCTCGTTGACTCCGCCGACGCGGCAACTGTCAAGCTGAACAACATCGAGCGCGCCAGCCTGTAAGAACTGCTTGAACATCACACGGTTGTGACAGTGCTCGCCGGTGGCAATACGGACCTGGGGGACCTCCCGCCGGATCCGTGCATGGCCCAGAATATCGTCGGGATTGGTTGGCTCTTCCATCCACCAGGGCTTCAACTCCGCAAGTTGACGCGTGCGCTCAATGGCCTCAAGCACGCTCCACTTCTGGTTGGCGTCCACCATCAGTTTGTTGGCCCAGCCTATCTCTTCGCGAACAATTAGGCCCCGACGAAGATCGTCCGCCGGATCGCCTCCAACCTTCAGCTTGAAGTGTGTCCAGCCTTCGGCCAACGCCTCCTTCGACAGTCGACGGATCTTCTCTTCCGAATATCCGAACCAGCCAACGGAGGTCGTATAGGCGGGATAGCCTTGCTT
>JAFDVV010000019.1:51427-65512 GCA_018268775.1 Acidobacteriota bacterium | reverse complement strand
TCAACGGACTTCAAAAGCTGGCAGGGTTCCATGTCCGACAGCAGTTGCCATAGCGGCTTCTTCTCCACCCGCGCATAGAGGTCCCATACCGCATTCACCAAAGCACCGGTCGCCAGATGGATCACGCCCTTCTCCGGCCCAAGCCAGCGAAACTGCGAGTCGTCTGTCAATTGCCGGGAGAAGGCGCACATGTTCTCCGTCAAAGCGCTCAATGGGCGGTTAACGACATATCGCGTGAGATAGCCGAGTGCCTGGGCGACCAGGTCCGTTCCACGCCCCAGCGTGAAGGTAAGACCATGCCCCTCAATCCCCGCATTCGTCTCAAGAATGCAGTAGGCCGCAGAGTAATCGGGGTCTTTATTGACTGCGTCCGAACCGATGTGATCGCGTGAGGTGGGGAACCGAAGATCGATAACGCGGACGCCGGTAATAACAATTTCGTTCAAGGCTATTGAATTTCCTTTTCGCAAAAAGTCTTACAGAACAAATGCCTCAGATACGTCATGCCGCCGTCCATCCGCCATCGATAGGAATTACGGCGCCATTGATAAATTCAGCTTCCTTCGAGCAGAGATATCGCACCAGAGACGCAATATCTTCCGGAGTCCCCAGCCTGCCGATCGGCTGCCGAGCTACCAGTTCAGCGCGGACCTTTTCTTTCTCGTGAGCGTGGTACTTCTCGAGGTAGCCTTCGACAAACGGAGACTGAACGGTCCCGGGCGCAATGCAGTTGATCCGCAGCTCCTTCGGATAGTCGACCGCAATCTGGCGAGTCATCGCCTGCACCGCTCCCTTGCTGGCGCAGTACGCGAAGCGTTGTTTCACTCCCACCGACCCGGCCACGGAGCCGATATTGACGATCGAGCCGCGTGAGGCGAGGAGCAGCGGCAATGCGGCCTTCGTCACCAGAAAGATACTGTTGACGTTGACCCGCATCACCCGCTCAAAGTCTTCTTCCGATGTCTTCGAGATATCGCCAACCAATCCAATACCCGCGCAGTTGATCAGGATATCCAGTTGCGGAATCGTGGCAATTGCCTGCTCAATGGAGACTGAGCTGGTCACATCCATCCGAACGGCGCGCGCGCCAGGGATATCTTTAGCCAGAGCCTCGGCGGCCGCGACGTTGAGGTCGGCGATGACAACTTGCGCTCCGGCGCTGGCAAGCTCACGCGAGGTAGCAGCGCCAATCCCGCTGGCCCCTCCGGTCACAAGTGCGACCTTATTTTTCAGGTAAAAAGCATCCGTCATAGGTTGAAATAATACCCTTCACTAAAGAGCATACCCTTTTTGTCAAGGTCCGCGCCTTTCAATTGTCGAATTAAAAGAAAGCGGCCCGGAGAGGATTTCTCCGGGCCGCTTTCAGCTTGAACGGGTTTAGGGCATGTTTTGGAAGCGGCCGTTGGCCAGGCCCCAGGCGAACGGCTGGTAGACCGGTACCGCTGCGCCGACGATCTCCGTAATGAAGTTTGCCGGAGTGCCCGACGGACCTTCGTTGGCGATCCATACATTGCCAGACTGATCGATGACGATCGAGCGGCCAACCGAGAGATACGAGGGATCAAGCTGCAATCCACCCGATACCGTCCCGCTCGGGAACAGCGCCACGCCAGCTACGCTCACCTCGCTCAGGCTCGCCAGTCCAGAACCCGAGTTCGGGGCCGTGTTCACAGTCCAGATGTTGGAACGTCCATCGACCGCCATCCCTGTCGGCTGTGAGATGCCGGCCAGTCCAGCCGCCGTCGGCCAGCCCGTCTGCATGGAGTAGTTGGTTCCGCTTCCGGTCAACAGAGATATCTCATTGTTTGCGCTGTTCGATGAGACGAAGGTCCCAGTATTGTTCAGCGCAAGACCATAAGCGTTCGTGTCGATGGGGAACTGGGTCGTGCTGTAACCGTTGAGATAGTTCGGGGCCCCGGATGCCGCGGCCACCACGCGGGATACGAAGTTGCTGCCCGAAGTGACCCAAATCGACAGGTCCTTTCCAGCCATGATACGGATCGGGTTAGGGCCGACGACGGTCGATATCTGCACCGGGGTTGTAGCCACACTCGCCGAAGCGCCATGCGGAATCATATACAACGAGGTGCCGGATGACGTTGTGAAATAGATATTGCTCACGGTATCGCCACTGCCATTTCCACCGTCGGCAAACACGGCAAGCGGTGCCGCTGCTGTGGAAAACTGGAGCGTGCTGTTGCTGTTCGGGTTATAGCGAAGCAATGTGTTCGTGCTTTGCGAGGCATACCAGACATTACCCGCCGTATCGACTACAGCCCCGCCGCGCGCTCCACCGCCGCCCGAGGTGCAGGCCACTGGGACACCCGAAGACGAAATCGCCGAAAGATTGCCTGTCGTGCTCTGGCCGTTCGCAATCCAGACATTTCCGCTCAAATCGATGTTGAGTTCCTCGGGTTGATTGATAAAGTTGCCGCCGCCGGTGCCGCAGGTCCCAGTCGAACTGTAGCTGATGGCTACCGTCCAATCGGTGGGAGCAGCCGCCAGGGTCGGCTGAAATGCCGAACCTACTGCGGGAATCAGATTGTAGAGGTTTTGCAGGTTTGCCTGACTGCCGTTCGTCGGGTTGGTCAGCATGTAATAGAGCGCCTGTAGAACGTCCGTCGCTTGGGAAAATGCGGGAGTTCTGTAAGGACGGGACGTAACCGCTGTATCGGGAGGCGTCGCGTTGCTGAACAACGTAGTGCAGGGAGTCGCACTCGACGTAGCGTTGTTGACGCAGGAGGCGATGATATTTGCCAACGCGTTGACCTTGGACGTCTGTGGAGTCACCGTTACCGAGACACCCGATCCTGAAACCACCTTTGAGGTAACGGCAGTTCCCGTTGCAACATTGGCGAGGTTTGAGATCGTAGCCAATGTATTCGTCATGGCTGTTTTGCCCACCAGGATGCCGTCCGCCCCGAAGCTCTCGGTGACAGGGTTGAAATACTGCTGCATTGCCACCATGCTGGCAACAGTCGTTACTTCGGTCATGCTCACACGGCTCGACGCATTGATCTGGCTGCAGAGACCGAAGACCGCCAGGAAGGCTGCGGCCGAGTTATTCACCGACGAATCGTGGCTGTTCAGCGTATTGCCACCGCGGGCGACAACATAGACCAGGGGATCGCCCGATGCCGGGCACGAAAAGGTGTTGCCCGAGGTCGTCTGGCCATTCGTGGCGCTCTTCTGGAATGAAAACGATCCATTGCCATCGTCGGCGGAGGTCGTCACCGCAGCCACGATGGGCGGGCCGGATGCAATGCCGCTTGGATCGCCCGAGCCTATTCCCGATTCGCCCGCATAATACAAAGTTACGGTCGAGAAGGCCACAGGCTGGCTACCGCCGTGCACGGTTCCGCTCAGCTGACCTCCCGAAGACTGGGCCGTCAGCGTAGGAGCTGTGCTCATCATGTTCGAGCAGCCTGAGGTGAAGATAGCACTCGCTGCCAGGGCTGCGAGAAAGTTCCGTTTTGTACCCAACCGTTGCGCGAAGTGTTTGCCGTTCATCTGAGATACCCTCCGAAAAATAAGTGGCGCGGGGTGCGCTCAAAACTGGTTGCTCTGGAGATCCATGCCCACCAAAGGTTCAGCAGAAAAAGCAGTGTGGAGGCGGTCCATTGCCTAAGCTGGAGCGTTGAGAATCTGTTGTATGACAGAACTGAGGGGCGGACCCAAAACCGTAACGGACATTCGCGAGCGATACAGACAGTTCCAACATGGGGAGAGGTCGTTTCATAAGCTCATGTGGAGCATACCCGGTAGGTTAGAAAACACTCATGGCACTTTCGGGGCATTCTGAATAACTGATCGTGGCAGATGCCCACCAAACATCGCGGGCTGATATGGTGTTCCTACCAGGAAATTGACGAAAATGGCGGACGGGCAACTACCGTCGCTGCTTTGATATCTCTTTTTGCGGAAGTGACTGTTTATTCAAGACATCTATGACCTACTCGAAGCCCGCTCCCACACTGTCCACATCGTCGGCCGATAACCGGCGCAACAGCTTTCTTCTTCTGGTGGCAGGCCTCGGAGGCCTGCTGTATGGCGTCGACATCGGCATCATAGGAGGAGCGCTTCCCTACCTTGAGGCCACCTCTGGCTTGAACGCCGGACAGCTTTCCATCATCGTCGCGGCGGTCCTTCTCGGCAGCGTCATCTCAACACTCTTCGCCGGGCTGCTGGCAGACCTCATCGGCCGCCGTTTGCTCATGATCCTCAGCGGACTTACCTTTGTCGTGAGCATCCCCATGATCGCCCTCTCTCACGGCTACGGCCCGCTGTTTTTTGGCCGCCTGCTCCAGGGCATAAGCGGAGGACTGATCGGTGTCGTCGTACCGCTGTACCTGGCCGAGTGCCTGCCCGCTTCAAACCGCGGCAAAGGCACTGGCGTCTTCCAGTGGCTGCTCACGCTTGGCATCTGTTCGGCGGCCTTCATCGGCATCTACTACAGCTACCGGGTCGAGGCCATGGCAAAGGCCGCTGGCGCCGCCGAACTGTTCGCCTTCAAGGACCAGGCATGGCGCCATATCTTCTGGGTCTCGGTTCCTCCAGGCGTCCTCTTTGTAATTGGATCGTTCTTCGTCACCGAATCTCCTCGCTGGCTTTACCTCCGCGGCAAGAAGGAGAAGGCCCTCGCCGCGCTGGAGCGTCTCCGCACTCCTGAGAAGGCGGCAATCGAATTCAAAGAGATGGAGAAGATTGCCCTGGCCGCGCCAGCCGCCTCCACGGCCTCCAGCACGGTCAAGGATTCGCTCCTTCGCCGCAAGTACGTCATTCCCTTCCTTCTCGCCTGCGCCATCCTCTTCTGCAATACAGCCACAGGCGTGAACTCCATCATCGGCTACAACACCAGCATCCTGCTGCAGAGCGGCTTGTCCGACATTCAGGCGCACTGGGGTTACGTTCTGTTCACCGTCCTGAACTTCGTGATGACGATCATTGGCATGACCCTCATCGACCGCAAGGGCCGCAAGTTCCTTCTCGCTCTCGGCACGTCGGGCATTATGGTTGCGCTGATTTGTATCGCTCTTCTCTTTCACTCGACGGAGAAGCTCAACCGAGACTGCCGTACATCGGTGCAGTCCCTGGTCGCCCCCGATCAAACGCTCTCATTCCCCTTTAGCGCAGCCAAGGCACAGGAGCTTCTCACTGCGGCGGGCTATAACGCAACCGATATTGCAACCGACCGATCCTCGCTCGCCATCATTTACTCCTACGGCGACTTCACGGCCGCAACCAGCTACGTCCGCTCCGACGATCCATCCTCCGCTGGCATAAAAATCACACGCGACAGCGCGGTGCCTTCAAACAAGATCGAGGCATTCTTCAAGAACCCCTTCGGCAATCTTGAGGCAGCGCGCACAGCTCCCCTTAAAATCGAACGCGCCGCTGTCGGGCAGATTCCCAACACGGGGCATGGATGGCTGGTCGCAATCGGGACTTACATCTTTATGTCCTTTTTTGCGATCGGTCCGGGGGTCTGTGTCTGGGTCGCCCTCTCCGAGCTGATGCCTACGCGCATCCGCTCAAATGGTATGAGCGTCGCACTCGTGATCAATCAGCTCGTTTCAACGATCCTTGCAGGAATCTTCCTGCCCTTCGTCAGCAAGTACGGTTATTCGACGATGTTCTTTCTATTTGCCGGATTCACCGTGATCTACCTCTGTATTGCAGTCTTCTTCCTGCCGGAAACCAAAGGGAAAACGCTTGAGGAGATCGAGTACTACTTCGAGACGGGGAAGGAGCGCGTCGCCGGTTAGGTGTATGAAAAAACTACGCTTTCCCGAGGCTGGGACAACTTTTCATCGGGCTTCCGACTCATATCGGGAGTATATTTCTTACATCTTTCGACTGTATGACTGGAGATTTCCAATGCGCTTAAATCGAATCCACCTGGCAGCGACTCTTGCATTTTCAACGACACTTTTCCTGGGTGGATGCAAGAGTTCCACGCCCGCAGCCAATAATGCCGCTGCTGCTCCTGCCTCGGCACCGGCGGCAGCACCGGCAACCTCTCCGGCCGCTGAACCGGCAGCCGCGACGCCAACGCCTGCACCTGCCGCTACGCCTGCTCCAGTCGCCGCTACCCCAAAACCGGCACCTGCTCCCAAGGCCGTGGCCCCCGCCGCACCCGTTGTCAAGACAGTCACTGCTCCTTCAGGCGCTACGGTCTCGGTGACGATCAACCAGCAGCTTAGCGCCAGCAAAAACAATGTCGGCGACGGCTTCTCAGGTGAGCTGGCAGCACCTGTGACCAGCGAGAGCGGGGCAACGGTCTTCCCGCGCGGCGCAAGCGTCTCCGGAACGGTCGTCGCGGCCAAGGGCCGTGGCAAGTTCAAGGGAGAGGGCGATCTTGTGATTCAGGTAACAGACATCAGCGGTCATCGCGTCAGTACAAACGCCTATGAGCGGATCGAGAAGGGCAAGGGCAAGCGCACCGCGACCGTAGTCGGAGGTGGTGCTGGCCTGGGCGCTCTGATCGGTGGTCTTGCCGGAGGCGGCAAGGGCGCTGCCATCGGAGCCCTCGCCGGAGCGGGTGCAGGAACCGCAGGCGCTGCCTACACCGGCAATAAGGACGTTGTTATCCCCGCTGAATCCGTCATCAGCTTCCACCTCACCGCGCCCGTTACTGTAACTAGATAATCCCTTCTATTGAGTGCACCGGACGTCTATCGAAGGATGGGCGTCCGGTTTGCTTTTTGGGGAAACGTTAGACTTGAACAATGCGGCTTACTCCAGTCTTCCTTCTCTCGGCTACCGACCCTTCGCACTTTCCATCTGAGGCGAAGACCCACGGAGCACCGGAGGTCGCCTTCCTGGGCCGCTCCAATGTTGGCAAATCGTCACTGATCAATGCCCTGCTCGGCTCCAGGGAAGCCCGGGTGTCTTCTACGCCGGGGCGGACACGAGCGATCAACTTCTTCGCCTTGCATGAGAGCTCGAACGGCAAACAGAAAGTCATGCCTGCGCTGATCTTTGCCGACCTGCCGGGCTACGGCTACGCCAAAATATCGAAGTCGATCTCGGCGGAGTGGCCCAGGTTTATCGAGCCCTATCTCGCCGAGCGCGAGACCCTGGCCCTGTGCGTCTGCCTGGTCGACACCAACATTCCTCCGCAGGAGAGCGACCATCAGCTTATTACCTATCTAAAGCAACAGCAGAGGCCCTTTGTCATTGCCGGCACGAAAGCGGATCGTCTTTCGAAGAACGTCCTGGCGAAAAATCTAAGTGCATTGAAGCGGGAGCATGGGGTTGAAGAGATTCTCCCGGTCTCATCGAAGACCGATGCCGGAGTAAAGCTCCTCTGGCAGAGCATCCTGACCGCCACACAATAACTGAACAGCATTCGATTATTTACCAGGAAGATAGAGCTATTACTCGAATCCGTGACTTTAGGATTTCAAGCCAAGTTCTTTCTTCTCTGAAGACGTCAGCCACAGAGAACGACGAGGCGGGTGTTGCCTCTGGAGAACCCTCGGTGCGGCGTCCAGCCAGCGGCGACGCAGATGGTCCTCAGGATCGAGCAGACCGCTCGCTCTGTAATCGAAGGCGCGGAGCGCCGCAGGCGTGTCGAAGGTCATCGTGCTGAGGCACCAGCCATTTCGCTCAGCCAGCGTATCGGCCAACTGACCGACATGCAGCCATCGATCAAACTCCGAAGGCAAAATCGGAGCAGTAGAGTTACTCAGCAGATCCGCCCCCAGCAACGACAGTTGCGAGGCCGCGTACGCAGCCGGCTCCCTGCTCGACGGATCATCGATGGAGCAGGCGAAGAGTTGAGGAACCAAACCGCGATCTAGAACCTCAGCTATCGCTCTATCGGTGTCCATCGCCAGGGCCACGGAGAGCGGCGCGCGCTTGCGGACCTCGTTTTTCATGGCACGAACGGCCTCGTCGAAGGTGTTGACGACGAAGTCGCAGGCACCGGAGCGGACGACTCCACGAAGATGCGCAGAGTCGTTGTCGACAGCGAGCGTTACTGCCCCGGCGATGTTGCCTGCGATGGCGAGCGCGGAGCCTCGGGTATCGAGACCGAGCGAGAGGATGACCGCTCCCTCCCACGACGGCTTGATCTCGTAAAGCGCTGTCAACGCTTCGAGGGCACGAGGCTGAATTTCGTCCAAAGGCATCTGAGGAGATCGTACCGGAGAGATACTGCTTCCGCCGCTGTGGGCAAATACCTCGATTCCGACTCCGTCGTATTTCGTCGTTCGGTCAGGCCCACCCTGGAGGACTAAAATGAACAAGCTATGGCTACCGTTGAGACCACTCACCTATCGACTCCTCGCACGGCTGAGACGCCCTTTGTCAATGAGCCCTTCGTCGACTTCACGCAGCCTGAGAATGAGCGGGCCATGCGCGACGCACTGGCCAGGGTGGAGAGCATGTTGGGGCTTGAGTACGACAATGTCATCGGCGGCAAACGGCTGAAGACCGAAGGCAAGATCGTCTCCGTGAATCCGGCGCGTCCGGCGCAGGTGATAGGCACACATCAGCGGGCAGAGGCCGACCTTGCAGAGCAGGCTGTGCAGGCCGCCCTCGCAGCGTTTCCCGCATGGAGCCGTACCGCCACCACGGAGCGGGCCGCACTGTTGTTCCGCGCTGCCGACTTGATTCGAGAGCGGAAGTTTGAGTTCCACGCATGGCTGGTCTTCGAGGTTGGCAAGAACTGGGCCGAAGCCGATGCCGATGTCGGTGAGACGATCGACTTCCTCGAGTTCTACGGACGGCAGGCGCTCAAGCTGGACGCTGCCACCACACCGATACAGTTTCCTGGCGAGCGCAACCGTCTTCGCTACCTTCCACTGGGAGTGGGCGCAGTGATTCCTCCGTGGAACTTCCCTTTCGCCATCATGGCAGGCATGACGGCAGCGGCGATCGTCTGCGGGAACACCGTCATCCTGAAGCCGTCAGTCGATGCGCCGACAATCGCGGCAAGGTTCTTTGCGCTGCTTGAAGAGGCTGGGCTGCCGGATGGCGTCGTCAATCTGTGCCAGGGTGACGGACCAGGATTCGGGTCGGCGGTTGTCGCTCACCCCCAGACCCGATTTGTCGCCTTTACGGGATCGAAGGCTGTCGGGCTGGAGATTCATGAGAGCGCGGCGAAGACGCAGCCGGGGCAGATATTCATCAAGCGAACGATCCTCGAGATGGGCGGCAAGGACTCGATCATCGTAGCCGATGACGCCAACCTCGACGCCGCCATTGAGGGGGTTGTCGCCAGCGCCTTCGGCTTCAACGGACAGAAGTGCTCGGCCTGTTCCAGGGTTATTGTGGATGCCAGAATCTACGATACCTTCTGCGATCGATTGCAGTCACGCGTGGATCGGATCAAGACGGGCGACCCTGTGGAGAACTTCTATACCGGGCCGGTCATCAGTCCAAAATCGCACAAAAAGGTTCTCAGTTACATCGAGATCGGCAAAGGTGAGGGACGGCTGCTGAACGGCGGCAAGGCCATCGAGACAGCAGAGGGCGGCTACTACATTGCTCCGACTGTCTTCGCCGATGTAAGCCCCACCGCCCGCATCGCGCAGGAGGAGATATTCGGGCCCGTGCTGGCCGTCATCAAAGCGAAAGACTTTGACGATGCTCTTGGCATCGCCAACAGTACCGAGTATGGACTGACTGGATCGGTCTACTCCACCTCAGAGGAGAAGCTGGATCGCGCTCGTGAAGACTTCCACGTTGGCAATCTATACTTCAACCGCAAGTGCACCGGAGCCATGGTGGGCGCGCACCCGTTTGGCGGGTTCAATATGAGCGGGACCGATTCCAAGGCCGGTGGCCCTGATTACCTGCTGCTTTTCACGCAGGCCAAGAGCATTGCAGAGAAGAGATAGTTCCGCTCAGGCTAAATGCAAGATGCGGGGATTTCTCCGCTGCGCGGCTCACCAACGGTGTCGCTTCGGTCGAAATGACACTTCTGCCAGGGCTTCGTTCTTGCTGCGCTAGGCCGACTTCATCTCGATGAGATTGCCGGCCTTCTCTGCCGCCTCTGCAAGAACGCGATGATGGATCGTGAACAACGCGAGCTCCAGCCGGTCGGAGACGCCAGTCTTGTCGTAGATGCCGCGCAGGTAGTTCTTGATGACCTGCTCCTTGGTTCCCAACTGCATGGCAATCTCCTTGTTCTTGCAGCCCTGAACGATCAGGGCAACGATCTGCATCTCCTTCGGGGTGAGCCGGTCGCGAACGCGGGCACCTACCGAGTCGGACGAGTGGATGGCGGTGACATTGGCACGCTGCATGTAACGCTGGCCACGGACGACCCTGCGGACGCCGTCGACGAGGTCGGTCCCTGAGATGCTTCGGCAGACTACCCCTTCAAGGTACTGGGCAAGCTCATCGGAGACCTGTTCGGAGTTCTCAGCGACAAGGATGATGCGGCTGTTGAGAGCATGGGCCCGTTCCGAGAGGGCCGGCAGGTCGGGACGCAGGCTTGAGGCCACGAGAATGACCGCGCCACGCAGACTCTCCAGAGCGCTCCAGAGCTTAGGCGCATCCTCGCAGTGAGCGGCGATGCGCATGTCGTCTTCCAAGGCAAGAATACGGGCCGCTCCGGCCCTGAAGATCGCCTGATTGTCGGCGAGAATGATGCGATTCATAGGTGTCACAATCTCCTGCCGAGCAGGGTGCCCCTGCCCGCAAAGCTCTCATCGGCGGTGTCGCGCTCTATAAATCTTGTGTCTTCAATTCGGACAGGCGTCGTTCGATGGCCCGCAACTGAAGGTGGCAGAATCGTATCCCGCCCGGGCTGCCGGGTAAGGAGTTTTTGCACCTTTTGAACAGCCGTCACAATCAAATCATACGTGGTGTGTGCGCCGATAACCTCCGGCGAAGTATAACTTTAGGTATGCCGAAACCTATTCTACTTGCCATTGACGACGATACCAGCGTTCTGGAAGCTGTAGTCCAGGATCTTCGCCGTCATTATGGCCAGGACTACCGAATCGTTCGTGCCGCCTCAGGAGGGGCAGCGCTCGACATATGCCGGCAGTTGAAGGAGCGCAACGATACGCTGGCGCTGTTTCTTTCGGACCAACGGATGCCGGGAATGACCGGCGTCGATTTCCTGCAACAGGCCCTGACGATCTACCCCGATGCCAAGCGCGTTCTGCTGACCGCATACGCGGACACCGAAGCGGCGATCCGTGCCATCAATTCCGCCAAGATTCACTACTATCTCAACAAACCGTGGGACCCGCCTGAAGAGAAGCTTTATCCGGTGCTCGACGATCTGCTTGAGGCATGGAAACAGGGCTACAAGCCTCCATTTGAGGGCATCCGCGTGGTGGGTATGCGCTGGTCGCAGAAGGACCACGCCGTCCGCGACTTTCTCTCGCGCAACCGGATTCCTTACCAGTGGCTGAACCCTGAGCAGAACCCGGATGCCCTTGCTCTGCTGAAGGAGAAAGGCGCGGACGATTCCAGGCTGCCGGTGGTGCTCTTCGGCGATGGCACCGCGTTGATTCAGCCGTCTTCGACCGACCTGGCGACGAAACTCGGAATGCCGACCCAGGCACAGCAGAAGTTTTACGACATTGTGGTGATTGGAGCGGGACCGGCGGGCCTTGCAGCGGGTGTTTACGGTGCCTCCGAGGGTCTGCGCACGTTGATCGTCGAACCGAACGCTCCCGGCGGTCAGGCCGGGTCGAGCTCTAAGATTGAAAACTACCTTGGCTTTCCTTCGGGCCTGAGCGGCGAAGAGCTGGCCAAGCGCGCCTACCTGCAAGCGACGCGTCTTGGCGCGGAGTTCCTCCTGCAGAAAGTGACCTGCATACGCTCAGAGAACAACTACCAGATCGTAACAATGAGCGACGGTCAGGAGATCGCCTGTCATGTCTGCCTGATAGCTACCGGCGTCGCCTACTGCATGCTGGACGTTCCGGGAGCGACGGACTATACCGGTGCCGGGGTTTACTATGGCGCGGCGCTCAGCGAGGCTATGGGTTGCTCAAACGAGACGGTGTATATCGTCGGCGGTGCGAACTCCGCCGGACAGGCCGCAATGCACTTCTCTCGCTACGCCGATAAGGTCCACATGCTTGTCCGTGGCGAATCGTTGACAAAGAGCATGTCGAAGTACCTGATCGACCAGATCGAAGCCACGTCCAACATCGTGGTAGAGACCCACACCGAGATCACGGGCATGTCCGGCAACGGACACCTTGAGTGCATCAAGCTGCGAACGCCGCGCGGAGAAGAGGCCCGCGAGACGAGCTCGGTCTTCATCTTCATCGGGGCGGCGCCCAAGACGGACTGGCTGCCCAACCAGGTTGCCTGCGATCCCAAGGGCTTCATTCTTGCCGGACCGGACCTCAAGGCAAAGTCTCCCGGTAGCTGGAAGCTCGACCGTGAACCCTATCTGCTGGAGACGAGCGTCCCGGGGATCTTTGTCGCGGGTGATGTGCGGTACAACTCTGTAAAACGCTGTGCCTCGGCAGTAGGCGAGGGTTCCATCGCAATCCAGTTTGTCCACCAGTATCTGGCAACACTCTGAAAGGTTGAATTTACACACAACAATGAGCGAACATCTTCAAGCCGTCACCACCCCAGTAACCGAGCCGATCAGCGATGCTCTCTTTTCGCAGTTGCGAACGACATCGATCTTTTCTTCTCTACGGGACGACGAGCTCCGCTGCCTGCATGGTCTTGAAGATGTTTACCTGAAGAAGGGCGACGTGCTGGCCCGCCAGGGCGAAGCCGGGCACAGCTTCTGGATATTGCTGGAAGGCGATGTCAAGATCACGCAGAGCATGCCCGGTGGCGGCGAGATGGACATCACGTCCATCCCGGCAGGCAATGCCTTCGGAGAGCTGCCTTTGCTCGCCAACATCCCCAACGCCGTCAACCTGACCGCCGAGAATACCTGCCATCTCGTTCAACTGAACGAAGAAGCGTTCTGGAGCCTGATGACGACGTGCCCCGATGTCCGCAAGGCCATCCTAGGCAATATGGCGAAGCGTTTTCAGAAGATGCAGAGCGCGACGATTCAGCAGGAGAAGATGGCCTCGCTGGGCACGCTGGCAGCGGGCCTGATGCACGAATTGAACAATCCGGGCACAGCGGCGAGGCGCGCGGCATCTCAATTGCGGTCGAACCTGATGCGAATGCACGAGCTTTCCGCAAAGTTCAGCAAGTCCGAGCTGAGCATGGAACAGAAGCAATGCCTCTTCGACCTGCAGGAGCACACGCTCTCTCAAAAACATGCGATCGTCATGGGTTCATTGGAGCAGAGCGACGCCGAGGAGGCCCTGGCGGAGTGGATGGAGGAGGCCAACATCGAAAACTCGTGGAAGATGGCTCCCACTTTGGTTTCGATTGGACTGAATGCCAAGGATCTTCAATGCGCGCGTGCTGAGTTCCCTGGCTCTACGCTCTCGGACGCCCTGAACTGGATCGAGGCGATGGCCTCAAGCATGCAACTGGTCGGAACGATCGAGGAGAGCATTGGCCGCGTGACCGATCTGGTGCTGGCGGTCAAGTCGTACGCCTATGAGGGCAAGGGAAAGAAACAGTCCGTCGATGTCAACAGCAGCATTCATGCCACGCTGGTGATCCTAAGCCACAAGATGCGCGAAAAAGAGATTGTTGTGGAGAAGAACTTTGCCCCCGATCTTCCTGCGCTCCAAAGTGAGTGCCAGGGCCTGAATCAGATATGGACAAACCTGCTCGACAACTCCATCGATGCCGTAGGCCCACATGGAAAGATCGAGGTCAAGACATGGGCGGAGAGATCTCCCGCCGACCACCAGCACACCGACATCTGCATCCGAATTGCCGATAACGGCAGTGGCATCCCGCTCGAAAGCCAGGCACATATCTTCGACACGTTTTACACGACAAAACCGGTTGGCGTAGGCACAGGCCTGGGCCTCGGCATTGTGCACCGTATCGTTGAACAGTATGGCGGGAGTATCCGCTTCTCTTCAGTTCCAGGCGCGACAGAGTTTATCGTGAGAATACCGAGCGCCAGCAAATAAGATTTACTTCTGCACCGCAACTTTTTCTCTCAAAACCTTTTCTTTCCCCTCGCGTTCATTGGAGTGACTGCCGCTCCTGCTTTCGGAAGCGGCC
>JAFDVV010000019.1:4025-51420 GCA_018268775.1 Acidobacteriota bacterium | reverse complement strand
CGGATGTGCTCAACGGACCTATTACGCTCCTCCGCCATCATTTGTGCAAACCGCGCCCCCGCTGGTTCAACAAGCAGAATCCAACGGCTTTAGATTAGGCCTGGACGATGGAGCACGAGACTCCTATAACGGCTTCGGATACCGCGCGCAATATGATCGCGCCTTTCGTGAGACCCCAGGCTACGATCCACGATTTGGGCCTCTCGACGCATATCGGAACTACTTTAGGAACGCCTACCTTCGCGGTTACGACAGAGGTTTCTATCGCCGCTGACCGCGCGAGCGATCAACCTGAAGACGGGGTACACGTTATGATTTCCTCCAGAGGAGATTCGGCCCATGCCTTCCCCGTTTCACATCGCCTTTCCAGTCGACGATCTCGATCGCGCACGCGCATTTTATGGGCAGACGCTGGGATGCTCCGAGGGCCGAAGCTCGGCGCAGTGGATCGACTTCAACCTGTTCGGCCACCAGATCGTCGCTCATCTCAAGCCGGCTTCACAGGTGAACCAATTGCATCACAACCCTGTCGATGGACACGATGTTCCCGTGCCCCATTTTGGCGTTGTTCTGACGATGGAGGAATGGGAGGCGCTCGCGGAACGGCTCAAGCGCGCACAGGTTAGATTCATCATCGAACCGTACATCCGCTTCAAGGGCGAGGTTGGAGAACAGGCGACGATGTTCTTCCTCGACCCGGCGGGAAACGCGCTGGAGTTCAAGGCCTTTGCCGATATAGGGCAGCTCTTTGCCAAATAGAGTTTTCGCGCGGCATCAGGGATATAGCAGAACGGCGATGTTATACGCCGAGAAGGGACCAGAGTAGGTGTCCGTACAGGCCCCTACAACTGCCTTGTGATATTTGTTTGTGCCGATCCGTTTCGCGAGCAGATCCGGGATCTGGTCCAGGCGATCGGCCGTGTAGCGAACGATGTACCAGGGATGGTTCTGCTGGCCGGCATAGCCAGATTGCATGCTGCAAGTTTGCCGAGCGTCTTCGAGGGTACTCGTATGGTCGCTCGATCCGACGGTAAGGCCAGACCGCGACAGTGTATCGGCAACGGCCTGCTCCTGATCGGAAAAGCTCATCAGCTCAACGGTCGAGGCGAAGTCCTCAACTGCGTAGACCTGCCCGCCCCGCGAGACCACGGCGATACCGACAGAGTCCACCTCGGGATCGAGGAGGTTTTCGCGGTGTCCCGGGGAGTGCATCCACAGACTGTGAATGATGACCGAGTCCGACGCTTCCGCCACATTTTCAGTGATGAGAGAGAAGCGCACCCCCGCGTTCGCACCACGCTCGGTTAGATCGGGTTCGCCATCAAATTGATGCGAGATGTC
This sequence comes from Acidobacteriota bacterium, assembly GCA_018268775.1. GTDB lineage: Bacteria > Acidobacteriota > Terriglobia > Terriglobales > Acidobacteriaceae > Edaphobacter. The sequence continues at coordinate 50,079 of JAFDVV010000019.1, read as the reverse complement.
GCGGTGCTCCGCCATCTGAAGAGCGTGGTACCGCGCCGCCTGGGCGAGCACGGGATCGTTGTGCAGCATGGGAAGGCCGCGCGCGATGCGCTCGTTGTTTGCGGCATTCAACAGATATCGCTCGCCGACGTTGGGAGTGGGAGGAATCATTGCCGTGGGAGTCGCGGCCACTCCTGGGAGCGGCGTAAAGAGCGTGGCACCGCAGAGCAACGCAATACGCAACATGAGATCGCGTCTGCGAACTGCGGGGACGCTGGCCGGAGGTGCTCCGTTGAATTGTTTGAGTGCTTCGGTCTTCCGTTCCATCGAGATCGGTCCCGTGCCCGGGCCTCATAAGGCCTCTATCGACAACATCTTCCAAGATGTTAGGGAGTCGAACAGGCGGGGTTAATACCACCGAAGTGGTACAACCCCGAACGAAAGCTATTTCGTTTGAATTGGATTGACGAAGTTCAGACGAGCCGGTCCCGTACCTGCTGCCATGTGCGGGCAATTCCTTGCTCAAGCGCCGTTGTGTGGCGCCAGCCTAGAGCATGGAGGCGTGAGACGTCCATCAGTTTGCGCGGTGTGCCGTCGGGTTTTGTCGCATCGAAGACCAGCGTGCCCTTGTACCCAAGTACGCGGGCCACAGTTTCAGCGAGTTCGCGGATCGTGACGTCTTCACCAGTACCGATGTTGATGAGCGGCGGATCATTCTCCGTCAGAAGAGTACCGTAGGTGGCGTCATCGAGATTCATCAGGAAGACGCACGCCTGGGCAAGGTCGTCGGAGTAAAGCAACTCGCGGCGGGGCGTTCCGGTGCCCCAGACTGTAATCGTGGGAGCGCTGTCCCGGATGGCCTCCGCCGTCTTGCGGATGAGCGCGGGTAGTACATGCGAGTTGGCAAGATCGTAGTTGTCGCCTGGACCATAAAGATTGGTCGGCATGGCAGCAAGGTAGCGTGTGCCATACTGCCGGTTGTAGCTCCAGCACATCTCAATACCCGCTATCTTTGCCAGAGCGTAAGGCCGGTTGGTCGGCTCAAGAGGCCCGGTTAGCAGCGACGACTCCGGCATCGGCTGCGGAGCCAGCTTCGGGTAGATACAAGAGGATCCCAGGAAAAGCAGCCGGTCAACGTTGTTCTTATATGAGGCGTCGATGATGTTTGTCTGGAGGATGATATTGTCGCGGATGAAGTCGGCAGGATACGTATTGTTTGCAAGGATTCCGCCGACTTTGGCTGCGGCGAGGAAGACATACTCTGGCTTCTCGCTCGCAAAGAACTTGTTGACCGCTGCGGTGTCGAGAAGATCGAGTTCCTCGCGGGTGCGCGTCAGAATGTTGCTGTAGCCGAGGCGGTCGAACTCGCGATGGATTGCAGAACCGACAAGGCCACGATGACCGGCAATGTAGATGCGGGAGTCTTTCTTCATCGCTAGGTCTCGCGAACGTTGTAGGCATCGAAGCCATGCTGGCGGACAAGGGCGTCGCGCTGTGCAGCCTTCAGGTCCGAGGAGATCATCTCATCGACCAGTTGCTCGAACGTAGTGCGCGGAGTCCAACCAAGCTCGCGCTTGGCCTTGGAGGGATCACCTAGCAACGTTTCGACTTCGGTCGGGCGGAAGTAGCGTGGATCGACAGCAACGACAAGCTTGCCGTTCCGGTCATAGGCCCTTTCGTCGACGCCGCTTCCCTTCCACGTCAGGTCTAGTTCCAGACGGTCGGCGCAGCGCTGAACAAACTCGCGAACGCTGTACTGCTGGCCGGTGGCGATCACATAGTCCTGTGGTTTTTCCTGCTGCAACATAAGCCACTGCATCTCGACGTAGTCGCGGGCGTGGCCCCAATCGCGTTTAGCGTCGAGGTTGCCGAGGAAGAGCGTCTCCTGCAGGCCGACTTTTACACGTGCAAGGCCGCGCGTAATTTTTCGGGTCACGAAGGTTTCGCCGCGCAGAGGCGATTCATGGTTGAACAGAATGCCATTACAGGCGAAGATGCCATAGGCCTCACGGTAGTTCACGCAAATCCAAAAGGCGTACATCTTGGCAACCGCATAGGGAGATCGCGGGTAGAAAGGAGTCGTCTCACGCTGAGGCACCTCCTGCACCAGGCCGTAGAGCTCCGATGTCGATGCCTGATAGAACTTCGTCTTCTTTTCGAGACCAAGAATGCGGATGGCCTCAAGCAGACGCAGAGGTCCGATCGCATCGGTGTCGGCGGTGTACTCGGGCTGCTCGAAAGAGACCTGCACGTGCGACTGCGCGCCAAGGTTGTATATCTCGTCGGGCTGCACCTTCTGGACGATGTGGATCAACGACGAGGAGTCCGTCAGATCGCCATAGTGCAGAAAGAACCGCGGGTGGTTCATGTGCGGGTCTTCATAGATATGGTCGATGCGATTGGTATTGAACAGTGAAGAGCGGCGTTTGATGCCGTGAACCTCATAGCCTTTGGAGAGGAGAAACTCGGCAAGGTATGCTCCGTCCTGGCCGGTGACTCCTGTGATTAGGGCTTTCTTCAAAGTTTTAATTCTCCTTCACACCTGCTGAACTTACCAACAGTTTAGCAGTGCCGGTCAGAGCAGTTCGCTGAGATCGCGTTCGAACTGCTGGAGCACCTGCTCCCTGCCAAGATGCTCCACCGCATAACGGCGCGCGTTTTCTCCCAGCCTATGCCGCAGCACTGGATTGCCAACCAATCGCTTTACCGCCGCGTGAAGGGCGTCGGGATCCTCTGCGGGAACAATGATCCCGCAAGCGTCATCCTCGCAGTGTCCCCCAACGACATGCCCCACCTGCGTATCCGGTTCGGCAGTGGCAAGCACAGGGCGTCCGCTGGAGAGCATTCCGGTCAGCTTGGAGGGCATCACCAGATCGGCTGCACCGGCGCGCTGCGGTAAAAGATGGACGTCCGCCGCGTTGAGCAGATCGTTCAGCCGAAGGTAGGGCTGCAGAGGCAGCATGGTAACGTTCGAGCGATGTGCCACCAACGCTTCAAGCCGAGGCCGATAGGCCCCATCGCCGCAGAAGATGAAGTGGATGCGCGGGTCTTCATCATGCCCCCCCGGACCGAAGTCTTCAGCCAGCGGCGCGAGGAGCTCGAGTCCTTGTTTGGCCCCCATATTTCCCGAATAAAGCAGGATGATCTTGTCCTCCAGCCCCAGCTCTCGTCGAAAGCTGTTAGGGAGGCCGGGATTCTGCGGAGATATCTCGCCGACGTTGACCCAGTTTGGAAACAGGACTGTCTGCGAGGGGTCTACGCCCTTCGCCTGTGCGCGCTCCACCATCTTGGTGGAGATGCTGGAGACGCGGCTGAAGGCCCTGGTGATCGGGCCCTCCAGGGCAAGCGCTAAATCGTGGATCGGCCCCTGCGCGGGAAGGAGGCCCAGGTCGAATGCTGCGTCTACCTCGAAGTCCTGCACGTGCAGCCAGGACGCCGAACCGGCAGCCGAAGCAACGAGCAGAGCGATAGGCGCGCAGAAGAACGTCGGCTCCACGGTAAAGACGATGTCCGGTTTCCAGAATATTTGTTTGACGAGTATCGGCAGACTGGTCAGCATGAACGAAGTCAGATGGAGCATCCGCTTGATGCCGGTTGGCTTGTCTGGAACATAGAGCGGGCAGCGGTACACAGTCGCCTTGCCCTGCGCCCGTTGAATCCGGTAGGCGTTGCGATAGTCTTCCCTGACGCGCCACGCGGGGTAGTAAGGCGGCGCGGTGACGACGCGAACGTCGTGTCCATGCGAGGCAAGCCAGGAGCACATCTCGCCGGTGTACTTACCGATGCCCGTCAGTTCGGGCTGATAGTTGAGGCCATAAACGAGAATGCGCACTAGCGTCGGCCCGTGTACAAAGCTACAGTCTTCAATGGAACTCCAAGATGGGGGCTTAAGGCAATGACTTGTTTTGTCCCTGGCAACTCTGCCGGTTGCTTTTTGGGTGTCTGGACTTCATTCTGAATCTATCTCTATGAGCCATGGTATCAAGGCCGGGTTGCTTGAGCGCCTGAGGAGCCAGCCTCTTGCAGCGATAGGGCTCGCCCTGCTGGTTCTCTTCGCCGTCTGCGCCCTCTTCGCTCCCTGGCTCTCGCCTCACGACCCGGCAGCCCTCGATCTGCATGGACGTCTGGCTGCGCCGAACACAGCACACTGGTTTGGAACCGACGAGCTTGGCAGGGACATCCTCTCCCGTACCATCTACGGCGCGCGGATCTCGCTCATCGTGGCGATCAGCGTTGTGGGGCTCTCGTTGGCGATCGGACTTGTTGCCGGGTGCGCCGCAGGTTTCTACGGCGGATGGATCGACACGGCAATCAATATCTATCTGATGAATGCTTTCCTGGCCCTTCCAGGAATTCTGCTGGCGATTGCCTTTGTAGCGTTCATGGGGCCCGGACTGGGGAACGTCATCATCGCGCTCGCAATCTCTGGCTGGGTGGGCTACGCGCGGCTCGTCCGAGGGCAGGTAATGGCCGTCAAAGAGCGCGAGTTTGTGGAAGCGGCACGCGCCCTGGGGGCGTCCGATCTTCGCGTACTCACCAGACACATACTTCCGAATATCATCCAGCCCCTGATCGTGCAGGCTGCCATCGGCATGGCAACCGCTGTAATGGCTGAGGCCACGCTGAGCTTCCTGGGGCTGGGCGTACCGCCCCCGGCCGCGAGCTGGGGCTCCATGCTGAACGACGCCCGGTCGCACATGTTTGATTCGCCGCACATGGTCTTCTTTCCTGCGATGGCTGTAATGCTTTGCGTCCTGTCGTTCAACTTCATCGGCGATGCCCTGCGGGACTTCATGGACCCCCGAACACGTCTTCGCGCAGGAATGTAAGGAGAACCGGCATGCTGGTTGGAGTGATCTCCGATACACATGGGCTGCTGCGGCCTGAGGCCCTGGTCGCCCTCGTGGAGGCGGAGCACATCCTTCATGCGGGTGACGTCGGCAACCCTGAGATACTGGCCGTACTCGGAGAGATCGCCCCAGTCACTGCAATTCGCGGCAATGTCGACACGCATGGCGCATGCGCTTCACTTCCGGCAACAGAAGCCCTTGAACTGGACGGCAGGCTCTTCTACATGCTGCACTCGATTCACGATCTCGATATCGACCCGCGCGCGGCAGATGTCTCGGTGATCGTCAGCGGTCACTCCCACCAACCTGCGATCGAGCACAAGAACGGTGTGATGTATCTGAATCCGGGGAGTGCAGGGCCGCGCCGGTTCAAGCTGCCGGTCTCTGTAGCCCTGCTCACCACTACTGCCGCTGGAGTCGAAGCGCGGATTGTAGAGCTTCAGATGTAGCTACTTCGTGTCGAAGCTGACGGTATCGAGGATGGACTGAAGGCGTTTGAACACGGCGCTCAGTTCTTTTGCGGAGATGTCTCTGACTCCGCTAACATCGCCGCCACAAAAAGCGTTCACAACAAGATCGAAGCGATAGCATGCGTTGTTGCGCAGAGCGGTATATATCTCATCGCGCGCCTCGGTACAGATGGTTCCATGCTCGTCGTACCCGTGAGTGAAGGTGGCCCCGCCTATCGATGCTACCGTTACCGTACGGGGAGCCTGCGCAGAAGCCTGATAACGACATTGGGCGTCTGTGGCATGAGGAGTGACACTGAAGTAGAAGAGCGCACCCGAGAAGGTCGACGCCGGATGTGGATTGAAGGCGATGCTCGCCAGCCCCCTCATCTCGGCGGCGGGAGGCGCTGTGCGCACATCGAAGGCGAAGGTGCTGACCTCGGCGTCATGCCGCGTGAGCGTCCAGCCTGCCGGGACCTTGAAGCTGACCCCGTACCGGGCGTCGTGGAAGGCGCTTGCGGGTGGAGTGGACGGGTCAGGCACTGGGGCAGAAGAGAGCGTCCGAATCTGTGCCGGCAGGCCCGATGTAAGCGGTACGGCCAGCACAAGCAGAGTTGCGGCAATGCGTATGATGTGGCGCGGGGAGGTCTTCATGCTTCTCTTGTCCTGCTGACTACAGATTATCAACTGAGCCTGAAGCCGCTACGAGGGTCATCTGCAACGGATGGGGGAGTCGATTGCAATCTAGCTGCCGCGGATGCGTGGATTGGCAATGGTGTAGGCGATGTCGGTCAGCAGATTGACGGCCACATACGTAAGGCCGACAGCAAGGATGCACCCCTGTACAAGCGCATAGTCCCTGTTCGAGATGGCCGAAAGCGTAAGGCGGCCGATGCCGGGCCAACTGAAGATGGTCTCCGTCACAATCGCCCCGGCAAGCAACGAGCCGAACTGCAATCCGATCACAGTCAGGATAGGAATCAGCGCATTGCGCAGAGCGTGCCGGTAGACGACCTGGCTCTCTGTCAGTCCCTTCGCGCGCGCCGTACGGATGTAGTCCTGGCCCAACTCTTCAAGCATCGCGGTGCGGACCATTCTCGTGAGTACGGCGGCAAACGACAGCCCCAGCGTCAATGCCGGGAGGACGAGATGCAGCAGAAAATCTCTCACCCCTCCCGTTCCCGCCGTAGATACAGGAAACCACCCAAGCGCAATGGAAAAGATCAGGATCAGGATCGGGCCCAAAGCGAAGTTGGGAAAGGACAGCCCTACCAACGACACAACACCCAAGGTGCGGTCCTGCCAGTGGTTGCGGCGTAGCGCCGACGCAATGCCCGCCGGAATCGACCCGGCAATACCGATCACCAGCGCTGCCAGCGTGAGAGCAAGAGTATAGGGATATCGCTGCAGAATGAGGTGAAGAACGGAGTCGTGCAGACGGAGAGAGCTCCCCAAATCGGCGTGGAGAATGCCACGCCAGTAGTGCACGTATTGCTGAGCCAATGGAGCGTCCAGACCATAGGCGTGGCGCAGGCTATCGATGTCCGAAGCTGTCGCCCCTTCGCCGAGCATCTGGACGATAGGGTCGCCGGGAACGAGATGGATGAGCAGGAAGACTACTGAAACGACAACGCCCAGCACCGGCAGCGTCAACAGAACGCGCCGCAGCGGGCGCCATATTGCGAGGGTGGAAGAGGTCATTGCGTGGCTTCCCTGCTCTCCTGCTCATACGGAGCGTAGTCGATAGGCGATTCGACCGGCTCGACGTTGACGCGGCTGATGCGATGGCCGGCCATCTCGGCGATGGTGAAGCGCCGCCCCTCGTATACGACGCTCTCGCCATTGTCCGGAATGTGTCCAAGTTGCGTGAGTAGAAACCCTGCAAGCGTTTCAACGGCGGCTTCGCGGGGAAACTCCCAGTGCAACTGGGTACGAAGGTCGCGAAGGCTCGTAGAGCCGTCGAGCGACATGACGCCAGTGGCGCTCGGCAGGGCAGACCGGGTGACGTCGAACTCGTCGTCGACCTCGCCTACGACCTGCTCCAGAATGTCTTCCGCTGTAACCAGTCCAGCCGTCATGCCAAACTCATCGACGACGATGGCGATCTGGCGGCGATGCTGCTGGAACTCCTGCAACAGATCGATGGCCAGTTTCGTCTCGGGCACTACGGTCGGCGGGCGCATGACAGACCGCAGCGTCAGTCCGGACTGTCCGCGACCGCCCAGCGCCAGCGCGACTGATCGCAGGTGCATAAAACGGGAGACGTCCTTCGAGTAGACGATACCGACGATGTTGTCGATGCCTGAGCCTTTGGCTGCCGGGTCGTAAACGGGAATGCGCGAGTACTGCTCTTCGACGATGCGCGCGCTCGCCTGCTCGACCGGAAGGTCCACAGGCAGAGAAAATATCTTCCCTCGCGGCGTCATGATCTCGCGAACAACCACGTGATTGAGCTCGATGGCGCGATGGATGATCTCTTCCTGAAATACAGGCAGCAACCCCATGCGGCGGGTAGCGGTGGCGATCAGCTTGAGCTCTTCCGGCGAGTGAACGGCACCTTCGCCGTGCAGCGGGGCACGGAAGAGTCTCAAGACAGCCGCGGCGGATACGTTCATCAGCTTGACGATGGGCCGCGTCATGCGGATGAAGACATCCATCGGCCCGGAGACGGCCAGGGCGATGCGCTCCGCCCGCTGAAGAGCGAGCGACTTGGGAACCAATTCGCCCAGCAGTACCTCAAAGTAAGTGATCAGCGCAAAGGCCAGGATGACCGCGACGGTGTGCGCATATATCACCGCATGAGCAGGAAGGTTATGCAGCCATCCGGCGGCATAATGCAGGATCATCTCGGCGATTGCAGGCTCTCCCAGCCAGCCAAGCGCAAGAGAAGCAAGCGTGACCCCAAGCTGCACGGCGGGGAGAAACTCGTCGATCGAGTGCTTCAGCTTGAGTGCGGTACGCGCTCCAGGGCGGCCAATGGCGATAAGCTGCTGAATGCGCGTTTCGCGCACGCTGACCAATGCAAACTCAGCCGCGACAAAGAAGCTGCTGGCCAGGATGAAGAAGGCCACCAGGATGACGCGGAAGAGTATCCACTCAGGCATGAACCGAGTGTAACGTCATCGATGGCGGCGAACGAAAAGTCCAAAAGCCAAGACCCGGCACAAAGGTGCGCCGGGTCTTGGAATTCAATTCGCTCGATACGCTTATGCGAGAACCTTCGTGACCGACTTGTCGATGGTGTCCTTAGGAACATAACCGACGATCTGCTCCGCAACTTTACCGCCCTTGAAGAGCAGCAGCGCCGGAATGCCACGGATGCCGTACCGCATCGGGGTTGCCGTGTTGGCATCTACGTCCATCTTCATGACCTTGAGCTGGCCCTGATAGTGGCTGGCCACTTCGTCGACTACGGGAGCAAGCGCGCGACACGGTCCGCACCAGGCTGCCCAGAAATCCACCAGAACGGGCTGCTCCGATTGAAGGACATCTTTCTCAAAATTCGCATCGTTGACTTCCGTGACAAACTGTCCTGCCATGTACATCCTCCCTGGAGTGCTTTGCGATTGCCACCCAGCTTGCGCCAAGCAATCTACACAATAATAGATGCGCCACGCCCGTCGCGGTTTCATTTGTCGACAACAGGTGTTGAAAAAGGGACTACAACTAACGGTAGGAGTGGAGCTTGGCAGATTTGGTCAAAAGCCGGTTTAAAGAGGAAACGCCCGGACCTCTTATGGAAGAGGTCAACGGGCGGCGTAGCAGCCCTCCCCAGAACTGCCCACAGCGCAACAGTACGAAGTTTCTTCCTAAACGTAAAGTAATCATTAGTAACCAAGGTAAAGATTACTCATTTTAGGGGTGCTAACGGGACTCCGCGCCGCCCGCTATCGCCGTCTGGACAATCTCCAAAGCTGGATCGTCAGCAGCCTCACGAATGCGGGCCAGTTGAGCCTCCAGCCCCTGCCTTTCGCCTATCAGGAGTACCGAAGGCCCTGCGCCGCTGAGCGCAACTCCAAGTATTCCCTCACTTCCAGCCAGCGGTAAAAGCCGTGGCAGAAGCGGACAGACTTCTTTCCGATAGGGCTGATGGATGCGGTCCTGCATCGCCGCCGCCAGAAGATCGCCTCTCTGCAATGCAAACGCCGAGACCAGAAGTGCAGTCGACTGAATATTTGCGACCGCGTCGGCTCGGGAGTAGCGGTCAGGCAACAGAGCGCGGGCCTTGCTTGTCGAAAGAGTGGCAGAGGGTAGCGCAAGTAGAAGGTTCCAGTTTAGATTATTTCTATAAGCTGCTGTTTTAACATGATTTCTGAATACAGAAGAAACAGTCATGCCTCCAAGGAAGCAGGCAGCTACGTTGTCGGGGTGCCCTTCCCGTCTGCATGCCTCTTCCATCACTTGATCGTCGTTCCATCCAAGCTGTCCAAAATGATTTGCCAGCATGACCCCAGCGACCAGCGCGGCTGCGCTCGATCCGCACCCCATCCCCAAAGGAATTTCGTTGTGGAGACGAAGGTCGAGCCGTGACGCGAGCTTTCCCGCGTTCGCCACTACGTCGACATAGGTCGTGAGGATGAGGTTGTTCTCGACGGCCGAGCACAGGTCGGCATTGCGGCCCGTGGCCTCGATGGAGAAGGCACCGGTCTCCGCAATCGAGGCATCGATGGTCAGGTACAAAGCCATGGCGAGACCGAGCGAGTCGAAGCCCGGTCCCAGGTTGGCGGATGTAGCGGGAAGGCGCAGATGAAGGGGCGCTATGGCAGAAGTGACGCTGCTCATGCGTGGACCAGCTTCATCTGCTCTTCCAGAGCACGGAAGACAGTATCTGTGTCAGCCTCCAGGACGATCGGCGGTTTACGCAGGGAGGTGTGCAGCGCCTCATCGGAGGCCGAGATTTGTGCGTTCTCCTCGGCGGTGAAGAGCTCGCCACGGTGATAGTCGATGGTGTAGTTGGAGTCCTTGAGCGTATGGCCCGTGAGAATGAGGACGACCCTCTCTTCCCTGCCGATCTTGCCCTGGGCGACGAGTTTTTTGAGGCCCGCCAGCGTGACAGCCGACGCGGGCTCACAGCCGATGCCCTCGGAGCCAATCTGGGCCTTGGCAAGCGCGATCTCCTGCTCGGAGACCTGCTCGCACCAACCACCCGTCGTCCGCAGCGCGCGCAGCGCCTTGCGCCACGAGGCCGGATTGCCGATGCGGATGGCGGTAGCGCGGGTATTTGCCTTGACCGGGATCAGCTCTTCGCCGCCGTTCTCCTGAAGGCTACGGTAGAGGGGGTTGGCCCCCTCAGCCTGGATGATGCTGATCTTCGGGATGCGTGAGATCAGGCCCAGGTGGTGCATCTCCGCAAACCCCTTGGCCAGTGCGGAGCCGTTGGCGAGGTTGCCGCCGGGGACGATGACGTGCTCGGGGACCTGCCACTCAAGCTGCTCGAGCATCTCAAAGGCTGGGGTCTTCTGCCCCTCCAACCGGTAGGGGTTGACCGAGTTGAGCAGCATGATGGGAAAGCGAGTGACCAGATCGGTAAGCACATTGACGCAACCGTCGAAGTCGGTCTTGAGCTGGATCGTGAGCGCGCCGTAGTCCATCGACTGCGAGAGCTTGCCCCAGGCGATCTTGCCCTCGGGGATAAAGACGATCGAACGCATACCGGCGCGGGCGGCATATGCGGCCATGGCGGCCGAGGTGTTGCCGGTGGAGGCGCAGGCGACCCACTCGAAGCCGCGCTCCCTGGCGACGGACAGAGCCGCCGTCATGCCCGTGTCCTTGAAAGAGCCCGTGGGGTTCATGCCCTGATGCTTGGCGAGGACCGAATCCAGTCCAAGCGCTCTTCCTGCGCGCGGAAGTTCATAAAGCGGGGTGTTGCCCTCACGCAGGGTGACCACGTTGGAGTCTTCGACGATGGGCAGCAGGTCGCGGAAGCGCCAGACGCCGGACTGGTCGATGCCAAGGGTCGAAGACCGGCGCTCCTGCCAGAGCCAGCGAAGGGCACTGGGGTTGGGCTGTTTGCTGCCGGCGGGCAAGGGCTCCCCCTCAGAGAGCGAAGACCAGGGGTAAATAACGTCGTACAGACCGTTGCAGGTGGGGCACCGGAATATGCTGTTGACAGCGTTCCCGGAGATCCTGGCGCCGCACTCAGTGCATCGGAGTTGATGTGTCGCAACTTTCATGGTTTCAACTAGGTTATCGCAAAGGCGCAGACCGGCCAAAAGCTGGCCGTGCTTTAGCGCGGATGCTGGCGGCAGTTTGCTTGATTTCCCCTATCTTGCACGCTCAGAACCAGCAGTCGAAGGAGCTTCACGTAGCAGCGGCATCGGACCTGCAACCCGTGTTGCCTGTGCTGGCAGCGGACTATGAAAAGGCCACGGGAGTCAGGCTGGCGATCAGCTTTGGCTCGTCCGGCAATCTGACGACTCAGATTTTGAATGGCGCCCCTATGGACCTGTTTCTGGGCGCCGACTTTGTCTTTCCAGAGAAGGTGGTTGCCGCAGGGCTGGCCGACAGCAAAGCCCCAACACAGTACGCGCGGGGGACACTGGTGCTGTGGGCACGCAAAGACTCGCCATTGCAGCCCATTACGCTGGACAGCCTGGTGGACAAGCGCGTTGCGTCCGTGGCGATTGCGAACGATCTTCATGCGCCGTATGGCCGCGCCGCGGTGATGGCGCTTCAGCGATTGAAGATGTACGACAAGGTAAAGCCCCACCTTGTTGTGGCGGAGAACATCTCGCAGGCAGCGCAGTTTGTGGAATCGGGGAACGCTCAACTGGGGTTGATCTCTCTTACGGCGGCAAGTTCGGAGCACTTCAAGGAAGTCGGCACATTTGTCCGGGTGCCTACGTCGTCGTATGCGCCGATCATGCAGTGCGCCGTCGTCATGGCGCATTCGGAACGCAAGATACCTGCCCACGACTTTCTCGACTGGCTCCTGACGCCGCAGGTCCAGGCGCGCCTGCCGCAGATGGGGCTGGCCGCAGTGAAATAAAGACGCCCGGCTGTGTAGACTTGCGCATGTATGGATAGCGAAGCGCTTTGGCTGACACTGAAGCTGGCAGCAAGTACGACGGCGGTCCTGGTGGCGATTGCCGTGCCGCTGGCCTGGTGGATCGCGTCGGGACACAGCGTCGGACGCGCCCTTGTGCAGGCCGTCGTCGCGCTTCCATTGGTTCTTCCGCCTACCGTGCTCGGATACTATCTGCTGATCGCAATGGGGCCCTTGACCGCGCCTGGACGCTTGCTGATCCACTTGCTGGGACATCCGCTCGCGTTCAGCTTTTCCGGATTGCTCGTTGGATCGGTGCTCTACAGCATCCCGTTTGCGGTGCAACCTCTTGTTGCTGGCTTCAGAGGTGTCGACCGCGGATACATTGAAGCGGCAGCAGGGCTGGGGGCCTCGCCGCGAGCGATCTTCTTTTCCACAGTGTTACCTCTCTCACGAGCCTCGCTGCTGACGAGTGCCGTGCTGGCATTCACACATACGGTCGGCGAGTTCGGCGTTGTGCTGATGATCGGCGGAAACATCCCCAATGCGACGCGCACACTCTCCATCTCGCTATACGACCAGGTACAGGAGTTCAACTACGCTGCGGCAAACCGCACGGCACTTCTGCTGCTTGCCTTCTCACTCGCGGCGTTGCTCCTGATCTATCTGCTGCCCGCGGTCCGCAGGACGGACGGAAGGCAGGCTGACGTTGTCTGATACTGCGCTTTCCGTACGCCTGAAACATCGCGTTGGCGCGTTGGCGCTCGACGTAGCGTTTGAGACGACGCGGCCGTGGACGGTGCTCTTCGGCCCATCGGGTAGCGGAAAGACAACCGTGCTGCGCGCGGTCGCGGGGTTTGTAACACCGGATGAGGGACGGATCGTGATCGATGGAGAGACGGTCTTCGACTCTTCGGCAAGTCAATCCATGCCGACCCACCTGCGTCCCATGCGCAGCGCGGCACAGGCAGCACGGCTGTTTCCGCACAAGACCGTGCTGAAAAACATTCTGTATGGATGCACCCGGTCATCTGGAGAGAAGGATGCACGCGAGATCGCCGATCAGGCAATGGCCGCATTCCAACTGCTTCGCCTGGGGGATAGAATGCCGCGCGACCTGAGTGGGGGCGAAGCGCAGCGAGTGTCGGTGTGCCGCGCGCTGGTCTCCGCGTCGGCGTGTGACGGAGCGAAGCGCCCACTGCTTTTGCTCGACGAGCCGCTTACGGGACTCGACGCAGTCATGCGTGACGAAATCCTCGTGGAACTGGTGCGCTGGACGGAGCAATGGAATATCCCGGTGCTCTCAGTGACACACAGTATCGGTGAAACCTTCCAGCTAAAAGCGAACGTGCTGAAGATCGAAGGCGGGCGCATCGTCGATCAAGGCCAGGCACGCACGGTGCTGGCGAGAGAACGTGATCGTCTGCTCGCGCAAATCACTTAACAGCAACTAAGAGCCGGGCTGCACTGGCTCCTGCTCGAGTTGGATATCGAACAAGTCCTTCACCTTTGCCTGGATCGTATCGCGCAGAGCGAAGATATCCGCTGCGCTGGCGCTGCCTTTGTTGATGAGTGCGAGGGTATGACGCGAAGAGATTCCCGCCTTCCCCATGGTGTAGCCCTTCACAAATCCAGCGCGCTCCAGCAGCCAGGCGGCGGGCAGCTTAACGCTGTCGCTACCGGCGGGCCAATGAGGGATCTCTTCGACTTCCAGATGGAGCGATGAGGCGATGCGATTTAATGCTTCGCGCGGTACGACCGGATTCTTGAAGAATGATCCCGCGCTGCGCGAATCGGGTTCTCCTTCGACGATGAGCATCCCCTTGCCGTGCCGTATCGCGCGGACAGCGAGGTAGACCTCGATGGGCGTCGGCTGCGCATCGCCGAAGTGCCGCGTGAGGTCGGCGTAGGTCAGGCGCGGTCTCTGAGAGAGGTCGAAGCGAAAGGTAACTGCCGTGACGATGTAGCGGCCGCGATGCGTTGAGTTGAAGATGCTGCGACGATATGCGAACCCGCACTGGTCGGCGGGGATGTCGACAAAGGCCATGGACTCAAGATCGAGCGCGCGGACAGAGGCAATTGTCTGCGAGACCTCCTGCCCGTAGGCACCTACGTTCTGGACAGGCGTTCCCCCCACGAAGCCGGGGATGCCGGCAAGACACTCAACCCCGCTGATCTCTTCCTGGCAGACCGAGAGCACAAATGAGTTCCACTCAACCCCTGCGGCCACGGTATGGAGCGCGGTATCGGCATCTATCGTAATTTCGGTGGGCCCGTTCATCGCGATGTGAAGCACGAGGCCGTCAAAACCTCTGTCGGGAATCAGCAGATTGCTGCCGCCGCCGAGTGTAAAGATCTCAAGCTGGCGCTCGCGCGCAAAGTTCACGGCCTCGACCAGCTCCGTCTCGCTGGCGATCTCGGCAAAGTAAGCGGCTGGGCCGCCGATCCCGAAGGTGGTATAGGGGGCCAGGGGCACGTCCTGCCTGATGTTTACGGATGGCACGGGACTGAGATTATCATTGCGGGTCACGCGCCTGACCTTTCGAGATGAAAGAAGTTTAGAGAAGGCCATTTGAATGGGTAAAGCTCCACGCCTGGCTCGGAGTGGCGCGGGGAGTAGCAGGCCGTTACAATCTTAATCAGCCGCTTGCAGTTCTGAAATTTACGCATTTTGCGACGATGGTGGCCGTTACCAAGGGGGAGATATGTATCCAGAGATTATGGTAATTCCGATGCGCGAGGAGCTTACCCGCTCCGGACTGGGCGAGGCGCGCACTGCCGCCGAGGTGGACGCAGCACTTGCAAAGCCAGGAACCACGATGGTCGTCGTCAACTCCATCTGCGGGTGCGCCGCAGGCAAGATGCGGCCCGGCGTCCGCATGGCGATGCAGCACACGGCGAAGCCGGACCACTCGATCACTGTGTTCGCAGGGCAAGATCGCGAGGCAACCGAGCGCGCCCGCAGCTACTTTGGCGGACATCCTCCTACATCCCCGGCGATCGCAATTCTTCGCGACGGCCAGCTTGTGTACCTGATGCAGCGTTCGGCGATCGAGACATCGACCGCCCCGGCCATCGCACAGGAACTGACGCGCGCGTTCGATACCTACTGCGCGCAGACAACCGCTTAAGTCGTTTCTGATTGAACAAGCCCGGATGCTGCGCCATGCAGTATCCGGCTTTTTCGTTAAGCGGGTCTCATCTGACCGGCAACTCTGCCGATACATGCAGTAGCCATGCCAATCTCAGGACAAGCACTGGGCCACTTCCCCGGTTTCGGCCTCTCTTCTCCGCCGGATGAGATCGCCGGCTACGAACTGGTTGGCGACAGCGCGGCCACACAGCGCCTACGGCAGAAGATCGACCGCATCGGCCCGCACTTCAGAACTCTGTTGTTGCGGGGTGAGATCGGAACGGGCAAGGAGTTGGCGGCACGCGCGCTGCATGACCGCAGCGGGGGCGAACGCGCCTCCTTCGTTCATTGTCATGGAGCGTCTCTGGCTGACGGTATCCACGGTGAAGGGACGGCCACAACTGGTTCTCCGTGGCACTTGATGGGGACACAGCGCAGCGGGACATTTTTTCTCGACAGCGTGGAGGAGATGCCCCTGCCGGCGCAGCAATTTCTGCTTGAGACCCTCGACTTCCAGATGCGGGGCCAGCCCAGGTTTAAGATGATCGCTGCGACCTGCTACAACCTCGAACGCATGGTCGCAGCGGGGCGCTTCCGGCCAGACCTCTATCATCATCTCGCGGCCATTGAGATCGTCATTGAGCCGCTGCGAAACAGGCCCGACGATATCCCCGCGCTCGCGCGCCGGATAGTCCGGCGTTTTTCCGATCTCTACAGCAAGGACGAGCCTGCGCTTCAGGACGACACATTGAGACTTCTCATGGGGCATAGCTGGCCAGGGAATGTGCGCGAATTGGAAAACACCTTGCGCAATGGAGTGCTGGTTTGCGACGATGCCATCTTAAGGCCGCAACACATTTGCATCGCTGAGCTGACTCCCTCCTTTGGCGATGCCGGGATGGGCGGCCCATCTGCGAGCATTCCGCGTCTACAGGATGTCATCGACCGCCATGTTGTAAAGGTGTTGCAGGCCTGCTCGGGAAACAAGGTACGCGCGGCCGAGATGCTTGGCATCAGCCGCTCGACCCTGTACCGGATGCTGGAAGGCCCCCCGGCAGCGTAAATTGCCTCGCCGCACATGCGCGATACACTTGCACCAGTGGTTTTTGAGGTGCATGTGAAGACGCTACTCTCTGTTGTCTCCTTCGTTGTCGCTGGCTGCTTCCCTCTCGTTGCGCAACAGGCACCCCCGGCATCCCCCGTGCGGCAGACTGAGGCTGAGCGTAGCAAGGTGCTGTCGGCTCTCTTTGCAGAGATATGGGACGATCGGATGAAGCACTCGCCGGAGTACGCCTCGGCCCTTGGCGACAAGCGTTACAACGACCAGCTCACAGACTACTCAGTGCAGGCGGTCAACGCCTCGTTGGCCCGTGGCCGTGCGTTTCTTGAGCGTCTAGGAGAGATCGACGTCACCGGACTGGCCCCACAGGAGGTCCTGTCGCGCGACCTGATGGTTCGCGAACTGACCGACGAGCAGGAGGGGGCCCGCTACAAGGAATG
The DNA here is from genome assembly GCA_018268775.1 of Acidobacteriota bacterium. GTDB lineage: Bacteria > Acidobacteriota > Terriglobia > Terriglobales > Acidobacteriaceae > Edaphobacter. The sequence continues at coordinate 33,183 of JAFDVV010000019.1, read as the reverse complement.
GGAGATGCCTGTGAACCAGTTCACTGGCTTCCATACCGACCTGCCACGCATGGTGGACGACCTCTCCTTCGACACGGTCAAGGACTACGACGATTACATCGCCCGCCTGAAGAAGATTCCCACCGTCTTTTCGCAGAACATGACCAACATGCAGTTGGGTATGGACGAAAGGCGCGTTCCCCCTGCTTACCTTCTGGAGAAGGTAGTCACACAAACGGAAACTTTGGCCGCGCAGAAGCCGGCAGACAGTCCCTTTGCACGGCCACTGAAGAAGTTTCCCGCATCGATCGGTGCGGCCGACCAGAAGCGAATCTCCGCCGAGATGTTGGAGGCCATCTCCACCGATGTGCTTCCTATGTATCAACGGTTCGCAAAGTTCCTGAAGGCGCAGTATGTACCGGCCGGACGCAAGGACCCTGGCGCGTGGGCGCTTCCTGACGGCGATGCCTACTACTCCTTCCGCGTTCGCCAGAGCACTACGACAAACAAGACTCCCGCCGAGATTCATCAGGTTGGCCTGGATGAGGTGAAGCGCGATGAAGCGGAGATGCTGGCCATCGTCAGGAAACTCGGCTTCTCCGATATTAAAAGCTTCAGCGCAGCACTAAAGACCAACCCGAAGGAGCATCCGGCCTCCCGCGAAGCCCTTCTCGATGCATACAAGGGCTACATCGCCCAGATGGAGCCCAAACTGCCTGGGCTCTTCGGGACGCTTCCTAAAGCAAAGCTGGAGGTCGTCCCCGTGCCTGCCTTCATCGAGAAGGACCAGGCTGCTGCCTACTACAACCCACCAAGCCTCGATGGAAAGCGCCCCGGCCGTGTCTACGTGAATACCTATAACGCGACGGAGCGGTCGCTGGCCCCGGTGGAGACGGTGTCGTATCACGAGGGTGTCCCCGGACATCATCTGCAGATCGCCATCTCGCAGGAGCTTACCGGCCTGCCTCAGTTCCGCAAGAACTCCTACTACACGGCATACACCGAAGGCTGGGGACTCTACAGCGAACGGCTCGGCAAAGAGATCGGCTTCTTCCAGGACCCCTACAGCGACTACGGGCGGCTGGAGGGAGATATCTGGCGCGCGATCCGCCTGGTCGTCGACACCGGAGTCCACTCTCAACACTGGACGCGGCAGCAGATGGTGGACTACTTCCACGACCACTCCGCCATCGACGAGACCAACGTGCAGGCCGAGGTCGACCGCTACATCGCATGGCCCGGTCAGGCGCTTGGCTACAAGATAGGACAGTTGAAGATACTGGAGCTGCGGAAGAAGGCCGAGACTGCGCTCGGGCCGAAGTTCGATCTGAAGGCCTTCCACGATGTCGTGTTGGACTCAGGAGCGTTGCCGCTCGATGTTCTGGAGCGTCAGGTAGACACTTGGATCGCAGCCCAGAAGAGATAGCCGCAGTCTGATAGCCTTTTGGTATGAGCGAGGAAACGTACGATTTCATTGCAGCGGCCCCGGCGCTTCCGGGAGTCCGTGTCGCCATTCTCGGAACAGGCAAGATGGGCGGCATTCTGTTGCAGGCCTTTTTGAAGAACAACCTGCTCTCGCAGGATCAACTCTTTGCTACCGTCCACCACCCCGAACGTGCCCAGGCGCTTTCGGCGCAGTTTGGCGTCGAAGTGACGACGGACAATCTGGCAGCAGCCCAGCAGGCCGACGTGATCCTGCTGGGTGTGAAGCCCATCCAGGTACCGGCGCTGATCGAAGAGATCAGGCCTGCCCTGACTCCTGAGAAGATGCTGCTCTCGTTTGCAGCGTCGGTAAAGACCCGCAGCATTGAGGACGCCGCGGGCTGCAAACTCGCCGCCGTTCGCGCCATGCCCAATACGCCTGCAACGCTTGCGGCGGGAATTACGGCGCTGTGCGCTGGCCGGTTTGTCTCTGCCGAGCAGATGGCGATTGCGCAGAAGATCTTCCAGACGGTCGGCCGCACGGTGGTCGTCGATGAGAAGCACATGGACGCCGTAACCGGCCTCTCAGGCTCCGGGCCTGCCTTTATCTACATCATCATCGAGGCCCTGGCCGAAGCTGGGGTCAACGTCGGACTGCCCCGAGACGTGGCTACGCTGCTTGCCGCGCAGACGACGCTCGGTTCCGCCCGTATGGTGCTGGAGACGGGCTATCATCCGGCGCTGCTAAAAGATGCCGTCACAACTCCAGCCGGTTGTACCGTCGATGGAATCCTCGAACTGGAAGAGGGCGGCCTGCGCGTGACCCTGATCAAGGCCGTAAAGCGGGCTACACAACGAGCGAAGGAGTTGGCCAGCGGGTAAGAGGTTTTGAACACCTTTGATGAAGGTACAGGCGCGGCAATCGCCTCAGGAGTCGCGCCTCGTCGTTGGGTCATAGAATAAAGGCATGGCAACGATATCTGCGACTCCGGTAAAGCACCCATCGCCCGCGCTGAACATCTTCGCATGGGGTGTGGTGGGATACAACGTCCTGGTCATTCTGTGGGGAGCGTTAGTTCGCGCCACCGGATCGGGCGCGGGCTGTGGCAACCATTGGCCCTTATGTAACGGCCAGGTCGTTCCGTTGTCACCACGCGTCGACACTGTCATCGAATTCACGCATCGTTGCATGACCGGTGGCGCGACCTTTGCGATGCTTGCCTTACTGATTTGGACCTTCCGCGCCACGATCAAAGGGCAAGCGGCGCGAGCGGCCGCAGTCGCTTCAACGGTCCTGTTGCTGAACGAAGCGCTTCTCGGCGCATTGCTCGTGAAACTGGGCTACGTGACCGGCAACCAGTCCACGGGTCGCGTAGTTATGCTGTCGATCCATCTGAGCAACACGCTGCTGTTGCTCGGCGCGTTGACCTTGACGGCCATCCTGTTGGGCACCGGGCAGATGACGCGCGAGTTGCGCCTGCGCGGAGCAAAGTCCGCATGGACGATCACAGGTCTCGTGGCGACGCTCGTAGTCGGCGTCAGCGGCTCGCTGGCCGCACTGGGCGACACGCTCTTCCCTGCCTCGTCGCTGCGCACAGCCATGGAGCAAGACCTCTCGTCCTCCTCACCTCTTCTGCTGCGTTTGCGCGGAGTCCATCCGCTTAGTGCAATCGTCGCTGCGGCGTTCGTGTTGTGGCTCATATCGCACGCCCGTCGCGCAGGCGCGGGGCGGCTCGCCACGGCCGTAGCCGTTCTGCTTGGCGTACAACTTCTTCTTGGAATTGCAGACGTCGTCCTGTTGGCCCCAACGTGGATGCAGATCGTCCATCTGCTGGGTGCCGACCTCTACTGGGTTGCTCTGGTCGCCCTGGCGGCGGAGTTGATCTGGCCAAAGACAGAGGCAACCGCCACATCTTGAACTTGACAACGTCATCCACCACGCACAAAGGCCCTCATCGAAGAGGGCCTTGTACTTATACCTGCATTTGAACGGGGTTTACTTGCCTTCGACCGTGTCGGCAGCCTTCTTCGTGGCATCGACAGTCTTGTGATACGCCTTCGCGCTCTCATGTGTTGTCTTGTGGTAGGCCTTCCTTGTTCCCGACGCCGTCTTGTCATAGGCCTTTTCAGTCCCATCGGCGGTCTTGTGATAGGCCTTCTTCGTGTCCCTGGAGACCTCGTGTGCGGTGTCCTTCGTGGCAGTCTTCGTGTCGTGTCCGACCTTGTCCAGGTCCTTCTTGACGTCCTGGGCGATCACGCCAGTAGCCAGCGAGGCCAACAGAACAAAAGAACCAAAATGTACAAAACGCATTTTTATCTCCTGCCGTGCCGAGAGCGGCACGTAAAGTAATTGGTTCGTAGAGAATAGCAGGCTGCTTTGGACGAACGAAGGTATTTCTCAAACTCCCCCACTGCGTTCATAGTTCACACTGCCACGACGAAAAGTACGATAAGCTCTTAGTTCTGTATGAGTGCCGACAGAAACACGGCAGCCGTTGCCGCGCGCAGCAGGAAGAAAGCCCAGCCCCGGAAGTCGGTCAGGACTCCGGCAGACGCAGCAGAAAGCCGTTTTTTGAACCGCGATGAGTCTTGGCTGAAGTTCAATCAGCGAGTTCTGGAAGAGGCGGAAGATCCCCAGAACCCGCTGATGGAACGGGTAAAGTTTCTCGCCATCACCGCCAGCAACCTCGACGAGTTCTTTGAGATTCGCATCGCAGGTACTCTGCAACGCATTGAGGATGGTTACAACCAGCCACAACCCCTCGATGAAGGTGGACTAACGCCACAGCAGCGCCTTGACCGGTTGAGCGAACAACTGGCCCGTTTCGTGAACGCGCAGTATGTCTGCTGGAATGAGCATCTGCTTCCTGCCATGTCCGCTGAAAATATCCGCGTTCTTCGCTGGGGTGAACTCAGCGACACGGCGCGCGCCCATGCGCTGGAGTTCTACTCCTCCGAAGTCGACCCCCTGCTTACGCCGGTTACGATCGACCCTTCGCATCCCTTTCCTCGCGTCCTCAACAAGGCGCTCTGCCTCGCACTGCTACTCAGGCGCAAACGGCGGCTAAACATCTCTAAAACGGCTCCTGCCTCACTTGGAGTCGTTACGATCCCGCGAGCGCTTCCCCGCTTGATCGCCCTGCCAGGCGACGAAGGCCGAACCGACTTCATCATGCTGCATGAACTGATCGAATCGCAGGTGGAGAGGATGTTCCGCGGCTACGAGGTCCTCTCGTGCGCCCCCTTCCGCGTCACTCGCAACAGCAATCTGTATATGCAGGAGGAGGAGTCTCGCTCAGTCCTGGAAAGCGTTCGCACCGAGTTGCACAACCGCCGCAAAGGCGACGCCGTGCGGCTCGAGATTGAGAGCTTCGCCACCGATGAGATCGTCGAGCGGCTCAGGGTGAACTTCGAACTTGACCCCTGGCAGGTCTTCAAGACCAACGGCCCTGTAAATCTGTCGCGACTGATGAACATGTACTCCGAGGTCAAACGTCCGGCGTTGCAGTACCCTCCTTTTTCGGGGACGGAGTTGAAACTCGGCAAAAAGTCGAAGGACATCTTCGACGAACTGCGCGCAAGAGACGTGATGCTTCATCATCCCTTCGACTCCTACAAAACGGTAGAAGGGTTTATCGAAGCGGGAGCGGACGACCCAAACGTCATATCGATGAAACAGACACTCTACCGCACCAGCAAAGACTCGCCGATCTTTCGCGCCTTGATCGAGGCGGCGCAAAGCAAGGACGTCACTGTGGTAGTCGAGCTGATGGCCCGCTTCGACGAGGACTCAAACATTCGCTGGGCACGCGAGCTTGAAGATGCCGGCGTCGGCGTCTTCCACGGAATCTTTGGCCTCAAGACGCACTGCAAACTTGCCCTGCTTGTACGCCGCGATCCCGATGGAATTGTACGCCGCTACGCACACCTTGGGACCGGCAACTACAACCCCGTCACCGCGCGGTTTTACACCGACATCAGCCTGCTAACCGCAAATCACGACCTTACGCTGGGCGTGCAGAAGGTCTTCAATTACCTTACGGCGGAGACCGACTCGGAGTCCTACGATCCGCTGCTGGTCGCTCCGCTAACCCTCGCAGATCGACTGGTTGGACTGATCGACCGAGAAGCGGAGCATGCGCGCGCGGGCAGGCCCGCGACCATCGTTGCCAAGATGAATGGCCTGCTCGACCGGCGCACGATCGAGGCACTCTATACCGCTTCACAGGCCGGAGTGCAGATCGACCTTATCGTTCGCGGCATGTGCTCGTTGCGCCCAGGCGTCAAGGGCCTCAGCGAACGCATCCGCGTGCGCAGCATCGTTGGTAGATTTCTGGAGCATAGCCGCATCTTCAGCTTTGCCAACGGCGGCAATGAGGAGATCTACTGCGGAAGCGCCGACTGGATGCCACGAAACCTTGTGGAACGTTGCGAAGTGGTCTTTCCCATCACTCAAGCTGAGACCAGAAAGCGCGTTCGCGACGAGATCCTGAAGCCGTATTTGAAAGACAATGTGAAGACTCGTCTTCTGCAGCCGGACGGCGAATACATCAAAGCCCCGGAAGTAGACGCTCCCTTCAACGTTCAGGAATTCCTGATGAAAAAGGCAATGGACATCGATACAAAATAAAAGGACGGCGTTGTCCGCCGCCCTTCTTCGGGAGCCCCTTGTCTAAACGGCTATTGGACCTTATAGGTAAGGACAATACTGTGAATGCGAGTTGTCGTAGTCGTTCCAACCTGTCCAGTCGCGGTGATTGTGACGTTATATGTTCCTTGAGCCGCTGGCTTCGTGGTTGGACCGCTCCCCCCTCCTGATGACCCGGACGAGGATGAACTTGAGCTTCCGCTGCCGCAACCGCTTGAGGTGATGATGATCGCCGACAGCACCATCGCGAACAGGGTTCCCACCCATCGGCGGCGCGGGACAGCGATCAACAGAAACCCTGCGAGCGTGATGCCCGATCCTGCCGCGTACCACGGGGCTGTGCCCTGCGGCTTACGGCCTCTCGGCCCCGGCGCCTGAACAGACGCGGACGTAGTTGGAACAGTTGCCGTAAGCACGAACTGTGTGGTGACGGCCCCAGAGGACGAAGTGATCGTCACAGGCTTTACCGAAAAGGAGGTGCCCAGAGCAGTTCCCGTGTCGACGTTTGCGATCAGATTGACGCTTCCCGTAAAACCTGCTGTCGGCGTGATTGTAAGCGTGACGGCGGATGCCGTGCTGCCTGTGGCAACGCTTGTCGTCGCCACGCAGGGAGTTATCGAAAAGTCTGGCGAACTCGTCGACACCACATCGATCGGAGTAACGATTCCTGTGTTCGAAGTATTCGCCTGCAACGCACCCTTCGAGCCGGAAAATGTTGCATCCCCAGAGTAGACCGCGTTGATGTTATGCGCGCCCGAGGACAGTTGCGTTGTATCGAGCGTCAGCGTGGCCGTACCGCTGCTGAGTGAAACGGGGCTCCCCACCTTGCTGTTATCGACGTAGAGCTGAACGGTTCCTGTCGGTGTGGCAGTTGAGGAACCAGCGCTCGCAACCGATACATTGAAAGCGTAACTGCTCGACGTCAAACCGCAGGTAGCATTCGTTGTTGTGATCGTCGTCGTTGAAGACTGCGTGGTTGCAACAACTCCTGCCGGCGTTACCTGCGACCAATACTGTAGCAGAGCCGTCGCATCGAGCGACCCCAGGCCTGTCGCCTGATCGTATCCCTGTGCCGCGGTAAAGCCGATCGGCAATCCCTGAGCGCAGTTTGGCGTTCCCTGGATACAAGGAACGGAGTTGTTTCCCTGCGTTATGTCATGAAAGACGTTGTTGTAGTAGGTGCTGTTCAGGATGCCATAGAGCGTTGGATTGATGTTCCCCAATCCTCCCTTGCCCAGCTTCTGCTCCAGCAAGGCCAACATTCCCGCAAATGACGGGGCGGCGGCAGATGTCCCACCAACGACGTTGTAGACGCCCGACGCGTTGGTGTATCCATTCACGCAGGAGCTTTGCGCGCAGACAATATAAGGAACATGGCTTGCCGCTGCCGTAAGCGATATGTCAGGCGTATCGCGCGAAGCGTCGTTAGGCACCCCAATACCTGTCTGCCAGGACGGCTTGGGAAAGAACGCGCTCGCTCCTCCACCACCGGCCCCACCTGCAGTCAACCCTGTCGTGCTGCCGGTCTCGTTCCATGGAGATTCAGGTATGTAACTCTTCGCCGACCCCGCATAAGTATTCGACCCGTTAGAAGCATTCGAGGAATTCCAGTACTGGCTTGCATTGCCAACATCGCCGCTGAACATCGTCCCACCGGCACCAGTCACAAACGGTGAGCTGGAGGGGAAGTCGACTGCAAGCCCCTGACTGGCTAGCCCACCGGAGTCGCAGTCCGTTGCCCCAGAGTCTCCTGAAGCCGCGACAACAGTTATTCCCTGGGCGTTCGCCTGCTGCAGGGTCAAATTCAAGGTGTTGATGCTTGCCTGCCCCCACAATGATTCGCAGTTGCCGTAGCTGATGGAAATAATGGGGGCCACATTGTTCGAGACAGCGTAGGTCAACGCGTCGTCGACATCGGTTGTGCTGCTGTTGCCCACCGTTACGAACTTGATCGTCGCATTGGGAGCGACTGCGCCTGACCACTCTACGTCGAGCGTCGACTCCAGGAGGTCCCCTGAGGACCTCGTCCCTGCCCTATAGCCAGTTGCCTGTACGATCTGGGGTGGATTCGTCGGAAGTCCTGACAATGAGCGAAATGTCGCTACATCGGTAAGGCTGATGTCCGTTCGTCCGACAACCGCGATCGAAATGCCAGAACCGTTGATCGACTGCGAGAGAAGCGGTGCAACATCATAGATCGTGAAGAAATCGCCAGGGGCCAGATAGTGGTTGCCAGTTACAGGCGAAGTAATCATCGGCCGCACTACGGCATGGCCTCGTAGCTTGAAGTCGTTCAGGCCCCTGACTCCCGCCACGATCTTCGCAATCGCCGCTGGCAACTCTGGGTCGCTCACATTGGCGATATGCTTTTCACCGTTTTCCGAGAAGGCATGAATCTGCGTTTTAAAGGCGCTCTCAGCCTGACCGACCGAGCCACTCACCGTCACGTAATTCATACTCGGCGAAACCGACGTTATCGTCAGCCCTTTTCCTTGCAGCCATCCCTTGACCTTGTCCATATCGGCAGTTGAAATGCCGAACCGCGCTCCGTACTGCTGCGGCGTCAGCCACTTGTGATACTGCGCCGAACTCGGGTTTTGCTGATCGGCGAGCAATTGGGTCAAGTCGCTCTGTTGCGCATCGGTCAAGCTGAAATAGATCGTCACCGAAGCCAGCTCCGTGTCCGCCGATGCAGCGCCTAAATCAGTCGCGAGCCGTACACGCGGAGAGACTGTTTTGCCAACCGGCGCACGGTTGCCATCGTCCACCGCAATTTGAATGCGATTGGCCTGGGCGCCATAGAGCTTTTGAGCCGATGCCCCCATAAGCAAGACAGCGAGGACAGTAATACGAGAGACCATACGTATGCTGATAGACATTTTCCTACTCAAGGACCCAAGTTTATACGGCACTGCGTTTTATGCCTCAATAATCGACGGGGGCGACTCTCCCTGATGAATGCCGCAGGCGAAGGAACCATCTGATTAGACCGGCTACCCTGAAAAAGGTTTCGGTTCAAAAACATGCAGCGATGCGCGACGAAATACACAGTCTCTAGCACTAGACGAGGGTTCCTCGTCTCAGGACGCACTCTATTGAATCGTGACCTGATATTGATCGGTATGCCGGACGGTGTTGACGCCGTCGCTGCCAGCAGTCGTAATAGTGAACGACTGCGTCCCAAGCGGTGTGCCGGGATCGGTTGTCGAACCGCCTGAGCCGGAATTGCCGCTATTCTTGCCCGATCCGCAGCCAATGTTCGCCGTGATGGCGACGGCCATTAGCAAGAGCAATAGTTTCGAAAAGGCCGTCCGGCGTCGCGGCACGATGAACCAAAACAGCGTGGCAAGTGCCGAACCGCCAAAGATGTTCCAGTCGCTGCGCAGCAGCCCGGTGCTCGCCGCCTGGGTCGTTGCTGCCGTCGTTGTAATCTGCAAGGTCGTGCTTCCGCCACCGGTCAGCGTAACCGGATTGAACGAGCAGGTCGTCTCTGAGTTTGGCGGAGGCGTGCACCCGAAGGTGACTGTGCCGTTGAAGCCACCAACCATGCCAAGCAGAATGACCGCCTTGCCGGTCTGCCCCGCTTTGAGCGTCAGGGTCTGCGGGACCTTGGTAATGGTGAAATCCGCAATGGTGATGGGGAGCGTAGAAGAGGTGGCGATATTGAAGTTCGCGTCGCCGCCGTAGACCGCATAAATGCTATGCGTGCCCGCCAGCAGCCCGGTCGAGGTAAAGACCGCAATGGACTGGTTCGGCCCGTTCGGTATGACGGCAGTCGCCGTGCCAAGCTGAATCACCGAGCCATTGAAGGTGTCGTAGAACACCACGTTGCCCGTAGGCCCGACAGAGTTTGTCGCAGTTGTGAATACCGTCGCCGTAAGAATCAGGTTTAGGCCCGCAAGGCTTGTCCCAGTTGATGCATTGGATGTCAGCGTAAGAGTCGAAGGCAGCAGGATCGGCTGCACCGCCTGCGGCGACGATGTGCTCGTATTCCAGTTGGCGTCGCCGCTATACTTCGCAACGATGCTGTGCTGCACATTGCCCGACAGGGCCTGACTCGTCGTCGCCTGGTTCGTGGCCACAGGGGCCGTCGCGATCAGCTTGCCGTTGTCGTAAAACGAGACGTTGCCGGAGAAACTGTAGGTCAGGGTCCCATTGCCGTTATTGTTGACAATGGCGGTCAACGTTACCGGTTGGCCTGCCTGCGGCGCAGAAGGCGTCAACGTTAGGGTCGTATTTGTATTGCCCTTGGCCGTTGTGAACGCTATGTTGACGGGCGACTGGCACTGAAAATCCTGATTGCCTGCACAAGTCACCTGTGCAGCGTACGCATTGGCCTGCGGTTTTGGCGCATCGATGTTGATATTGGCGGAAGCCGTATTTCCACCTGGGTTCGGCGAAAGTGTAGCTGTGTAAACTGCGCCCGTAATGCCTTGAATCTGTGCTGAGACAGTGCCAGTCGGCGAAGCGCCTGCATTCGGGAGCGCAACTGTTGCCGTTATAGTTGCCGTGCTGCCGTATGGAACATTCTGCGTCGGCGAGATGACCGCCGTCAGCTTTGCATTCACAATGCTTACCGTGATCACGACATTGCTTGTGCTCGCGCTGCCTGCATAGCTCGAATCACCGGAATACGTAGCCGTCACTGAATACGTGCCTACATCGAGGGTGCTGACTGTAAACGTGGCCTTGCCATTGCTCAACTGAGACGAGCCGATCGTTCCCTGTGCGCTGGTAAACGTTACAGTGCCTGTTGGATTGGCCGTGGCATACGACGCGGGCGTAATCGTTGCGGTCAGCGTAATTGGGGTCCCGTAACCAGGGGTGTAATTGTCCGCCACGAGCGCGGTCGTTGTGCTGATCGCGCCAGTTGCTTTGGGAAAGACCTTGACCAGCGTCTTCAAATTGACCGAACCCAAACCTGTTTGCGACTCCCATGTACCGTTGGCCCCATCTGTCTGCGAGTAGAGGTCGGGGGTCGATGCAAGAGAGTACAGCGTCGCGTTGACGTTGCCCTGCCGGCCCTCGCTCTGTTGAACGATCTCCGCCATGGCACCGGCGAAATCCTCAACCGAGTTCGTGGTCAGATCGGGCGAGTGACGAAGCGCATCCTTTGGCAGCCCAGGTGCCGCCTGCCATGAGGGCCGAGGTTCCGCTGCAACCACTGCGGCATTGAGAGGCACCGTCACAATCGACGTCGCATCGCCAAGATTACCCGTCTGCGTCTGGGCGGACTGACCGCACGCATTCGATGTGATGACGGTAATGCCCTGCGCGCTCGCTTGCCGGAAGATGGCGCGATACGCCTCTAACTCCGCGGCGCTCTGTGCGCTTGTGCAATCGCTCGTCGTCACCGTAAGGATCGGAGCAACGTTGGCATCGACAGCCGACGCAACTGCCGCAATCGGATCGGAAGCGTCGCTCGACAAAACCGTCTTAACGCCGGAGGCAGAGATCGCCATCACCTTCGTCTTCGACGAAGCAGGAAGATCGTCCAGGCCGGAGATCACCTTCACCGCGGATGCAACGGCAAGCGGCATCGAGGGAAGTCCCGCACTGGCGTAGCGTAGGTTGCCTGCGACCGCATAGTTGCGCAACGAGACAGTAAACGCACGCTGCACCTGATCCGCGGTTCCTGAAACCGAAATTCTCGTTCTAGCAGGAGAAATGCTATCGACAGAAAATCCCTGCGCCTGAAGCCACGCCGTCGTCGCCGAAAGCTGTTCGTCGCTTGCACCATAGCTCGCGGCAAACTGTTGCGGAGTAATCCAGCGGTGATACGACGGCGAACCTACGGTTGTCTGGCTTGCCAGCAACTGATCCAGCGCCGCTGCGCGGTCGGCGGCAGACGCAAGACGAAGCGTAAGCTTCATGGGTTGCGATACAGGCGTAGCCCCTACATCAACCGCTTCCATGTTCTGATCGACCGTGTCGATCACGCGCGCCGCAATCTGCCGTCGCTGCCCTTGCATCGTCTGCGCAAGCAAGCCAGACAGCAGCATCGCCATCGAAAAAGACAGGAAAAAAACGCGGACTCTGTGGCAAAAATAGGGACGTGTAACCATAGGCCTTCCGCACGATGGTTACAAACGTGCATACAAAACACAATGCAAAACGACCGCCTTAGGGGGTAATCGAACTGGTGCTTTTGTGGGATGCCCTTGCGCCTCTCCACAAGCGATAATGACCGTTACAGCGAATACTTCCCTGCTCCGATCATGTGCTGCGCAACCTGCCTTCGCAAAGCGATCGTATCCGCGGGATCGCGCTTCGCGAGCCTGCGCAGAATCGCAAGCTGGGTTCTCAGCATGTCCCCCTCCGCCACGGCTGCAACAATGCGGCGAGCAGCAAGCTCTACCTTATCCATCGCTACTGACGTATAGATGCGCGCCATCGTTACAGCAATGGCCGACATACTCTTTGCATCTGTCTTTTCGGCGCGAAGCACTGCAGACTCCATTGCAAACACCTCGATGATCATGTCGGCGATGGCGCCCATCACCTCCTGTTGATCGGCAAGCTGCTGCATATACTTCTGCGATGCCGCTCCAGCGGCAAACAGACTGAGCTTCTTCGCGCTCGCCAGCACGGTGTGCTCCTCCGCAAGCAGCCCCTCGCGCTCTTCTTTCGCCGCCGGACCTGCCATCACTTCGTCCATCAGTTTTTTGATCGCAGGCATCAATGCCAGCTTTCCGCTCATGGCCGACTTCATCAGCCAGCCGGTGATGATCAGCCGGTTGATCTCGTTCGTGCCTTCGAATATCCGATTGATACGCGAGTCGCGGTATGCGCGCTCAGCAGGGTACTCCTCGACGTAGCCATAGCCCGCATAAACCTGCAGTACATCGTCTACTACAAGATCGAGCATCTCAGAGGCCCACACCTTTACGATCGAGCACTCCACCGCATACTCTTCGATCGCCTTCTGAATCGCGGCGGTATCGTGCTTGTCTACAGCCGCCAATGCGGCATCTATCAAACCTACGGTGCGATAGCTGAGCGCTTCACCGACGAAGACGCCTACGGCACAGTCGGCAATCTTCTCCTGTATCAACCCAAACTCCGAGATCGACTTGCCAAAGGCCTTCCGCTCCTTGGCGTAACGAATCCCATTGCCCAGACAAACGCGCGCCGCGCCAACCGCGGCATTGCCCAGCTTGTAGCGGCCCACATTCAGGATATTGAACGCAATGTGGTGGCCTTTACCCACCTCGCCCAGCAGGTTCGACGCTGGAATTCTACAATCGGCCAGGACCAGCGGACATGTCGAACTGCCGCGAATGCCCAGCTTGTGCTCTTCCTTGCCTACAGTGAACCCCGGCGCGCCGCGCTCAACAAGGAAAGCCGTCAAGCGTTCCTTGCCCGCGTCCTTGCCTTCCTTCACCTCGCACTTGGCAAAGATCGTGAACAGGTCGGCGAAGCCCGCATTCGTGATCCACATCTTTTCGCCGTTCAACGTATAGGTCTGGCCATCTTCAGAGAGCACCGCGCGCGTACGTGCATTGAGAGCATCTGAACCCGACGTCGACTCCGAGAGCGCATAGGCTCCAATAAACTCGCCGCTCGCCAGCTTCGGCAGATACTTCTTCTTCTGCTCCTCCGTCCCATACCAGACGATCGGCAGCGTCCCGATACCCACATGCGCCGAGAAGGAGACGGAAAAACTCCCCTGCTTCGCAATGTTGTCAGCAATGATCGCCGACGTCACCTTGTCCATCTCCAGGCCGCCGTACTCCTCAGGAATATCAACTGAGGTCAGGCCCAGATCGCTGGCCTGTTTGATCAGCTTGCGCGTGACAGCGTAATCCTTCGCTTCGATCGCATCGGACGCAGGCACGATCTCATTTGTCGCAAACTCAGAGGCCGTCTGCGCAATCTGGTGCTGCTCGTCCGTGAAATCCTCAGGGAAGAAGCAGTCCGCCGGTGAAGCTTCGGTGATAAGAAAACCTCCGCCGGCGACGGCTTTTTTTTCGGCAGTATCAGAAGTCATTGTGGCCATTGCAATCTCCCTCGCGTTACTGGTTGACGGCTTCAAATATCCCGGCGGCACCCATACCGCCGCCAACACACATCGTCACCATTCCATACTTCGCCTTCCGCCGAGCCATCTCGCGCATCAGCGTAGCCGTCAGCTTCGCCCCTGTACATCCAAGCGGGTGGCCTAGAGCAATCGCGCCGCCATTGACATTCAGCTTCGCCGGATCGATCTCAAGCACCTTCACCACCGCAAGCGACTGTGCGGCAAAGGCCTCGTTCAGCTCGATTACATCAATCTGATCGAGTGAAAGTCCAGCCATCTTCAGTGCCTTCGGAATCGCATGAACCGGTCCTATCCCCATCTCTTCGGGGTCGCACCCCGCATAGGCGAATGCGATAAATCTCGCCATCGGCTTGATGCCCAGAGAACTTGCGCGTTCGGCCGACATCACCACTGCAGCCGCCGCACCATCCGAAGTCTGCGATGAGTTTCCCGCCGTCACCGTCCCCTTCGCATGAAACACCGGCTTCAGCTTCGCCAGGGCCTCTAGCGAGGTATCCGCACGCGGCCCTTCATCCACTTTGAAGAGAGATTCGACCGGCTTCAATTTGCCTTTCGCATCGGCCTTCATCGTTGTAACAGTTACAGGAACAATCTCGTCGTCGAACCTGCCCGCAGCAATCGCGGCTAGCGCCTTCCGATGGCTCGCGTACGAAAACTCGTCCATCGCTTCGCGCGCAATGCCGTAGTGCACAGCAACCCGCTCCGCTGTCAGCCCCATCGACATATACGATCCCGGGTAGTTCTCCACCAGCCACGGATTCACCGAAATCTTATTGCCGCCAAACGGAACGTACGACATACTCTCGACGCCGCCCGCCAGAACCACCTCGGCCCCGCCACCGCGAATACGCTCGGCAGCCAGCGCAATCGACTGAAGACCTGAGGCGCAGTAGCGGTTGATCGTCATTGCAGAAGCTGTCACCGGCAGACCTGCGCGAAAGCTCGCTATACGCGCCACATTCATCCCCTGCTCCGCTTCGGGCATCGCGCAACCGAGAATGACATCCTCAATTTCAGAACGATCGAGCTGCGGAATCCGCTCCAGGGCCCCACCGATCGCCGTCGCCGCCAGGTCGTCCGGACGCGTCGTGCGCAACGTTCCGCGAGGCGCCTTCCCTACCGGCGTCCGAACTGCCGAAGCGATAATGACTTCTCTCATGCCCATTTCCTTCCCGCTAATTCCTCAGTGGCTTGCCGGTCTTCAACGTAAAGGCGATGCGCTCCTGCGTCTTCTTCTCGCCGCATAGCGAGAGAAACGCCTCGCGCTCGAGATCCAGTAGATACTCTTCGCTGACCGGCGTTCCCGGCGCGACACGACCGCCTGCGAGCACATGCGCTACCCAGTTCGCCACCTTCACATCGTGGCCCGAGATGTACTGCCCCTCGTGCATCGTCCACACCGCGAGCTTCAATGTCGCCAGCACCGACTCGCCCGGCGCCGGAACATCCGTCCGCGGCAACGGAGCTGAATATCCCGCATCCGCCATCTCCCGAACACGCTGCTTCGCATCCATCAGCAGGCGCTCGCGATTCACCGTGATCCCGTCCGAAGCCCGCAGAAAGCCAAGCCCACGCGCATCAGCCGCACTTGTCGAAACCGTCGCTTTCGCAATCGTCTCGAAGTTCTTCTTCACGGCCTCGAATATCTCGACGCCTTCACCTCGCGCGTCTGGGCGTATGCTCGTTCCAGCCTCCACCGACCGCAGCAGCATCTCCTTGCAGCCGCCTCCACCTGGAATAAGGCCAACGCCTGTCTCCACCAGCCCCATGTACAACTCGGCGTGAGGTTGCCGCGCCGCGGCGTGCAGGCTGATTTCAACTCCGCCACCTAGACACATTCCATACGGCGCTACCACCACTGGCCGTGGACAGTACTTGATCGTCTGCGTCATCTTTTGGAACGCGCGTACCATCAGGTCGATTTCGTCCCACTCTTCTTCCTGCATAGCGAGCAGTAGCTGCATCAGGTTTGCACCCACCGAAAAGTTAGCGGAGTCGCCCGTAATCACAAATGCCTCAAAATCCCTCACCGGTTCGCTTGCCTGCTTAAGCGTCTGAGTTATCAGTGAAACAATGTCGCCCCCCAACGCATTCATCTTCGAGTGCAACTCGATTGCGGCGACGCCATCCCCCAGATCGATCACCGACGCGCCAGGATTCTTCTTCACCACACCGCGCGCTTTCTTGATCGTCGCAATCGAGCCCGTTCCCTCAGCCGCCGGAACCGGCTTGTAGCTTTCGCTGAATGGATCGAAGTAGCGTCTCCCGCTCGGCACACCTGCATCATCCTTGTACCAACCGGGATCCGACTCGCCATTTCTCTCTGCCCACAGCAGCAGCTTCTCTACATTCGCGGCAATGGGGGCTCCCTCCGCACGCATCTTGTCCGTCGTCGCTCGCACACCCACGGCGTCGAACATTTCAAACGGCCCAAGTTCCCAGTTGAAGCCGGTGCGCATCGCCGCATCCACTTCAACAATGTTCTCTGCCGGTTCGCTGTTCTTGTCCGAGACGCGGTTCGCCGCATAGGTAAACAGCTCCGTCAGCAGCGGCCAATAGAACGCAGCAGCCTTGTCGCCCCTCGCATCGTCGTGAAGAAGCTGTGCAACTCGTGCCGCGGTAGCCTCGACATTCTTTGCCATCTCCAGCGCCGGAAACTTCGGCCTCGTCGCAGGCCGGTAGCCCAGCGTCTGCCAGTCGAGCGCCTGACGCAGGTCGCGGCCCTCCGCGTCCTTCCCTTCCTTCTTGTAGAAGCCCTGGCCCACCTTGTCACCGAGCCACTTCTTCTCCAGCATCGTGCCGATAAACTCCGGCAGCTTTACATCGGTCCTCTCATCGCCGATCGCTGCAGCCTTCGCCTCAAAGTTGCGCGCTACATGGGCCAACACATCGACGCCCACCAAGTCCGCAAGGCGAAACGTTCCTGTCTTCGGCCACCCAAGCGCGGAGCCAGTCAGCGCATCGACCTCTTCGATCGTCAAGCCCTGAGTCTGCATCAGCCTGATCGCATTGCCCATAGAAAACGTACCAACGCGATTGGCAATGAAGTTCGGTGTATCGCGCGACCGCACAATCGACTTGCCCAGGCGCCGATCGCAGAAATGTGCAATCGACGCCACAGCACCCTCATCTGTCTCTGGGATCGGAATCATCTCAAGGAGCCGCATATATCGCGGTGGATTGAAGAAGTGCGTCCCGAAGAAAAGCCGTTTCACGTCTTGCGGAAGCGCCTCTGCCAGACTGGCGATCGGCAGACCGCTTGTGTTCGAAGTCAGAATCGCGTCCGCGCGACGGTGCCGCAGCACCTTCGCATACAACGCATGTTTGATCTCAAGGTCCTCGGCGACCGCTTCTACAATCCAATCGCAGTCCGCAATCAGCGACATGTCGTCGTCAAAGTTTCCTGGGACGATCAGACGCGCACTGTCCACCGTATAAAACGCAGCGGGCTTTGCCTTTTTAAGCCCTTCGAGCGCCGAAAGCGCAACCTTATTGCGCTCGTGCTTCGATGAGGTCGGGTCCGTGCCCGGGGCCAGAATATCGAGTAACACGACCGGCAGGCCCGCATTGGCAATGTGCGCGGCGATCCGCGCCCCCATCGTTCCCGCACCGAGCACTGCAACCTTGAAAACCGTACGATCAGTGCCAGAGGCTTTACTCATCCTGTCAGTTCGCTCCCATCGCAAGTCCCTTTTCCCGCGCGGCTGAAGAATAATGAATGACCATTCATCGAGTCAACTCCCTGGTTGCATACTTGCGCAAACACCATGTTTCCATGGCTCTTATCATCTGCCGTGCTCAAAGACGTATCATGCAGACCATATGAATTTCAGGTTGATACGTCGCGGCAAAACAATCGTATCCAGAAGAGAGTTCTGCGCCTGGAGCGGGGGAGCCGGTGCAAGCCTCCTGACGCGAACGCTTTGGGGAGCCAGCGCGAAAGGCGGCTACCAGCTCGTCGTCTCTACCGACCGTGAGCGCATCATGAGGGCGGCGGATAACTACCTCTCCGCTCCTCCAGTCACCGTGACCGCGTCGCACAGCGACCGCAGCCCGGGAGGCCCTCATGATTTCTACTCCGAAGGCGACTACTGGTGGCCCGACCCGAAGAACCCCGGAGGCCCATACATCCGCCACGACGGCGAATCCAATCCAGCGAATTTTAACGGCCATCGAGAGGCGATGGTGCGCCTCAGCCTCATCGTTCCCGCCCTGACCGCTGCCTGGCTCCTTACTCGCCAGAAAAAATACTCCGACCACGCCGACCGGCATCTCAGCGCATGGTTTGTCGATCCCGCCACAAAGATGAATCCAAACCTCGAACATGCGCAGGCGATCTTTGGCGTCAACAAGGGCCGCGGTGTCGGCATCATCGACACGCTTCATCTCGTCGAAGTGGCGCGTGCCGCGACGCTGCTGAGCAACGCCAGCGCCCTGAAGACCAGCGGCGAAGTCCGGCGTTGGTTCTCCGAATACCTCGGCTGGATGCGTACTTCAAAAAACGGTCAGGAGGAACGCGACGCCAACAACAATCACGGCACCTGCTGGGTGCTCCAGGCAGCCGAGTTCGCCCGCTTCACAGGCAACGGCGAGGTCGCCCAATGGTGTCGCGATCGCTTCCGCACCACACTGGTTCCCAACCAGATCGCGCCCAACGGCAGCCTTCCACTGGAACTCGCGCGCACCAAACCCTACAGCTACTCGCTCTTCGACATGGACGTTCTCTGCTGCCTCGCTCAAAGCGCCTCCACCCCGCAGGAGAACCTTTGGGCCTTCGCCACACCCGATGGACGCAGTCTCAGAAAGATGATGGAGTTTATGGTTCCCTTCATCGACGACAAGAGCAAGTGGCCCTTTGCGCGCGACGTCGAACACTGGGACGACTTCCCCGTCCGCAATCCTGCACTGCTCTTCGCAGGCCTCGCCTACGATCAGCCCGGTTATCTCACCGTCTGGAAACGGCTCAACCCCGACCCGACAGTTCCTGAGGTGATCCGCAACTTCCCTGTCCGCCAGCCGATTCTTTGGGTGTTATGATTTCGCTTTAAAAACACAAACGCGCCGTGGTATATCTCACAGCGCGTTTGCATTCGTTCCAACAAACTACTTCTTGCCGCTGGCGAGCCGGTTCATCTCATACCCGGCCATCAAAAATCCGCCAACGCCATACACGTGGCTCGACGAAGGTTTGAACTTGCCCGGCTGCGCATCAACAGGCTGAATCGAACCCAGACGTCCATCGGCATAGACATGCTTCAGCATTCCAGCCCATGACTTCTCCACGACCGGCAGATAGGCCTTGCGATCGAGAATGTGTTCGTTGATGCCGTACGCAATGGCATAGGTAAAGAACGCCGAACCCGAGACCTCGGGCAACTCATACGCACCCGGATCGAGCAGACCGGAACGCCACAATCCATCTTCGCCCTGGATCGCCTTCACCTCTTCGGCCATCTGCTTGAACTGCTCGATGTACTTCGCACGGGTTGGATAGTTCTTCGGCATGATCTCCAACACCTTCACCAGCCCGCCCATCACCCATCCGTTGCCGCGCGACCAGTAAAGGTTCTTTCCATTGGCCTGCTTCTGCGTCAGATACCGTTCATCGCGGAAGTAGAGATGGTCCGTCTGGTTGTAGAGCGTCTCCGAAGTCAGCCACCACTCGTGGTCCATGTAGTCGAGGTACTTCTTGTCGCCAGTGGCGGCATACATGCGGGCAAGCACTGGCGGGGCCATGTAAAGCGCATCGCACCACCACCACACGAGCTTTTTCGGATCGTCTGGACGCGCCACCAGCCGGTCCATGATCTCCTTCGTGTTTGCCATGCGTATCGGCTTGCGTGCGCCCTTTGCGTCACCCAAATAGAGATCCATGTACGCCTTCCCCATCGCCTCATCGTCGGCGTGAGGAAAGCGGTAGTCCAGCAACTCCCACTTCTCCTGCTCGGAGTACTTCAGCACCGCATCGCGGAACGCCGGGTCTCCCGTTGCCTTCGAGGCGGCAAGCAAGCCGTCATACATGGCGGCATACGTCCACAACCGGTTGAACGTCGGCTCGGCAACCTTTACCTGCCAGGCTGCAACCTTTTTGACAACGTGCTGTATGGCCTTCGGCTTCAGTTCAGCCGAGATGTCGGTCGCCAGCGGTCCAGGGTCGTCCGGCGCGTCGCCCGAAGCCTTCGAGTCCGGCACAGGCTTGCTGGCCGTCGTTGAAGGAGCCTGCGCCAAAGCCACCCCAACCGTTCCTGCAAACAGCCCCAACGCGATAAGCCCTGCGACTCCGCTTCTATAGATACCGTTCCATTTTCCTTGACGGACGAAATGCTTCAGATTGAATTCAATGGTCTTCATTTGCAAATACTTCCTTTCGGTCAGGCAAGACCCTGGTTCATGACAAGTGCGACTGCGCTGCGCAGACGGGCGGTATTGCCTTCGAACGAAGGCCGCAACCTCGGGGCCTTCGAAAAGGCATTGTGTTTCAGTTCCGCTTCTATCTTCGGGCCGAACAGATGCCAGGCGGCCGTAATGTCGCCGACAATGACGATCTCGCTCGGCGCCAGCGCTGAGGCAATCATCCGCAGGCCGCGCCCTAGATATTGCGACATCCTCTCCAGCGCCTTCACCGCGTCGTGGTCGTCGCTCTGCGCCAACTTCACCAGTGCGGCAAAGTTCACAGGAGCGCGCCTACCGCTCATCTCCTGGTAATAACGAAGCCCCGCGCGGTTTGAGGCAACCGTCTCCCAGCATCCCCTGCTGCCGCATCCGCACAGCAGACCATCTCGCTCCATCTCGATATGGCCGAACTCTCCCGCCATGCCATTTGCGCCCCGCAGCAGGCGGCCATTGGAAAAGATGCCCGTCCCGATGCCCTCGGAGACGTTGACCACCACAAGGTCCTGCAAACCGTCGCTATCGCCAAACCACACCTCCGACAGCGCACAGGCATTGGCGACGTTGTCCATCTCCACCCGCAACCCAGTCGAACGGTGGATCTTCGACTTGATGCTCTGCACCGGCCAGTTCAGGTTGGGCGCAAAGATCGGCTTTTCGAGTTGCGGGTCTGCGCGCCCGGGCAGGCTGATCCCAACTCCGTCGAACGACTTGTCCGAATGGTTCGCAATCAGTCTGTTGATTGCGGCAATGATCGAGGCAACGGCTTTTTTGGGATCGTTGGGAAGCGCAACGACGTTCTGCGCCACAATCTTGCCCCCCAGGTCTGTGACCGCCACCGTTGTTTGCGATGGATGAATGTCCAACGCAATAACTGCGCGTTGATGGTTCAACTCCAGAAAGGTCGGGTGCCTTCCGCGAGGCAACCTGCCCGTAGAACCGTCCAGAACCCATCGCTCCCTGATCAAGTCTTCGACGATCAGCGAGATCGTGCTTCGCTGCAAACCCGATACGCGGGCGAGATCGGCCCGGGATATCGGCTGACGCGTCCGGATCAGGTTGAAGACAAGGTTCCGGTTGATCTGCCGCGGCGTCTTGTTCGACGCGCTCAGCTTTCGCGTAAAGGTAAAGGCATGTGTGGGAGGAGTCGGCATCCTGGCTTTCTTACGGGCCCTAAATAGACAACTACTGGCGTTGGAACTTTTTACACTATTGCTCGCATCACAATCCAGTGTTTCGTCCGATCAGCGGCTCACGCATTCCTTCGCGATCGACAGCATTTTGTACGCTGTCCAAACTATACATGTCAACGTCCCACCCGCCTTGGATTTGACTACGTCCTCCGGGAGTTTTCTTTTTAACCCGACCCCTCTCTTCTCAACAGCGTCAAACAGGAAAACCTGTGTCAGGCTCCGGTATAGTAAGTCTTCCGGCAGTTGTTCCTTTTGGAGGTCGTTCCCTTGCGCGCTCGACGTGTGCTAGCAGCAACCATTACCCTCGGTCTCGCCCTGTGCGCCGCTCAAGCGCAGGATCTCGCGAGCTTTGAGAAGCGGACTCACGTCAAGGTCCTTCCCAACGGACTGACGCTCATCGTCTGCGAGCGTCCCGAAGCCCCCGTCTTCAGCTTCTACACCCTCGTCGACGCTGGCTCCGCCGACGATCCCCAGGGCGCCAGCGGTCTCGCGCACATGTTCGAGCACATGGCCTTCAAGGGAACGCAGCAAATCGGCACCACCAACTACCCTGCCGAAAAGCTCGCCCTCGCCAAAGTCGAAACGGCCTACGCCGCGTACGACGACGAGTACCGCAAACGCGTCGGCCAGGACCCCAAAAAACTGGAGTCCCTGAAGAAAGCCTTTGAAGACGCGCAGGACGCCGCCGAAAAGTACGTCATCCCCAACCAGTTCTCCGAGATCGCCGAGCAGAACGGTGCTGTCGGTATCAACGCCTCCACCAGCGAAGACTCGACGCAGTACTTCTGGTCCATGCCCTCCAACCGCCTTGAGCTCTGGGCCTACCTCGAGAGCCAGCGGATCGCCCAGCCCGTCCAGCGTGAGTTCTACAAGGAGCGCGACGTCGTCCAGGAAGAGCGACGCATGCGTATCGACTCCTCCCCCGTAGGCCGCATGGTCGAGCAGTTCCTCGCCACCGCCTACGTCGCCCACCCCTATGGCCGCTCGGGCGTCGGCTGGGAGAGTGAAATCTCGCAGGTCTCCGCAACCGAGGCCGAGGCCTTCCACAAGAAGTACTACACTCCCTCGAACATCGTCATCGCTGTCGTCGGCGATCTCAAAGCCTCTGAGACCATGCCCGTCCTCGAGCGCTACTTCTCGAAGATCCCCCCCGGCCCCAAGCCCATCCCAATGACCACCGTCGAACCGCCGCAGTTCGCCGAAAAATCCGTCGTCATTAAAGAAGCCACGCAGCCCTTCTATATAGAGGGCTACCACCGTCCCGACTACCGCGATCCCGACGACTCCGTCTACGACGCCATCACCGACATCTTCTCCAACGGCCGCACCGCCCGCCTCTACCGTTCGCTCGTCCGCGACCAGCGGATTGCCGCCGCCGCCGAAGGCTTCTCCGGCTTCCCCGGTTACAAGTACCCCGGCCTCTTCGCCTTCTACGCCGTCCCCCTCCCCGGCCACACGCCCGACGAGATTCGCGACGGCATCCACAAAGAGCTCGACCGCCTCAAGACCTCCGACGTCTCCGACGAGGAGCTGGAGCGCTTCAAGACCCGCGCCCGCGCCGAACTCCTCCGTGGCCTCGCCGACAACGACGGCCTCGCCCACCAGCTAGCCGAATACCAGACCCGTTACGGCGACTGGCGGCAGCTCTTCCGCGACCTCGACAAGATCGACGCCGTCAAAAAAGAAGACATCCGCCGAGTCGCCAACAAAATCTTCGTCGACTCGAACCGCACCAGCGCACGCATCGAATTCGTCGCGCCAAAGAGGCCCGCACAAGCCAGCCAGGGAGGCGCACAGTGAAGATATTCATGAATCGTTACAGGCTAGCCTTCTCCACTGCACTCATCGCAGCAGTCGTCGCACCGTCCATCTCGCATGCGCAGGCCACCGCTGCACCGGCAAAGCCCGCTGTGATTGCCCCCGCACAGCCGTGGAAGAAGATCCCCATCCCGCCGCTTCACGCCTTCAAGCCCGAGCAGCCTAAGCGCATCGAGCTCTCCAACGGCCTCGTCCTCTTCCTCCAGGAAGACCACGAGCTCCCCTTCATCAACGGCAGCATCCTCATTCGCGGAGGCAGCCGCAACGAACCCGCCGGTAAGATCGGCCTCGTCTCTATGTACGGCCAGACGTGGCGTACCAGCGGCACCGCCACCATCAGCGGCGACAAGCTCGACGACCAGCTTGAACTCAAGGCCGCCCGCATCGAGACCTCCGGAGGCTCCGCCAACACCTCCCTCCGCTGGTCCAGCTTCAAGCAGGACTTCGACTCCGTCTTCGCCTCTGCCGTCGATCTCCTGCTCCACCCCGCCTTCAAGGCCGACAAGCTCGCCCTCGCCAAACGCCAGATCGACACCGGCATCTCCCGCCGCAACGACGACGCCAGCGGCATCGCCATCCGCGAAGCCGTCAAGCTCGTCTACGGCCCCACCAGCCCCTTCGCGCGTCAGCCCGAGTACGCTACCGTCGCCGCCGTCACCCTCGACGACCTCAAGGCCTGGCACGATAAGACCGTCGTCCCCAACGGCATGATCGTCGCCGTCTCCGGCGACTTCAACTCCGCCGAGATGGAGCGCAAGCTCCGCGCTGCCTTCGAGCCGCTCGAAAAGGGCCAGCTTCTCGCCTCCGAAAAGTTCACCTTCACCGACCCCACACCCGGCATCCGCTTCGCCAACAAGGACGATGTCAACCAGTCCAACGTCCTCATCGTCGGCCTCGGCACCGAGCGCTCCAACCCCGATTTTTATGCCCTCTCTGTCATGAACGAAGTCTTCTCCGGCGGCTTCGGCTCACGAGTCGTCCAGAACGTTCGCACCAAACTCGGACTGGCCTACTCTGTCAGCGGAAGCTTCGGCGCCGCCTATGACCACCCTGGAATGTTTTACGTTATCGCCGGAACCAAGAGCGCCTCCACCGACGCCGCCACCCGGGCCATGCTCGACGAGGTCAACCGCCTCAAGACCGTTCCCCCCTCGCCCACCGAGCTCGCCAAGGCCAAGGACCAGCTCCTGAACTCCTTCATCTTCAACTACGACTCGCCGGAGAAGACCCTCAACGAGCAGGTCACACTCGCCTTCTATGGCTACCCGTCCGACTTCCTCGAGAAGTACAAATCCGGCATCGAAAAAGTCACCGCCGCTGACGTCTCCCGCGTAGCCAACAAGTACGTCGACCCATCCAAGCTCGGCATCGTCGTCGTAGGCAACCAGCCCGAGATCAAGCCACCTCTCTCCGACCTCGGCAAAGTCACCGACCTCGACATCACCATCCCACCGCCGCCGGGCAAGCCCGGCCAGTAGAGATTGCCCTCCTGGAGGATTTGTGCTTCCCCTATTGAAGCTTGACTTTTCGACGCTCTGCCAGAGCGGGCTTGATCTGAGACGAATTGATACGTTTAGTGGACGCTCGATGAGTGACGCTGAGGTCGAGGCAACATGCCGAGCATATACAGGTGAAGCATTTGCATTTCAGGCTGAGGATCTGCTGGTTGAGTGTCAAAGTTCACGGATGAACCTCGACAAGCTTCTTAGCAGAAGCCTTGTCGCAGGCTTTACTCGTCATCCAATCAAACGCAAATGCATGCTATGGTTTGGCTGGCGTTTTCAGAGCATTATCATCACAATTTGTGACAGTCGGGGGCAACTTGACCCAGCATGGATGTACGACTTGCCTGGCTATTTTGAATCGGGCAATGACTTTGTCGGTAACACTGATCGTCCCTACGGGTATTGGGATGGAAACAACTTCCATCGCATCTATCCAGATAGGCAAAGAAGCAACCCATCCAAAATCCTGGTTGCGGATTTTGGGAATGCCTTTGGTTGGTCTGTTGGCGAAGCCAACTCATACGATCCCAAAGAAGTATCAAAGGTCCTCGAAGCGAATTCAGATCCATGGTTATATTCGATAGTCCCGGAATCTCATGAAGAAATTATCAAACTGAATAATTCGCGTTGCCTGTTACTCCATAGCAGGTATCGCTAAGTACAGACAGGCGGTATTGCAGTAGTGTCACGAAGCGGCTTGAAGCTATGTCAATTCCTGCCATTCTCGTCCTGGTCCTGGCCGTTTTGAGCGTTTTCTATGTCAAGTTAATTTGGATTACCGTTGGCGTTTATACCGGCCTGCGCCTATGGTATGGATTTCAACGCGGCTTTGACTGGCCATTCAGCTTCCGATCCGTAAGCCTCAGTCGAACCATCTCGACCCCGTGGGAAGCAGATATTTCTCTCCCTTCCAAAGTTTTCTACACACTGCTGGTCGTTTTTCGTTCAGTAACCTCATCCATTGTTCGAGTCCTGCTGGTTGTAGGTGTGCTCGTCTTACTGAGGGAATTTATCCAGCAACACATCCATTGAGGGTCTGGACCTGCGAGTGTCGTTTGCTCGAACCGCTTCCGGGTACGCCAAACCTTCAGGCTTGGCCCTCTCAAAGGCGGTGCGAAGCACCTTACCGCTCTGCCGAAGGCCGGAGCGAAGTCCGCAGGACGAAGCGACTGACTTATTCCACACGCCCTACCCATCGCTCCGAACAAACGACTCGTACTCCAGCGTGAGCCGCTCGATCGCAACATGCGAAGTATCCGCGTTCAACTCCGTGGTTGCCTCGTACGAACTCGGCCAGCAGTTCTTCAGCCTGAAAGTAACCACCACGTTGTGCTGCCCGTCCAGCAGAGTAATCGTAACGTCCCGCCTGTAACCGGTCCCTCCACCGCCAACGGATACCACCTGGCTCGCCCACAGTTGAAAATCCAGATCGCCCTGCACGATCTCTCTTTCCAAAACAATCGGGTCGTAGGCCGTAAGCCCAGGCGACTTTTGCGGCGAATTCGTAACGTTCGCACCATCGCGATGGCTCACCACACTGGTGCTCCACTTCAAAGGACTCACCCGCATCATCCCCGTCCGCGTGCCGCCCCAGTTCACAACAAACGAGAAATCCTCCAATGGATCTTTGTTCACTGCCATCTCTCACCTCATCGATAAAAATCAAAGGGCCCGGAGTCCCAGCGATGCTACCACCCGAGCGGCCCATTTGTGCTGTTTCATCGCGCAGTAGGTAGTCCCGGCTACACATCGGGTGCCCCATTCATGCCGAAGGCATGGGTGGGACATTCGAGCGAAGCTCGAACCGCGTTTCCTGCTCACTGCCCCACAACCGGTTCAATTTTCGCGACCTATCCACAGGCCTCCCAACTCATAAATTCATATGCAGCAACACATCTCCCTCATTCCCACAAAACACCGCGTATTTCCACACAAAATCCCGCTTTTTCCCCCTTGCATTCCCGCCAGACAGGCGTAGATTTCAAACCAACGGAGGAGAAATTCTCCAGAAGGAGAGAGAAACGAAGGGACTATCGGGAGAATCGGCAACGAGACTCACGCGGCGCTCAGGCAACTGGATGACGTGGATGGAACCAGACAAGCTCTTACAGAGGAATAGGCAGCGGGCGACGACAGAAGCGCGGGGCAACCTGCAGCTTGTATAAGTCCGAGGTTTAGGAGACTGTGATCCGGGGTCCGAACCGGATCTTCGCGAATCGGAAAAGCCAGGGGCGATCGACCGCAGGGTCAGTCGCCCCTTCGCTATTGCCATCTCCTAATCGCTCAAAATACCTGACTGAGCATCATTCCGACCGAAGCGGAGTGGAGGAATCCCCGCATTTGGCTTCTGCCGCCGCTACCCTACTTCTTCAGCTTCGCCGCAACCGCCGAGCAGTACTCCTTACCCATCTCCTTGCTCATCTTCTTGACGTAGGCAAAGTTCTTCGCCATATCGTCCCACTGGTAAACATCGCCGTGGCACTCTTTCAGCTTCGGCCCCTTCATCTCCCAGTAGCCCGAGAACACCGCGTGGTCCTTTGCAATCAGCCGGACCTCGCCGCCTCTGTCCTCTGCATTCCCCGACGTAAATACCATCGGGCCGATCTTGTCGTCGTGCCCGCGAAACTTTGCCGCCACCGGGTTTTCGCCTTGTAGCTGCATCACCGTCACATCGTCGGTGTAGCCACCCGATCCCAGATTGATGAGCGCCTCCGAGCCCCCGGTCCCGCTCAGGTCGGCAGTCAGTACAACGGCCGCTGGGTAGTGCGCGTCGGCCGATTCGTTCGGAAATGTGTGGTGCACTACACGCTGAACTGCCGGAAGGATCGTATTCCAGTCGACCGCTGCCGTCGGTATTCCCGTAGCGGCATTCACAGCTCCCACGCTTCCCAGCATCCACATTCCGGCCAGAAATGTCTCTCTCGTCATCGTTCTCACCTCCGATATAGCGGATTCCCTGCGCCAAGCCTAGCTGGCAGACCTACAGGCTCCCATCCCCCAAATGAGGCACACATCGAGCCGGTTGCCGCTTCGATCACCTGAGAAATTTGCACCACTCGGGTACCAGGGCTGGGATACATCTCGGACGCCCATGAGAAGATAGCGTCAGCATGGACACCCACCAGTTCGCCATAGCCATCATGGCCGCCGGAAAAGGCACGCGGCTCAAGTCAAAGCGCCCCAAAGTTCTCCACGAGATCGGCGGCCGCGCGCTCCTGCTGCACGTCATCGCCGCAGCGGAAAAGGTCGTTCCGGCACAAGATATCTACTGCATCATCGGTCACGAGGCCGACCGCGTCCGCGCCGCCGTCGAATCCACCGGCGTCCAGTTCGTCCTTCAACCGGAGCAGCGCGGCACCGGCCACGCACTCCAGATGGTCAAGGCCTTCTTCGCCCTCTCCGGCACTCCGGTCCCCGAAAACCTCCTCGTCCTCTCCGGCGATGTTCCGCTCATCCGCCCCGAGACCATCGCCTCCATCTGCGAAACCCACCTCCGCGAAAAGGCGGCGATGACCATTCTCACCGCTGTCCCCCTCGATCCCAGCGGCTATGGACGCATCCTCCGAGCCAGCGCGGATGCTCCAGAGGTCACGGCGATCGTCGAGCAAAAATCGCTCAAGCCCGATCAACTGGCGACGCCGGAGATCAACTCCGGCATCTACTGCTTCCGCACCACTTCCCTCTTCGAAAAGCTCGACCGACTCGACACCAACAACGCTCACGGCGAGTTCTACCTGACTGACGTCGCCGCGATGCTGGTCGCCGACCGTCA
This sequence comes from Acidobacteriota bacterium, assembly GCA_018268775.1. Lineage (GTDB taxonomy): Bacteria > Acidobacteriota > Terriglobia > Terriglobales > Acidobacteriaceae > Edaphobacter. Next base: position 4,415 of record JAFDVV010000019.1, on the reverse strand, counting down.
GCGCGTCGTCGCCGTAAAAGCGGACTCGGTCGACGAAGTCCTCGGGGCCAACACCATCGCCGAGATGATGCACCTCGACGCGGCCATGCGGCTCGACACGGCGAAGCGGCTGATGGCTGGCGGTGTAACAATTTTTCGCCCCGAGACCTGCGTGATCGACTCCGAAGTTGAGATTGCCGCCGATACCGTCATCGAACCCTATGTCCAACTGCTCGGAAAAACGAAGATCGGCTCCGACTGCCGCATTCGCTCGTACTCCGTGATTCAGAACACGGCGATTGGCTACAACGTCATGGTTCGCAATGGCTGCATTATGGACTCGGCGACGATTGGGAACAACGCGGTCATTGGCCCCTACTCGCACCTGCGCCCCGAGAGCAGAATCGGCGA
>JAFDVV010000019.1:0-3877 GCA_018268775.1 Acidobacteriota bacterium | reverse complement strand
GTCGGATCGGATTCCACCCTGGTGGCCCCGGTCACGATTGAATCCGGGTCGTACATAGCGGCAGGCAGCTCCATCACCGACGACGTCCCGGCCGGGGCGCTGGCGTTGGGCCGTGCCCGCCAGGTGACGAAGCCGGGATGGGTCGAAGCAAACAAATCTTCCCGGCATCAGAAACGAAAATAAACAGCGGATTTCTTCCAGCTACCTCACACCCCCACTAAAGGCACTCCCAAGACTGGCCGATGACTTGGACAGCGCGACTGCGCGGGGGGCCCTGCAGCCAGATGCCACACGAAAGAATCCTTGTGGTCGACGACGAGGCACCGGTCCGCGGTATTGTCGCCGCGTTGCTCGAGCACAGCGGCTACTCGGCTGTAGCTGTGGGAAGCGCGGAAGATGCACTCGATACATTGAGCCAGGATCCGGGATTCTCGCTTGTTCTCTCCGACATCATGATGCCCGGGACCGATGGCCTTGCGCTGCTCGATCGCATCTCTTCCGACCATCCCGGCCTGCCGGTGATCATGTGCACAGCGGTGCACGACGTCCACGTCGCCACCAGCGCATTTCGCAGAGGGGCCTTCGACTATCTACTCAAACCCTTTGAGCGGACACAACTGGAAAGCACGGTCGCGCGGGCATCGGAACACAGCCGCAACTTGCGGCAGAACATTGCCTATCGTCAACACCTCGAGGAGATCATCTCCGCGCGCACGGGCCGTTTGCGGGCGACAATGCAGGACCTCGAGCGAAGCTACGACATCACGATCGAGGCGATGGGCGACGCGCTGGACCTGCGCGATGAAGAGACCGAAGGACACTCGCGGCGCGTAACTGCTTACACCGTGGCGTTGGCCCGGTCTGTGGGTGTCGATGGAGACCACCTGCGTATCATCGCTCGCGGAGCGTTTCTGCATGACATCGGAAAGATCGCAACTCCCGATGCCATTCTTCTGAAACCCGGACGGCTCACTGCGGACGAGATGTCCATCATGCGTGAGCACTGTCAACGCGGGTACGATATGGTCCGCAAGATCCCTTTTCTCCGCGAAGCCGCCGAGATCGTCTATGCCCACCAGGAGCGATTCGACGGCAGCGGATATCCACGCGGACTCAAAGGCGAGGAGATTCCGCTTGGCGCGCGAATCTTCGCCATCGCCGACGCGCTGGACGCAATCACGTCCGATCGTCCTTACCGTAAAGGCGCGAACCTCGAAGTAGCACGCGAGGAGATAGCGAGGTGCTCTGGAACGCAGTTTGACCCGGAGATCGTAACGGTCTTTCAGCAAATCGGCAATGACGCATGGAGAAATCTGCGTGAGCGTTCCAGGGACCGTGACTTCCTCGCATTTGCAGCCCTCTGAGTCCTCGCGCCCTCAGCCAGCTTGCATAACCGGCTTGGAGCCTTCTAGGATGCAGAACCGGAGGAATCCCTATGTCAACACTGACTCAGGCGGAGATCGCTGCTTTTCTGACAACCGATTCTGGCTGGAGGCTCGATTCCGGCAAACTGGTCCGCGACTGGAGCTTCGGCACGTTCACCGAAGCCATGGGCTTCGTCAACAAAGTTGCAGATCTGGCGGAATCGGCAGGTCATCACCCGGATATCGACATTCGCTACAACAAGGTCCAACTTGGACTTGTCTCACATGACGCTGGAGGGATCACAAAACGGGATACCAAAATGGCGGCACGTCTTAGCAACGTACTAGGTTGAACAGGACTATCTTCAAAATAATGAAATTTTGAAGATCATGTTTTTCGCTCCAAGCCGTATTGCTCAATACGCTCACATTTCACTTAACTTATTGATAAATAAATAGCATACGTAAGTTTATGACCCGGTAAGCCTTCAAAAATACCAACTATTTCTATGACTCAACATATTTCTGGACTTTCTCGTTACACATTGTGGTATATTTTCTTCATGGGGACGCTGTTCCCAGATAGTTCTCAGCTTCGAGTGAATGATCCCTCAGGCTGACACAGGTTGCGTCACTGGCCTCCCGGCACGAGCAGCAATGTTCGTGCCGTCTTTTTTGCCACAATCTGAAGACACAGATTAATATTGCTGCATGAAGAAGATTCTGGGATGTCTCGCGTTAGGACTTGTGACCCTTGCTGCATCTGCTCAGTGGAGCAACCCCGGCGCGGACATTCCTGCCTACAATGCAAAGGCGCCAACCAGGCCTCTTCCTGCAATCCTTAGCGGCAATCAGCTTACAGGAGAGTACTTCACTCATCCGTATCAGGCAATCACTTACAAGATGGCGGCCAAGATCCCGGCCGTTCTGCACCAGCAACCCTGCTATTGCCACTGTGATCGCGCCATGGGCCACAATAGCCTTCATAGTTGTTTCGAAGGCACGCACGGCGCGGCCTGCTCGACATGCATGAAGGAAGCCGTGTATGCCTATCAGCAGACGAAGAAGGGCAAGACTCCTGCGCAGATTCGTGCCGGTATCGAAAAGGGCGATTGGATTGACGTGGATCTGGAGAAGGCCACGATGTAGGCCCAGGATGCGAGTCCTGCTATTGCCTCTTCCCTTTCAGCCATAGACATTTTTCGATCAGGTAGATTTTCGGGCGCGTATGCTCGACCCATGAACTGGATATTCTGGGCGTTTCTTTCGGCAATATTTGCCGCCATGACGGCGCTGTTCGCCAAAGTTGGCGTGGCCAACATCGACTCAAACCTTGCCACGGCGATACGCACCTCGGTGATCGTCATTTTTACGTGGGCAATTGCGTTCGGGCTCGAGAAGCACAACGGTCTGGCTGAGATCGGACGCAGAAGCTGGATATTTCTAATCCTGTCTGGAGTGTGCACGGGGCTGTCGTGGCTCTGCTACTTCCGCGCGCTGCAGATGGGACCGGCTTCCAGCGTCGCACCAGTCGACAAACTGAGCGTGGTCTTCGTGGTCATTGGCGCATGGCTTTTCCTGGGTGAGAAGATGACTCTTGTAAAGGCAGGTGGCGCTTCACTGATCGCAATTGGCGCTGTAGTCCTCGCGTTTTCCTGAGCAACTCGTCTTTCGGCAAAGCGGTATAATGGAGTCAGTTCTTTGCAGGGCCCAATGCAATGTTGGTGCCAGCTCCAGATGGGGGCGTCACGGCTTCGACGGGATTGCTTGCGGCAGAGAGGCATGCCGGGGTGTGGACACCCGTAATCGCTCACAAAACTATAAGTGCCGAACCTCAATTCGCGCTTGCTGCTTAATTAAATAAGTAGCCGATTGCTTCTGCTTCGCCTACGGGCGGATACCAATCGTCGCACGGTAGGCTGGCCAAACCTGCTCCGCCTGCGCGGGAATGGCGAGATCGACCAGGCTGGTCGTCGTCACATCTTCGTCCGTTCTAAGTGACTATGACGAGACAAAATGAACTGGAAAAAGCATGAAGGCTCTCTGTTGAAGGTTTTTTCGGACGCGGGTTCGACTCCCGCCGCCTCCACCATAAGTAACTAACCTGGTATCAATCGGTTAGAAAATCGGACGGAAGAATCATGGCAAAACTGTACAGTCACTGTACAGTCGCCCCATTTAATTTGCCCGAATTCAGCCACTTCAATCTGCCGCAGCAAACCTACAGTCTGCTCCGGCGTATGCTTCTTCCCTCGTCCCATCTCAGGCTCCTTCCATACCAGTCTGTCTCATCCCCTCTGGTACAAAATTCGCCGGGCACTCCAGTACGCGTAAACGGCAACGAGGGCGCTCGTTTACGTCCGTGAACACGAAATGGCAATCTATTGCAAGAAAAGAAGTTAACGGAATACGCCCGGAGTCGCTTCACAGCACCCATTTGGGGATGACGTGTCATCCTTCATCCGCTGCGTAGCAGCGTGCCCTTCGTCTCTAGAGGCTGTTATGAACTTTGA
>JAFDVV010000018.1:64920-73686 GCA_018268775.1 Acidobacteriota bacterium | reverse complement strand
GGCTATATCTTCTCGATCACGAACTGCAACAAGGTGACGGTGAACAATCAGGACATGTACACGTCTTACGAAGTAACGGCGGTCCCGAACTCGATCGGCAAGTCGGGCGACCGCGGCTTCTGCTCGGACGAGAACAATCGCATCACCTTCGACCCAGCCGGGGGAACGAACTGCACGCAGCCTATCCAGTAATGCGATCCTTCATGCGGCATGGCGTCATGTTGCTGGCGTTTGCAGTGGCGGCTTCAGCTTTTGCGCGCGCGCAGGATGCGGATGCCCTGCTTCGTAAGGTCGATGATCACTACAACCGGCTCTCTTCCCTGCGCGCGCACTACACGGAGCGCTACGCCGGGATGGGAATCGACCGCACGGAGTCGGGGACTCTGCTGCTGAAGAAGCCCGGACGGATGCGTTGGAGCTACGACCAGCCCGCTGGCAAGGTCTTCGTGCTCGACGGCAAGTTTGCGTGGTTCTATACGCCGGGCGACGACCAGGCGCAGCGCATCCCCGCAAAGCAGTTGGACGACCTGCGCAGCCCGCTCCGGTTTCTGTTAGGTCATACGCAACTGAAGAAGGAGCTTGGCGGGGTAACTGTGACGCAGGACTCCAATGGAATTCACATTGCAGGAGTCCCGGTCGGGATGGAGCAGCGCATCAAGGCCCTGACGCTCGATGTGACGGCGGCAGGCGCGATTCAGCACATGAAGATGGAAGAGCTGGATGGCGCGACGACGGAGTTCACCTTTACGCAGGTAGAGGAGAATGTGTCGACGCGCGAGACGGACTTTACGTTTACGCCCCCTGCGGGAGTTCAGATTGTGAACGGTTTGCCGCCGATTTAAGTCGGTCTAGACACAATTCATAGTGTCCATTGTGCGATTTCTTTGTGATTCTCAAGATGAAGTGTCATCCTGAGCGAGCGTCGCGAGTCGAAGGACCTGCGGTTGCCTTTCCGACAACTCAACCCTCGCTAAACATCTTGATTGCCTTACCCCACTCCTCACTCAAATCCACCCAAGCCGGATTCTCGCGCTCAATTAACCAAATCTTCTTAGCGCGCGACCACCCCTTCAACTGCTTTTCCCGCGCAATCGCATCCTGAGCAAACGGATACCGCTCAAACCACACCAGACGATTGCAGTTGTATTTCTTAGAGTGGCCCTCAAATCGACCCTGTTTATGCTGTTCAACACGAAGCTCAATCTCGCCCGTCATGCCAACGTAAAAATTGTGGCTTCTGCTCGCCACAATGTAGGTGTAATACATCGCCTCGTTCATCGAATCCAGCATACCAACGCAAAAAGCAACCGCAGGTCCTTCGACTCCGTTTGCCGCAAATGCGGCAAACTCCGCTCAGGATGACACGTCCGTGCAACTCGAAACCGAAAGTCAGTCGTCGATACAAATCAACTCAGGCGCAAATCATCAGATTTTGACCTTCGTCACGTATTGATCGTGGTTCGAGCGGCCTGCTCAGACGGCAGGTTTTGCGCATCGTGCTTGGTAAAATCAGTACAGAGATTGAACTAATAAGACCGCGTAGCCATGGGAGCCGCGCAGAAAAGTTGAGTCCGCCGTGAGCAATACAATTAGCATCCGATCGCTTAGCACCGAAGAGTTTCAGTCGTCTGCCTATTCCCTGTCGCCGAAGGTCGCCGTCTTCGACTGCGACGGCACGCTGTGGTCGGGCGATGCCGGTTCGACGTTCATGAAGTGGACGATCGATACGGGGCTGGTCTCACGCGAGGCAACGGACTGGATCGACGCGCGCTATCGCGCCTATCATCGCGGCGAGGTCTCGGAGATAGCCATCTGCGGCGAGATGGTGCAGATATACCAGGGACTGCGCGAGGACGAATTGCGCAAGGCCGCGCGGGAGTTCTTCGCCGCGAAGATCGAGCGCAATATCTTCCCGGAGATGCTGGAGCTTGTCGCCGCCCTCCGAGCCAACGGGGCAGACATCTGGGCAGTAAGTTCGACGAACGACTGGGTGATCGAAGAGGGCGTCCGCCGCTTCAGCATACCGGCAGATCGTGTGCTTGCAGCAAAAGTGGAGTCGAAGAACGGAATCGTAACGGACACGCTTTTGGACGTTCCAACGGACGAAGGCAAGGTCGCATCGCTGGCACGGGTGGGCATTACGTCGCCGGATGCAGTGTTTGGCAACTCGATCCACGATGCTGCGATGCTGGCCATCGCGAGGCGCGCATTTCCGGTCAATCCGACGGCAGGCCTGCTCGACCGGTGCGCGCAGGAGAACTGGCCTGTTTACTATCCGGCATCCGTCATACCCGCCGGACCGCAGTTGAAAATATGAATAAAAGCGCGTTGGAGTCTAAACTGTAGTCCTGTGACCTCGACGATTCGCAAACTGAAGCTGCCCCCCGGAACGACCATGCCAAGGCCGGTAAGGTTTGTTGTGGCGGCGCTCATCCTGCGCAAAGGTGCGGATGGGACCGAGGTCCTGATCTGCCAGCGTAAGCCCGACCAGCCGATGAGCCTGAAGTGGGAGTTCCCTGGCGGCAAGATTGAGGAAGGCGAGACGTCTGAGGCCGCTCTCATCCGCGAGTTGAACGAAGAGCTTGGCATCACGGCAACACTGGGGAAGAGCGTGGCGCGGGTGCGGCATCGCTACCGCAACGGCGGGGTGATCGACCTTGAGTTCTTCACGGTGACAGACTTCACTGGCGAGATCGAGAACCGCATCTTCAACGATGTGCGCTGGGCCACTCTGCCAACGCTTACCGAATACGACTTTCTCGCAGCCGACCATGGACTGATACAGGACTTGTCTGACGGCAAGATTCTTTAGACTCTCAGCCGTGGATGGTGTTCCACATCAGCACCAGCGACAGCGAGATGACGATGATCGCAGTCAACCACGCAATAACATTGAACCAGCGCGAGTTTGTGTACTCGCCCATCAGTTCGTAGCGGTTGATAAGCCGCAGCATGAAGATCAGCACGACGGGAAGAAGAACCCCGTTGAGTACCTGCGATCCGATGATGACCTTGATCAAAGGGAAGTTCGGGATCAGGACGGCGGCTGCCCCCAGTGCGAGTAGAAGCGTGTAGAACCAGTAGAAGAAACGCGCCTCGCTGAAACTCTTGTCGACGCCACTCTCAAGCCCAAGCCCCTCGCAGACGGTGTAGGCCGTGGAGAGCGGAAGGATGCAGGCAGCAAACAAGGACGCATTGAAGAGCCCTCCGGCGAAGAGGATGAAGGCGTACTGTCCGGCGAGCGGCTTCATGGCTTCCGCGGCGTCGGATGCCTCACCGATGTTGCGCACGCCGTGAGTGAACAGCGTAGCCGCGCAGGCGACGATGATGAACCAGGCGACAACGTCGGTGAAGATCGAGCCCACGATGACGTCGAGCCGGGAGTGCTTGTACTCCTTGATGCCGATTCCCTTCTCGACGATGGACGATTGCAGGTAGAACTGCATCCAGGGCGTGATAGTAGTGCCGATGACGCCGATGGTCATGTAGACGTAGTTCCTGTCGCTCCAGACAACGCGGCCGGGCAGCTTGACGGTCTGCACAAGCGCTGTGTGCCAGTCGGGGCCGCTGAGGACTCCAGCCAGGATGTACGCGATATAAACCGAACTGGCGACGAGGAAGACCTTCTCGACGCTCTTGTAGTCACCCTTCACGATGAGTATCCAGACGATGAAGGCGCAGACGGGGACACTGATGTACTTGCTGAGATGAAAGAGTTGCATGGAGCCGGCGATCCCCGCAAATTCGGCCATCACGTTGCCGAAGTTCACGATGACCAGCAGGACCATGATGACGAAGGTGATGCGGAGGCCGAACTCCTCGCGGATGAGGTCGCTGAGGCCCTTGCCGGTAACGGCGCCCATGCGCGCGCACATCTCCTGCACGACGATGAGCGCGAGTGTGATGGGGATGATGGTCCACAGCAGCGTGTAGCCGTACTGCGCGCCCGACTGCGAATAGGTGAGGATACCGCCGGAGTCGTTATCGACGTTGGCTGTGATGAAGCCTGGACCGAGCACGGCAAGGAAGAGCAGCAAACGCATTCGCCATCTTCGCCACAGTGTCATGCGTTCCCCGCGCTCCAGGAGTAGAGGCCAGTGTTGTGGCTTGGCCCGATTTAGGCCAGCCCTTGATTGTGAGATGGACCGGAGTAGTACCGCCCCGCTCCAGAATACCGTGCTTCGAGATTTACCAGACTAGCCCGCGTTGCGTTTGTGAAGAATGGATTCTGCGCGCTGGGCAATGAGGCTTACCTGGCGATCGTTGTGATAACCATCGCGCTGGCCACGCTCGTGTCCGGCAGCGGCAATACGAGAGCGGGCGGCTTCGTCGGGCAGGTAGCGGCGAATCTTTTGAGTCAGTTCTTCATATCCGGTGAAAAAGACGGCCTCCTCGTCCTCTTTGAAGCGGGCGATATGGCCGGGGGAGCGTTCAGCCAGCAGGAATCCGCCACAGCCGGCGATCTCGAAGCTCTTGTGGACGAATTCGTCCTGATTGGAGTGGGTGATGAAGCTGAGATTGATTTTGGAGCGCCAGATCGCCTCGCGGTACTGCTGCAGGAAGAGCTCCCCCTCGCGATAGAGTCTTTCAAAAGCATCGGATGAGAAGGCCCTCTGCCAAACCTGCCGGCTGCCGGAGACGACCGTTCCGAATTCAGACGAAAGCCGCGTAAGGATCGCGGCCCGATCGTCATATGGCGTTCCGATGAACGAGACGTCGCGATTGCGGTCTTTGTCGGACCAACCGGAGGGCGGCGGAAAGTGGATCGTCGGCTCATAGGCCGTCTGAATCTTGATGACGTCGCGGGCTCCGCGTGCCTTATAGTCTTCGATGTTCTTGTCGCGCTGAACGACGTGAAGATCGTAGTGCGGAATGCCCTTCATGTAGAGACGCCACCCGGGGTCCTGCCGGGGGCCGAAGGGATTGTCGATCATGTAACTGATCGTGGTAACGCCAAGCTCGCGCAGGCGATCGAGAGTGCGCGGGCGCATCCACAACAGCTTGTCGGCCCAGAGCACGTCGGGCCTTTCGCGCTCCGCCACTGCTGTCAGGTCGCGATTGAAGCGATCCACCTGCGGCCCCACTACCATTCGGTGGACAATCTTGCGAACCAGCACATTGGAAGACTCATAGGGGAAGAAGTTGAACGGCACGACATGGTGGCCAAGCCGCTCCAATGCCCACAGACGGTAGAGTGCCGAGTCGTTCGGGGAGAGGCCCGCTGCGTAGAGTATCTTCATTCCTCTTCGATTATCCGATGAGCGTGCCGGATCAGAAAGACGTCAGCTTGCAGCGCGTAGCAAAGCAATCACCTGCTCGGCATGGACAACTCCGATCAGCTTCTTTTCCGCGTCGATCACGGGGAGTGAACGGAGGTTGTACTTGTCGAAGAGCTCCGCAACCTTGCGGCCTGCCGTATCGACGTGGCAGGTAACGAGATGCCCGGGCGGGAGGCCGGACAACGGCACCTCTGGTTTGGCCAGAAGGATGCGCACAATGGGAACTAGGCCGCTGAGGTGGCCCTCCTGACCGACCAGGTAGATGTCGGTGATGAGCTCGATGTCGCCCTCGAACGAGAGCAGCGCGGCATGAACGTCGGAGACGCGGGACTCCGCCGACAGCGCAATGTACTCGGTCGTCATGCGGCCAGCGGCGGAGTCCTGTGAAAACTCCAGCAGCTCCTCGACCTCCTGGCGCTCCTCCGGGTCCATCTCACCGAGGATGGCCTCGGATTTTTCATCGGGAAGTTCAGCGAGCAGGTCGGCGGCGGCACCGGGGTCCATCTCTTCGACGATGCCCGCCACATGCTCGGAGTCGAGCGCCTGGACGAGCGACTTTTGCAGCTTCGGCTCCACCTCTTCAAGGGTCTCGGCAGCGGTCTCCTCGTCGAGGCTCTCGAAGAGGGCCTGACGCTCCGGCGGTGCAAGGTCTTCGAGAATGTCGGCGATGTCGGACGGGTGCATCTGCGCCAGATGGTCCTGTCCAACCTTCAGCCGGACACGGCGGGCGGGGTCGATGATGTCGACAAAGTCCCACGGAATGACGCTGGATTTGGTCCGCGAGGCGACCCGGTCGACGGCCGAGTGCGGAAGTCCCTTGAGGATGCGGCGAACAGCCCCTCTAAGGCCGACCTCCACCTCTGCGATGCGCAGAGTCAGCTTCGCCGTATCCGGCGACTCCTCCCACTGAAGGTTGACGTCGTTCACGCGGACGACCTTATGGCCGTTGACGTCGATGATCTGTTGGTCGAGCAGGTCGCGCTCCAGCAAAACAAGCGAGTTGTCCTCGGGTGGCGCCACAAGCGTTGCGCCGGATGAAAGACGCAGCCCATCGGAGGCAAGCTCGATCAATTCGATCGGGGCCATGCTTCCCTGCTCTTTCGGCACCGCGTTGCTGGGTTTGAGGACAAGGCCAAGGACGCGGCCCGAATCCTGCGAAGGCATGACGGCAAACTCGCGCACGCGACCCAACAGGCTCCCCGCCGCGTCGCGGACGGGAGCGCCGACCAGCGCCGAGACGGTCGTCGTCTTGTGGTTGCCTGCTTTCGTCATCTGCGTGCCCGCTCGCGCGAGATTACCAGACTTTGCAGACTTTCGCCTTCGCAGAGGTCGGCGAACCTCGGATGAAGCGAGTTGTTACGGCAAAAACAATCGACGCGGCGATGACGTCAGGCATTCTTTCATGTAGATTTCATCGTGAAGGCATATTGGCCTGCAGCCGCCATACGGTGGATGTGTGACCAGTATTCAGCCGCGCGTGACACATACGTTCGAGGGGGCAACCTTGACATTCCGGACGAGCACAAGCACACTGCCATCATTGCCGTTGTCAGCAGTGGACGGCGGGCACTCAACGATTGCAAGGACAGCCTTGGCCGACTCCACCGACAAGCCGCGCGCCAGTTTTACCCTGGATTCCACCTTGGACAGTGTCAACAAGATCGAGCAGACGGCCGAGCAGTACGCGCAGCGCGCAGGGTTCGACGAAGACACCATTCCCCACATCGCCATGGCGGTGCGGGAGGCGGCCGTAAATGCCGTCCTGCACGGCAATGCGTACGACGTAAACAAGCACATCACCGCCTCGTTCGAGACGACGCCGGCAGACCTGGTGATTCGCATCGCCGACCAGGGACCGGGACTCGACCCAAGCTCTCTGCCTGACCCGCTTGCCCCGGAAAACATCCTGCGCGGCTCCGGCAGGGGCATCTTTCTGATACGGGCCTTTATGGATGAGGTAAACTTTCGGCAGTTACATCCAGGCACCGAGCTGACACTTATCAAGCACCGCACACCCGCGCAGTCGGGGACCTAAGGAGAAGAAGCAATCATGAGCATGAAAGTATCTACCCGCCAAGTGGATGGCGTCACCATTCTCGACCTCAGCGGCCGAATCACCCTCGGCGAAGGCAGCGTTACCATTCGCGACGCGGTCCGCGACCTGCTGGCTAAGGGGCAGAGCAAAATCCTGCTGAACCTCGGAGACATCAGCTACATCGACAGCTCGGGCATCGGTGAACTGGTGAGCGCGTTCACCACGGTGAAGAACGCGGGCGGCGAGTTGAAGCTCTTGAATCTGACGAAGAAAGTCCAGGACTTGCTGCAGATCACCAAGCTGTACACCGTCTTCGACATTAAGGACGATGAGGCTTCGGCGATCTCCTCCTTCAAATAGACTCCGCTTCAGAACAAAAGAAGGGCCGTCGCTTGAACTGCGACGGCCTTTCTTCGTGCCAAGGTGCATTCGGCTTCTACATTATTTTGAGAAGTCGACCTTGGGCGCGACATTGTTTTCGGGGTTCCCTTTGAAGTACTCGTCGCGGTAATGGAAGCCTGCCATGCCCGCCCAGATACTGTTTGGGAACTGCCGAACGTAGACATTGTAATCCTCCAGGACCTTGTTGTACCGCTGGCGCTCGACGGCAATACGGTTTTCCGTTCCTGCAAGCTCGTCGTTCAGCCGCATGAACTGATCGTTGCCCTTCAGGTTGGGGTACTGCTCCTGCAGACGGAAGAACGGCCCAAGGGCGACATCGAGCTTGCGGTTGGCGTCGATATTGGCGGCGTGGTCTGTACCGGCTGCCAGAACTCCTGCACGGGCGTTGGCGATATTGGTCAGCACGGAAGATTCTTCCGCGACATAGCCTTTGACTGAGGCCACAAGGTTCGGAATCAGGTCGAGCCTTCGCTGCTGAACGACGTTGACCTGCGAGAATGCCTGGTTGATGGCCTCATTCTTCTCGACCAGAGTGTTCCTGGTGCTGACGTAACTGCCGCCGACAAAAAGCAGCAGCAAGATAATAAGGCCGACGGCACCCAGCACGATCCATAAAGGTTTCATGTTCTTTCGAGTCTTCCCTTCGTCTAAAGTTTCATTCAATTTGTTAGAAGGTCTTCCGGCTGTACTTTACCATCCCACCGAAGCCTCTCTCCTCTTCGAGCGGTCCTGTACCGCGGGCCCTGTATGCCTTACTGCATATGGATGCTAAAAATTCGCTCCGCCGCCGCCTGAACGGCCACCTCCAAAACCTCCGAAGCCGCCATCCCCACCGCCGCCCCCCCCCCATCCGTCGTCACGGTCGCGTCCGCCACGGTAGCCCCCTCCCCCGCCCATCAGATTGCCTAGGAGGAAGAAGATCAGACCCATGTTGCCGGTCTTCGCAAGGAAGACGAGCAGCAGAAGGATGGCCCCACCGCCGATCAGTATCTGTGTAAGCGATAGCTGGACGGGCTGTCCGTCGGAGACGTTCTGCCGGCGATAGGTGTG
>JAFDVV010000018.1:52801-64905 GCA_018268775.1 Acidobacteriota bacterium | reverse complement strand
GGTTGATGTCGGGAACCATGGAGCGGCCGATGTCGCCAACCTTGGCATCGTTCAGGATGCCTTCAAGGCCATAGCCGACCTCGATGCGGCCCTTGCGGGGCTTCATCACCAGAATCATCAGAACGCCGCGGTCGTCCTTGTTCCCTACCCCCCATTTGTCCTCAAGCTCGGTGGCGAACTCTTCGATGGTCTGGTCGTTGTCGAGCGAGTTGATGGTGACGACCGCTATCTGAGCATGCGCCTGCCGGTCTACCTGGGTGCAAAGCGACTCAAGGTTCTGCCGTGTCGCCGATGAGAGTACACCGGCAAAGTCGCTGACATAACCCGTCGGCGCTGGAAGAGACTTGACCGATTCGCCGAAGAACGGCGACGCCGGCACAAGCAGCAGAAGGACAATCCCCAGCCATCGGGCAATGCGGTTCATCGTTCGACCATTCTACGCTGCATCGCTCCCCTGCATTAGTTTGGCTTGGTCGCAGGCGACTTCTTGTTGTTGACCGGCAACTGCACCCCGTTCTCGACCGCCAGTTTTCTGGCAAGCGCGAGGTGGTCATGGATCACCTTCTGCGCGCCGTCGATCGCAGCCTTCAGATCGGGGTCGCCTGTGGTCTGCGCTTCAATGCGAAACTCGCGCATGTCTTCGTGATGGTCGCGGATCATGCAGGTCAGATACTCCTTGTCGAAGGCCTCGCCAGAGAGCGCGCTCAGCTTCTGGTACTGTTCCTGGTCGGCCTTGCTGAGGTTCTTTGGCAGCCTCATACCGATCGAATCGGCGATGGTGGCCATGGAACTGTTCAGCTTCGCGTGGTCATCGGCCATCTTCTGACCGTAGTCCTTTACATCCTGCGAGGACGCCCTCTCCGATGCCAGCTTGCCCAACTGGACCTGCGCCAGACCGCTTTCCGTGACCTTGCGGATGAAGAGCTTGTCCTTCATCTCCTGAGCGGTGTCGCTGGGAGCGCCGGAGGAGTCCTGCATGGACGTGGTCGAGGACGGCACGCGGCCCTGCTGATTGGCCTGTGTCTGAGATGCCGGAGTCCCCATGGGATCCTGGGCAAACAACGACGACTGTGGAACGAGCAGAACACCGACGGCAAAGACAAGCAGATGATTTGTGTTGACTCTCATATCGTTCTCCTTTGGCCCTGGCAGATATTCACACCACTCTGTTGGTGGTGTTACACCCGGATTTGGTTGCACATCGCCGGACCGCCCGGGATGCTCGGCGGATGCACTGTATCCTGTCTTCTGGAGCTTTGACAATGACCGAAAGTACCGCCCTGCCTCCGGTTGCACGCCGGGAACCCACGCCAACAACCCTGCACGGGCAAACACTGTATGACGACTACCGCTGGATGCGCGACAAAGGCTCGCCCGAGGTAACCGCATACCTTGAGGCCGAGAACGCCTATACGGCGTCGGTGATGAAGCCCACCGAGGAGTTCCAGGCGAAGCTCTACGCCGAGATGCTTTCGCATATCAAGGAGACCGACGAGTCGGTCCCCTTCCGCTACGGCGACTGGTTCTATTACACCCGCACGGTCGAGGGCAGCCAGTACCCCATCCACTGCCGCCGCAAAGCCACCGATAGGGCCTACGATGCCGCACAGCCGGAGCAGGTGATGCTGGACGTCAACAAGCTGGCCGAAGGACAGGCGTTCATGGCCGTGGGCGGCATGACCGTCAGCCCGGACGCCTGCAAGCTGGCCTATTCGACGGACAACACAGGGTTTCGCCAGTACACATTGCACGTCCGCGACCTGAATTCGGGCGCCGACCTGGCGGACTCCGCCGACCGCGTGGGATCGTTTGCCTGGGCGGCCGACTCGCACACGCTCTTCTATACAACCGAGGACGAGGTCACGAAACGGCAGGACAAACTCTTCCGCCACCGTCTGGGCGATGCCGTCAACGACGACGCCCTGATCTACGGAGAGAAAGACGAACGCTTCAACCTGAGCGTAGGCAAGACGCGCGACGGCAAATATCTGCTGATGGAGGCCGGAAGCCACACGACCAACGAGTGCAGCTATCTTCCCGCCGACACTCCGGGAGGGGTCTTCCTGGTCATCGCCCCTCGCCTCGACGAGCAGGAGTACTACGTCGACCATCGTAATGGCCTCTTCTACATTCGCGTCAACGACACGGGGAAGAACTTCCGCGTCGTCACCGTACCGGTCGACGGCGGCGGTCGCGAGGAGTGGAAGGAGTTCATCGCCGAAGACAAGGAAGTGCCCCTTGAGGACTTCGAG
Source organism: Acidobacteriota bacterium (assembly GCA_018268775.1). GTDB lineage: Bacteria > Acidobacteriota > Terriglobia > Terriglobales > Acidobacteriaceae > Edaphobacter. The sequence continues at coordinate 62,653 of JAFDVV010000018.1, read as the reverse complement.
GTCTTCGAGAGCTTTTGCGTTCTGTCAAAGCGCGAGCTTGGACTGACGACTCTTGCCGTCGCACAGTTCAACTCCGACGGCGGCCTCGGCGAGACGAAGAAGATCAGCTTTCCCGAGCCGACCTACACCGCCGCCGCAAATATCAACCGTGAGTTCGACACAACGAAGTTTCGCTACAGCTACCAGTCGCTGGTGTCGCCTGCATCGGTCTACGACTACGACGTGGCGGCTGGTACCTCGGAGCTCAAGAAGCAACAGGAGGTGCCCGGCGGGTTCGACTCGACACGCTACGCCTCGGAGCGTCTGTGGGCCACCGCCAGCGACGGAGTGAGGGTTCCAATCTCGGTGGTTTACCGCCGAGATTCCTTCAAGCAAAACGCGAGTAATCCAGTGTATGTCTATGGATATGGGTCATATGGCTACCCACTTCCTGTTGGATTCAGTGCATCGAGACTGTCTCTTCTGGATCGTGGTGTAGTGCTCGCCTATGCCCACATTCGAGGCGGCGGCGACCTGGGCGACGCATGGCACGACGCTGGAAAGATGATGGTGAAGCAGAACACCTTCAGGGACTTTATCGCCGTCGTCGAGCACCTTACAGCCAACGGCTATGGCGCGAAGGACCGCGTTGCGATCGAAGGCGGAAGCGCCGGTGGGCTGCTGATGGGCGCCGTGGTGAATGAGCGGCCGGACCTCTTTCACGTGGTGCTCTCGCATGTGCCGTTCGTGGACGTGATGAACACGATGCTCGACGCCTCGCTGCCTCTGACGGTTGCCGAATACGAGGAGTGGGGGAACCCAAACGAGCCCGAGGCCTTTGCGTACATGCGCTCTTACTCGCCTTACGACAACCTGAAGCCCGGCAATTATCCGGCGATGCTGGTCAAGACGAGCCTGAACGACTCGCAGGTGATGTACTGTGAGCCGGCAAAGTATGTGGCAAAGCTGCGTACGCTGAAGAAGAACGGCACTCCCCTGCTGCTGCACATCAATATGGATGCAGGACACGGCGGCGCCTCAGGGCGGTACGACTACCTGAAGGAGATCGCCTTCGACTATGCGTTTCTGCTAAGGGAGTTGGGGACAGAAGGCTAGGCGGCACTAGTCGGGGATACCGTCAGGGCCGTGGCCAAGAATCTCATCTTCCGTAAGGTCTGTATTGACGGGCGTGAGTTTATAGCTGCGAACAAGCTCCATGATCTCTTCAGCGGACGGCCTCGGGCGATTCGGCCTGGATGGACGCAGACGAGCCAGACGCTCAGCAGCAGCCGTTCCGATAGCTTCGGTCATCGACTCTCCCGTCACCCCGGCGAGTTCCCGAACCGTGCGTTCAACTGCCTCGTCATTGATATGAAGCGCCATCTACATAGCGTACATCGACTAATTTCTAATCCCCTGCATCACGCGCTCCACCCACTCACGCTGCTCGCCGCTCAAGGGGAGCAGGGGCAAGCGGGGGCGACCGCCGAAGTAGCCGGTCAGCTCGGAGGCGAAGCGGATTCCCGGCGTACCTAGTTCAGACTCAACAACTTGAATGGCGGAAGCAATACGTGCCTGCTTTTGATCCGCCAGGGGCTGGTCGCCGTCTTTCCAGGCGGCGTAGACCTCGTAGCTGACCTGCGGAGCAGATGCGGCAAACGCGGGCATCGCTCCAACAGCTCCGGCGCGGAGGCCTTCGAGCATTTCTGCCGAGGAGGCCGTCACGACCTGAAAACCTAGCTTCTTCGTGCGGGTCTTGATCGCTGGTTTCGGAGGGGCAGTAGCGACGGCCGCACCTCCACCGAGGGTCTCGGCAGAGACAAAGGTCGCTGCGCCCACCGATTCCTTTGCCGCAAGCATTCTTCCAGTCACGGCCGCGAAGATCGTGGTCACAGTCACTTCGCGGGTGACGGCAGCCGTTGCCGCCGACAGTTGTGTGATGCGGTCACGGGAGGAGTCTTCATCCACCAGGCCGATAATCTGCGGATGCGAGGACAGATCTGCGACAGCTTCGATGCTGAGAGCCGCGGAACGTGTGGAGTACAGAATGACCGGCAGCGGGGATTGGTCGGCAACTGCCTGGAAGAAGGTACGTGTCTCCTGTGGCCTGCCTGAAAGACTGACTGGCCGATGGACAAGAACGCAGTCATACCCGGCTGTCGAGGCATGATACGCAAGTTCGAGTGTGCCCGCGACGCTCGCACGCGAGATACCTGCCATCATCACCTTGCTGTCGGCGGCGAGAGAGATTGACGCCGTAAGGAGATCGCGTGTCTCCTGGTCGGAGAGCATCTCCGGCTCGCCCGTAGTACCCAGCACGACGAGACCCGCCGCCGGGGTCCGCGAATAGCGATCGACGTTGTGCTCGATCTTGCGCAGATTCAGGCGGCCGTCGGAATAGAACGGCGTGACAAGGGGGAGGAAGAGACCTTCGAGGAGCATCTCTCCATTCTAATGTGTGCTGAGGCAATCAATTCGCCGTGTATGGACGGACGACGAGGTCACTGCTAAGCCAACAAAATGACACGAAAGACGTAAAAATCCCTCTCCCAATACATAGCGGCTTTCGAGTAACCTTCTAAGTGACGATGAACGGATATCAGGACATTTCGCAGGGGAAATCGGTTGGAGACCTTGGCCGCGAGGCCTTCTGGTTCATCCTTCACACAGCAGTCGCATTGCTGTTTCTTCTGCTTGTCATCGTTGTCATGACGATGAACCATCCCGACCCCGACTCGCTGAACCCGAAGCTGCTGGCCACGGCACTGTCGTTTCTGGTTCCGATGATCGGCGGGTTCATCGTAGCGCGCCGCCAGCAGAACGACATCGCGGGTTATGTGTGGATCTCGGGCGTCGTGGTATTCGCCGTTGTCTGCGTATGGGTTCTGGATCTGCCGACAGGTAACGGCCTTTGCGAAAACTGCGGCGCGGTGGAAAAGCTGTGGCGCACCTTCTTCGACATCGAACATGGCAGCGGCCTGATGGCGGGCGACGGCCTGATTGCAGGCACATGGATACCCCTGTCCATGATCGGCTACGCCATAGGGGCAAGGTTCGGCCTCAATAACGACTAAAGCAAATCGCGACAACTGCGAACGAAGGTGTAACCCGCGCTTGAGCAGGTCACACCTCACTCTCCTAAACCAGAACCTCGCCACGGCTGGCGTGAAGTTCCTGCAATGCCATCACATTCAATGTTCCGCGTTGTAGTGCGGAGATGCCCTCTGCCGCTGCTCGTGCTGCGGCGAGTGTAGTGATGGTCGGGATTCTGCCCTGCACCGCAGCGCGGCGAATCGCTTTTTCGTCGAAGAACGTGTCCTGTCCGCGCGGCGTGTTGACGATCAACTGGATGCGCCCGCCCTTGATCAGGTCGACAACGTTCGGCCTACCCTCTTTCACCTTGTAGACACGCTGAGGTTGCAGCCCTGCCTGCTCGAGGACTGCGGCGGTGCCATGCGTGGCGACCAGATGGAAGCCCATCTCAACGAACTGCCGTGCAAGAGCGGCAACGCCTGCCTTGTCGTGATCGTTGACGCTGAGAAAGACCGTTCCCTTGGTCGGCAGCGTCTGTCCGGCGGCGATCTGCGCCTTGGCAAAGGCCTCGCCGAAGTTGTCGGCGACACCCATCACCTCGCCAGTGGAACGCATCTCCGGCCCAAGCACAGGGTCGACCCCCTGGAACTTGCCCCACGGGAACACCGGCGACTTGACGAAGAAGTGCGACCCGGTGCCAAGGTCCTTGCCGGATGCGACCTGCGCGGGAAGCAGCGTCTTGAGCTTCTGCCCCACCATGATGCGCGATGCGATCTTGGCCAGCGGTATGCCGGTGGCCTTCGAGACGTAAGGTACCGTACGCGAGGCGCGCGGGTTGACCTCAATCACGTAGACCTTGCCGCGCTGGATGGCGAACTGAATGTTGACCAGACCGCGCACGCTGAGGGCCATCGCCAGCTTGCGGGTGTAGTCGCGAATAGTGTCGAGAACATCGGCGCTCAGGTCGACGGCGGGAAGCACGCAGGAGGAGTCGCCAGAGTGAATGCCTGCCTCTTCGATGTGCTGCATGATACCCGCGATGACAACGTCGTCGCCGTCGCAGAGAGCATCGACGTCGACCTCGGTTGCATCTTCCAGAAAGTGGTCGATGAGGACGGGGCGCTCCTGCGAGTACTCGATCGCCGTGGTCATGTAGTTGAGGACCTCGGCGTCGTCGTAGGCGATGACCATGGCGCGCCCGCCGAGAACATACGAGGGCCGCACGAGCACCGGATAACCCACGCGGTTCGCTCCCGCGACAGCGTCTTGGACATTGGTCGCCATCGCGCCCTGAGGCTGCGGAATCTTGAGGTCTTCGATCAGCTTGCCGAATCGCTTGCGGTCTTCCGCCAGGTCGATCGATTCGGGAGATGTGCCGATGACGGGCACGCCTGCGTTCTTCAGCGGCAAGGAGAGATTGAGTGGCGTCTGTCCGCCGAACTGCACAATCATACCGATCTCTGCGCCAGACGAGGCCTCGTGCTCGTAGACGGCGAGCACGTCTTCCAGCGTGAGGGGCTCGAAGTAGAGGCGGTCCGAGGTGTCGTAATCGGTCGAGACCGTCTCGGGGTTGCAGTTGATCATGATGGTCTCGTAGCCGTCTTCGCGCAGCGCAAAAGCGGCGTGGCAGCAACAGTAGTCGAACTCGATTCCCTGCCCGATGCGGTTCGGCCCGCTGCCGAGGATGATGATCTTCTTGCGGTCTGTCGGAGCGGCCTCGTCCTCTTCGTCGTAGCAGCTATAGAGATACGGCGTAAGGCTCTCGAACTCCGCCGCGCAGGTATCGACCAGCTTGTAGACGGGCAGTACGCCGAGCTTCTTGCGCAACGCGCGCACCTTTGCAGTGCCCTGGGCACCGGCCAGCCCCCAGACCGCGGCCAGCCGCTCGTCGGAGATGCCCATGCGCTTGGCTGTGCGAAGCTGGTCGGCGGTTACGTTGTCGATGCTGGAGTTGCCGATGTCCTTGATCTCGTCGGTGATTTGCTTGATCTGGTGCAGGAACCACGGATCCATCGTCGTGATGCGCGCGACCTCGCGTACCGTCATACCGCGCTCGAAGGCGTAGCGGATGTAGGCAAGCCGTTCAGGATGCGGCGTGACCAGACGCTGCGTCAGGCGGCGTGGCTCGATGTCGTCGGCTGTCGCCTTCTTGCCGGTCTCGAGCGAGCGCACGGCCTTCATCATCGCTTCCTTGAAGGTGCGCCCGATGGCCATGACCTCGCCGACCGACTTCATCTGCGGCCCAAGCGTCTCGTCGGCTCCGGGGAACTTCTCAAACTGCCACTTCGGTATCTTGACGACGACGTAGTCGATGGTCGGCTCAAAGCACGCCGGCGTGGCCTTGGTGATGTCGTTCTGTATCTCGTCGAGCGTGTAGCCGACGGCAAGGCGCGCGGCGATCTTCGCGATTGGGAAGCCCGTTGCCTTCGACGCCAGCGCCGAAGAACGCGAGACGCGCGGGTTCATCTCGATCACCGTCATGCGCCCGGTAATCGGGTTGACGGCGAACTGCACGTTGCTTCCGCCGGTCTCGACGCCAATCTCGCGAATGACGTTGATTGCGGCATTGCGCATCACCTGGTACTCGCGGTCGGTGAGCGTCTGCGCGGGGGCAACGGTGATGGAGTCGCCGGTGTGGACGCCCATCGGATCGAAGTTTTCGATCGAGCAGATGATGATGACGTTGTCCTTGAGATCTCGGACGACCTCAAGCTCGTACTCCTTCCAGCCAAGNNAGAATCTCCGTCATCTCCTCGCGGTTGTAAGCGATGCCGCCGCCCGAGCCGCCAAGGGTAAAGCTGGGGCGGATCACCGCCGGGAATCCCACCTTCGCGGCAAATTCAAGACCGCCGCTGACCGTGTTCACCAACTGCGACTTCGGCATGTCGAGGCCGATCTTGTTCATCGCATCTTTGAAGAGGAGGCGGTCTTCGGCCTTCTTGATGGCCTCGAGCTTCGCGCCGATCAGCTCGACGTTGTGCTTTTCGAGAAAGCCGGAGTCGGCGAGATCGACGGCGAGGTTGAGCGCCGTCTGCCCGCCGACCGTAGGCAGCACGGCAAAGATACCGCTGCCCGGAGCCATCATTCCTGCTTCGACACGAATGACCTCTTCAAGATAGGCGACGCTTAATGGCTCGATGTACGTGCGGTCGGCGACCTCGGGGTCGGTCATGATGGAGGCTGGGTTCGAGTTGATGAGGACAACCTCATAGCCCTCGGCTTTGAGCGCCTTGCACGCCTGCGTGCCGGAGTAGTCGAACTCCGCCGACTGGCCAATCACGATCGGGCCGGAGCCGATCACAAGAATCTTCGCGATGTCGTTTCTACGTGGCATCTTTTTCCCTGAGGATTACAACCCAACTATCTTGCGAACTCCGATTAATCTCCAGAGTTCACCATATGGATGAGGCCTCCATCCCGGAGACCTAAAAGCGTTTCTCTGAACTTGTCCAGAACTGGAAAAAACTTGTCGTCTTTCCCGTACATCAACAGACTTCCAGACGACATGCTGAAGAGCAAAACGATCAATACCGCCCGCTGCCACTTTGCCGACGCCTGCAATGGACGCCCCTGCGTAAAACGCGTCACCGTAAGGAGGCTGAGGAACGCCATGAAGCAGGCGAACCCATTCCATCTGCCGACATCCCAGCCGACAAAGTGCATGAGCAAGGGAGCAAACGAAACCATACAGACCGCTGCAAAGCCGTACTTCCAATAACGTTGGTTCGCTGCCTGCAGGACTCTGCGCGAAGCCGCCAGCAAAAGTACAAATGTCGGGCCGAAGACTGCGACGCTCGACACCTGGCGGGCCCACCAGCCGGAGCTGTGGACGTATCCCTTCATGATCTGAAGGTTGTCGCCACCGGATCGCGTCATGACGTCAAAAAAATCGCCCCTTGGCGTGAAATCGCTGTGGGCAATGATGGACGACGCTATGCGGTCGGCCACACTCCGGCTCATCGATGGCGAAAGCGCGATCTTTACGGAGAGAACCGCGGCGACCACGGTCAGAACGCCGATAAACGATGCCGCGCGGAACCTCCGCGCCTTGTCCCGCTCCTGAAGCCACTCCAGCACAAACGGCAGCAGAAGAGCAGGAAACAGCATGAACAGAAAGGCTTCATGGATCAGCAAACCGACGATCGTTACAGCAACCGATCCGATGAAGCGGACGCGGTCGTCCGCCAGATGCAAAACGGCCAGCACCAGCACAGCGGAGAAAATTTCGAGATACCCGACTGTGCTGAACAGGTACGTCACGCTGTAGCTTCCAGCGTATAGCGCGACGATTGCCATATCGCCCCAACGCGCGGCGATCCCGCTTCCCTTAGCCAGCAAGGTAAGCGTCGCAAAGAAGAGAGCCAGCACGAGAAAAGAAAAGACGGCGAAGCGGACGTAATGGTTGAGCCCGAACCAATGCGTCACCGTAGCGCCAAAGAAGCCGCGCTTTACAAAGCCGTAGGCATAGTCGACCTGCGCTTGCGTGGCCGACCAGCGGTTGGGAAACCGAATCCCTTTAATGGCCGCCAGAAAAAACACCGATGCCGTGGCAATTTTCCAGAAGGAATCCGGCAACCACTGCTGCTGCCTGGAAGACTCCTGAGCAAAACTCACCGACGGCGCCGCACTCATTTCTTCCACTCCTCCATCATCTTGCGGAAGTCCTGGAAGAGGTAGTGAGAGTCGTGCGGTCCGGGGCTGGCCTCGGGGTGGTACTGCACGCTGAACATCGGGTCGGTCTTGTGCTTCAATCCGGCCAACGTTTGGTCGTTCAGGTTGGTGTGCGTCTTCTCTACGTTCGAGGGTAGAGAGTCCGGGTCGACGTTGAAGTTGTGGTTCTGCGCGGTGATCTCAACCTTGCCCGTCTGGTGGTTCATGATCGGGTGGTTGCCGCCGTGGTGGCCGAACTTCATCTTGTAGGTCTTGCCGCCAAGCGCGAGGCCAAAGATCTGGTGGCCAAGGCAGATTCCGAAGATAGGCTTCTTGCCTTGCAGCTTTTTGACGTTCTCAATCGCGTAGTCGAGAGGCTCGGGATCGCCCGGTCCGTTCGAGAAGAAGACACCGTCGGGGTTCATCGCAAGAACCTCTTCAGCAGGGGTCTTCGCGGGGACGACAGTGACGTCGATGTTCTCGCGCGCCAGCATACGCAGAATGTTCTGCTTGATGCCGAAGTCGTAGGCGACGACGTGCAGCGTATCGCCTTCAACGGTGCGCTTCAGCAGCGGATCGCCCGTCTGGTTTTTAGGCTCCGTCGCATCCCACTTGTACGGCTCCTTCGTGGTGACGACGCTCGCGAGGTCGGTGCCTTCCATCTTCGGGATGGAGCGGGCCTTTGCGACAAGGGCGTCGGCATCCAGATTGTCGCCGCTGGCGATGACGCCACGCATCACGCCGTGCGCGCGCAGATGACGGACGATAGCACGCGTGTCGACATCGGCGATCACCGGAATGCCATGGCGCTCGAGGTACTCATCGGCAACCTGCGTAGAACGCCAGTTTGAGCTCACCGGAGAGAACTCGCGGGTGACGAGACCTTCGATAAACGGCTTCCGCGACTCGGCGTCCGAAGGCGTCGTTCCGTAGTTGCCAATGTGGGGGTTAGTCAAAACGACGATCTGTCCCGCGTAGGAGGGATCGGTAAAGATCTCCTGGTAGCCGGTCAGGGATGTATTGAAAACCACTTCGCCGACGCACTCCGTTGGAGCGCCAAAACTTTTGCCGCGAAAGATGCGCCCGTCTTCGAGCGCCAGGATTGCCTGCATTTCCTCACCGAGGGAGTGGATTTAATAGATTCTATCAGCAATGGGCGCGCATTTCGACCTCACGGCCTCGAATTGCCGTATGTTATTTGCGCGCGGCGCAGAATGATGAACTCGCAATGAAAATACGGGACGGTTCGCCACTACTCGATCTGCACCAGCACATCTTCGCCTTCAACCCTGATGGGGAATACCTTGACGCACTCATTCGACGGATACTCCGAGATGCCGGTCTTTGCGTGAAACATCCACGAGTGCCACGGACACACCACAGTCTCGCCCTCGAGCCATCCCTGACCAAGCGGGCCATTGCGATGGGGACATATGTTGTCGAGGGCCGACAGCTCGCCATTCACATTTGCTACGCAGAGCGCCACTCCTTCGACCTCGGCTTCTATCACATTGCCCGGCGACGGAGCTTCGGACACCCCGCACAACCTTACCCACTTCGACAATCGAACCGCCTCCTCCTTCATGGTATCGCCTTCAACAGCGAGGGCGCGTGAATGCTACTCTCGTAGAAGCTGCCTTCGATGTCCGCCTCTCGCCAAAGACCATCTACCGCCAAAGCTGCCGCACCTGTTCCGCCGCTTGTAAGCGGCCGGTGGCTGCTGAAGGCCCTCGGCGCAGTGGTTGCCGCCGCACTCGTATGCAGTTATCTCAGCCTCTGCCTGCTCTATCGCATCGGCCAATGGCAGATCGTTCTGCATCCTGACCCAGCGGCCAAGTCAAAGCCTGCGCCCGCGGGAATGGTCCGCTTCGGGCCGGATGAGACAGGCCGTCCACAACTCACCGGCGAGTTGCTGCGCGCCGATCCAGGATCGCGCTACTCGCAGATCACCGTGCTGTTTCTCGCCGGCGGCGACGGCTCGCGGTTGAACTCCGCAGCCACCGTAGACGCGCTGCGGAACCTTGGGTTGAATGTGCTCTGGTTCGACTATCGCGGCTATGGCCTCAGCGGAGACATTCATCCGAACCAGCAGCGCATGTCGGAGGACGCCGCCTCCGCCTGGCGATTCCTTACGGGCACACATCAGGTCTCGCCGCGGCAGATCGTGCTCTACGGCACGGGAGTCGGTGC
>JAFDVV010000018.1:22150-52648 GCA_018268775.1 Acidobacteriota bacterium | reverse complement strand
AACCTCAGGCCTATAAGACAGCAGCCACGCCAAAACTGACCGCTGCATTGCCTGCGGCGAGTGACCCTCTCTTCCATGAGACGGTCATGCGCTTTCTTGACCAATATGCTCTGGGCACAGGCATTGTGCCTTCGGCGGCACCTGCCCGAACAATGCCGCACTGAACGGCTGGGTTCAGGGATAACCTCAAAATAAAGGAAACCGTATGTCCAAGACATTGAACAATCTCCAGCCGTGGGGAGCGCTTGTGATGCGCCTCGTACTCGGCGTGGCCATGGTCTACCACGGCTACCATAAGGTAGTGCCCTCGGGTGGCTTTCATGGTGGGAACCTCTTCTCCGCACTGGAGCGGCATGGTCACTTTGTCGCCTCACTGGGACTTCCCTACTGGATGGGCGTGGTCTCTGCCCTGGCTGAGTTTGGCGGCGGCATCCTGCTGCTGCTGGGGCTGCTGACCCGCTTCGCAGCCTTTATGGTTGGCATCAACATGCTGGTCGCCCTCGTCATGGTCGACCGTCATCACGGCTACGATGGATCGGAGTACGCTCTGGCCCTTTTCGCCCTGGCCACCATGCTGTTTTTCTTTGGAGCAGGGGTCTGCGCGCTCGACCGCAAGTTCGGCTTAGGCTGAAATCCGGCTTGAGGCTTAAGGAGAGAAGGCCCCCGGTGATCTGGGGGCCTCATATTTGGTGGGGAAGTTGCCTTGCGGATATGGGAAGCCGAAACCGTGGGAAACTGCTGATCTCAGCGCTTGAGTGCTACATCCAATATGACGCCAACACCCACAAAAAGTTGTGTGAATTTTCCATTTTTTTGAATTGAACCAACCTTCATATCCTAAAAAACGTATCTGACGTGGGAATCTAAAGGACTTAGCGGCATCTCCCCGTCGAAAACCAGCTAGACCTCTAGATGATACCGAGGAAGCTGGAAGGCTCTACTCTACCGCCGGGAAATACCAGGTCAAGGTTCCTGGAGCCCAGCGTTTTATAGGAAGCCTCTCCCAGCACGCGGCGGAAGTCCGTCGTGACGGTCAGATCGCGGCCCTCGTTGAGCTGCTCGTTCGCCAGGCCGGGCCACTTGCCGTAGACCTTCCCTCCCCGAACACCGCCGCCGAGGACGAACATGACGTTGGCATGCCCGTGGTCGGTCCCCCCCGTCCCGTTCTGGCGGGCGGTGCGGCCAAACTCGGACATCGTTACCAGGGTGATGTTCTGGGCGTCGTCGCCCATGTCCTGCCAGAAGGCGGCGATGGTGTTCGAGAACTCGCGCAGGCGGTTGGCCAACTGGCCGTTGGTGTTGCCCTGGTTCTGGTGGGTGTCCCAACCGCCGATATCGGAGAAGGCCGCCTCGACCCCGAGATTGGCCTTCATCAACTGGGCGACCTGCTTGAGGCTGTTGCCAAACGGAGTGTTGGGGTAGACCGCGCCTGCGGCGGGCTGGTACTTCGATGGGTTGGCAGCCTTCAGCATCTTGACCGCCTCGAAGGTCTCCTCGCCAGTGCCGTGCAGCACGGAGTCGGTGCTGGAGTCGTACATCGCCTGGAAGGCGTCGCTGATTGGCGAGGTCTGCGGGCCACGGCCGGCGACGGAGAAGTCGGCCAGGTTGTTGACGGCGATAGCGGATATCTTCCCCTGCAAGGTGCGAGGAACCTGCGTTCCCAGAGCGACGGCGCGGAAGGCGCTGGGCTTGCCGGTAAGCTTCTCCGCCTGCAAGGCGCGGTTCAGCCAGCCGTCTTCGGTCGACTTCACGCCGGGGGTGCCGCTCTCCATGTAGTCCTGCGCGTCGAAGTGCGAGCGAGTGGTGTCGGGCGAGCCGGCGGCGTGGACGATGGCGAGGTGTCCCTGATCATAGAGCGGCTTGAAGGCCGCCATGGCAGGGTGCAGGCCGAAGAAGCCGTCCAGATCGATCACTTCGTTCTGCTTGATCGCGATCGACGGACGCATGGCGTAGTAATTCTTTTCGCGGTATGGAACGACGATGTTCAGGCCGTCGGCGGCACCCCGCTGGAAGAGGATGACGAGCTTCTTGTGGTTGACGGCGGCGGTCGTCACCTCCGCCATAACGCTACGGGTAAGAAAGCTCGGTATGGTTGAGGTTCCTACCAGGGCCAGCGCACCACCCTTCATGAAACCACGTCTTGTAACACCTGAACATGTGTGCGACATTGCATCTCTCCTCAACACCTGGCAGCCGCGATCACTTGAGACCGGAGAGGCTATATCTGTAGGAACTCCATCCTCAACCCTAAGTTTCGTTTTTCATCGATCTGGATGAAAAACCTGCCTTAGCGGCGCTGGAAGTCCGGCGACCCCAACAGCAGCCCGGCCATGACGACGGTCTCACGGTCCTGCGGCGGTCTCGCCGGTTGAGCAGGGGCTGCGGCGTTCAGGATGGCCCCCATCGGCTCCTTATCGCGGGTCGCGATTCTGAACGCCTTTTCGGCTTCCATCTGTGCCGGTTGCTCCGCAAGCTGCTTCAAGACAGTCTCACGGGTCTTGCTGCTGGCGGGCTGGCCAAGCAGGAGCGTCTCCAACTCGGCCTCCTTCGCTGCGGTTGCATCGTTCACGGCGGCGGCTTGGAGGTCTGGATTCTTCGCTGCGAGCAGAGATCCCCAGTCGGAATAGGAACCCGGTAAGTGGTTTGCGCTTAGCGAGACGGCAAAGTTCATCCTGCTGACGAGCGCCCCGGTGCTGACCCATGGCTCAGCCGTCCAGTTGTAGCCATTCGGCGTCTGCATGCCGTAGAGCGGCATACCAAGTGTATCGAGGGCGCGCACCAAGGGCAGCGGGTTCGTAATCTCAGTATTGCTTGCGCGCACGGCTGAGACGACAAACTCCAACGGGGTCTTCATCTTGGCGCGTATGACCTGCGGCGACCAAAACTCGGGAGCATCGAACATCGTTCGCAGGACAGTTGCAATATCGCCGTCGCTGGCGAGATAAGCCTTCGACATCTTGTCGACCAGAGATTGTGGAGGCGTGTCGCTGACAAAGCGTATCGCCAGCTTATTGGAGAGGAACTTTGCCGTAGCGGGGCTGGTGGCAAGCATGTGGAGGACTTCGAGGCCCTCGTTCTCGCCACCTTCACGAATCTTCTTGCCCATCACGGTCTTTGTACCGGGCTCGTGGCGGCGCTCTTCAAACTGGAACTCTCCTCCGCGCAGAGGCGCTACTGTCCAACCGGTGAAGACCTTCGCAACCTGCACAACGTCAGCCTGGGTATATCCTCCGTTGACGCCGAGGGTGTGCAACTCCATCAGTTCGCGGGCGTAATTCTCGTTGAGCCCCTGCGAGCGTCCTTTGACTGCGGGCGCACTCGGCATAAAGGCCCTCACCCTGGCCGCTCGTTCGGCAGCCTGAGAGTGCGGGCCGATGCTCTGCGCATTGTCCAGATACAACAGCATCGCGGGACTCTTTGCCGTCGCAATGAGAAGGTCTTCGAACTTGCCGAGAGCGTGCGGACGGATCGTGTCGCGCTCATACGACGGGAGCAGATAGGGCTCGTTCTGGTTCTTCCTGATGTAAACGTTGAAGTGGTTCAGCCAGAAGTCAGTCATCACCGCTTGAAGCTGTCTCTGGCTATAGACATCGCGGAGGAACCTGGTTGCTAAAATCTCGCCGCCAACGAGCCTCGGTCCGCCAGTGCCGAGGGCCATCAGAATCTCCTTCTGCTCCGGAATCAACCCCTCTGCCGCGGCTGCCAGCTCACTCGAATTCAGATGCTTGCGAAACGTCCGCAGCTCATCGGGACTCATAGCGAGAATCCGCTTCATACGCTGATCGGGAGGGAGGTTTACCACTTTGACGGCGTCAAGGCCGGAGTAGAGATCCTCCTCGTGTGCCGCCATCGCCGGGATCCCTGGGTCGACTTTGTCGCCCGGCAACGCCGTGACCTCATCGTCCTTGGACTTTGACATCGATTCCGGCCCTGCGTTGTTCGCCATCTCGGCCGACTTTTTCGCATCTTTGGCCTTTGTCGCTTCGTAGCGGGCGATGCCATCGCGGTAGATAGCGGCTTCAACAGGATCGTGCGGCATGGAAAGTCTGCCGTCTATCACCTGACGCAGGACCTGAGGGTTGGGGTAGCGGCGCAGGAGATCGGCCTGCTTGAGGCCCATGGACGGGTAGTTCGCCAGCCGCTCATCGAGCGCCGAGTCGTCGATCTTCTCCGGGTGCAACTGTTGATCGAACCAACGGTCGAGCCCCATCGCTTTCACAGCGGCGATGTCGCCAGGGCGTGGCCCGAAGGTGAACCTGTTCAGGGCGTGAAGTACGCGTTCATCATTTTGTATTGACTGCGCCTGGGGTGTCTTCTTCTTTGCTGCAACTGCTGGCAGCGGTTGGGACAACAAAAGGACGCAAAGGCATGCCGCGATTCCAGCTTCGAACGACGTGCAAAGGTTTCGGCTGAAATTCCTTGTCGGCAACATGCTCTTCTCCCTAAGAGACGCCAGGGTGCGTCACAGCTTACATAAGCTATGACCCATTTATGGACTGGCAGTTGCGGACGCGGCAATAAACTTCGCTAGAGCCTGTTATGAACTTAGAGGGGAAGATTGCGCGTAGTCATAAGCCGTCATTCTGAGCGTAGCGAAGAATCTCAGTATTTTTTGCGCTGCGCGAGAGGAACTACAGGGATTCTTCGCCTCCGGCTCAGAATGACGGCAAAGGAGCTTGATGCGGATGGGTAAAGTTCATGACAGCCTCTAGAACGCCGACAGGTCGTTCATGGCGCGATAGAGGTCGTCCGGCTGCGGCAGGATGACATCCTCGAGCAGCGGCTGGTATGCGACGAAGGTATCCATCGCCGCCACGCGGCGCACCGGGGCATCGAGATCATGAAAGAGTTCGTCGCCGATGCGCGCGGCAATCTCTGCGCCGTAACCCCAACTCATCATGTCCTCGTGAGCGACAATGACGCGGCTGGTCTTGCGGACGCTCTCGGCGATGGCCTCCCAGTCATACGGCGTGAGACTGCGGAGGTCGATCACCTCGACATCGAGCCCCTTGTCGCGATGGATCTTCTGCGCCGCCTGCAATGCGCGCGGCACCACTGCGCCATAGGTGATGACCGTGAGGTCCTTGCCTGGACGCGCGATCCTCGCCTTGCCGAAGGGAATGGTGTAATCCGGCCCGGGATACATGGCGCGGCCAAAGGTCTCGCGGTAGAGACGCTTGTGCTCAAGGAAGATGACGGGATCGTCGCAGCGGATCGCTGTGCGCAGCAGTCCGATGGCGTCGAGCGCATTCGACGGCATAACGATGCGCATACCCGGTGTGTGCGTAAAGATGCTCTCACCCGACTGCGAGTGATAGATCGAGCCGCCGGTCAGGTAGCCGCCGATGGGGACGCGCATGACCAAGGGGCAGTTCCATGTACCGTTCGAGCGCCACCGCAAAACGGTCATCTCGTTGCGCATCTGGTGCATCGCTGGCCAGATGTAGTCGAAGAACTGTATCTCGACCACCGGCTTCAACCCGCGAACGGCCATGCCGATAGCGCGGCCTACGATGTTCGCCTCGGCCAACGGCGAGTTCCAGACGCGGTCGTTGCCAAACTCGAGTTGCAAGCCCGAGGTCAGCTTGAAGACGCCACCCTTCCCTTTGAGCCTGCCGTCGCGCAGTGCCTCGTCGCGCGTAGCGTCGGCCACATCTTCGCCGAAGACGACGATCCGCGGATCGCGGCGCATCTCGTCTTTCAGGCATGTGTTGATCAGGTCGGCCATCGTGCGCTCGCTCTGGTCCGCTGTCTTCTCCGGCTCGCGGTCGAAGCGCACATCCATCGGCGTCAGATCTTCCGAGTAGACATGCTTCAGGATCGTCGAGGGCGTGGGCAGCTTGGCCATCACAGCGCGGTCGGCGGCACGCTGCACCTCCTCATCGACCTGGCGCTCCAGCCGATTGATTCCATCGGCGTCGAGGATGCCTTCGCGTAGCAGCCATATCTGCATGCGCGAGATGGGGTCGCGCAACGCATCGGCTTCGAGCTCCGTCGCAGTACGATAGGCGCGCTCATCGTCGCTCAGCGAGTGCGAGTACGGACGAATGACGTGCCCATGCACCAGCGCGGGACCTTTGCCTGCACGGCAGTAGGCGACGGCTTCAACCATTGCGTTGTAGCTGGCGATGGGATCGGTGCCGTCAATCTCGGCAAAGTGGAAGTTCGGGAAGTTCGCGATCAGGCGCGAGATGTTGCCGCCGGGCGTATTGGCCTCAACCGGCGTCGAGATTGCGTAGCCGTTGTCTTCGATGACGTAGACGACTGGAAGTTTTTCGTTGCTGGCGGTATTCAACGACTCCCAGAACTCGCCCTGGCTGGTCGAGCCTTCGCCGATCGAGACGTAGACGACTTCATCGCCGTGAAAGATGACGTCCTTGAACTGACGATAGTCGCCGTCGTGCTTCGCCGCAGCTTCGGGGTATTTCGAGAAATAGCGGCCCGCCTCCGCACAGCCGATCGCGTGCAGACACTGCGTCGCCGTAGATGAGGACGGGCTGACGATATGCAGCTTTGTGCTCGACCAGTGCGACGGCATCTGGCGGCCGCCGCTGGCGGGATCGTCCGCCGCTCCCACGGCCTGGAGCAACTGATCTTCAACTGTGTTGCCAAGCGCGAGGCAGATGGCTCGGTCGCGGTAGTACGGGAAGAACCAGTCATAGCCCGGACGCATGGCCATACCTGCCGCCACAAGCAGAGCTTCGTGACCGGCGCAGGATATCTGGAAAAAGATCTTTTGCTGACGCTTGAGGACGATCTCGCGGTCGTCGGTGCGGCGCGAGAGATACATCAGCCGGTAGAACTCCACCAACTGCTCCCGCGTCAGCGACGTTCCCGCCACCGTGCTCGCCGTCTTTTTCTTCTCCGCTACGCCACTTCCAGACTGACGCGTCATCCCTTGTTCCTCGACAGCCCGCAACCGGCACTGCCGTAAAAGATTGTACCGGTTTAGAGCGAGAATTTGCGCCGCCGGAGACATGCAGCTTGAGGTATGCCAGACAAGCCGGCCGGTACACCGATGCAGGCCGATCCGGCGACAACGTTGCGCACAGAGCATTAAAGACAAGCGGCGGGAGAGGGTTCGCTCTCTCCCGCCGCTTCAGGTTTGCGGCCTCGCTTAGACGAACAGCGGCGCAAGCACCAGGGTGATCGTCGCCAGCAGCTTGATCAGCACGTGAAGGCTGGGGCCCGCTGTGTCCTTGAAGGGGTCGCCGACGGTATCGCCGACGACTGCTGCCTTGTGCGCTTCGCTCTTCTTGCCGCCGTACTGGCCAGTCTCGATGAACTTCTTCGCGTTGTCCCAGGCGCCGCCGCCGTTATTCATCAACATGGCGAGCAGAATGCCGGCGATGGTTCCCACCATCAGCAGACCGGCCACAGCCTCGGCTCCCGCCAGGTTGACTGCCTTCCCTGCAATCGCAGGAACGGGCAGGATCGTGCCAGGCGCAAAGGCCTCAGTGTTTGCGTGGTAGCTCGCGCTGAAGTGGCGAAAGAGAAGCCCCACGACAACGGGAAGCCCGACGACCAGCGCGCCTGGAACCACCATCTCACGCAGAGCAGCGCCGGTGACGATGTGGACGCAACGTCCGTAGTCCGGCTTCGACGTCCCCTCCATGATGCCGGGATTCTCCTTGAACTGGTCGCGAACGTCCTGCACCACCATCTGCGCCGTGCGTCCCACGGCCTTGATCGCGAGCGAGCTGAAGAGATAGGTCAACATCGCGCCAAGCAGCGCGCCGACAAAGACCGGCACCTGGGCAAGGTTGACGTTGGTAAAGCTCCAGCCATCGGGCATGTATCCGCCTGCGTGCACCACCTTGTCCGTGACGATGGTCTTGATCTCCTCAAGATAGGCCGAGAAGAGAAGGAAAGCGGCGAGCGAAGCTGACCCGATGGCATACCCCTTGGTCAGTGCCTTTGTGGTATTGCCCGCTGAGTCCAGCTTGTCCGTACGCTCGCGGATCTCGTGCGGCTGGTGCGACATCTCGATAATGCCGCCGGCGTTGTCGGTGATAGGTCCGAAGGTATCCATCGCCAGAATGTAAGCTGCGCAACTGAGCATGCCCATCGTGGCAATCGCCGTGCCGTAGATTCCTTTTTCGTAGTCACTGATTCCGGCCACTCCGGCAAGCCCGCGTACACCGAAGTAGTAGCTGAGCAGCAGCGCAGCGGAGATAACCACCACCGGGAGCGCAGGCGTCTCCATGCCGACGGCGAGTCCGCTGATGATGTTGGTCGCAGGGCCGGTCAACGAGGCCTCCGCAATTGACTTCACCGGACGGTAGATCGACTCCGTGTAGTACTCCGTGATCCAGACGAAGAGAAAGGCGGTCGCCAGGCCGAGGACTCCGCAGCCGAGCAACCAGGCAGGTTCCACAGCCGGTCCGTTCAGCATGGTATAGACCGCTCCGGCAAATCCCAGCAGTGCCAAGGTCGATGTGAGATAGAAGCCGCGGTTAAGCGCGTGCATCGGGTCTTCCGTCTCCTTGCACTTGACGACGAAGACGCCCACGATGCTGGCAATCAGGTTGATCGCATGGACGATCAGCGGAAACAGAATGCCCTTGACGCCGAAGACCGGGTAGAGCGCCGCACCGAGAATCATCGCGCCCACGTTCTCGGCGGCGGTCGACTCGAAGATGTCGGCACCGCGGCCCGCGCAGTCACCAACATTGTCGCCTACGAGATCGGCGATGACGGCGGGGTTACGAGGATCGTCCTCGGGGATGCCAGCTTCAACCTTGCCCACCAGATCGGCACCAACGTCGGCGGCCTTGGTATAGATACCTCCGCCAAGCTGCGCGAATAGCGCAACGAGCGAAGCTCCAAAGCCGAAGCCCACGAGCTGATACGGCACCCCTTGCGGGTTCTCAAGCCCGCCGAAGAACAGGAACAATATCCCGACTCCGAGCAACGAAAGCGCCACCACAACCAGGCCGGTGACAGCGCCACCCCGCAGCGCCATCTGCAGTGCGTTGTTCAGGCTGGAGCGAGCGGCGGAGGCGGTGCGGATGTTGGCCCGGATGGAGCAGTACATGCCCGTATATCCGGCGATGGCCGAGCAGACTGCGCCCATCAGAAAACTGACCACTGTCTTCAAGGCGTAGGCGGAGGTACGTTCCGACATGTTATAGCCAGCAAAGAGCACAAACGCGAGCACGATCGCAATCGCCCCGATGGTCTTGTACTGCCTGCGAAGGAAGGCCTCGGCCCCCTCGCGAATCGCATTCGAGATCACCTGCATGTCCGCCGTCCCGGTATCGGCGGCGACTACTGTGCGGGCCAGCATCAGGGCCGCAACCAGCGCGAGCGCACCCACGCTCATCGCGATCCAAAGCCATACGCGTCCATCACTTGCATCTCCCACGGCAGGCGTGAAAGGCGCCTGCCCCTGAACAAACAAAGCCATCAGGCTTACTGCATGCATGCAAAGGTCTCCTTGAGGTTTACCAGCTTCAGTTCGGCAGAGTTCGTTTGCTTCATTGAAGGGGCCAATTAGAGCATGTGGCTGCAAACAGGGTCAATGTACTGGCAAGGTTCCTATCCACAGAGATGGAAGACTAGCCCCACAGACCAAAGTAATAGCACAAATCCGCCAGTCCCCCTGATTGTTCTGCTTCGTCCTGCCGATGAAGGGCCTGAGAGCGATATCAAGGGGTGCGCCGTGCCTGTTCGCAGTCAGCTTTTAACCATCGTGCCAATTCTCGCTGCTCTCTCGTCTGGTCTCGGCGCCCAGAGCATGGCTCCCGTAGCGACCGTCGTGCCGAACCGCTACATCGTCGTCTACCGCAATATGGCAGTCCCGGGCGATGCGCTACTGCGCACGCGGGCCGTTGGTGGGCGTCTGTTGCACCGCCAAGAGCGGCTTGGTATGACCACAGTTCAGGTGGATACAACCGAAAGCACCCGTGACGATGAAGGGATCATGCAGCGGCTGGCGGCGCAACCCAATGTTGAATATGTGGTGCACGACCGTATCGTCACGTCACACGGCGTTCACGTGCGGGCTGTGCCGACCGATGGGATCGCTCCAGTCTTTTCTGTCGCCATCGGCGCTTCGACGTTCGACAGATACTACAACTCTCCGCAAGGGTGGGCTGTGCGTCGGGCTGGTGGCTATGGCGGCGGCGTACCCGGTGGTCAGGCCAGCGGGCCGTGGGACACCACCAAGGGCAAGGGAGTCCGCATTGCCATCCTCGACAGCGGAGTGGACGCCGGGCACCCGGACATCGCACCGAACCTCGTCCTGAACCTCTCCGAAGTCGACCAGAGCGCGCTGCCCAGTATGTGCGATGATGGCTCGCCTCGCGACCAGGCCGGACACGGCACGTGGACTGCTTCGCTCGCTGCCGCCGCACTCGGCCCCGGAACAGGCCAGGTCGTCGGGGTCGCGCCGGCCGCATCGATCCTGAACATCAAAGTGCTCGAACGTGTACCCGCCACCATGGTTGGTGGCACCGATACCGCCCGCTGTCAGGCTGGCGAGTCGAGCGGCCTGCTGAGCTGGGTCATCCAGGGCATCGACGATGCTATCGCAAATCGCGCCGATGTCATCTCCATGTCGCTGGGCGCAACGATCGACATCGCAACCGGCGACGGCGCTGGCGTGAAGGCCGCCTTCGACCGTGTTACCTACGCGGCGACGCAGGCAGGCGCGGTTCTGGTGGCCGCAGCGGGCAACGATGGATACAACCTGACGAACCCGCGCTACGTCGAGATTCCAGCACAAGCGCGCGGGGTGCTTGCGGTAGTCGCATCTACGAATCCGGACTGCATGGAGAATCGGCAAGGCGGAGCAACCTGCATTCCCGGCCCTCCGTCGCTGGCTTACTACTCCAACTACGGGGCACCTCTCGATGCGCTGGCCGCGCCGGGAGGCAGCTATCCTTCTGGCGGAGACATGGACGTCACCGGGTGGGTGCGAGGAGCGTGCAGTTCGGGGTTGCCCAACACACAGGATGGCCTGCCGAACGACGCATCGCACAGCTTCGGCTGCTTCAACCTGGGCCACGCGGCTTACGTGCAGGCGATAGGAACCAGCGCTGCTGCGCCGCTGGTCGCAGGCGCGGCAGCGCTGCTGAAAGCGGCCCATCCAGGCTGGGATTCAGCATCGGTAGTCACCGCGCTGAGGACGGTAGCGACACCAGCAACATCCAGTCTTCCGGTGCCGAGCATTAACCTTGCGGCATCGATGGCATACAGATAAGACGGCGGCTACGAGTCCATCGCTGGAAAAATGCGGGGATTCCTCGGCTACGTGCTTCGCACTCCGCTCGGAATGACACTGCTTTGGGGACGAGCGCGGAGCGGACTACCCCTTCATGCGGTCCTTGACGCTGCGAGCCAGCTTTTCAATCTCTTCGGCGCGCTTGCTCAGGTCGGCAGGAGCGATAGGTTTGTCGCTCTGTACCTGGTCCTTCAGCTCGTTGACGAGACCGACCAGCTTATCGGTATCGGCTTCTATTTTCTTCTGCCGTTCGTTGTTGCGTGTTCGCGCCTGCTGTTCGGCAAGCCTTCCCCCCAGCGGATCGGGCATGCCCCCTGCGGGTTCGATGCCGCCCATCGTGGGTATCCCCATGGGCTGTGGAAACGTTGACCTGCTGGCTGGCGTCTGAATCGGCGGCTGCGACTGCTGCGAGGCCGGCCCCGCGCCCCGTTGCGCAAAGCAGGCAACGGAGAAGGCTGCTGCAAACACTACGAAGACCGTCGCATTGGCATGTCGATCTCGCATATGTCCCCCTTCCGTGCGCCCTGGCTTCCTTTGCATCAAACAACAAGTTCCTGCATTCTGAGTGCAGGAAGCCTATCGAAAGCGAGTTGCCTGTATCATGCTCCTTCTTGCCCCGGTCCTGCAAGATCTCCAGCAGGACGAACGCCTCTCCCGCATTTTGTCGAAAGAATGGCACCAGGACTTTGCATCGTTTCTGACCGCAAAGCTGCCAAAGCTGATCGCCATCTTCGTCATCACCCTGATTCTGTGGAGGATCGTTCAGTTCTTCGTCAAACGGCTCAACAAACGGGCCGAGCAGCAGGTGGGCAACTTTCACCGGGCCGCCCAGCTTCGCACAATGGCCTCCCTTACCCGGGCCACGTCCTACGGCGTCCTCGGGTTTCTGGCGTTCCTACAGGTCCTCACCGTCTTCGATATTCCCTATCAGCCGATACTGGCCTCAGCAGGAATTCTCGGCGTCGGCATTGGCCTGGGGGCACAGTCCATCTTCAAAGACATGATCAACGGCATTCTGATCCTGCTCGAAGACCAGTACAACGTCGGAGAGGTCATCACCATCGCCGGGGTCAAAGGCACCGTGGAAGGGCTCTCGCTGCGCAGCACGCGGCTGCGCGATATGGACGGCACTCTGTATGTCATTCCCAACAGCCAAGTCGCCACGGTCTCGAATCAATCGCGAGACTACTCCGTCGCTTCCTTGCCGGTCTCTGTCGACGCCAGCGCGAACCCCGATAAGGTGATGGCTCTTCTTAAAAAGCTCGCCACAGACGTGCGCAACGACACCGCCTTCAAGGACATCGCCATCTCAGGCCCCGATATTCTCGGTGTCAACGAGATACGTGGCCGCGAGATCATCTACCCGGTTAACATACGCGTGCGCGCCAACCAGCGCGACGGCGTGCTGCGCGAGCTGCGCCGCCGCATCATCCTTGCCTTCGAGAAGGAAGGGATCCCGCTGGGCATCTCATCGAACATGCTGGTGATGCAGAAGACCGACCCCACCGCCCCGCCTGCGCCTCCGTTGATTGGGACGTGATCGCTACAGGGCCTGGTTCATCGCCATAATCAGTTCATCGACCGTCGATACCGGCGGCAGACAGCCTTTGCCGTTGCATACAACGGCGAAGCTGCCGGACGCAGCGTCCTTCAACTGCGGTAGATGCGGCAGCGTCTCCGCCAATGTTGGCGGCAACGCGGCTATCTGGTCGCGACGGAAGCGGATGACGCTCTTATTGACGGCATAGCGGGCCAGAGCGACCGCCTCAAGCCGGCGCGCCTCCGTGTCGTCGCCGATAACGCAGACCTGAACCGCGCGCTGCACCAGCCGCTGTAACGCAAGGCCATAGCTGGCGGCGTAAAGGCCGAAGTGTTCCACAATTCCTGCGAAGGTCTCGAGAGTCTCCAGCGCTTTGACCGCGTAGTCCTCACGTCCGTTGAGCGCCTCCAGTCTCATCAGCAGCTTCGCAGCGACGGGATTGCCGGCAGGAGTCGGCGAGTCCTGCAAGGGCTTGCGCCGCGTCGCGAGCGCGCCAATCTGCTTCGTTCCATCGAGCCTGTGTTCTGTATCGAAGAACCCTCCACCTGTCGCATCGTAGAAGCGCGCAACGGTGGCCTGAGCAATGGCCTCGGCAGCATCGAAGTAACGCATCTCGCCGGTGGCCTCCCAGGCGTCGAGCGCGGCGTTGCCCAGGAAGACATAATCGTCGAGCACTCCAGCCACCCGCCGCGATGCCGCGCCTCCCTCTCCATACGCAACGACATGCGCCAAGCCTTTCGCTGGATTCCAGGCTTCCGCAAGCACACGATCCAGCGACTTCAGAGCAAAGGCCTTTGCCTCCGGAAGATCGAGGACACGGCCTGCCTCGATGTAGGCCGAGATGCACATGCCGTTCCACCCCACATACACCGTCTTGTCGACGTAAGGCGTTGGACGCTTCAGACGAGCGGCATACAACTTCGCCTTTGCAGCTACGAGCAGCGCTTTTGCCCGGTCCAAAGGCATGGCATTCGACTTGGCGACACCTTCCAGAGTTCCCCTTACGTGAAGAACGTTCTTGGCCGGGTTATGGTGCATGTCGCCGATCTCGCCGATGTCGTAGAAGGCGCTGGCGACGGCCAGTTCCTCAGCGGAGAGGGCCTCGGCAGCCTCATCGCGGGTCCAGGTGAAGTAGTCGCCGTCGTCGTCGAGCGAGTAGTCGGCATCCTGCGAGGCATAAAAGCCCCCGCGCTCCCGGTCGCTCAACCACTCGTCCATCCAGCGGACAATCTCCTTCGCCACGCGAGCGCACTCGGGCTCGACAAAGCTCTGAAAGCCGTGGACGTAGTTCTTCAGCAGCTCGCTGTTGTCGTAGGCCATCTTCTCGAAATGCGGGACCACCCAGCGATCATCGACCGAATAACGATGGAAGCCACCGGCGAGATGGTCGT
Organism: Acidobacteriota bacterium; assembly: GCA_018268775.1. GTDB lineage: Bacteria > Acidobacteriota > Terriglobia > Terriglobales > Acidobacteriaceae > Edaphobacter. Next base: position 38,490 of record JAFDVV010000018.1, on the reverse strand, counting down.
AGATACCGCCGCGCGACATCTTCTGCAGCGTCGACATGGCGGCCGTTCTGGCCTGCTCGCCGAGGTCGCTGCCGTCGCCTACGGACACGCGCGATGAGGCATCCAGCAGAAGGTCGATCGCTCCCGAGTGGGGGAACTTCGGCTGCGATCCGAAGCCGCCGGAGCGCGCGTCGAACTGCTTCAGGATGGCGCCGACCAGCTTTGCAACCAGCTCCGGGCCAGGATTGCCGATGCGTCCCATGAAGCTCTCGTTGTGTTCGATCGCCGCCATCACGCTGTTGGCGGAGTCGTTCACATCGTCGCGCTTCTTGCGAAAGGACTCAGCCATCGTCAGCAGAACGCGCGGAAGCCCGGGTCGTCCGTGGCGATCTTCGGGAGGGAAATATGTCCCGCCGAAGTATGGCTTTCCTTCGGGCGTAAGAAATGCCGTGAGAGGCCAGCCACCTTGCCCACTGATGGCAGCGACAGCGGCCTGGTAGCGCGTATCGACGTCAGGGCGCTCGTCGCGATCAACCTTTACTGCAATGAAGTGCTGATTGATGATCTTCGCCGTCTCAGCGTTCTCATAGGACTCGCGATCCATCACGTGGCACCAATGGCACCACACCGCGCCGATATCCAAAAGAACGGGCTTGTTCTGCTCTGCCGCTAAGGCAAATGCCCTATCGCTCCACTCGTGCCAATCGACCGGCTGGTGCTTAGCGGAACGGAGATACGCTGAGGCCGCTCCGGAGAGTCCGTTCAGCCTGGTTTCCTGTCCATCACTCATGAAGACAAGTGTAGTCGAGTAGCTTCCACACTTATACGCACATCGAACGATCTCAGTTACTTTCGAGTAAACACGGTTCCCAGTAAAAAGCCCGGATCGTCGATCCGGGCTTTCGTGGGTTGATTGCTAGTTTTTACCGAGGCGCAGTTGCTGGAGCCGCCGAGATCGGCTTGGGGGCCTCAGGCTGCTTCGGCGTCGTCAGACCGGGAACCACCGGCTGCTGGGTGATGTTTCCGGTAGCGGCATCCTGAATGTTGATGCCGTACTTGTCCAGCAGGTTCGAGACGAGCTGCCCCAGCGCGACGCGGTCTTTTGCATACGCGGCTGTCGCAGAGATCAAGGTGTTGTCAGCGATGGCCAGGTTCCTCTGCTGTTGCAGAACAAGCGCCGTCGTGGAGGCACCGAGGCGGTACTTCTTCTGTTCGGCGTCAAGGCTCTGTGCCGCAAAGTCGCGCGATGCCTGAGCTGCCTGCACCTGCGCGCGGTCATTGGTCAACGCATACTGGCCGTTGATGACCTGGATGCGTATCTGCGTGTAAAGCTGTTGCAGACGCATCTGCGACTGCCGGTACTCCATCTGTGAGCGGGCCTGGTCGGCCTGCGCGACGCGGTTACGCAGCGGGATGCTGATGTTTACACCGATGCCCTTGTCCGGGTAGGAGTTATTGAAAGTATTGCCCAGCACATCCCCATAGGTGTTGGGAACCACGGTTCCAGGAGGGCATGGAATCGGCTTGAAGGTCACCGGATCGCTGCACTGAAGGGCGGGGTTCTGGGCACCGCCCAGCGCTGCGCCGCCATAGTAGGCGTACGCATCGACCGTGGGCAGCAAGCCGTTGTGGAATGCCTTGATCGTGATCTCGTTGTTCTTCATGTTCAGCGTGGCCTGCTCAATCTGAGGATTGTTGGTGTAGGCCTGCTTTACAAGATCTTCAACAGGAGTGTCTTCTTCCGCGAGACGGTCCAGGCTGACGCGATCGGTCGGGATCACGGGAGCGTTCGAGAGCTGCGGATCGTTCAGGTTGCGCGCGATCGCCTGCTTCATCAGGAGCTGCTGGTACTCGAGGTTCGTCTGTGAGGCGACGAGGGCCTGTTTGTCGGTGGCAACCGCGGCGTCGGAGTTCACAACGTCGAGCGGGGCCAGCGTTCCAATCTCCAACTGTTTGCGGTTGTCGGAGGTCAATTGCGTCGACTGCGCGAGGGCGCGCTCCTTGGCCTGCTCGTCCTCATAGGCGCTGACCAGACCCCAGTAGATGTTCTCCACCTGGGTCACGGTGTACAGAAGCTGCTGCCGGAACGCGGAGTCAGTAATTCGGCGGTCGTTCTTGGCCTGAATGATGTAACGGCTGTTCAACCAGGGACCGAAGCCCTGAAGCAGGTGCTGCGTTACCTTGGCCTGGAAGTACGAGTTCACCTGCGGGCTGAAGTTCGACCGGATGCTGTTGGTCGTCGACCGCGAGTTGTTGAAGGTGAAGTTCAACTGCGTACCGGTCAGGAATCCCTGCTGATACCCGAAGTTATAGGTACCAGTCTTCTGCTCCAGCGTGTTGGTTCCTGTGATGAAGGTCGTAATCTGCTGCGTGTTCGCAGAGTCGTACTGGATGTTTCCGGTAAGCACCGGGTCGAGATTCTCGACCTGAGGGCCACCGCCGTTCGTACTCAGCACGAGACCCGACGCGCCAGCGCCACCGCCGCCAGCCGCGCTCGACGTTCCGCCAGGACCGCCGCCGCCGGTCACTGTCGTTCCCGAACTGCCTAGCGTATTGGCCACAACGCCGGTCGAGACGCCGCGCAGGGATGAACCCGCCTTCGTGCGCAGAATGTCGGTGTCGGCGATGTCGAGGTTAATGCGGGCGATCGCGATGTCGTAGTTGTTCTCAAGCGCCAGTGTCACGGCGTCCGACAGGCTGAGATATATCTTGCCGTCGCGCAGTAACTGGTCGAGGCGGGGCGTATTCCCCAGACGGGTCTGCGGAACATCGGTCGCCGTATACGGAGCAAACAAATTCCACAGATGGCTCTTCGGCTTGGTGTAGTCGATATTCGTACTACGCAGATAGAGCGGCTCGGTCAGTTTGGGGGCCGGGGCCTGCGGCAGACCTGCTGTCCCGGTGGTATCGGTCACGGTTGGTTGCGCCGGAGCCGGCGTGTTGGGGCTGGTCTGTGTGCCCTGCGACTGCGGGGCTGCATTCTGCTGGGCCAGTGCTGGCTCTGTACTCACGCTCATCAGCAGCAAAACAATGCTCGCCGCTGCCTGCAAGTCCTTTAATCTCACGATGCGCTCTCCAACTCTTCCTTACCGTTTCATTTTCCGGCCAACCGTCCTGGGGTTGAACACGGGATTGTCGATTCGTCCCGGGCGCCACACACAACCGGCGTAAGCCGCAGTAAACCTGAACTTATTGATGACACTTACAGCAGATTTTCTATCCGTAGCTTTCTAAGACGTTTGGCACAGACCCAAGGACTCTTTTAATAATGATGATCCGATCCGGTAACCCCCTGGGGGCAAAGGTTACCGGGATGGGCTTTGATACGCAGTCAGTCCCTTCTTCGTTCCCTGCTTCACGCCGATTTTCACGGAGTTACAACGGGCTAAGTATATCAACCCCGGTTACTAGCGCATTCGCGATGTGATGAATCAACCTTACTCTTCGTGTTACCGTCCAGATTATCCACATGCCCCACTGGAAGCTCACGGTCGCCTACGACGGCACATCCTTTAATGGATGGCAGGTCCAACCTGGACTCCCCACCATTCAGGGCACACTCGCCGATGCCATCCATTGCATCACCGGGGAGTCCGTCCTGCCGCATGGCTCCGGGCGGACCGATACCGGCGTCCACGCCCTGGGCCAGGTAGTCTCCTTCACCCTCAACTCGCCCATCCCGGCCCCAAACCTGCAACGCGCCTTGAACAATCTTCTGCCGGGGAGCATTCGCGTCCTTACCCTCGACGAGGCCCCACCCAGCTTCCACGCCCGCCACAGCGCGCGGCGGAAGACGTACGAATATCGCATTGCGCCGCAGGTTATCTGCCTGCCAACCCTGGCGCCTTTTGTCTGGAACTGCAGTTGGCCGCTCGACCTCGCCGCCATGCAGCAGGCTGCGGCGCATGTTATCGGCCAACACGACTTCACATCGTTCGCGGCGACCGACCCCGACCTTCAATCGCGTAACGGCGACGGGGACGCTGGAAGATCGTTCGTCCGCAGCATCTTTGCCTCCTCGTGGGAGCGCGACGGCGACGGCCTATTGATCTATCGCGTCACCGGCTCGGGATTCCTGCACCACATGGTCCGCAATCTGGTGGGTACCTTTGTCGACGTGGGCCGGGGGAGGACCCCTGCCGGAGCCGTTCCTGCCATTCTCGCCGCGCGATCGCGCTCTGCGGCCGGGCCGACGGCACCACCCCAAGGACTCTTCCTGCTCGGTGTCGTCTACGATCCCCTGTGATGCTTCGGCGGCCTGCTCGCGCTACTCTTCCAATAGACATCGAACAAAATGAGCGCATCGACCCATCAGCGAGTGACGCAACTGGCCACGCTCACTGCGGTACATCGGGCCTTCTACTGGCTGCACCTCCATCAGCCGCAGATACGCCGCTGGCTGCTGGAGACGGTCCGTATCCCCGCTCCTCCCTTTGGAGAGCGGAAGCGGGCCGAGGCGTTCCTCGAGCGCTTCCGCTCACTCGGGCTCACGAACGTCCATCTCGATGAAGAAGGAAATGTCCTCGGCGAGCTCGCAACGGAGGGCGGTGGGGACGATGCGCCTGTGATCCTGCTCTCGGCGCATCTGGACACCGTCTTTCCCGCGGGAACGGCGTGCGATCCCGTGGAAGCGGCGGACTCGCCGCGCATTTTTGGCCCGGGGGTATGCGACAACGGGGCGGGCCTTTCGGCCTTACTGGCTATCGCTGCGGCATTACGCTATGCAAATATCAACCCTCCTATATCCATACTGTTCGCTGCAAATGTTGGAGAAGAAGGTGAAGGAAATCTGCGAGGCATGCGGCACATCTTCACCAGTGGAAGCTACTGCGGCCGTATCGCCGCAGCCCTTGCGCTTGAGGGCAGTGGGACCTCCGCCGTCGTTACCAGCGGACTGGGCAGCCTGAGATACCGCATCACGATCACAGGCCCCGGGGGACACTCGTGGTCCGATGCCGGAGCCCCCAATCCGATTACGTTGCTCAGCAGAGCGCTATCGGCTATCTCGCATATTCCACTGTCGTCGACGCCGCTGACTACGCTCAACCTCGGTCATATCTCGGGCGGGACCTCGGTAAACTCCATCCCCTCGTCGGCGGCAGCGCTGATCGAGCTGAGGTCGACAGGGGCAGCGCAGATGCACCAGGCGGCGCACGAGATACGTCGCATCCTGCACGAGACGGTCGCTCCATATATAGCGTTGCCCGCTCCTGTAACGTTGCGAATCGAAGAGATAGGAGACCGTCCTGCCGCTGCACTACCCTCGGGCTCAGCGTTGCTCGACCTGCTCCGCTCCGTCGACCGGCACCTAAACCTGGCAACAGAGCAGCGGCTTGGCTCGACCGACGCCAATCTCCCACTGTCGATGGGGATTCCAGCGGTGGCCATTGCGACGGGAGGGACAGGCGGGGGTATCCATACATTGGACGAGTGGTACGACCCGACGGGGCGTGAAATTGCACTGCGGCGCATCCTTCTTTTGCTGCTGGCAAGCACGCAGATAGCGCCACAACTCACCGCCGAAGCCGCCACGTTTAAGAGCGCTGCTGTACACTCGACGCCGTGAAGCCCCTTGCCATCGTTGCCCTGCTGCTGACCACTCCGCTTCTGGCACCCGCGCAAGCGACCCAGCCGGCGGGTGCCCCCGACATCATTTACTTCCATGGAAAGATTCTCACCGGGACGAATCTTCGTCCTGGTGACACTTCGACTACCCCCGCGCATGTAACTGCGCTGGCCATCTCGCGCGGAAGGATTGCCGCAGCCGGAAACGACGCAAACATTCTGCGGCGCAAGGGTCCTCAGACGAAGGTCGTCGACCTCGGAGGCGCGTTCGCGATGCCGGGCTTCAACGATGCGCATACGCATATCGCGGAAGCGGGCCGGCAGAAGCTGTCCATCGACCTCGACGGTACGGCTTCGCTGGCGGAGATGCAGCAGCGCATCCGATCTTTCGTCACGAAGGCCGCGCCCGGGGCATGGCTTCAGGGCGGTGGCTGGGACCATACGAAATGGCCAGGGAAAACACTGCCCACGCGCGAGGACATCGATGCGGTCTCGGCCGGACATCCCGCCGTGCTGGAACGGACTGACGGGCACATCCTTATTGCGAACTCCGCCGCACTGGCCGCAGCCGGTATTACACGCGCCACACCAGATCCTGCGGGCGGCAAGATCGACCGCGATGCATCCGGCGATCCCACTGGTATCCTGCGCGAAGATCCGGCAAAATCGCTTCTCTACAGGGTCGTTCCTCGATCGACGCCTGAAGAACGCCGCAGGGCCCTTGCTCTCGCTATCGAGGATGCACTTGCGCACGGCGTCACGTCGGTACAGGACCTTTCCAACTGGGAGGATTTTCTCGTTCTGCAAGATATGGAGAAGGCAGGTACGCTCCACCTGCGTGTCAGCGAGTGGCTGGCCTTCGGCGACCCGATTGAGACTTTGAAAAAGGAACGCGATTCGCATCCGGCGGACGATCCCCTTCTCCGCACAGGAATGCAGAAGGGCTTCATGGACGGCTCGCTTGGCTCACGCACTGCCGCGCTTGCAGCACCTTACGCGGATGATCCGGGCAACTCCGGGATTCCGCGTTACGACCAGGCGACGCTGAATGCCATGACGAAGGAACGCGCCGCCGCAGGATTCCAGATTGGCTTCCATGCCATCGGCGATCAGGCAAATCATATGGCGCTTGAGGCCTTCTCGTTTTCAGGAGTTACGCCCGCGCAGCGTCCTCGTATCGAACATGCGCAGGTGTTATTGCCAGGTGATTTCGATCTTTACGCGAAGTTCGGCGTTATCGCATCCATGCAGCCCTCACACCTGCTTACCGATATGAACTGGGCTGAGGAGCGTCTGGGCCCTGTGCGGGCGAAATACTCTTACGCATGGCGCTCTATGCTCGATCACCACATTCCGCTGGCATTCGGCACGGACTATCCAGTTGAGTCCATCGATCCCTTCCGTGGACTGTATGCGGCCATCACCCGCCAGAATGAAGCAGGCACGAAGACCTACCAGCCGCAGGAGAAGCTGACGCTCAATGAGGCGATCTATGCATATACGCAGGGTTCGGCGTTCGCGGAGTTCCGCGAGAAAGACCTCGGGCGGCTTGAACCAGGCTTCCTTGCCGACTTTGTGGTGCTCGACCGGGACATCACCGGAGCAACGCCGCAGCAGTTGCTCTACACCAAAGTTATGCGAACCGTTGTGAATGGAGAGACGGTCTACACTGCAAAGTAACCGATCCGTCGTCGCGGTTCAACGAAGACATTGCCTCGCCTAAGCCCTTCCACGCTCGCGCATCTTCTGCTCCTCGCGGTTGTTGCCGTCTGGGGTGCGACGTTTACGCTCGTCAAGGATGCGCTGCAGGATGCGTCGCCACTTCTCTTCAATCTTCTTCGGATGAGCGTCGCCGCTATCGCGCTTATCATTGTCAACCGGCGCAGTCTTCGGCATCTCACGAGGAGCACACTGCTGTCCGGACTGGTTGTCGGTGTCTTTCTTGCGGCGGGCTATCAGTTCCAGACTGCCGGACTTGCACGGACGACTGCCGCAAAGTCCGCCTTCATCACCGGCCTTGTAGTGGTGTTCGTGCCAATGCTCTCGGCGATTCCTGCCATCCGCCCCGCGAATGCGCATGCTCCCCGTTGGAGTTCCGGCTTGGGAGCGCTCCTCGCCTTTGCCGGTCTGCTGCTGCTGACTACGCCTGCTGGGACGACGTGGGCAAACCTGTTTACCTCCATCGGTACGGGCGACCTGCTTACGCTGCTTTGCTCGATCGCCTTCGCGGCCCATCTGCTTGCGCTGGCTCACACCTCGACTCGCGTGCCCATCGCTCAACTGGCGACGTTGCAGATCGCGGCGGCGGCAGTGGTAATGCTCATCACGTTGCCGCTCGGCGGTTCCCTCCATCTCCATGTCACATCACGGCTCGTCATAGCTCTGGCCGTAACCAGCCTGCTTGCGACAGCGGCGGCGTTCACGATACAAAGCTGGGCGCAGCAGCATCTTCCACCTACCCACACGGCGCTGCTGCTTACGCTGGAGCCGGTGTTCGCCTGGCTGGTCTCCTTTCTCTTTCTGGGTGAGCGGCTGAGCGTACGTTCGCTGGAGGGCGCGGGGCTTATCTTTGCTGGCATTTTCGTCACCGAACTGCTGCCGACGGCTGAGCCGGTCCCGGCATGTCCCTCATCCTGAATAGATTGACAGATCTTGCTGCAGCGACACCTTTGAGTGCCGACGGCGTCTAATCAACCGAAAGGCCTTGGCTCCCCGATGGGACATTCCATGCGGAACAAGCGTCTATACTTGAGCTTGAGTCTTTGCCAGTTTTCGCCCGTTCGCGGCCGCAGGCCAGAGACGGCAATCGAAAGAGGTTCGATCTACCGATGGATACACCGATGAGCAAATCGACATGGCTGGAGCGTATGCGCAGCCACCGTCTTACCACCACGTTCGCCCTGCTGGCGACGCTGTCAACCGGCATTCTGCTCGGTTCGGTGCTCACGCACGGCGTCAGTGGCAAGGAGCAGGCCCCTATCGATACGTCCGGGGCAAAACCATTGGTGGTTCCGGCGGCCCAGACGCTTTCGAACGGCTTCTCGCAGATCGTCAAGCAGGTCGGTCCGGCAGTGGTGAACATCAATACGGAGTCGTTGCCCAAGCAGTCGGCCAATAAGAATCGCCGCCGCCCCGGTCAGCGCACTCCCGGCGACGACCAGCAGGGCGATATGCAGGACTTCCTGAACCGCTTCTTCGGCGGCCAGGGCGGACAGGGCGGAGATGACGACGGCGATGGCGGGGGCATGCCCGGTGCTGAACGTCGCGCACTTGGCTCGGGCTTCATCGTCGATCCCAGCGGCTACATCATCACCAACAATCACGTGGTCGATAAGGCCGACAAGATCTACGTCAAGCTGTCGAGTGACCCTGATGGCGGGCCCGACACGGAAGGCCGCCTCGCCAAGGTTATCGGCACGGACAAGGACACGGACATTGCCGTCATCAAGATTGAGACGGACAAACCGCTGCCCACGGTGAAGCTAGGCAACTCCGACGGCGCACAGGTTGGCGACTGGGTGCTCGCCATCGGCAGCCCGTTTGGCCTCTCGCAGACGGTCTCGGCCGGTATTGTGTCGGCAAAGAACCGCTCAATCGACGAAGCTCCCGGCCCGGGCGGCGTTTCGCAGACCCAGTTCCAGCGCTTCATCCAGACCGATGCAGCTATCAATCCCGGCAATTCGGGTGGCCCGCTTGTGGACATGTCGGGCCAGGTCATCGGCATGAACACCGCCATCTATACCCAGTCGATGGGTTCGCAGGGCGTGGGCTTCGCCATGCCGTCGAACATCATCGCGAACGTCTACAACATGCTGATCGGGCCCGACCACAAGGTCACGCGCGGGTCGATCGGCATCAGCTTCCAATCCTCGCTTAGTTCGGCGGTTGGCCGTATGTACGGCTTCAAGAACGGCGTCATCGTCTCGACCGTTACGCCGAACGGCGGTGCAGCGAAGGCAGGCATTCAACCGGGCGACGTCATTGTCTCGATCGACGGGCGCAACATCAAGGACGGCGACGATCTGGTAGCCGATATCTCGGCCCGTAAGGTCGGCTCGACCGTCAAGCTCGGTTATCTGCGCGACGGAAAGCAGAACTCTGCCAACGTTGCTATCGGCGACCGCGCAAAGACCTATGCCGATCTGGCAGGCAACAACGATGACGACGATAACTCGCCGCAGGAGTCCGATGCCGGGCAGAGCAAGCTGGGAATTACCGTCTCGGCGATACCTGGTGCTGTGGCGCAGAAGTCGGGCGTCAGCAAGGGAGTCATCGTCACCAGCGTAAGGCCCGGCTCGTTTGCCGATGAGATCAATCTGGTCAAGGGAACCATCATCACGGAGATCAACAAGAAGGCCGTGACGGACGAAGCGTCTTACAGGGCCATCGTCAATGGTCTCAAGTCGAAGGACGATGTAGTCTTCGTCGTGCACTCTCCGTTCCAGAAGGGTGCGGGGAACTCTTACGTTGGTGGCACCCTGCCATAGCTCTATCGTGATATGTCAAAGCGAACGCGGAACGGGAGGCGAGCATTGTCTCCCGCTTCGCTTCTCATCGACAGATTTGACCGCTAAGCCATCTGTTTCTATAAGGATAGGGCATCCTAATTTCATCACCGACTTTTCCTTGCATCGGGCATTATTCCCGGATACCCTTAATTACAGGGGTTGGCAGTGAGATGAGTCGCTCCTGCACGCCATTCCCTATTTTTGAGGTCTTCAACGCCATGCAGCCAGGCCGAATGCTCTGCTCTGCCCTGCTTCTTGCCATTGCCGTCACGCCCTGCGTCGCCATGACGCACAGCCGGCGCGGCCCTACTTCTCCCGGCAGAAACTCCGCCGCCAAGCACACGAAAGCAGCGGTCAAACGCTCCTCCGGTCAGCGCTCCATCGACGATGCGCGCGCGTCGGAGATTCAGGCGGCTCTGGTGAAATCCGGTTACATGAAAGATGCCAGTGGGCACTGGGATGCCGCCACGGAAAGCGCCATGCAGAAGTACCAGGCCGACAATGGCTGGCAGACCAAGCTGATGCCGGACTCGCGCGCCATCATCAAACTGGGCCTCGGTGGTTCGTCGAAGCCAGTTTCACCGATGAGTGGGGCGGGCAGCGTAGCGCCGGCAAGCGGGCTCGCCGAGACTGCAAGCGCATCTACCTTCGCACAGCAATAGCAATCCAACTCAGGAACGGGCACCGGTTGTGAAGACAAAGTCCATCATGTCTTCGCGGTCGTGCGGCAGCGCGTTGGGGCTTTTTTTCGCTCCGGATTCGAGCCAGAGTCTCAGCCAGAGATACCGGTGCATCCGTACCAGCCTTGATGCAACGGGCTGCTTCTGTTCGAGAATCGCTGTGATGCGGGCAGCAAGGGCATCCGGCTCATCCGCGAGTTCCGTTTTCACCGGGACGCCTTCATACTCCAGAAGATTTTGTCTTGCGGCTGTAAACTCCTCTGTAGAAACCAATCCGCTCTCCACCTTCAACCCGCTCATCTGTTCCAGTGCGAATGCAGCAGAAGCATCCAACCGGTCTTCGAATCCAAGATAGAGCAGCCGCGATCCGGCAACGCGCAGCGGGAGCAGACCGAACTCCTCAATAAACATGCGCGGTACCACTATGGCCATTGCGCGTGGCATGAACCCGTTGGTTGACAGTACGGGGCAGCTCCACTGCATCGACAGCCCACGGGTGATTTGTGCGGGTTCAATGCCGCACTCCTGCACCAGACAGTCTCCGATGCGGCCTCCGCGAGCGCGCTGCGTCTCAAGAGCCAGTTGCAACTGCGCATGTGTGATCCAGCCCTGGGCCAGCAACACCAGGCCAAGAGGAACCCTGTGACGATGAGGCATGGAATGCGACGCATCCTGCTCGACGGCCTCGCGACGCACGGCAGCACGCACCATCGACAGGATGCAACGGCCGCTGCATCCCCAGCGATCTTCGAAGATCGGCCGGCGTCGGTTTCGCCACGGCGAGATACGCGAGGACTCGCACTCGATGCTTCCGCAGACGCGTTTTGCGACTGCTGCTCTCTCCTGGTCGAAGATTGATCCAGATGGGCTGTAGCTGTCATCGATCCATGGCAAGCTATGCAGGGATGCTGTCCGCTGCAGGTCGTCCTGTTTCCGTTCGGGCGTCTTTCTATTTAGAAAAAGCATCGGATACTCTCCAGCCGCAGTTGCGGCGCAGCAACTTCAGTGATGCGGAGCGCGAAGTTTCCACTGACGACCACGACTTCACCGCGGGCCACAATTCTGTCGCCTACGACCAGGTCGACCGGCTCGCTGGTATGCCGGTCAAGCTCAATGACCGCGCCGGGCCCTAGACCGAGCACCTCTTCCATCGTCATGTCGCACGACCCGAAACGAAGGGTGGCATCGAGATCGATGTCGTTCAGCAAGTCAATCTTCGAGCCTCGACTTTCGCTATCCGCCATAACGCCTGTCACCTGTTCCATCGCATCTCCTCTAGTTCAACTGCGGCACCGCTGGCAGCGCGGGCGGGTTTGCAATACGCTCCTGAGCTCCGTCCATACGCGCGGCGCGATGATCGCCACTGCGCACGGGCCATGCGTCCGCAAATCTGGTTCCGCCGATTCGCAGCTCAGAACATTGATTCCGTGAGACGGGGAGCCGTATGACCGATCCGGGCTCCAACCCCACTATCTGCGAGGCGCGGAGACGCATCGGAGGAAGTTGCAGCGTAGCACCAGCAATCGCGCCTCCCATCAGCTCACGCATTCTCTTTGAAGCATCGAGGGAACGCCGGCGCGGCCTGTCGCCTTCTGTAATCAGTCTCCGCAGGATGGCATTCAAAACAACGGCGGGCAGGCAGAGATTGAGGACTCCCTGGGCGCCCTCCATCTTCAGGTCGAAGCTCACGCAGAGCGTCTTCTCGCCGAGTGTCATCGTTCGCGCGGCCTGCGCCTCCGTCTCGCGCTTCTCGAGGGCAAACTCAAGCCCCACCGGCTGCCAGGCCAGCGACAACTCCTGCACAACCACTTCAACAACGGAAGTCATGATCGATTCTTCGATCTCCGTCAGCTCACGGAGAGGGCCTGCCGCTCCAGTGCCACCGAGCAAGACGTCGACGATCGGCGCGGCCAGTGAGAGATCGATCTCAATCAATCCAACGGCCCCAAGCGGCTCCAGTCGAACCGAGCACAGGTAGGCACGCGTCGACAAGCGTTCGATGAACTCGCTGAACGGCAACTGTTCGCCTGCGACCAGCTTGGCGCGAAAGGGTGTACGCAGCCATCCGCTCATGGCGTGCATCAGGTTGCGTGCGAAGAGATCGTTCACCGTGCTGATCGCCCGCATCTGGTCATTGCTGATCTTTCCGGCGCGGCTGAAGACGTAGGTCTCCGGCTCACGCTCGCTTGTGCTCTCCTGCGCTACTTTTACCGATGCGTTCGCCGCAGCGAATAGCGCATCAATATCGTCTTGTCCTAGATTCTTCTGCATTACCAGGTCCTATAGATGAGATAGCAAAGAAACGATGAACGACTACTTCAATCGCCCAGCCAACGCTTTTTGTGTTGCAAGCGTACGCGCCGGAGCGCTTGAAGAACGCAGACCCGCCAGCGCGGAGCGCAGACGAAGCACCGCCGACGAATGTATCTGCGAGATGCGGGACTCGACGACGCCCAGCGTTACGCCGATCTCCTTCATCGTCAGCTCCTCGTAGTAGTAGAGTGTCAACACCATGCGTTCTTTTTCAGGCAACTCGTCGATCGCGTCCGCGAGCCGCTGCTTCATCTCGCCCTTCAGGCAGCGGAAGAGCGGGTCTTCTTCAGGCGAACCAGGTATATAGGCGAGTTCTTCGTCGCCTGAGTCTTCCGACCGTTCCATGTGGAGGCTGCCGATCTCAAGACCCTTCAGGTCGCCGAGCAACTGGTGATACTCGTTCAGGCCGAGCCCCATCTCTACAGCGATCTCCTGCTCCGACGGCGCGCGACCGATCCGTTGCGTCACGGAACGAATTGCCTCTTCGACGGCCCTCCCCTTGCGCCTCAACTCGCGCGGACTCCAATCCAGCGTCCGCAGCGAATCGAGGATCGCCCCGCGAATGCGGAACTGCGCGTAGCTCTTGAACTGTACCTTCTTGTTATGGTCGAACTTTGACAACGCATCGATCAGCCCGACGACGCCGGCCGAGATCAGATCGTCCAGATCAACATGCTGTGGAAGCCGCTCGTGAATGCGCCGTGCGATGTAACGCACCGTCGGCAGGTGCTCCATCAGCAGCGACTCTCGCTCTGTTCCAGCGTCTGTTCCGGGCGCCGCCTCAAGAAACGGGGTCAACGCCGAAACTCCTGCCTCGCTCTTTCCGAATGCAGCGGCCAGCGTCCCCCGCGCTCCCGCCCACTGTGGCACCGCATCCACCGGGATCGTTCTTCCTGCCCCCATTCGCTTCCTCCTTGTTCGCTTCTGCTGCTGCTTCAACCGCTCTGCGGCTCTCAACCGATCGTCCCCATGCTTCTTACCCTGATCTCCGGAGGGATCTCGATCGGAGACAACACCGTGATCTTCGGCAGGAACGGTTCAAGCCAGCGCCGGACGTGATATCGTGCCGGACTCGGACATAGGAGCACGGGAAGGGCCGATGTCGCGCCTGCTCCGGTTAGGCGTTTCACAGATTCCACAAGCTTGCGCAAGAAGTCCTGCGGCATACCTGTCGTGGCCGCGCCCTCTCCTAACAGCAAGCCGGCGCTCTGCGGATCGAACGTTCCCACGAGCTCAGTCTCCATGCCTTGTTCGAGCATCAGCACGCGCAGGCCGCCGTCCGCATCCAGCAGTGGACGCACCAGACCACGCCCCAAAGACTGGCGCACGCTCTCAACCAGGTGCACCATGTTTTTCGATTGCTGCGAGGCCTCGACCAAGACTTCGAGGATCGAACCAAGGTCGCGTATCGAAACCTGTTCGCGCAACAACTGTTGAAGCACACGCTGCACCTCACCCAGCGACATCAGCTTGGGCACCAGTTCTTCGACCAGCTTCGGATAGCCTTCATTCATACTGTCCAGCAGCCGTTTGACCTCCTGCCGGCTCAGCAGTTCATGCGCGTGCGTGCGAATCAGCTCGCCGAGGTGTGTGCCAATCACAGTTGTCTGATCGACGACTGAGTAGCCCGCGGCCAGGGCCTGCTCTTCAAGCCCAGGCTCGATCCATCGGGCAGCAACGCCAAAGGCGGGCTCACGCGTTTCAACTCCAGGAAGCGGCCTGGCTTTAGGATCGGCGTTTACCGCAAGCAGGCAGCCGTATTCTGTCTGCCAGCGCGCGATCTCCACGCCACGTAAACTCACGACATACTCTCGTGGCTTCAGCCGCAGGTTGTCGGTTATATGGATCGGCGGGACGATAAATCCTAGTTCGGTTGCGAGATGCCGGCGCAGCGCGCGGACACGGTTCAGCATCTGTCCGCCCTGCTTTTCATCGACGGTCGGGATCAACTGGAATCCGATCTCCAGCGTCAACTCGTCAATCTTCAGCAGCGACGCCAGATTCTCGCCTTTTGCTGCCTCAGCCTGCTTCGCCTTGCCTGTCGACAAGACGGCACTCTCAATGAGTTCTGCGTGGTTCTCCTGGGGCAGTCTGCGCGCTATCAGCGCGACTCCAACGGCCAGCAGAAGGAACGACAGCTTCGGCAGGCCTGGGACCATCGCCAGTGCAACCAGAACTCCGCAGGCAATCCAGAGTGTGTTTCTGCCACGCAGCAACTGCTTCCCGAGTTCGCTGTCGAGCGATCCGGCGGACGAAGCGCGGGTGAGCACCATGCCCCCGGCAATTGACACCAGCAGGCTTGGGATCATTGTCACAAGTCCGTCACCCACAGTCAGGATCGTGTAGGTCTTCACCGCGGTCGCGAGATCAACGCCCTGCTGGACGACCCCGATCAGAAGTCCGGCAACGATGTTGATGACCGTAATCAGAATCGTCGCCATGGAGTCGCGCTGATTGAAGCGGGCGGCACCGTCCATCGCGCCATAGAACTCCGCCTCGCGGGCAATGGCTTCACGTCGCTTGCGTGCGCCTTGCTCGTCGATCAGTCCGGCGTTCATGTCGGCGTCGATTGCCATCTGTTTGCCAGGAAGCGCATCGAGCGTGAACCGCGCCGTTACTTCGGCCGTTCGCACTGCGCCATGACTTACAACCAAGAACTGGATCGCTATCAACGCAAGAAACAGCACGAAGCCGACAACATAATTGCCGCCAACGACGAACTGCCCGAAGGCCTCGATCACCGACCCGGCAGCACTTGTCCCTTCGTGGCCGTGAAGCAGAATTCGGCGACTCGATGCCAGGTTGAGGGACAACCTGAACAGCGTCAGCAGCAGCAACAATGTTGGAAATACCGAAAAGTCCACCGCACGCCGCACCTGCACCGCCGTCAGAAAAACGATTACCGATGCTGTGATCGATGCGGCCAACAAGACATCCAGCACCAGTCCCGGCACAGGGATCAGCATCACAAACACCATGCTGATCGCCGTAATGGGCAGCAACAACGCCTGCATCTTCGCCGGTGTCCATCGCGATGGCACCTTGATTTCACTCATATACCGCCTCCGAATCCATACATGCTGATTGGGGCCGTCACACGCTGCCCCACATTCTTTTGCATCATCTGTGTCTGCTTCTCACGCCTCATCCGTTCTTCGACCTTTTGCCGGTAGAGAAAGGCCAGGATGCCAGCAACTGCCGCGTACAGCTCAAATGGAATCGACTGCCCCGGTTCCACCAGCCGGTACAGACTTCGCGCAAGCGGAGGGTTCTCAATCATCGGAACGCCAGCCCA
>JAFDVV010000018.1:3438-22108 GCA_018268775.1 Acidobacteriota bacterium | reverse complement strand
ACAGTGGGTGCCTGCATCGTCTCAAAGTTGAACTCAAGCGCGACCGCATAGTGCGTTGGGTTCGTGATCACGACGCTCGCACGCGACACGTCCGCTTTCACTTTGCGCTTACGCATGGCGTTTTGAATCTGCCGGATCCGCCCTTTCACCTCTGGGTTTCCCATCGCTTCCTTCGTCTCTTCGCGGACCTCCTGCTTTGTCATCTTCAGCCGCAGGTTCCAGCTTCTCCATTCCATGGCATAGTCGAGTCCCGACCATGCCAGCGTGACCCATGCAGCATCGAGCGCCAGTCCGTATGCCGTAGAAAAGGTCGCAGGCAGCCTCATCATGCTCATCACCGGCATCCGCAGCATCAGCGCCTTCAAAGCGGCCCATCCCAGCGCCACCATCACTGCGGCCGGCACCAGCGACTTCATCACGCGCGTTACCGCCCTCAGGCTGACGAGGTTTTTGAGGTTCGCCGCTGGATTCAATCGCGTGAACTTCGGTTCGATCGCATTGGGGTGAATGCGTATACCGCCACCTTGCACAACACCCGCAAACAATGCGCATCCAAAGCTCGCAGCCATAATGAGCGCTATGGGCATCAATGCTGGAGCCAGCATCTGCCGGGCCGTGTTGCTCCAATGCCGCTCCCCGGCAATCTCGCCTACTGCAGCCGAGTGCAGGCTCTCGCGATAAACAGCACCCCAGCTCGATAAGAATCCGTGCGCCGTCGCCCCCAGCATCAACACGCCGCCGAGCATTGCCATGGCCGACAGCAACTCACGGCTCCGAACGATATCGCCTTTTTCGCGCGACTTCTTTTTACGCTGCGGCGTTGCCTGCTCTGTGGCTTGTCCACTCATACGCCAACGAGCCTTCCCGCGGCATCCAGCAGAGCCGTAAAGTGCCGCTCGATCCAAGCAGGCCATATCGCCAGGCTGCCGATCAGCACCGCATAGGAGATCATCGTCTTCACGGGGATTCCTACAACCATCGCCGGAAGCTGCGGCGAAAGCCGCGATACCAGCGCAACTGTTACCTCAACCGCCAATGCCGCGGTAATCACGGGCGCGGCCAGTTGCAACCCGGCAAAGAAGATTCCCCCTGCCATCGACGCCAATGTAGCGCCTGTCTTCGCGACAGTAACTACGTGCCCGACCGGGGCCGCCACAAAGCTGCGCACGATAGCGGCAAGCAGTGTGCGATCCAGCCCCGCACCGATTACTGTCAGCGTTCCGATCCAGCCCAGCATCTGGCCCAGCACGGGTGTCTCGACCATCGAGTTAGGATCCATCAGGTTGACCAACGAAAAACTGAACTCCATGCCAAGAAGCGTTCCAGCAAACAGGAGAGATTCATTGAGCAGCATCAGCGACAGTCCGAAGACCAGACCCACGCTCAGTTCTCCCAGTACCGGCGTCACACCAAGCTCAACGTGTGCATTCGGCACCGCACTCACAACCGGTGCAAGCAACACGGCCATCGCAAAGACAAAACCAGCCTTAATGCGCGGCGGTATCGCCACCGAAGAGAACACGGGCGCGAAGACCATCAATCCACTGAGCCGGACCATAACAAGCATCGCGGCCGTCAGATATTGCGGCCAGTCGTGGATTACGTCACGGCCCAACGATGAAGTCGCCTGCATCATCTCTACCCGAGAAACCTATGGAAACCGCCGCTAAACAGTCGCAGCGTAAAGCCGATAAGCCGATGTACTGTCCAAGGCAGCGAGATCATTGCAACGACAAAGACCACAACCAGTCTTGGAACTGCCGTCAACGTCTGCTCCTGAACTCCTGTCAACGTCTGGAGAAGACTCACCAGCAGGCTCACGACGCACGCGCTCACCAGCAGCGGAGCGCTCAGCATCATCGCCTCAATCAGCACTCTTCGCATTACCTCGACTGTCTGGTCTGGCCCCATCTCTCTCCTCGCCTAAAAGCTCTTGATCAACTGGTCGGCCAGAAGGTTCCATCCGTCGACCATCACAAACAGCAGAATCTTCAAAGGTGTTGAGATAACCACGGGTGGAAGCTGCATCATGCCGATCGATGTCGTAACGCTCGCAACAACAAGATCCACTAACAAGAACGGTAAGAAGAGGATGGCACCGATCTGAAAGCCCGCCTTCAACTCGCTGAGGATGTAAGCGGGCACTACCACCTGAATCGGCAGGTCGGTCTTCGTTGCGGGCCGAGAGCTCATGCCGGCGGCGGCAAACACCGCCAGGTCTTTTTCCCGAGCGTATCGCAACATGTACTGCTTTACCGGCGCAAGACCACGCGCTATTGCATCTTCACCCGCAATCGTTCCAGCTTGATAAGGCACAACCGCCTGCTGCTCCACCTGTACGAGGACGGGTTGCATCAAAAACCAGGTCATCATCAGTCCCAACCCCATCAGAATCTGGTTGGAAGGTGCCGTCTGCGTTCCAAGCGCCTGGCGCAGAAAGTGAAATACCACCAGCAGCCGTACCAACGGGGTCATCGAAAGTAGAAGCGCTGGAAGCAGGGTCAGAAGAGTGAGACCCACGACGATCGCCCATGGCGTGCTTCGAGTTGACTTCAAGCCGTCTTCGATGGACTGCTTAGCGTCGTTCCTAGTTACATCGCCGTCACGTACGGCTTGCCTTTGCGACGCTTTCGCTTCGGCATGACGTGTCACAGTCTTCTTCGCCGCTTCATGCGGCCGGTGCAGACTTGCATTGCCTCGTCGCACCCAGAACGATTGCGCAGGTCCCGCTTCGGCATGAAGCCGTGGAACGGGAAACAGCAGCAGGACAAGCAGTGCGGTAAAACACAGCGCCATTCTAGTCGCTGTTGCGCTCATCGCCCTTTCTCACTTTCGCCGCTGCCAACCTTGACGATCGTCGAAACCGTCTCCGCGCCCAGGCCTATCAGAAACTGCTCATCGCCGCATTGCACCAGTGCAAGCTGACGCTTGCCTCCTATAGCCAGGGTCTCCAGCAACTGCATCCGGCGCATGCTTCTGTCGCGAAATCGCGCACGAGAACCACATACGCCGATCAGCCAGCCCACAAGACCGCGCCGGCTGCCGGTCCCTGCCTCCGTGTTGTCAAGGCACATGCTCCGCACGAATCTTCTCCCTCTCGCTCTAGGCCAACCGCGTCAGACGAATAAGAAGCTGTTGATCGACCACTTCGAACTCGCTCCAGCCAACCTGTACCTGTCCAGCCTTGACAGGGACGTCTTCAGTCTCCTGCCATTCGCTTGCGATGATTTGCCCGGCTTTGAGTGCCAGCAGGTCTCTCACCTTGAAGCCTGCGAAAGCGACCTCTGCGCTAATCGGCACGGTCAACTGCGAGAGGACCGGCCATCTGGAATGCTCTTCGATATGCATCATCCAGGGTTTCTGCGCGAGAACTCTCCCCCGGTACATATTCTCCCGGACGTCTGGCCCGGTTTTAATCGGCTCTGTCTCCGCCATATGTTCTCCATCTCTTGAACGCAAGTTACCTCTGAACCAGAAACTCTGTGATGAAGAGGTCGGTCACTTTGAGCTCCGGATTGTGCGCAATGAAGGCGGCCTTGAGCTCATTTTTCAGACGCTCTTTTCCATCGGCCGCCAGCAGCCCTTCGGAAGTCTGCTTTCCCAGTACTGTCAATGCGGTATCCCGCATCGCCGCATCTGTTTCCTTGTTTGCGGATTTTTCTTCCTTGGCGGGCACATCCGCCGGATCAGCAACATTGAGCGTCATCGAGACTCGCAGGTAAGCGCCTGCGCTATCCGCCAGGTTCACAACCATCGGCTCCAACGTCACAGCGTGTGTCTTCGTCGAAGCCAAGGGAGCAACGCTCTGTGCAGCCGGTGCCGTCTGCACACGCAACTTCCCCGAACGGATGAGATAGTACCCCACGCCCCCTACTATGGCGACGGATACGATTACGCCCAACGCAACCGCAACAATAAGGGATGCAGCGGGAAGTTTTGCCGGCTCTGCTGGGCTAGTCTGAATGACGGTAGGTGTAGTAGCCATTTTTTGCCTGATCCTCGATACCATCAGGCAGTGCAATCGGAAGGCCATCCCAAGATGCGCACAGATTAGTGAACTTTCATGAAGACAAAACAAGAATGGGCCGGTGCCGCGTCCACCTGCGCGGCACCCGCAACCATAGCTCGATCTAACGGATCATACCCAGTGTTGTCTGCGTAATCGAATCGAAGGCCGTAATCGTCTTGGAGTTTGCCTCGAATGACCGTTGAGCGACGATCAGATCGGAGAACTCCTGTGCGATATCGACGTTCGACTGCTCCAGCGCCGAGTCTTCGATCGAAGCCCTTCCGCCAGTCCCCGGGATGCCGAAGATTGCGTCGCCAGAGGCGTTGGTCGTGGTGTAACTGTTATGCCCAATCATGGTGAGCCCTTGAGGATTCGTAACGCGCGCCACGGCGACCTGGCCAACCACAGCCTTGTGTCCGTTGTTATAGACGGCGGTAATCACGCCATTGCCGTCGGCGGAAAAGCTCTGATAGGTACCACTGGCAAATCCATCCTGTACGGTGCTTGTATTCGTTGAGGCTGCCGTCGATTGTGTCAGCGTCGGATTCCCATTGCTGCGCAAGTTAAGATTGAACGTCAGATCGCTTGATCCGTTGGCCATTCCCGGAAAGGTAATTCCGGAAATGTTTGCAGCGGGGGCGACCAGGTTTCCGCTTGCGTCAAAGGTCAGAGTCCCGGTATTGTTCACGGGCGCTCCGGTTGCATCGCCGGCCTGAAGGTCGACGCTGTAGCTCCAGGTATTCGTTGCGGTCTTGGTATAGTTCACCGTTACGGCATGGCTCTGCCCCAGTGAGTCATACACCGTAACGGGAGTGGCAAACTGCGTTCCCACGGTTGCACCGGCGTTCAGGTTCGCGGTAACGGAGATATTTCCCGTCGCCTGCGCTGCCTCGGTAACGCCGATCGGCAACACAAGCGGGGTCAACGCCGCGTTTGCGTTCACAACGCCGTTCTTCACCGGATATCCCATCACGCTGGCACCATCGACCGTAATCAGGTTGCCCTGCTGATTGAGTTGAAAATTGCCTGCTCGTGTAAGCGACTGCACGCCACCTTGCTCGGTGACAAAAAATCCGTCGCCGCTCAAGGCCATGTCTGTCGACTGTCCTGTCGGGAGAATGGTTCCCTGCAAATAGTTCGTCGAGGTCCCAGAAACTCTTGTCCCCACGCCCACCTGAAGTGGATTGCTAGAACCCGAGGTGCCGATCTGTTGGTAGAACAGGTCTTCGAACGTCGTCCCCTGCTTCTTGAACGCCGTTGTATTGAGGTTTGCGAGGTTGTTGCCGATGGTATTCAGCGCTACCGTATCGGCCTGCAATCCGCTAAGTGCAATCGAAAAAGATGCCATCTTCGTTCTCCTTGGGTCCAACTGGTTAGGTAGGTAAGTTGCTCAGCCGGTGATCGCGCTTTCAAACGTCGACAGCCCCTTGTTGATCTGGATCAACTGTTGCAGGCTGTTGACGCCTACAAGCTGCTGGATATAAGCGCTGGGGTCCGTGGGTTGCGTCGGGTCCTGGTTTTTCAACTCGCTTACCAGCAGCGTAAGAAAGTCGTTTGCCGTGATGGTTGAGTTGTCCGTCGAAGCGCTCGTCGAAGTGCTGTCGTTGCCAGTAGCGCTTGACGAATCGTTGGCCTTCGCCGTGATCGTTTTGGGGGCAAGCGCCGAGGCCACTCGTTCAGCCGCAGTACCGTTTCCCGCCATCGAATTTATCCTTGCAATATCCATGTTTCACCTCTCCTCACACCTGTGTTCCAGCAGCAAACATGCTTTCCAACGCTATGCCCGGACGTTGAGCCAACTGCCTCCCGTGCCGCCTACAATTGTCGGATCGTCCAAACGCAGGTCAAGCAGACCTTCGGGAACAAACACTTCGCTTGAGTTCCCAGAGCCCTGCGACTGACTCCGGCTTCCTGAACTTTCGCCCTGCGAAGACCCTGCTCCTCCACCGCCATCGCTCAATGTTGTTCCGACCCCGGGCGATGGTACCGCCTGCTGCACTGCCAGCGAGCTCACGGGGATACGCTCCTGTTCAAGGTAGTTCGACAGCAGTGGAAGGTCGCGGTGCAGTATCTCCTGTCCAGTCGTTGACGCGGAAGCAAGCGATGCTTTGACTGTGCCCGCATCCGTCATCTCGGCACGTATCTTCAGCCAGCCATGCGAACCGCCCGCCACTCCAACCTCGATCGTGGAAGGAGTGGCACTAAGAACTCGATGCTCCTGGATTGTCGGCTGCGAAATCTCAGCCGTATTGCCGTTCAAGATCGTATGGGGAAGCGCTTCAGACGGCGGAGTGACTTTTGCATCAGTTGGAGTATGGGTGGCACCTGACTGCGGTACCAATGGCGCGGCAAGCTCAGAATTTACCGCATGAATACCTACACCCGCATCCTCCGCTTTCGACAACGGTTTTTCCGTTACCGATGCCACGGAGCTTTGTTGAGAAATGCTCGCCGATACCGTCTGAGACTGGCCTGCGTCGTTATCTGTCTTGTTCGAGTTCGCTACGGTGCCTTTGCTTCTGCGCCCGTCCTGCATCACGATCGCTGCCTTCCCGGCTTGCACCGCTGGGGACTGTTTTGAACGATTGCTTCGAACTCTAACGCCTTGGACGGCCGTAGGAGATTCGTCAACGAGCTCCAATTCATTGCGGGTTACTGTCTGCCCGAGAGGAGGAACCACCGGCGCATCGGTTGTGGCAACCGCTGCATGAATACTCTGAGCTGCCGGATCGACCACCACTACTTTAGGTTCGGACGAAGCAGTGCTCATCTCTCCGCCCTTGTTGCCTTCCCATTTGTGCTCAGTCTTATTTTTTGCGGATTCCGTCTTGCTTTCCTGCTTTTCCAAAAGCGTGGAGGCTGTGCTTTCTCCCTTCTCACCCGGTGTATCACTTGCGGCAATGGCGCTCGGATCCTTTGCTTGTGCCTGCTCGTGTTGAGGCAACAACTCAATGTTCGCCCCCATCCGAGACCTCGGCGTTTTCGCCTCACACATCGGAGCGGACGTATCAATACCACCGTTGGCTAACGGCAAGGCGTTGGTATCCGGCTCATTGGTGGGAACGGCGGCAGAGTCGCCGGTGTCTGTACTTGTTTTTCCGAATGCCGGTTTACCACCGACCATTAAGCTCTCGCCCAGGCTTTGCGCAAAAGACATTGGAGCTGCCGCGGGCCTATCCGTTCCGCCTTGAATCTCGTCACACAGCCGCATCAAGAGCGACCTAACATCCGCAGAGCCAATTTTCATCGCCGCCCTCTCCCATGTACGCGCGCTACATCAGCGCCACTGCATCCCGCCTGCCAAACATCTTTCAAATCGAATTAGGCGATGCTCATCGTTCAGGGGATGCCAGCTTCGATTGCGCCCACCGTCTTCGCGAGAGATAGCGTTCATCGGTCTCTCGCTGCAGACGCTTCTCCTCCGCTGCCTTCACCTCGTCTTCGATCTTCCTGGTCAGCCGACTTACCCGTTCTGTCCACCGGCTGCTATCGATATATCTCACCCGCAATTCATCGCTTCGTCGCTCTGTCTCGCTCAGCATTGGAATCAACCGCGCTTCCCGGCCGTGGGCCAACTTCTGTCGCACTACTGAGACAGATGCCGTTAGATTGTCGTCGTCGAGCAAGGCGTTGCGCCACCCGTTTGATGCCGACTGGGCAATCTCTCGCTGCAGCGCAATGGCGCGTTCCACCTCGCGCGCCTCTACAACAACTCTAAGCAACTCGGCCTCGCGCATCTCTTCCATCAACTCATGTACTCTCAGCACACTGCGTATTGCCTTCAACTTTTCGCGCACCGCTAAAGCTCCATCGAACACAGATGTTCGATCGACTGATCCAAAGGCGACAACTCATCGGTTCCCTGTTCCAAAAATTGACGCAGCGACGGCATCGCACGCACTGCCCGGTCCAGCTCCGGGTCTGTACCCGGCTTGTAGGCCCCGATACGCATGATGTCTTCAGAGCGCGTATACAAAGCCAGCAGTCCGCGTATCAACGATGCTCGCGCCTGGTGCCGCTTGCCGGTTACCGCTGGCATCAATCGGCTTAGCGAATCCAGCACGTCGATCGGAGGATATCGACCTGCCGCTGCCAGCGTACGCGATAGGACGACATGTCCGTCCACCAACGAACGTACCGAGTCCACTATGGGGTCCTGCTGATCGTCTCCCTCCATCAGCACGGTGTAAAACGCGGTGATGCTTCCACGTTCGAAATTTCCAGACCGCTCCACCAGCTTAGCCAGCCGTGTAAACACCGAAGGAGTGTATCCCTTGTTTGTTGGCGGCTCACCGGCTGCCAGACCAACCTCTCGCGCCGCCATCGCATAGCGCGTCAACGAATCGAGCACCAACAATACATGGAGCCCTTGCGCCGCATAAAACTCGGCTATCGATGTTGCCGTGTGCGCGGCGCGCATCCGCAGCAACGGGCTCTGGTCGGAGGTCGAAACCACAACCACCGAACGTCGAAGTCCCTCTTCGCCCAGCGAGTCTTCGACAAACTCGCGCACCTCGCGGCCGCGTTCACCGACCAATGCCACGACCGTCAGGTCGGCCTGGGTATTGCGTGTCATTATGCCAATCAGCGTGCTCTTTCCTACGCCCGATCCGCCGAAGATTCCAATCCTCTGTCCTCGTCCGACCGTCAACAGACCGTCAATTGCTCGAATGCCCGTGCCGAGCGCTTCGTGGATCGGAAGCCTCAACATTGGATGAGGAACCTCGCCATCGAGCGGCCATTCCCTGGTCGCCCGATAGGATGCCTTGCCGTCGAGGGGAGCCCCAACAGCACTCAGCACTCTGCCTTTCATCTGTTCGCAAACGCCGATCGATGGAGCGATTCCAGTCGCATTTAGAACGTCGCCATAACTGATTCCCCGTGTAGAGTTCAGCGGCATCGTCAGCACATGCCGCCCGCGAAAACCGATCACCTCCGCATCAAGCACTTTGCCGTCCGCGCCGGCGATCTCGCAACTCTCTCCGACACAACAGAGCGGGCCCTCGGATTCGACCGCAAGCCCGTTGGCTTCGGTCACGCGCCCGCTCCATCGCCAGGCTGGCCTCTTTTCCAACCGCTCGAAGTACGGAGCAAGCACTCTTGAGCGTGTTTGCGACAGTACTTCCTTCATTGGGTTGGCCGTTTCTTCAGAAGATCGAAGAAGCCTCTTTCGATCTCCTTCAACTGTGCGCCGACTCCCAACTCTACGCGCCCCACTTCGGTTGCAATGACCAACTCTTCCTCGTCAAGATCGTGGTCTTCCACGACGG
This sequence comes from Acidobacteriota bacterium, assembly GCA_018268775.1. Classification (GTDB taxonomy): domain Bacteria; phylum Acidobacteriota; class Terriglobia; order Terriglobales; family Acidobacteriaceae; genus Edaphobacter. The sequence goes on along the minus strand of JAFDVV010000018.1, from coordinate 12,829 downwards.
TGACAGTCTTTTCACCTTGCTCTGCCGCTAAGGTATCTCGCCAACGCTGTCCCCTGGTCTCCGCCACGCGAAGCGTAATGTTGCTCTCGCCTGCTACTTTGCCCAGTGCTACACGCACGGCTGCTTGCAGCAACAACGGATCCAGCGATGCCTCGCGATGGAGCACACGCCGGGCAATCGCAAGCGCCAGTCCCACAACCTCCGCTTCGACCTCGTCGAAGTACCGCTCGCGCTCGCGGCTGAACTCGCGCAGCGCATCTACGATCGTTGCGCGTTCGATACCTATGCGCTTTTCCGTCTCAACCGACATCTCGTCGCGTACGCGCGCTTCAGCTTCTCTGCAACGCTGCTCAGCGAGAATCCTTCCGTTTTCCTTCTCCTCGATCAGGTTCTCCTCGAGCGAAGCTATCTGCGCCTTCCAGTGTTGCTCGTGGTCAATCCAAGGCGCGACTTCCACTACTTCTTCCGCCGCACTAAGCTCATGAAATTCCAGCGGCACAACTGCGCGGTCTTCCAGCCAACCTACCTTCTGCGCGGCTTCACACTGCGAGATCATCGTCGGCCCCCATCTTCAGCATCATCTTGCCCTCTGCCTCAAGCTGGCGCGCAAGAGCGAGCAACTCCTGCTGCGCAAGACCGACGTCCTTCATCCTCACCGGCCCCATAACCTCCATGTCTTCCTTCAACATCTCCACCGCTCGCGAACTCATCGCCTTGAACAGGTGGGCCTTCAGATTCTCGCGGCCACCCTTCAGCGCCATCGCCAGCGTGCGCTTGTCAGCCGCTGCCACAAACTCGCGAATGCTCTCCGGCGGTACAGTCAGAAGATCTTCGAACGTGAACATGAGGTTTCTAATTCCGATGGCGAGCTGCGGCTCCTGCTGTTCAATCTCTTCCAGAATTCCTTTGCTCGCCATCTGGTCGATCCGGTTTAGGAGCTCTGCTACCGCTTTGAAGCCGGAGTACGACTTGCGCGCATTTGTGCCCACTCCCTCAAGCCTGCGGTGGAGAACGAAGGCAACCTTCTGCGCCATCTCCGACGAGAACTGCCTCATCTCTGCCAGTCTCTTCACCACATCGACACGGAGCGTGGGGTCAAGCTGCATAAGAATTGTCGAGCCACGCCTGGCATCGACGTGAGCGAGGACAAGTGCAATCGTCTGGGGATGCTCCGTCTCCAGAAACTTGCTCAACTGCTGCGGGTCCATGCGTTGCAACACTGCCATATTGCCGCTGGAGCGCTCGCGGATTCTCTTCACCTGCGCCAGCATGTTCTCGGCCTTCGTCGCGCCAAAGGCCTCCGTCAAGACGCGCAGCGCGTAGTCCGGACCGCCGCGCACCATGTATGTCTGCGTCTCAAGCAATCCATAGAACTCCGTCATCACCTGCGTCAACTGATGCGCCGGTATCTCGCCCAACCGAGTAATCTCTTCGGTGACGCGGTGTACATCGTTCTCCGACAGGCTCTGAAACAACGTCTTCGCCAGATCGTCTCCCAGCGCGACCAGTAGAATCGCTGCCTTGCGAAGCCCCGGGATGTCGGCTGGCACGAAGCCCGCCTCTTCGGGAAGCAGCAGCGGCATACGCTGCGTTCCCTGTGCCGTTGCTATTTCAGCCATGATCATGCTTCCATCTCCTCGCCCGAACCGATCCAGGCCTCAAGCAAGCGTGTGCTCTGCGCCGGCTCACGCCGGATATGCTCCGCCACCTGCTCATAGATACCGCGATGCTGGATTTGTTCTTTCGTCCGCGCTATCTCTGGGAGTTTCGCCTCCACTGGGTGCGTTGGCTCCAGCAACTCGGGCTCTGCCGGTCCCGGCACCAGTGCGGGCGTCACTGCACCTGCGCTCAATTTCAACGGCTCGGCGAGAGTCGCCGTCACTTGCCGTGCAATCGGTCTCAACACAAACAGCACCAGCAGAATGCCCAGCGCTCCCATTACCAAAGTGCGAGCGAGTCCTGGCTGTGCGTGAGCCAATGCCCGCGCCTGCTCGGTCAACTGCTCCATCAGCGCGGGCTTCGCTTCAGGCGCATTTGAGCTGAAGCTGACGTTCTCCACCACTACCTGGTCGCCTCGTTTCGAGTCGTACCCGACCGCGGCCTGGGCCAACTGCTCAAGCCTTCGCATTTCGTCCGCGCTTCGCGGCTTCCAAACCGTGTGCTCCGTCTTGCCTGCGCCCTCAACGTTTGCACGGTCGTTCACCACTACGGCCGCAGTCACGCGGCGCACACGTCCTGGCGCTTGCTCCGTATGCACCACATGCTTGCTCACGCCGTAGGTGCCATTCTCTTCGTGAATACTCTGCCCTGCACCATAGGCCTGTTGCGGATACACAGGCAGTGTTTCCTTTTGCAAGAGCGGAGGTGTTCCCGGCGCAGCGGCAGCCGCCGAGCCCTGCACTGCACCCGCCGGCGCGCCAGCGGGCGAATTGCTTGCCGTTCCAGGAACACCCGACGCTCGTGCGGGCTGCATTTGCGTCTGTTCGCTCTTCTGCATGCTCAGCGTGGCCGACTGGTTTGGATCGTAGACCTCATCGGTCCTCACCTCCGTACCATCGTCATAGCTCACATTCACTGTTGCGCGCACATTGTCGTGACCGGCCAAAGGTTCCAGCATTGCCACCAGCTTGGCTTCCATCGCCTGCTCCGCATCGGCTTCGATCCCGTTCTTCAATCGTGGCTTGAAGCTCGCACGCCCATCGGCATCCACCAGAGCCACATCTTCAACGCTCAGGTTGTCCACCGCTCCCGCTACCAGGCTGCGAATCGCCTCCACCTGCTCCTCGCTCAACGACCTGCGCTTCAGCTTCAATACAACCGAGGCCTTCGCCGCACGCTCTTCCGACGCAAACAAAGACTGGTGCGGCAACACCAGATGCACGCGCGCCGACTGCACCGCACCCAGTGAAGCGATCGTGTGTTCCAACTCACCCTCAAGCGCGCGCTGATAGTTCACGCGCTCATCGAACTCGCTGCCGACCCAGTTCGGCTTGTCGAAGAGCTCAAACCCCAGCCTGCCCGTTTGCGGCATCCCCTTGGTTGCAACCTCCATGCGCGCTTTGTCGAGCGACTCCGACGGAACCTCAATACCCGCTCCATCCGCCGTCATGCGGTACTGAATGCCCGCCGCCGCCAACTCCTGCGAGACCTGCTGCACGTCCTTACCGTCCAATCCGCCAAATAGCGGCTTCCAGTCTGTACGTCCCGCATACCACGCCATTGCCGCCGCCATCGCAGCCACAAAGACTGCTGAGGCCAACAACCATGTCCGCTTGCCCGCGGGTAGCGACATCACGCGATCGCGCAGCACCGAGATGGCATCAAGCACCTTACTGGCGACACCGTTGCTCGTCGCCGCACCTGCCCGGTCCACTCTCTCAATCCCAGTACCCTGTTGCTGATCCGTATCGGCCATCTCTCTCACTCAATCTGCGGCGTTGCTTCCGCGGGAATCCGCCTGCTATTCCCTACTCCCAGGTCACTGGGCCCTGTACCTAAAACTGCATGCCCATCATCTGCTGATAGGCAGCCACTGCCTTATTCCTCACCTGCAACGACAACTCAAAGGCCATGTCGGCTTTCTGTGTCGCGATCATCGCGTCGTGAATCTCAACGCCTTTGCCGCTCAACAATCCTGTGACTGTGTCCGCCGCTTTGCGATCAAGTTCGTCCGTCTGCGCCACCATCGTCTTCAGCATTCCTGCAAAAGGCACGCTGCCCGCATTTCCCACATCCTGTATCGCAGCGCTGCCCCGAGCCCCGCCGAAGACCGAACTCGCCTGCGATGCCACAGCCGAAAATACTCCCGCTCCACTCATCTCTCTTCTCCTTGTCTCCGAGTTACTTCAAAATTTCCAGCGAGGAGGCCACCATGTTCTTCTCCGCCTGAATCGCCGACGCATTCGCGCCATAGGAGCGCTGCGCCCCCATCAGGTCCACCATCTCCGTCAGCGGATTGATGTCCGGGTACGACACATAGCCATCCGGTCCCGCATCGGGATGTTGCGGATCGTATCGCCGAAGTGGCGCGCTGGCATCGGCGATTACACCCGTCACAGCGACTCCGCCGTCGATCGTTGTGTCTGCCGTCACGGTTCCACCCAACCTGCGTTGCGGGATGAACGCGCCGGTTCCACTCATATGACTTGCCAGCGACTGCTTGAAGCTCCCATCGCCTTCTGCTTCGAAGACGACGTGACGCCTCTGGTACGGCCCCCCCTCCGCGGTGCGTGTCGTCTCCGCATTGGCCATGTTCGCGGCTACAACCTCCGCCCTTACGCGTTCCGCCTTCAATGCCGAGGCGCTCACGTCCATCACTCCAAACAGATTCATCGCTTATCTCGCCTCCGCATGGATTGCGCTCATCACGTTCGAGTACTCATGCTTCAGCAGCTCCACCCCCAGCCTGAACTGCATCTGCGACTTCGCCAGTTGAATCCCCTCGCGGTCCATCGAAACGTTGTTGCCATCGGGCCTCGTCACCAGCCCGTCAACATCCTGCGGAGCCGCCAGAGGCGTAGCGACATTCCCCACGCTAGAAAGCTGCCGCGAGAACTCCTGCTCAAAATCGAACCCCTGCGTCTTGTAGCCGGGAGTGTCCACATTGGCCATGTTTCCCGCAGTCAGCTTCATCTGTTCAGCCGTCAGATCCAGATAGCGGCCCAGCGCTTCGCTCAAGGCAGTCGTCACCTGCATAAAAAGCTCCTTCGACAGTCTTTTATGCATCTGATGCACCAAAAAAATACGCCCTCGGATGAGGGCGCTCTAAGCGATTGGATCTGTCTTTATCTTGAATTTCTAATGTTCCTTCTCGGTTGAAATCCCGACCGGAGCGAAGTGGAGGGAGCTGCTTTTATAACCTCACTCATTCGGTACCGCTTTTGCCACTTCACTCCACCTTTTGTCATTCCGTGGCGCAGCGGAGGAATCTGCTTTTTTCAGACTATCCCCATCCTGGAGGGGAAAAGCGGATCCCTCCGCTGCGCTACGGGATGACAAAGTGATGAAACTATGGACGAACAAAGAATGAAAGAACCCAACTCTCATTACGGATCACCGCGTCGCACGGCGATACCGAATCTCGTCCGCGCCGATCTCCATTCTGTCGCCCGCAAGAATCGCCGCGCGCTCTAACACATGCATCAACTCACGCACGTTCCCAGGCCAGTAGTGCTCGTGCAATCGATCAAGCGCAACTGCGCTCAACTTCTTTCGCGGAGACTTCTGTCCAAGCACCGAGAGAACGTGCTCCGCCAACAACGCCATGTCCTCCATCCGCGAGCGCAGCGGGGGAACCTCCACCGGGAACACCGCCAGACGATGGTAGAGGTCCAGGCGGAAACTCTTCTCCTCCGCCCTCTGCTCCAGCGGCTGGTGGGTTGCCGCAATCACGCGAACATCTACCCGCACCGTCTCGTTGTCGCCGACGCGCTGCAACTCACCGCATTCCAGAAAGCGCAGCATCTTGGCCTGCAATGCCAGGGGCATCTCCCCAATCTCATCGAGGAACAACGTTCCCCCATGCGCAGCTTCGATCCGTCCCGTACGCGATTGCACCGCGCCGGTGAAAGCCCCACGCGTATGCCCAAACAGCTCCGCCTCCAGCAGCGCCTCCGGAATCGCCGCGCAGTTCAGCACAACAAATGGCTTACCCGCCCGCTCGCTCAGTGTGTGTACGGCCTTGGCCACAACCTCTTTGCCTGTCCCGGTCTCGCCTTCGATCAGCACTGTCGTCGAACGCGGTGCCACCAGCCGGATCATCTGCGCAAGCTCACGCATCGGTCGGCTTGCCCCCACCATCCCGGGAAGCATCTGCACAGCATCGTGCGATGAAGAACATCGTCTCTCTTCCGCACTCTCAGGCAGAGCCTTCTCTTGCCCGGGCCCCCGCTTCGTGGAAGGCACCGCAATCGGTGCCGCCTTCCACGCTGCTGTATCCGTTATTGCGCCTTCATACGCCTCACGTAACGCGTGGAGCAGCTCGTTTCGCCGCGGACTCTTCGCACCTCCCTCCACGCCTCCGTCCATCCCCATCAAATCCACCGATGGATACATCATCCGTATCTGCCCGGCAAACTCGCTCGCTTCCAGGTCTGGCAGCCAGTTGTCCATCAGTAACGCTTCGGGACGCACAGCCTCCAGCCGCGCCATCGCCTCCGCGCCGCCGGAGGCCTCGAACACCTCCCATCGCAGGCCGGTCAACGCACTTCGCAGCCGCACCCGTAGCGCCGCATCCGCACTTGCCAAAACCACCGTCCGCACCGACGCGCTATCCAGCGCTCCCGAATCCTGCATCGCCATCCCTCTCAATCAAACGCCCTGCTGTTCGCCGCTACCGGCCTCAAGCAGCATCTCGCGCATTGCGCCCACGGCCTGGTTCATGCGAACGCACTCACCCAGTGCCTCGCCGATCGCCGAACGCATAGCCTCCGGCTCACCATTCAGCTCTCCAAGCGCAAGACGGCACTGCAACACTGTCAGCGGCTGACACAGACCGTGCAGCATGTCGTCGATCCGCTCCGCCAGGTTGACCTCCGAACCCCGCATCTGAGGCATCACGCACCTGCCATCGCGGTTACGCCCGCAAAACCCGTCACGCTCGCAACCTGCTTCCTGATGCCAGCACTCTTTACGCGATACCCCTCGCCGCGCACCGTCTCAATTACAGAGTGACCGTCCGCCTCTTCGTCGGCCGCAGCCGCTCCTAGCTTCTTCCGCAGATAATTCACGTACACATCGACCACGTTCGTCCCCGCGTCGGGAGACATCTGCCACACCTCGCGCAACAGCTCAGCACGACCGCAGCAGCGCCCCGGCCTCTGCATCAGATACTCCAGCAGGCTGAACTCCTTCACCGTCAGGTCGACGTTCTTGCCCAAACGCACCACACGCCGCTCCATCCGGTTCAGTTCCACATCCCCGTGCCGTAACACAGGATCGGCATAGCGTTCTTTCCTGCGCAGCAGGGCTCTGCACCGCGCCGTCAGCTCATGAAAGCTGAATGGCTTCAGCAGGCAGTCGTCCGCGCCCAGGTTCAGGCATCGGACCCTCTCCTCAACCATGCTTCTTCCTGTCAGCACCAGCACGGCGGTCGCTTCAAGCTGGCCTCGAAGCTCTTCAAGAACCTCAACGCCGTCTTTCTTCGGGAGGCTGAGGTCCAACACCATCAGGTCGGGACGGTGCAGCCGCGCATGTTCAAGCGCTGCCTCGCCATCTCCCACCCATGAAACCTCATGGCCTTCCAGCTTCAATCCTTTTTGCAGAAAAACACCCAAAGCAGCATCGTCTTCCACTATCAAAACCTGCATCGCATCTCCTCAGTTCAGCAGCAACCGCCAAGCCGCTCGCAAATCTCTGCGGTTCGGTACGACCGGCCTGCGGTGTCCTACTACCTTGTTGCATCGCGGCAATTGGTTCAATACCTCCGTGCAGTTTTTTGCGAAGAGCGATTTCAAAACGGGAATGATTTGCCTCACTATGACTCCTCCGGTACTCCCCAAGATTGATTTTCAAATAGGGCTTGCAATTCGCTTTTTATTCGCTACAATTCCCGCATGGCTATCACGCGGCGGCAAAAAGAGGTCATCGACTTTCTCTCAGGCTTTACGCAGAAGAACGGCTACTCCCCTTCCTATGAGGAGATCGCCAGCGGGCTCGGCCTCAGTTCGCTTGCCACCGTGCATAAGCACATCACCAACCTGCAAAACAAAGGATTGCTGCAGCGCGCCCATAATCGCAGCCGCTCGATCGACGTGCTCCCGGCCCGTTCCCGCCGCAGCGCCGAGCGACTGCCGCTGCTTGGCCGCATTGCCGCAGGCAAGCCCGTCGAGGCCATCGAGACCGCCGAGAGCATCTCCCTTGGTGACATCATCGGCAACCGCGAGGTCTTCGCCCTGGAGGTACGCGGCGACTCCATGCGTGACGAGCACATCGTCTCCGGCGACTACGTTTTGGTCGAACGAACGCGCACCGCGCGCGAGGGCGAGATCATCGTCGCCCTGGTCGACGGCTCCGATGCCACCCTCAAACGCTTCTACCGTGAAGGCAATATGATCCGCCTCCAACCTTCAAACACTGAGATGGCCCCCATCTTCGCCCCCGCCGACAGCGTCAGCATCCAGGGTAAAGTCCTGGGCGTCCTCCGGAAATACGCCTGATATCTTCCACATGATTTCCCGGATGTATCGATGGACGGGTGTCATTCCGAGCGAAGACCGCAGGCCAAAGTCGAGGAATCCCGCATTTTCAAACTTTCCCTACAAGTTCAGAACCAAACTTCATCTTCCCGCGTGACACTTTTCTGTAATCTTCCCGGGGTTCCGTCCCGGCTAAACTGATCTCAGTTGTTATTAAATGGCTGCAACTTCTTCTCTCCCAAAGCTCTCGCGCTACGTCTAAAGACTGGTTCACCCGGCAATCTTTCCCCCGTTCACGGAACCGGACTGCGCCTTGCTGCGTAATCTACCTCCGAAGCGAAACTTCCCCATCGGATTTACTGGAGCAAGACCTTGGCTACACAACGGAAAAAGCGGAAACTCTGGATTTGGGGCGGCCTGGTCGCTCTCGTCGTTGTCGTCATACTCGGCGTAACGGTTGCGGCACGTGGCAACAGCGCCAAGCTCGAACCCTCACAGCTCGGCAAGGTGGAAAAGGGCGACATTGCCCGCTCTGTCGTGGCCACAGGCAAGGTCCAGCCCATTACCAAGGTCGAGCTGAAGTCCAAGGCCTCCGGCATCGTCACGCGTCTCGATACCGACATCAACGCTCACGTCAAACAGGGACAGGTGCTCGCGCAACTCGACCAGGTCGAGATCCTCGCACAGGTCAATGCTCAAAAGGCCCAGCTAGCCGCCGCCGAGTCCAACGCCCGCGCCGCGCAGGCAGCCATCCAGTACGACAAGGTCAACGCTGAGGCACCTGACCTTCCCATGTACAAGAACACCTACGAGCGCGCTCTCTCCATGTCCAGGGACGGCGTCGTCTCCCAGCAGGCCCTCGACGACGCGCAGCAGAAGTATCTCGCCGCCACCAACACCCGCGACAAGGCCGTGGCCCAGATCGCCGTCGACACCTCCAAGCTCCATCAGGCGCAGGCGCAGGTCCAGCAGTCCGAGGCTTCGCTCAAGCAGCTTCAGGAGCAGCTCAGCTACACCACCATCACCTCGCCCATGGACGGCGTTATCCTCTCGCGCGACGTCGAACTCGGCGACGCCGTCTCGTCAATTCTCGTCATGGGCTCCACCGCTACTTTGGTGATGACCATCGGCGACACCACGCAGGTCTACGTGCAGGGCAAGGTTGACGAGTCCGACATCGGCAAGGTCTACCTGGGCCAGCCCGCCCGCATCAAGGTTGAGTCGTTCAAAGATAAGACCTTTGTCGGTAAGGTCAC
>JAFDVV010000018.1:0-3393 GCA_018268775.1 Acidobacteriota bacterium | reverse complement strand
GTCTCCATCGACAACCCTGGCGGCGAGCTCAAAGCAAACATGACCGCCAACGCCGAGATACTCCTCGAAGAGCACAAAGGCGTTCTCACCGTCCCCGAACAGGCCGTCATGTACGACAAGGACAAGAATGCCTCGGTGGAAGTCCCTGACCAGAAGGAGAAAAAGGGCCGCCGCAAGGTAGCCATCAAGACTGGCATCTCCAACGGAACCCGCACCGAAGTCCTCTCAGGACTCAATCAGGGCGACACCGTCATCCTCCAGCAGTAGCACGAAATCGCTACTGTCGTTCCTTGAATGTCATTCCGCAGCGAAGCGAAGGAATCTGCTTGAGATGTCCGGGCTCAGCCCGGACATCTTTCTTAATGAGTACCGTTCCGAGCGGACTGGAAGCTCGCAATCGAGAATTGGAACCTGGCATTTTGTGGGAAGACAACCAGCAGAATCCGTTCCAACGTTCCCGCCCGTCACAAAAGACGGAACAAACTCCATCAACGGCACGTAACTCAATCCGTAATGGAGGCCAACTCATGAACGCAAAAATCCTTCTGGCCACGGCCAGCCTCGCTCTCACCACTGCGGCCTTTGCCGCCGATCGTACCTTCGACCGCACTCTCAACGTCTCTGGCTCCCCTAATGTCTCAGTCCAAACCGGCTCGGGATACATCCGCCTCAAGCCCGGCTCTGACAATCAGATTCACATCTCGGGCCATGTCCACGGCAACAACGGCTGGATGAGTGGCGGCAGCAATGTCGAGTCACGCGTCAATCAGATCGCCGACAATCCCCCCATCGTGCAGAATGGCAACGAGATCACCATCGGCCAGCACCATGGCGACAACGACCTCTTCCGCAACATCTCCATCGACTACGACGTCACCCTTCCCCGCACCTCCAACATCAACGCCGCCACCGGCTCCGGCGATATGACCATCGACAACGTCGGCGCAACCCTCAAGGCCCAGAGCGGCTCCGGATCAGTTCGTGCCAACGGCATCCAGGGCACCGCCACGCTTGGCACCGGCTCCGGAGACGTCGAGCTTCACGAGTCCGGCCCCGGCGATGTCAAAGCTGAAACTGGCTCCGGCTCCGTGCGCCTCCATGGTGTCAACGGCGCCCTCAAGGCCTCCACGGGTTCCGGCGACATCGAGGTCCAGGGCAATCCATCAACCGACTGGAAGCTCTCCACCGGTTCCGGTTCGATTCACATGGATCTCGGTAATGGGGCAAAGTTCAACCTCGTAGCCGATACAGGTTCCGGCTCCGTCAACGTCTCGCAGCCCATCTCCATGCAGGGCTCGCTCAACCGCCACCACATCTCAGGCACGGTCAACGGCGGCGGCCCAACCATCCGTGCCAACACCGGCTCGGGCGATATCTCCATCCGCTAGCGAAACCATGACATCGGGAGGAATATGACGTGGATTTCTGGGCAGAGCTACTCAACCGCCTCCACAGGGGGTCTCACTCCCCCCTCCCGAAACATGGCTTCCTCAATCTCAGTCATGCCGTACCAGACAGCGACGCCTCCCAAAGTGTCACTCCACATGGCAAAGCTCACGAAGGTGACATTCCAAGCGCCCCTGAGCGAACGAAATGAGCCGATGGAGAGTCGGGCGTAAATCAGTTTCGCAGAACCACCCCCAGCGTCTCGACCCACTCCTTCGCCGAGCCCACCAGGTAATCCGGTTTGGCCGCCTCCAGCCGATGCGGAGCCAACCCAAAGCTGCATCCCAGCGACACAGCCCCAACCGCACGAGCAGTCAGAACATCGACCTCCGTATCGCCGACCATCAGCGTCTCCTTCGCCGTGATAGTTTGTCCGGCGATTGCCGAAGCCTCCGCCATTAGAGTCAGCAGGCCGTGTGGATCGGGCTTCTTCGTATGGAAGCTGTTGCCGCCGTAGTTCTGAAAGAAGTAGCCGGAAAGCCCGAAGTGGTCGCAGATGTCGCGTGACGGATTTACCGGCTTGTTTGTCAGCACCGCCATCAGAGTCTCTGGCCGGGCTACGCGAATTGCCTCCAGCGACTCCATCACACCAGGATAGACATACGTAAAGTCCAGCTTGTGCGCACGGTAATAGTCGAGAAAGTAGATGAGGGCCCCGTTCACATACTCCTCATCGTGCGCGTCGCCCTCAGGATCGCCCAGTGCACGCCGCACCAGCATCGAAGCGCCATCGCCAATGTAACTGGCGATCACGTCCTCCGGAAGCTCCGGCTTTCCCAGATGCTTCAGCATCGCATTGACCGAGTTGCAAAGATCATGCCGCGAATCGATCAGCGTGCCATCAAGATCGAAGACGATCAGGCGAGGAAAGTTAGAAAACATACATCAAGCTTACCCCGTCTACTGCAACGTCAAATGCAGTGTCATTCCGGGCGGGGCGCAGCGCAGTCGAGGAATCCCTGCATTTCACCTACCGGCAGGACGCAGCATGTTCGTCTACCCTCTCCTTCGCAAAGCGAGGCCAGGAAGGCGAACAGCTCGATCAACGACTATCTCTCAAATCGTTTGAAGAAGCTCGCATCCAGATAATGCTGCGCAGCCGGGTCATCCGCGACCGTCCGCGCCAGATCGTAAAAGAAGCTGTTGAACTGGGCCGCGGCAACCAGGTCAACCGGCTGCGAGAGATCGTCGGCGGTCGAGTGATATCTCTCCGCCAGCCACCCCCGCCAGGCCTTGTACTCCGGCGACCCCGGCTCCCAGCCGAGCTTGAAAGCCAACGCCGGCACCCCGGCCTGCACAAAACTGTACTGGTCGGTACGAATGAACGAGTTGCGGTCCGGCTCCGGGTCGCCCGCCACAACAATATGATGGGCCTCGCCCACTCTCTTTGCATCGATCTGGAGCGACGACTGCTCCAACCCCTGCACATGCAGCTTCTTCAACGCGAACAGCGGCATGAACATGTCCAGATTCAGCGCCGCCTTGATCGAGCCCTCAGGCACCGTCGGGTGCCCCGCAAAGTAGCGCGAACCGAGCAGCCCCTTCTCCTCGGCGGTGAAGATGACAAACAATATAGACCGCTTGGGTCTTGTCTTCGACTCGCTGAACGCCTTCGCAGTCTCAAGCACGCTTGCGACGCCGGAGGCATCGTCCATCGCGCCGTTGTAGACCGTCTTGCCGTGAATCGGGGCACCAACGCCCAGGTGGTCGAGATGCGCCGAGACGACGATGTACTCGTTCTTCAGCTTTGGGTCCGATCCCTCCAGCTTCGCCACGATGTTCGGCGACTCCACCGTAGACTGCTCACCTACAACCGCTGCGCGCACACTCTTGTTCAGCGAAAAATGCGGCAGCGGCTTCTGCGCATCCGCCAGGGCCAGCATCTCGGCGAAGGTGTGGCCCGTCCCCGCAAACAGCTTCTCGGCCTCCGCAGGATTGAAGACCGCC
>JAFDVV010000017.1:12119-12311 GCA_018268775.1 Acidobacteriota bacterium | reverse complement strand
GTTGCAACCATGTTCGTCGCGGTGGGTAGGCCGGTAGCGCTGCGGAACTCCGCCATAATCTCTCGCCCGGAGAAGCCCTTTTCGGCACCGCACGGATCTTCGGCATAGGCGAGTATGTTGTGCTTGTTCTCGCAGAGACGTATCGCTTCGTCGAGCGACCATGCGCCGTTGGGATCGAGAGTGATGCGCGCG
>JAFDVV010000017.1:0-12084 GCA_018268775.1 Acidobacteriota bacterium | reverse complement strand
TTGAGCTTGAAGTCGTTGAAGCCGTAGAGCGCGTGAGCAGCCTCAGCCAGCCTCACGATCGAATCCGGCGTGAGGGCCTCTTCGTTTCTTACGCGGAACCACTCGTTGCGGCCGTCTTCTTCGCTGCGATATGAAAGATTGCTACGGGTACGGTCTCCGATAAAGAAGAGATATCCCAGCGCCTCTACCTTTGACCGCTGCTGGCCTTGACCCAGCAAAGCTGCAACCGGGAGATCGAGAAACTGTCCTAGCAGATCGAGCATGGCCGACTCGATTGCGGTGACTGCATGCACAGTCGTTCGCAGATCGAAGGTCTGAAGGCCGCGGCCTTCGCTGTCGCGGTCGGCGAACCGATCATGCACTGTATTAAGCACGCCTTGATAGTGCGCAACCTGCTGGCCGACGACGAACGGCGCAGCTTCTTCAAGGACGGAGCGAATCTTTTCGCCGCCCGGGACCTCTCCAACACCTGTGTGTCCTGCGTTGTCGGTCAGTACAACGAGGTTGCGCGTGAAGAAGGGAGCATGTGCGCCGCTCAGATTGAGCAACATGCTGTCGTGCCCTGCCACAGGGATGACGCGCATCGACGTAACAAGCGGGGTGGGAGAGGGAACTGTTTGCACTAGGAGACCGCCCTCTCCGCCGCAGGAGTGAAGTCGACGCGATGGATGGTGCCCACAAGCGGAAGGTACGCGACGATTGCGGCCAATGCCGTCACTCCAACAAAGACAAGCGCGAGATTGAATGAGCCCGTCTTCTGCACGATAAAGCCGATGATGATCGGCGTCGTAATTCCCGCGAGGTTGCCGATCAGGTTGAACAGCCCGCCGTTGATGCCGATCATGTTTCGCGGCGAGACATCGGAGATGACCGTCCATCCCAGCGCGCCGAAGCCCTTGCCGAAGAAGGCAAGTGACATCAACAGAATAACAACCGTCTGTGTGTTGACGTAGTTGCACAGGATCATCGTCATCGATAGCGCCATTCCCATCACGATCGGGACCTTGCGCGCGAAGGTCAACGTGTGGCCATTCTTCAATAGCCGGTCCGAGACGATGCCGCCGAAGACGCCGCCGATGGATCCGCAGAGCGCAGGAACCGCGACGAGGAATCCAGTCTTCATAATCGAGATATGCCGCGCTTGATTCAGGTAGACGGGAAACCAAGTCAGGAAGAACCAGGTGAGGGTCGTGATGCAATACTGACCAATATAGATGCCAACCAGCATACGGTAGCCAAGCAGCTTGCGAATGGCCGACCATGTGAGCTGGTTTGGGTTCGCTCCTGCGGCGAGACTGCGGTCCATGTTGGCCAGGCCGCCTCCATCTTCGATGTAGCTGACCTCCGCATCGCTGATGCGCGGGTGTGTCTTCACGCTGTAAATGACCTTGAACCACACAATGCTTAGCAGCAGGCTGAGTGTGCCGCCCAGCCAGAAGCACGTCATCCATCCGTATCGATGGACCAGCCAACCCATTACCGGCCCGAATGCGACGAGGGCAAAGTACTGCGATGAGTTGAAGATCGCCGACGCGCGCCCACGCTCGGCAGTAGGAAACCAGGCAGCGACGATGCGTCCATTGCCCGGAAACACAGGCGATTGCGCCAGTCCTGAGAGGAAGCGCAGAGCGAACAACGCGGCGAAACCCATGCTGACCGGAAGAAATCCAACGAACCCCGCAAGCAGTGCGCAGATGGACCAGCAGACGATGCTGATGCCATAGATACGCTTCGACCCGAATCGATCGAGCAGGCCGCCCGCAGGCAACTGTGCAATTACGTAAGCCCAACTGAATCCGGAGAAGAGATAGCCCAGTTGCAGAGGCGTCAATCCAAGGGCGTGCGAAAGATTGCCCCCGGCGATGGAGAGGACGACCCTGTCTCCATAGCTGAAACAACTAGCCACAAACAGCATGGTGATGATCAAAAAGCGAACGTGAGTTTGGCTTCTGTCCGGCATGGTCTTCAATCCAATGCGAGGTCTCTACGAGCGCCCTTTGATCAGTGCAGCCAGTTCATCCATCTCTTTCGCATCGAGGTCGAGCAGTGGCAATCGGACCGCGCCCGCTGGGTGGCCGATGATCTTCATGCCAGCTTTGACGATCGAGACCGCGTATCCCTTGCGCCTGTTGCGGATGCGGCTATAAGGAAGGACGAACTCCCTCAAGCCCTTGTAGATGGTCTCATGATCGCGTTTGCGTACAGCGGCGTAGAAGCTGTTCGCGAAGTTCGGCAGAAAGTTGAAGATTGCCGAGGAGTATGTGGTTACGCCCATCTCAAGGTAGGGAAGCGCAAAGGTCTCGGCCGTGGGCAGGCCACCAACGTAGGTAAGTCGGTCGCCCATGCGGGTGTAGATGCGGGTCATTAATTCGATATCGCCATGGCCGTCTTTGAAGCCGATAAGGTTTGGGCAGCGATTCGCCAGCGACTCCAGCGTGTCTTCGTTGATGACGAAGTTATCGCGGTTGTAGAGAATGACGCCGAGGTTCGTTGCCTTGCAGACAGCTTCGGCATGGGCGGCAAGGCCGCTCTGTTCGGCACCCACCAGGTAAGGCGGAAGCAGCAGAATGCCGTCCGCCCCTGCTGTCTCGGCGGCCTTCGCAAACTCGACGGCCATCGCCGTTCCATAGCCGCAGCCTGCCAGCACCGGTACTCTGCCCGCTGTCTGCTGGACGGCGGCGGAGACGACCCGCGAAAACTCCTGCTGACCAAGTGAGAAAAACTCCCCTGTGCCTCCTGCGGCAAACAGCCCGGCGGGCTTGTGCTCCAGCAGCCACTCGATGTGTCCGCGATAGGCGTGTTCGTCAAAAGCATTCTGCTCGTTGAAGTGCGTGACGGGGAATGAGAGCAGGCCGCTGCCAACAGCCTTCGCCAGTTCCTGGGGATTCATGCGAGCCATCGAAGTTGTCCTTTATCTGGCAGAGCCGTCAAAGTCGCGTTCTGCCGCAATAAAAATATAAAGCCGGGATCGATGCGTTGTAGAATTATATTAAGCATCGATTCATGCGCAAAAGGACTTAATGTTTGAACTGAAACAGCTTCAGTATTTTCTGGTTGTCGCCGATGAACTGCACTTCGGACGCGCGGCGCGGAGGCTGCATATTACGCAATCTCCTCTGAGCAGGCAGATTCAACTGCTGGAGCATACGCTGGGATTTCAACTCTTCACGCGGACGAACCGCAGCGTTCAACTAACTCCAGCAGGACATGCCTTCCGCACCGAGGCCAGGCACCTGTTTGCCATGGCCGAGAACTCGGTCTCTGTGGCACGCCGTCATTCGCAGGGGCAGGCGGGCGTGCTCAAGATGGGGTTTACCGCGGGGTCCAGCTACCGGCATCTGCCGCGTCTGTTGTCGCGGGCGAGCGCCGCGCTGAAGGATGTCGAGTTCATTCTGGAAGAGATGGTGACGGTGCAGCAGATTGAAGCGCTCAAGTCCGGGCAGATCGATCTCGGCCTGGGACGGCAGCCGCCGAACCACCAGCAGACCGATGGCGTTTGCATCGCACGAGAGCCGCTCCGGCTTGCGGTACCTGGCGGGCACCGACTGGCGCGAAAGCGCACTGTTCGTCTGGAAGACATTCAAGCGGAGCCGATAATTACGTTCTCGCCAAAAGACGGGTTCTACTTCTACGCGCTGATCGACAGCCTCTTTCGCCGCAGCAATCTTTCGCCTGTTTACGTGCAACACGTTAGCCAGATCCACTCTATCCTTGCGCTGGTCAGCGCAGGACTGGGAGTGGCCCTGGTGCCGGAGACCGCTGAAGCGCTTCACTTCGAGAACGTCCGATTTAGAAAACCGGACATTCCCGAAGTTCACGCTGATCTGTACCTGATCTGGCAAAAGAACAGCGGCAATCCCGCAGTGCGGACGTTTGCCGAGGTGGTCCGAAAGCGCAACGCGCCTTGATTCACCGCGCCAAACAGAGGCTACATTCCACAGCCTTCCGCGATGCAGCTTTCCAGGATGTCCATCGCAATCGCCGCTTCTTCCCGCAGTATGGTCAGTGGAGGGGAGAGCCTGACACTGTTTTCACCGCATCCCAGCAGCAGCAGACCGCGTTCGAACGCCGCGTTGACGATTTGGTCGCGCATCGCGCTGTAAGGCTCGCGGCCCTCACGGTCTTTGACGATCTCGACGGCCATCATTAATCCCCGGCCGCGGACGTCGCCGACGATCCCATACTGCGACTTCCACGTCTCCGCGCGCGCCTTCATCTCCTTGCCGAGCGTGGCGGCATTTTCCAGTCCCTCGCGCTCGATCACGTCCATCGTCGCCAGTGCGGCGGCGATGGCGACCGGGTTGCCACCAAAGGTGGAGGCATGACTGCCCGGCTTCCAGTCCATGATCTCGGCCTTCGACATGCACACGCTGAGCGGCATCCCGCTTGCGATGCCCTTGGCCATGCAAACAATATCCGGCTCGACGCCGGTATGTTGCACGGCCCACCACTTACCGGTGCGTCCCGCTCCCGATTGCACCTCATCGACGACGAGCAGAATGCCGTGCCGATCGCAGATCGCGCGCAGCTCCTGCATGAAGACCGTGGGTGCCACCACGTATCCGCCTTCGCCCTGGATCGGCTCCACAAAGATGGCGGCCACCTCTTCGGCGGGCAGGATTGTCTTGAAGAGCTTCTCTTCGATATAGCGCGCGCATCCCAGCGCAAAGGACTCTTCCGTTTGCCTGGGAGGGCATCCGCGATACGCGTACGGGTATGGAATGTGAACGACCCCGGGAACGAGTGGTGAAAAGCGCCGCTTCTGCTGCGTCTTCGACGCGGTCAGCGAGAGCGCGCCCATCGTTCTGCCGTGGAACGATCCAAGGAACGCGATGATGTTCTGCCGCCCCGTGTGATAGCGCGCCAGCTTCAATGCGCATTCGATGGCCTCCGCGCCGGAGTTGCCGTAGTAGAACCGGTGCGGTCCCTTCATTGGCGCAACTTTGCTCAATCGTTCTGCCAGGGCCACCATCCCTTCGTAGTAGAAGTCGGTTCCGCTCATGTGAATGAACTCGGACGACTGCGCGTGAATTGCCTTCACAACATCGGGATGGCAGTGTCCGGTGGAGGTCACAGCGATGCCCGCGGAAAAATCGAGAAACTCGTTGCCGTCGACGTCTTCCATGCGAGCGCCGCGTCCGCGCTTGGCAACCAGCGGATAACTTCGCGTGTAGCTTGGGCTCATCAGCCGGTCGTCCGCCTCGATGATTGCCTTCGCTTTGGGGCCTGGCAGTTGCGTCTTCAGCTTTGGCCCAAACTGCTGTTCGACCCTGTCCTCTGCAACATGACGTACGTGCATATACCCTCTCTTTGTTTCCCATTCAGGAGATCACCATCTGCTGCGCCTGTATGTCGGGCGCGCCGGCGTTCAGGCTGGTAAGCATTTGGTGCGATTGTGCAGATGGAGGAGAAAGCTAGTCGCCGAAGAGGTTGGGCCTGCTGAGTACGGGCAGAAGATGCAGCCGTAGAGAGGGCAACGACTGGTCGAACGCAGAACGCAAGTAAACACAAAAGCCGATACAGTTGGCACCGACTGCTGGCTGTGTTCGTTTTGCCGTAAGCGTTGTGTTCATCGTTGTTCGCTCAGTCGATATCGAAGCTCACGCCCTGTGCCAGCGGCAGCGCCGTTCCATAGTTGATCGTGTTGGTGGCGCGGCGCATGTACTGCTTCCATGCATCGGAGCCGGACTCCCGGCCGCCGCCGGTCTCTTTTTCTCCGCCAAAGGCACCGCCGATCTCGGCGCCGGAGGTTCCGATATTGACGTTGGCGATGCCGCAGTCCGATCCGGTGGCCGAAAGAAACTCTTCTGCCTCGCGCATGTTGAGCGTGAAGATCGCAGAAGACAGCCCTTGTGGCACATCGTTATGCAGGGCGAGCGCGTCGGCAAAATTTGTGTACTTCATCACGTAGAGAATGGGCGCGAAGGTCTCGCGTTTGACCGCTCCAGTTTGCGCAGATACTTCAACCAGCGCAGGCCGAACGTAAAACGCATGAGGAAGGTCTTTTGAACTCACGCGTTCACCGCCAGTCACGGTAGCGCCCCCGCTGCGCGCTTCGTCGAGCGCCGCCTGCATGGCGCGGAACGACCGCTCGTCGATCAGTGGGCCCACCAGTGTCCCGGCGTCACGCGGGTCGCCGATGACCACCGAGGCGTAGACAGACTTCAACTGCGCGATCAGCGCCTCGTAAACCGACTCGTGGACGATCAGCCTGCGCAGTGTCGTACACCGCTGGCCAGCGGTTCCCATCGCCGAGAACGCAATGGCCCGCAACGCGAGCCCAAGGTCCGCGCTTGGGCAGACGATCGCCGCATTGTTGCCGCCCAGCTCCAGGATGCCTCGCGCAAAACGTGCGGCGAGCCGCGGGCCGACCGCGCGGCCCATGGCCGTCGATCCCGTCGCCGAGAGCAGCGGGACAAGAGGAGAATCGACGAGCTGTTGGCCGATCGACGAGTCTCCAATCAACAAGGCTGAGAGGCCCGGTGGGACGCCCCCAGCCTTTGCCGCGGCGCGCGTGAAGATCGCCTGTACCGCAAGCGCAGTAAGCGGGGTCTTCTCCGAGGGCTTCCAGACGATGGCGTTTCCACATACCAGGGCCAGTGCGGCGTTCCACGCCCACACCGCAACGGGAAAGTTGAACGCGGAGATGATGCCCACAACGCCCAAGGGGTGCCACGTCTCCATCATGCGATGCCCGACGCGCTCCGACGGAATCGTCAGTCCCGTGAGCTGACGCGAGAGACCCGCGGCAAAGGTGCAGATGTCGATCATCTCCTGCACCTCGCCGAACCCTTCCGAGAGGAGCTTTCCCGTCTCGATCGTGACAAGGCGGCCAAGCACGGGCAGAGCACAGCGCAGCTCCTCGCCCAGCAGGCGGACCATCTCTCCTCGCTTCGGCGCCGGAACAATACGCCATTGCAGAAATGCGGCGTGAGCGGTAGCGATAGCTTCAGTGGCGTCGTCCGCGTTGATGGTGGCGACCTGCGCGATCACCTCGCCGGTAAGGGGAGTATGGACGTTGAGGTTTCCACCGGAATATGCACTGGAGTGCACGCCTAAGTGATTGAGCAGCTCCAGCGCTTCCTGTCCAACCGAGGTTGCAATGTCTACAGTCATACCGCCCTTGTGTGAAACTCGTGGCCTTCATTCTTCCGCAGCGCAGGCACTCAGGCAAGCGAAAATCCGGAACTATGCAGATATATCAGCAAGTTGGCTCAGTCGAGAATGAAGTCGACCTCGATTGAAATATCGGACGGAGAGCGAGTTCGCGACCAGATGTGGTGCACCCGATTTTGTGGTGACAGGCTTCCGCGTTCATCCAACGTCAACAAACAGATAGTGAGAAAAGTATTGCTAGTATCCTCAGCGTTTGAGATGCTTGCTCGGCGCTTAAGGAGGCTCTTGAATTCGTAACGAGAACGTGAAGACTGTAACTGATCATTCAGGACCAGATCATAGAATCCTTATGATCGCGTTCTCTGGGACACCCACCACGGCGAGAGTCATGCGTCTGCTCGCCGATACCGGTTTTCCCGTCGACTTGGCGTTTGTCTCTCTGCCACCGGAGCACTGGTCGCGCTTCGCTAAAGTCCGTCTTCGAGCGAATACCTCAGACCGTCTGCTTGAACAGTGTGAATCCCTGCTGGAGCAATCCTCGGTCTATCAGATGGTCGTTCTGGCCGATGGCTACACCATCGACACCGTCTCGCTTCAGCCGGAACGCTTCCCGCGATGCGCGAAGTGGCTCGGCATCAGGCCCGATCTGCTGCCAACATTGAGTTCCAAGGTACTCTTTATGGAGGCAGCCAGAGCGCACGGCCTCAGCCAGCCAGAGTTTGAGATCGTGGACAACCTCGCAGACGCCGTCGAAGCGGCAAAGAGGATCGGCTTCCCTCTTGTTGTGAAAGAGGCCATGGGAGCAGCCGGCTCCGGTGTTTCGTCCTGCCAGGACCTCTTCCATCTGCAGCGCGTTATGAATTCCCGGATCGTTGACGGTCCCGTGATGCTACAGGAGTTTGCAGATGGGCTTCTTGGCTGCACTGCGGTGCTCTATTCCAAAGGCGTCCCCGTGCGCTCTGTCTCCTGCGGCATCGCAGATCCATGGCCGGATCCGTTCTCCCCGGCTTCCACATTTCTTCCTGTCACGACAGAACATATTGCTGAGCTCTTACAAGGCCTGGGGAAGATGACAGGATTTGACGGTATGGCTGGAATCGATTGGATCAGAAGACCGCAATCCAGCGAGCCTCTCCTGATCGACTTCAACCCCCGCCCCATACAGGCTTCCTATCTCGGAAACACCCACGGCGAATTCTCTAAAGCGCTCCGGGCAAAAATGATGTCGGCCGAGATTCCTCAAGAGCTCTGGGGAACGACGACTATACAACGGAAAGCCAGCCTGTTCACAAACCACCTGCAGTGGTCGTGTGGAAACCGCAATATACGTGGTGCATGGAAAAGTCTTGTAAGCGCACCGTGGGACGACCCCTTATTGGTTGCAGCTCAACTTTTACAGGTCGGAATCAACCTACCGTCGTTCCAGCACATGAAACGATTTTTTGCGCTTTCGGGCACGAGAGAAACGCTCGAAGACGATCAGGCAATCTGAGCCTCGATCTAAATCAGCCATCGTACCCCTCCAAAGCACCCCATCAGAAGTTGTCGGTCAGTGAAACGCTGCTGGACGCTATTGGACATTGTTTACTGAAAATAAAAGGCTTATATGAGGATTTAGGCAAGAAAAAAGACGCCCTTGGGCGTCTTTGGAAGACTTATGGCGGAGAGGGAGGGATTCGAACCCCCGATAGCCTTGCGACTATGTCTGATTTCGAGTCAGGTGCATTCAACCGGGCTCTGCCACCTCTCCGTAACATCAGTTTACCCTTAATTGATGCTTGGAGAAAGTCACACTGAGGAGCGTAGCCAGACGGCGAGTGAATGGACAGCCGAACTGGAGCGCGCGCTGCGTGAGGTCGCCCTTGGGGCGGGCTTCGATCGCATGGAGATTGCTCCTCTTTCCATTCCCGATAGCGAAGACGCGTCGGAAGACTCCGCGCGGTTTTCTTCCTGGGTCGATGCCGGACGCGCGGGCGAGATGGAGTATCTGAAGCGGCGCGACGAGCAGGGAACGTTGCTGCGGTCGTCGGTGCGGGTGGCCATGCCCTGGGCGCAGTCGGTCGTTGTCTGCGCCATGAACTACAACGCCGCAGCGCCACGTTCTGTTGAGGAAGCGCCCGCGCGCACGGGATGGATCGCCCGCTACGCATGGAGCGGAAGCCGGGATGAGGCCGGACATCTGCGGCCGACCGACTATCACGATGAGCTGCTCGGCCGCCTGCGTCTGCTGGAGGAGGCGATCAAGCGGCGCGCCGACTGCGAGACACGCTGCTACGTCGATACAGGGCCGCTGGTTGAGAGGACCATCGCCGCGCGTGCCGGGGTCGGATGGATTGGCAAGAATACCTGCGTCATCAATCAGGAGTTGGGCTCGTGGTTGTTGCTTGGCGTCGTCGTCACCTCGCTGCCCGTTCCCCGAGATGTTGTGCGCATGGCGGCGGCTGACCGTTGCGGAAGCTGTACGCGCTGCATCGACGCCTGCCCTACCAATGCGCTTGTTGCGCCGCGCGAGATGGATGCCTCGCGGTGCATCTCCTACCTGACGATCGAGAAGAAGGGCGATATCCCCGTGGACCTGCGCGGGCAGATGGGGCGGCAGGTCTTTGGCTGCGACATTTGTCAGGATGTCTGCCCGTGGAACCGTCGCGCTCCCATCGCCGTAAAGCAAGGAATGACGCCGCGCGGGGAGTTGGTCAACCCGCCGCTTACGTGGTTGGCCAGTCTTGATGCGAAAGGATTTCGCGAGCAGTTCAAAGGCTCGCCTTTGGAGCGAACGCGCCGCAAGAGACTGCACCGCAATGTTGCGGTTGCAATGGGCAACAGCGGCGATGCCGTCTTTCTGCCGCAACTGAAGCTGTGGAGTGAAGGTGAGGACGATGTGCTTGCCCGGACGGCGCGTTGGGCGATGGAACGCATACTCGACGCCGGTGCCCAAACGGCAATATAGTCAGGCGCCGGAGCGGCCTGGGCCGGACGTTCACTCTGCTAGCATCGAAGCTGGCTGTTGCAACCTGGGTCGGCCTCCCAATCGTCTTCCTATTATGTTTTCGATCCTCCCCCCAAAAGACAAACCCAACGAAGTCCCGGAGCGATCGCATCCCCCTGCGGACATTCCGCTGGAGCGTGTACGGCCGACGGTGCCCCAGGAAGGGTTGTTCCCGCAGGTCAAGGCCTTGGCGAAGTACATGGCCAGGACTGAGGTCCACACCTACGCCTTCAGCGTGGCGGCCAACGCGATTCTCTCCCTGTTTCCGTTTATCGTGCTGCTTCTGACGCTCTGCCGTGGCGTCTTCCACTCGCGCAATATGGAGCAGGTCGTCGGCGATATGATGCGCGGCTTCCTTCCTGTTGGGCAGGACTTCGTCATGCGGAACATGCAGTTGCTCGCCCATCCTGGCAAGGGAGTGCAGTTCTTCTCGCTGGTGATGCTGCTGGTCAGCTCAACCGGGGTCTTTCTTCCGCTTGAGGTGGCGCTGAACAACGTCTGGGGAGTGAGCGAGAACCGCAGCTATCTGCACAACCAGGCCGTCTCGCTGGGACTTGCCTTCGGTGTCGGCCTGCTCGCACTGGTCTCAGTCTCTTTTACCTCGGGATCGCGGACCATTCTTACCTGGTTGTTCTTCGGCCACACGCAGAATTTTGCCTATGCCTTTGTTTCGGCCTGGTTTCTCAAGATATGCGGCGTCATTGCAAGCATTCTTATCTTCTTTCTGATTTACTGGATTCTCCCGAACCGCAGGGTCCCACCCCGCGCCGTGCTTCCGACGGCCGTCATGGTCGGTCTGCTCTGGGAGGTGGCAAAGTATCTGTATATCCGGGCGCTTCCGTGGCTCGATTTCAAATCGGTCTACGGCCCGTTTTACATCTCGGTGGGATTGATGATGTGGGCCTTCCTTACCGGCCTGCTGCTGCTGGCCGGGGCGCACGTCTCGGCCACGCAGTATGCATTGCGAGTGGCGCGGCAGGCGAAGATAGAAGAGGCTGAAGAAGCTGCGGAGAAGACGAAGAACGATGCAGGGCGCTGAAAAATCGAAGCGACAGGGTTGGCGGCCGCCATCGGGGCTGGAAGGTGCCGTCTTCTGGCTGGCCGCATGGTTCTGCCTGCTGCTTTTGCTGCGCCTGATCCCCGGGGCCGTGGGCGTATTTTTCAGTGTCGTCCAGATTCTTGTGGGTATTGCTCTGGCTGCGGTGGCTATTCCACTGCTAGTCCGCATCGTCCGCCGCCACATGTTGTGGAGCCTGCGCAACAAGCTGGTCGTCACCTATCTGCTCATCGGACTGGCCCCGGTAGTGCTCTTTGTCACGCTGGTGCTGATCTCCGCATATATCGCGGCGGGCCAGTTCGCCATTCATCTTGCCGACTCCCGCATACAGGAGGAGTTGGTGCAGATGAGCAACGACAACTCCCACCGGATCGGCGTAGTAGCGCAGTTTATTCAGGGGCGGCCGGTTCCGCCGCAGGTATTGGCCGGCGCGGAGCAAACGGCAAGCGCCGTTCGGCCAAAGCTCGAACATGTCACCTCTGTTTATGTGAACGGAGCTCCCGTTGAGTTGGGAACAGGGGCGCGCGGCAAGACCCCGCTTGGGCTTCCACCGTGGGCTGCCGAGTTGAAGGGTGGCCAGTTTCAGGGACTGGTGCTCGACGGCGGGGAGCTCTACCTTGCGGTCGTCAATCAGCAGCGGTTGAACGACGGCAGGTTGTTGAGCCTGGTCTCGAGCCTGATCGTCGACAGCAAGATGATGGATGTGGTCGCCAGCGGTCTTGGCCGGGCGCAGCTTCGTCCCGAGGACAGGCTCGGCAGCAACGACACCGACCAGAGTGGGCAGGACGCCCAGGGACAGGCGAAGAGCGCCATAAGGCTGCGTGCCCGCGACCGGACTCCCCGGCACGCTGCCGCCATCGTCGGCGGGACGCAATCGGACCCTGTCAACCTTGCGGACATCCAGGTCAACTTTCTCTCCACCCTC
>JAFDVV010000016.1 GCA_018268775.1 Acidobacteriota bacterium | reverse complement strand
TCGTACAGAGGGCGCAGGTAGGGGTCGACCTTCTCCTGCAGGGAGCCGGGAAGGAAGCCGAGCTTTTCGCCAGCTTCAACCGCCGGACGGACGAGTATGATGCGCGAGACCTTCTTCGAGAGCAGGGCAGAGACCGCCATGGCCACGGCGAGGTACGTCTTTCCGGTTCCGGCAGGGCCGAGGCCGAAGGTCATGTCGCTCTGCTCGATGGCCTCGACGTACTTGCGCTGATTGGGCGAGCGCGGGTTCACCATCCGCTTGGTGCCTGCCGATCGCTGCTTGCCCGAGTCGACAAGTGAGCGCAAAGTCACCACGGGGTCTGCGACCACCATCTTGAGCATCCCGTGGAGCTCCCCATTTTGCAGGTTCACTCCCGCCTTGCGCAGTGCCTCGAAGTCCGCGAAGATGCGCTCCACCCGGGCAACGCTGTCGGCGTTTCCGGTTACGTGGATAGCGTCCGACCGGAGATCGATCGTGACGTGCAGCCCGTCTTCCAACAGACGTAGATTTTCGTCGTGGGTTCCGTAGAGAGGTTCGATGCCGGGGGTGATTTCGATGGCTTGTCTAATCAAGTGTGGGTCTGACCTCCGTCAGGGCAAAGCGCGGTTGGTTCCTGTGTATTGGACACACCGTACAGCGGTTGGGTTGCGGCCATATGAAATGGCGCATGGCACAAGGACTGGTGCAGGTTTTTGAGGGTTCCGACCGGGATGGCGAGAGTTGCCAATCGTTTGCCGAAGATGGGCACAGACTAGACCTGCACAGGAAATGAGTCAAGACCTAGCGTCGTGGGAGATGAATCTAAAGGAGTAACGGGCCGCGACGCTTGCGGCAGTGGTCAGTTTTCCACCATTTGTTGACCTTACTCCCGGTTTTCCGTAGACTTAGAGATTGCAGAGGATGGTTCAGGCTGTGTTTCCGGCCAGCCTGAGGTCTGCATCCGAAAATTCCCCCGACACCAGCGGGTTACAAGAGAGATTTAGATGGCAAATCATGTTTCGTCCCTGAAGCGCGCCCGTCAGACCGAGGCCAAGACCGCGGTCAATCGCGCCAACAAGAGCAAGCTCCGTGGAACCCTGCGCTCGCTGCGCGAGGCCATCGCCAAGGGCGATGCCAAGACCCTCGGCGCTGCCTACAGCGCAACCGTCTCGGTGCTCGACAAGAGCGTCCAGAAGGGCGTGATCCACAAGAACACCGCCAGCCGCTACAAGAGCCGTCTGAACGCGCGCGTGAAGGCCGCCGTCACCAAGGCCGCCTAAAGGCGCAGCGCGAGTTTCGCGCAAAAAGCATAATAAGGCCAGCTTCTCTGGAAGAAGCTGGCCTTTCTGTTTTTGCCGCAGGAATGTTATTGCGGCGAGGTCGGCTTTGAAGAGGCCGATGCCCCATGTTCTCCAGGCTCGTTGTAGAGGGTTGGCGGCTTGCGTGGCTTCCGCTCTTCGCTGGCTGCACTGTCTTCGGTCTTTGCGGCCTCTCCCGGTGAAGCTGCCGCTTGAGCGCTGGCAGCCGGTGCGGGGGCGGGTTCTGTCGAAGCAGGAGATGCTGGTGTTCCCCCATCTGTATTCCCGGTTGTAGACGAATCCACTGCGGCAGGAGCCTTCGGTTCTGCGGGGGCGATGTTGTTTGTGGTCTCCTCAGGCGTCGCGGGCGAGGCTGCGAGCATTGCAGACGATATAGGCGTCTCATCCTGCACCTTCGGCGTGGCAGCCTCGGCCAGTTTCATCGCCTCGCGTTCTTTGCCAGTGGCAGGTGGCAGGGGATAGATCTCAATGGCGTCGGTGCGAATGACGGCGAGGCTCATTCCGTCCAGCGCAAGGGCAAAGTTCTGCCCGGCGCGGGCAACGGGGGTCGCCTTGACCTGAAGAATCTGCCGTCCACTCTCGGTCTGGTAGACGATGATGCTCTGTGAGTCGACCAGCTCCGGCATGATCGTCTCGTCGGTGATCAGCGAGGTGTGAGTAATCACGCGGCTGAAGGCAAAGCGTCCCGCCTCGGGCGCGTAGGCAAATGTGGGGGAGATGTAGGTCTCCGGCAGGTTCTGCTCCCACATCTCTTCGCCTCGCATGTTGAAGCCGCCGATGACCTGCGGCGTGTGGCCCAGATGGCAGCCGAAGGCGATGAATTCGCCGGGACTGACCAGCATCGGCAGCGGCCGGCAGGTGGAGTCGAAGGGGGCCAGCTCCTTTTTGGTGCCGTCATAGCCGTTGAAGTCGAAGGCCCAGTGCTGCTGCCCCTGGTCGAGGATGGAGATGTAACCGGCGGCGTTTGCGGGGATTCGCCCTGGCGTACGCGATCGGGCTGCCGCTCCGGGGGTGATCCGCACTTCGTCGTCTGAGGAGGGCCGCAGCTTGAAGAAGTTGATCTGCACCGGCTTGCCGGTGTGGGATTGGCCGGAGCCGGTTGCGGGAGAGGCTGAAGCCGCCTCCTCAAGCCCCGAGGTTTGCGGCAGCGGATCGAGCGTCTCCAGAACCAGCAGGTCGGCATTGGGTGAGAGGAGCACACCGCCGATCCGCCGCTTCGTCTCGATAAACGGGCGCTCGCGAAAGGCGTCGCCCTTCGCGTAGTTCATGGCCGGAGCGATGGTCGTCAGCGTGTCACGATTGCGCAGCATGAACCGCCCTTTGCCAAGGTTCCAGAGGTACTGGCCGCGATCGTGAACGCGCCACGATGTGTGGGCGACCGCCTTTCCGTCGGGCAATTGGACCAGTACGGCGTCAATCACGCGGTCCTGGTCTGAGGGAGGACAGTCGGGCAGTCGCTTGAGGAGCCGTTTCGCGCTATAGGTCAGCAGCAGATGCTGATCGTCGACATAGTCCAACGTCATCATGGTGTTGCCGGCGAGCAGAAACTGGGTCTGCGGCAACTGAAAGCCGAGCGGCTCCAGCGGTATCCGCTGCACTGAGCCGGGGCCCTTGGCGTCCGCGGGCTTCGTCACAAAAAACAACGAAAGTGCCAGTACAGTCGCGCCCGTGAGCTTGCGAACCGGTGCGTAAGCGTGGATGATGCTTGGAACCGGCATGATGAGACGCCCGTACCTCCTTTTGGCGCTGAGCTCTACTGTTTCACAGACGCTCAACGCCCGCCAATGGGAGCCGCGCGGTGGGCCCCATCGCTGACACATAAGGAAAACGACGAGGAACTACATGAAGAATCGAACTTTATTGGATGGCTGGATGATGAAACCTTTGGCTGCGGCCAGCCTTGGGGCGATGGTTGTTTTGGCCAGCGGAACGGCCCTGGCGCAGAAGCCAGCATCTGCCAGCGCAGCGAACAACAAGCCTGCCGAGGTATACAAACCCATTCCCGGCTTCGACCTCTCGTCGATCGACACCTCCGTCGATCCTTGCAACGACTTCTACAAGTTTGCGTGCGGCAAGTTTGCCGCGAACCATCCGATCCCCGGGGACCAGCCCGAGGTCGATCAGTTCTACGCGCTCTACAACGTCAATACGCAGTCGTTGAACGGCATCCTTGCCAAGGCTGCCGCAGGCGGTGCGGACCGCACGGCGAACGAGCAGAAGATCGGCGACTACTACAAGAGCTGCATGGACACGGATGCGATTGAGGCCAAGGGGCTCGCTCCCATCAAGCCGTGGCTCGACGAGATCGACGCCGTGCACTCGACGCGCGACCTGCCCACCCTTGTTGGCAAGTTGCAGCGCAATGGCATCGACGTCTTCTTCGGCTATGGCGAGCAGCAGGACTTCAAGGACGCGAGCAAGCAGATTGCGTTTGTCGACCAGGCTGGCCTCGGCCTGCCGGAGCGCGACTACTACCTGCGCACAGGAGCGAAGGACGAGACGATCCGCAAGCAGTATGTTGATCACGTAGCGAAGATGCTGACGCTGGCAGGCACTCCTGCCGAGCAGGCGCAGAAGGATGCGGCGGCCATCATGGCGTTTGAGACGACGCTGGCAAAGGCATCCATGCCTGTGACCGACCGCCGCGACCCTGAGAAGGTCTATCACCTGCAAACGATCGCGACATTCCACCAGAGCATTCCCGCTCCGGCCTTCAACCAGTTCCGCAAGGCCATCAGCTCGCCCGAGATATCGGAGATCAACAACGCCAACCCCGAGTTCATCACCGCGATGATGAAGGCGATCGACGACACCAACATCGAGACTCTGAAGGCATACATGCGTTATCACCTGCTGAGCGGCGCGGCCAGCCGTCTGCCGAAGCGCTTCGACGATGAGAACTTCGACTTCTACGGCCGCAAGCTGACGGGCCAGCCGGAGCAGAGCGCGCGCTGGAAGCGCTGCTCGAACGCGGTGAACGGCGCGCTGGGCGAGGCGCTGGGGCAGGTCTACGTATCGCAGTACTTCGCCGGCGACAGCAAGGCCAAGATGCTGGAGATGGTCCACGATATCGAGAACGCCATGGAGCGTGACATCGACCAACTCGACTGGATGTCCGCCACGACCAAGGCGCGCGCGAAAGAGAAGCTGCACGGCGTCGCCAACAAGATCGGCTATCCCGACAAGTGGCGCGACTATACAAAGCTCGAGGTGAAGGCCGACGATGCTCTTGGCAACAAGTTTCGCGGAACGGCGTTTGAGAACGACCGCCAGCTTGCGAAGATCGGTCAACCGGTCGACCACAGCGAGTGGGGCATGACACCGCCCACGGTGAACGCCTACTACGATCCCAGCATGAACGACATCAACTTCCCGGCAGGCATTCTGCAGCCCGCGTTCTACGACCCGAAGCAGGACGACGCGGTGAACTACGGCCACATCGGCGCGGTGATCGGTCATGAGCTGACGCACGGCTTCGACGACGAAGGCCGCAAGTTCGACGCCAAGGGCAATATGAGCGACTGGTGGACGCCCGAGGACGCGAAGAAGTTCGAGCAGCGCACCGATTGCCTGGTGAACGAATACGGTTCGTTCACAGCGGTGGACGATGTGAAGGTAAACGGTAAGCTGACGCTTGGCGAAAACACGGCCGACAACGGCGGCCTGGTGCTCGCCTACCTTGCTTACCTCGAGCGCGCGAAGATGAACAAGGTCGACCTCAGCGCCAAGGTGAGTGGCTATGACGCTCATCAGCGCTTCTACATCGCGTATGCGCAGAACTGGTGCGAGAACTCGCGTCCCGAGGTGATTCGCCAGCAGGTGCTTACCGACCCGCACTCACCCGACCACTTCCGCGCCAACGGAGCGATCGTCAATCAGCCGGGATTCGCGGCGGCCTTTAGCTGCAAGAAGGGCGCGCCGATGGTCCCGGTCAACAGTTGCCGCGTCTGGTAGCTGACGACGGATGGCAGTGGCGGGCACAGCATAAAGGCTGTGCCCGTCTCTTTTGTGCGACAGTGGAGATATGCCAGTTTCTTCGAGCAAACGCGCCGCCGGTTTCTTCGCGTGCGCGCTTGCCAGCGCCTTTTGGGGCTGCGGCTTTTTCTTCGGCAAGATCGCGCTTGCCGAGATGAACTTCGCGCACATGGTGCTGTACCGCTTCCTGTTTGCGATGATTGCGCTTGTACCGCTGCTGGCAACGCATCGCCCAGGGCTCAGCGCGAGGGAGTGGCGCACGCTCGCGATTGCGGCGTTCCTCGGCGTGCCGGTTCAGTTCCTGATCCAGTTCTATGGGCTTTCGCTGACGACGGTCTCGCACGCCGCGCTGATGGTCGGCACCATGCCCGTCATTCTCGCAGTTGGCGCAACGCTCTTCGCGCACGAACACCTTGATAAGACGGGGTGGCTCGCGCTGGTTGTTTCAACGACGGGCGCCGCGCTGATTGCGCTCGGCAGACATGCCACGGGCGCGGGCAATCCTTCGTTGGCCGGCGACCTTCTGGTAGTGCTTTCGCTCGCGATTGCGCTTGGCTGGATTCTTCTGAACAAGAAACTGATGGATACGCACTCACCGGTTGTCGTCACGGCCTACGGCATTCTGCTGGGCACGCTGATGCTGCTGGTGTGGGTGCCGACGCGTTATGGAATGCCTCCCGTCGCCCATGTGACGTACAAAGCGTGGCTGGCGCTGGCCGCCAGCGGTGTTCTGTGCACGGCGACCACGACGCTGCTGTGGAACTGGGGCATGACGCAGGTCCCCGCATCGCAGGCCGGGGTGTTGCTGAACATGGAGCCGCTGATGGGCAGCCTGCTCGGTGTCTTTGTCCTTGGCGAGCATCTCGGCCCAACGGCGTGGACCGGCGGCTGCCTCATTCTCGCCGCTGCGATCACTCTGACGACGCGCTCGAAGGCCCACGTTCCCGAGCACCAGATGGCGAACTGAAGGCCGGGTTTAGCCGCTTGATCGAGCCTCAGCATGATATGCTCCCGCATCATGAAGAAGATATTCGCTGGAGCGTCCCTGACCGTTGCGGCATTGTGCGCGATGACATCGGCTGCACAAACTTCCTCGCCAAGCGCGGTTGAAAGCGCGATGATTAAGGCGGTCGATGCGCAGACGCCAGCGGCCAATGCTCTGTTGGAGAAGCTGGTCAACATCAATAGCGGAACGCTGAATCTTGCAGGTGTCGTTGCCGTGAAGGATGTTGTGATGCCGCAGATCGAAGCGCTTGGCTTCAAGGCACGCTGGGAGTCGATGGAGCAGATTGGGCGCGCTGGCGATCTGGTCGCTGAGCACGCCTGCCCGGCAGGCACGGGGAAGTGCGGGAAGCGGATATTGTTGATCGGTCATCTCGACACAGTGTTCGAGCCGGCGAGCAGCTTCCAGAAGTATTCGATCGTTCCGGGCACCGACGGCAACGTGGCCATGGGGCCGGGCGTGAACGACATGAAAGGCGGTCTGGTGGTGATGCTGACCGCGCTGAAGGCGATGAAGGCCGCGGGCACGTTGGACAACGCCGAGATCAGAATTGTGCTGAGCGGCGATGAGGAGCGTCATGGTTCGCCGGTGAGCCTCTCGCGCAGGGACATGATCGATGCGGCGAAGAAGAGCGATGTCGCGCTGGAGTTCGAGTCGGGCGGAAGGATCGACGGCAAAGATGTGCAGAGCATCAGCCGGAGGAGCGCGGGAACGTGGAAGCTGGAGACGACGGGGCGGAGCGGCCACTCGTCCGGCGTCTTCGGCGATCGTTTAGGCGATGGTGCAATTTATGAGATGGCGCGAATACTGGATGCGTTTCGCAAGGAGCTGAAGGAGCCGGGGCTGACGTATAACGCCGGCCTTGTGCTGGGCGGCTCGACCGCAAAGATGAATGAGAGCGGAACGGCCGGCGAGGCAGCGGGAAAGAACAACGTCGTTCCGCCAGTTGCCATCGCAACCGGCGACTTCCGCACGCTCGACAACGACCAGACGGCGCGGGTCGAGGCAAAGATGCGGCAGATCGTCGCCGACCATCTGCCGCGGACGGGTGCGACGATTACGTTCGACGAGGGCTATCCCGCGATGGCGGCGACCGAGGCAGGACACGCGCTGGTCCGGCAGTTGAACGAGGTGAATGCGGCGCTCGGGCTTCCGGCGATGGAGGAGATGGACCCCACGTTGCGCGGCGCTGGCGACATCGCCTTTGTCGCGCCGTACATCCCCGGACTAGTCGGTACAGGCGCGATGGGCGGTGGTGCGCATGCCGAGGGCGAGACGGTGCAGCTCGACTCGATCCCGCGTCAGGCGAAGCGGATGGCGCTGTTCATGTACCGGCTGTCGAAAGAGTGATTCAACCCGCTGGTGCCTCTTTGATGACCGGCGGTTGCATGTGACGCGTCGTGCGATGCCAGACGGTTGTGAGCGCGAGGCCTGCGACGATGAGTCCTGCGCATAGGCCAATCCACAGGCCGACGGCGCCGTAGTGCATGCGGAAGCCAAGCCAATATCCCAGTGGCAGGCCGACGATCCAGTAGCCGATGAGTTGCACGATCATCCCGGTATGGGTGTTTCCAGCGCCGCGCAACGCTCCGGTCGCCGTGATCTGCAGGCCGTCGAAGAACTGGAAGGCGGCAGCGACGAAGAGCAGTGGAACGGCGGCGGCGATAACGCCGCGGTCGGGCGTAAAGGCGCGCGCGATGGGATGCGCGAAGACCGAGAGCACGATGGAGAACATAGCCATGCAGCCCGCTCCCAGCAGGATCGCGGCCCATCCGGCTGAAGCGGCTTCGCGCGGCGCGTTGCGTCCGATCGCCTGGCCCACGCGAACGGCAGCGGCGGCGGAGATGGCGAAGGGAACCATGAAGGTGAAGCTGGCGCAGTTGAGCGCGATCTCGTGGCCCGAAAGCGGAAGCGGTCCCATGGTCCCGATCAGGAAGGTAACAGTGCCGAAGATGGATATCTCGACGAAGATCTGGCCGCCGGCCGGTGCGCCGAGAAGCGCAAGGCTCCTGATGCGGCCGCTCTCGAAGTGACGGAGCATCGAGCGCAGGCCGTAGTTGTGTTTTTTTTCGACGTGCCACACTGCGCTTGCGATGAATACGGCGAGGTATAAACGCGAGATGGAGGTTGCGAATCCGGAGCCTGCGATTCCAAGCGCGGGAACTTTAATCGTTCCCCAAGCGTGACCGTAGATCAGCAGCCAGTTGAAGAAGACGTTGCACAGGTTCGCCGTGACCAACGCGAAGGCGATGGGGCGGACGTGATTGAAAGCCTGTAAGTAGCGGCGAAGGGTGAAGTAGAGAAAAAGCGCCGGCGTTCCCCAGTTGAGGGCGTGGAGGAAGTGGATGGCTCCCTGCATGACCTCGCGGTTGATCGGCATGCGCCGCATTGCCAGCGGCGCGAGTTCGATGATGCCGAAGAGCGTGGCGGCGAGCGCGGCGGCGAGGATGAGTCCGTGGTAGAGCCAGCGGTTGGCTTCGTCATAACGCCCGGCGCCGTGCGATTGCGAGAGGAAGGTGTCGAGCGAGAGCAGAATGCCCGCGATCCCGAAGGCCAGCGTGTTGTAGAGCACCTGGCCGAGCGCGGCGGAGGCGATGTTCATGGCCGCGTGGTCCATGTGCCCGACCATGACGGTGTCGACGATGCCCATCGACATCCAGCCAAGCTCTGCAGCGATCAGCGGGAGGGCAAGGGTGAGGACGGGTCTTATCTGTAGACGGACTGGCACGCCGTTACCTCCTCCCCTTGCAAGACCTTTTCGGTGGTTTCCTCAGTAGATGTCTCTTGCCGCTGCGAGGTAACAAAGAAAAGCCCCGATCGCTCGGGGCTCTGGTCGACTGGCTTCTATTCTAGTGGGTTGCCGGTCTTCGTTCTAGCTGCGTCTTCCGCCACGCAGGCGCATCGCGAGCGACAGGGCCCCAGTGCCCATCAGGGCGAGGGTGCCGGGTTCGGGGACGGTGGGAGGATCGTTGGGCGGAGTGGGGAGGGCACCAGTGAACTCGACGTTGTGGATCTCGCCGGTCTGGCCGATCTGCGCGGCGATGAAGTTGCCGCTCATCTGGCCGTTTCCGGTAAGAACGGCGTAGGGTGCGAGGGCCGATGCGCTGAACTGCGCGTCGATGGCGAGTGTCTGGGCCTCGGAGAAGTTGAAGAGGATGTTCTGGTCGGCCGCGTTGTCGCCTGAGTACTGAACTCCGTTGTAGTAGATTCCCGCTCCCAGCGTGACGTTTGTGCCGGAGACGTTGACGATGACGGTCGAGCCTGCGGGAACGACGATGTCGATGTTGTGGTTGGCGTCGGCGAACTGTCCGGCGGTGATGTTGAAGACATTGAGCGTGGAGCTCGTGCCCTCGAGGATGAGCCACGACGGATTTGCACCGGAAGGCGTTGGAGCACCCACGATTCCGTTGGGAGCGAGCAGGGCGAGCGTGGCGCTCTGCAGTTGCAGCGTGGATCGCAAGGTGGAGAAGTCGAGGCCCGAGGGGCCGCTGGTCACGCGGACGCCGCCGTCGTTGAAGTTGATGGTGGCGTTGTTTCCCGGAGCGTAGATGTTGCCGCCTCCGTTGATGTTGAAGATCTGTCCGGCGACGAGGCCGTTGGTAGAGACCATGCCATAGGTAGCCGCCGCTCCCCAGGGGTCGGCGTTGAGGCCGCTGCCGATGGTGGTGCCTATCAAAACCTGGTCGGCTGCGGCAATGCGGCCGCCGATATCGGCATTGGTGGCGATGGTGCCAGCGATGACTGGGTTTCCGTTGCTATCGACCGTTCCGAGCGCGACCACGTTGTAAGCGCTTGCCTGACCGAAGGGAAGAGTGTCTGCGACACAGACTGCGGGAGTGAGACATGCAGCTACCAGGAGAAGAGCTGTTTTCATTGATGTGCTGCCTTTGTTTTTGTATTAGGCCTCCTTCATCTGATTACGTGCTTGCGAGCGTGCAAAGTGCCGAGGTGGATACATCGACTATGCAAAATTGTGCAGTGTTTATAGGGGTTTTGTATCTGTACCGATCATCTTGTCATCGGCGATCGACGATGTAGCGGGTCAGAGGAGATGCGGAGAAATGACGCGGCAACGGTGATGCGGATTACTTTGCCATCCTGAGCCAGTGTTCGAGGCCGTGGAACTGGTCGACGTGATCCGGTGCGGAGTTGCCGGCGAAGCCGAGGATGCGCAGGCCTTTGACATGAAGGTCGCTGAGTTGCTGCATGCCGCCGGGACCCCACTTCAGGACAGGATGCTGTTTGAGGGCGAGCGTCGTGATGAGGTAGTCGGCGGTCTCGGTTGTGCTGGCGAAGGTGCCGGGAAATATCTCGGAGTGGGTATATACGAGGACCTTGTGTCCGGCGGCGGCTTCGCGAGCGAAGTCGAGGAACGGCTGTAACGGCACGGGGTCGAGCGGGCCGGGTGCGCCGTCGGGGATGTAGCCGGTGTGCAGGCTGTCGACGAGCACGATGCGGTCGAAGTACCTCCAGTTATCGCGATTCTTCAGGATTTCGCGTATCGCTCCGTAGCCTGCGCTGAACGAGGACAGCGTGATGGGCTTGAACTGGGGCGGATGGTTGGGGTCGATAGCTTTCGCGGCTTCCGTAAGGAGCTGCTCGAAGCGTGCGGGGTCATGGAAGGCTCGGGAGTAGACCCCGGAGCCGGCGCCGATGTTGAAGGTGATGATGGCGGCTCGAGGATTGACCGCGTGGATACTCTGCTCGGCGACCCAGGGTGCTCCGTGGAAGTGAATGTATAGCGGCATGGTGGGCCGGACGCGCGCTGTGTTTGGGACGAGCAGGGTACCGCTGGAGAGTTCGATGCGTCTGCCCGGTACGTCGACCTTGGTCAGACGGGTGTGGACGCGGAGGGACTCCGTCATGGGTGAGGGGTTCTGCGGGGATGGTTTTGGAATGGAGGTCGGCGGGGTCTGAGCCGATAGCGTTGGGCTGAGGAGCAGAAGGATTGCCAGGAGTTGCCGAGGGATATTCATTCGCACTCAATGTATCGCAGTTCGAGCTTCGCTCGAATGGGCCCACATCTGGCGATGAGACCGCCAGATATGGGGCACCCGGCACCCGGCTGAATGACTGAGGTCG
The DNA here is from genome assembly GCA_018268775.1 of Acidobacteriota bacterium. Classification (GTDB taxonomy): domain Bacteria; phylum Acidobacteriota; class Terriglobia; order Terriglobales; family Acidobacteriaceae; genus Edaphobacter. Next base: position 1,809 of record JAFDVV010000016.1, on the reverse strand, counting down.
GAGAGAAGCAGATTTCTCCGCTTCGCTGCGGAATGACAAAGAGGGATGCCTGTTTGTTAAGAAGACAACCTTAAAGAGACAACCTATTGCGGGGTGATGATGCTTTCTACGGGAAGGTTGGTGGGGAGAGTGGCTTTTTCCCGTTGGGGCGTTTGAGGTGCATGGCCTCGGCGGTCATGTCGGTGTACTTGAGACCTGCGCCGGTGTTGAAGAGGACGACCTTGTCGGTGGGCTTGAGCTCGCAGGTCTTAAGAAGTTGGTCGTAGGCGGCGGTGGCGGAGGCGCCTTCAGGCGATAGGAAGATGCCCTCGTTACGGCCGTAGTCAAGGATGCTGGCGAGGATGGCTTTGTCGTCGGAGGCGATGGCCTTGCCGCCGGACTGCTGGAGGATGTCGAGGATGATGTAGTCGCCGTAGGGCTTGGGGACGCGGAGGCCGGCGGCGAAGGTGTCGGCGTTGGGGAAGAACTCGCTGGTGGGCTTGTGATGGTCGAAGGCGGTGGAGATGGGGGCGCAGCCTGCGGCCTGGAGGGCGTACATCTTCGGGCGCTTGCCGCTGACCCAGCCGAGTGCTTCCATCTCCTCGAAGGCCTTCCACATGCCGATGAGGCCGACGCCTCCGCCGGTGGGGTAGAAGACGGCGTCCGGGTAGGTCCAGCCGAGCTGCTCGACGAGCTCGTAGCCCATGGTCTTTTTGCCTTCGACGCGAAAGGGTTCTTTGAGCGTGGAGACGTCGAACCAGACTTCGCTCGCAGGGGTGTTGGTTTCTTTCTGCTGCCTGATACGTTCGCCAACGATGCGGGCGCAGTCGGAGATGAGGCCGTCGACCAGGTTGACGTCGGCCCCGTAGACGATGCCTTCGACGTAGTTGGCGAAGGGCACGTCCTGTGGCATGAAGATGTGGGCCGAGATCCCGGCAGCGGCAGCGTAAGCGGCGAGCGCTCCGGCAGCGTTGCCCGCGGAGGGCACGGCGAGGTGTTTGAGGCCGTAGTGTTTCGCCATGGTAACGGCGAGCGAGAGGCCGCGCGCTTTGAAGGCGCCGGTGGGGTTGGCTCCTTCTTCCTTGATATAGAGGCCGGGGTAGCGGCGGGAGTGGAGCATCGGTGTCCAGCCTTCGCCGAGGGTGACGGGGGTGACGTCGGGCAGAACTGAGGAGTAGCGCCACATGCCGAGTGAGGTTGTGCTGGCGTCGGCCCTTGCCGTGATGTCTTCGCGCCGCGCGGTGCGCTTGAGTTCGTCCATGTCGTAGCGGACGTAGAGTGAGCCTGCGCACCTGGGGCAGACGGTCTGCGGGGCTTCGGCGGAGATGTGGTGATGGCAGCGGGAGCACTCGAGCGATGCGATGCTGGGCATGGGGAGAATGCTACTAGAGAATGAAAGCGGATCGCGCGTTGCGCGATGGCCCACTCATGCGATGAAGCCGCATGAATGGGGCACCCGGCGATTGGTGTCTTTTATTGCGGCCTGGAGGCGGAGCTTGAGAAGCGGGTCCCTCCACTACGCTGCGCTCCGGTCGGGATGACATCTTCACGAAGTACGGTTGATACGGCACTTTGGAGGCAATGAGAAGATAGTGAGATGAGCCAGCGGATTCGCATGGTGGCGGTGGACATGGATGGCACGCTGCTGGGTGGCGACGGCCAGGTGAGCGCGCGGAACCTTGCGGCGTTGAAGGCGGCTGAGCGGGCCGGGGTGGAGGTCGTGATTGCGACCGGACGGCGGCACAACTATGCGATGAAGGTGCTTCGCGGACTGGGCTTGCGCGAGGAGAACGGCCTGATCAGCTCGAACGGCGCCGTGGTCCGGACGGT
>JAFDVV010000015.1 GCA_018268775.1 Acidobacteriota bacterium | reverse complement strand
TTCACTCACGCGGAATGGCTGGATCAGGGTTGCGCCCATTGTCCAAAGTTCCCCACTGCTGCCTCCCGTAGGAGTCTGGACCGTGTTTCAGTTCCAGTGTGTCCGTGCGCCCTCTCAGGCCGGATACAGATCATCGTCTTGGTGGGCCATTACCCCGCCAACTAACTAATCTGCCGCGAACTCCTCTTCAAGCGCATTGCTGCTTTGACCCGTAGGTGTTATGCGGTATTAGCCTCGGTTTCCCGAGGTTATTCCCCACTCGAAGGTAGATGATTCACGTGTTACTCACCCGTGCGCCACTGTACTCACAGACCGAAGTCCGCTTTCTCGTGCGACTTGCATGTGTTAGGCACGCCGCCAGCGTTGATTCTGAGCCAGGATCAAACTCTCGTTTAATCTTGGTGTGTCCGCTCCCAGGACGGAGGTCCGGGAGTCAGACGCCTCCAACCGCTCGAAAGGGTTGGAGGATATAACTAGTGAGAATGACTAAACCAAATTCCAAATCATCTCACGACTGGCACGTTCAACTATGTTGTCAAAGATCCGAACTGCATCCGCACTAGGCGGGCAGCTTTGGATCAAGGACCTATCCGGCTCAAAGCCTGGATCGTGTCCTCGAACTTGATGCGCTGTTTTCGTCTTTGTTTTCCGCTGCTTGCGGGCTTTACTGCTTAGCCTCGACTTTATCTCACAGCAGCGTTCGACGTTTTAGCGAACTTTTTGAGATTATCGAAGTTTCAATCTCGTGTCAACTTGTTTTTGAAGTTTTTTGTTTTTTTCTTTCTCTCGCCACTCGGCGACTTTGAGAAGAAGAAAACTACAGGGATTCTTCGCCTTTGGCTCAGAATGACGAGCCTGACACGAGGAAGCCATGAAAGCTTCATTTGACCTGTTCACCACGCGCAAATATCAAAATACCGTAACGGCGCAAAATGTGCCGCGAAGCCTGGGCTTCTTATATCCACTTGCAGTTGCTTGGGTTTGGATTCGGCTGGCCGTTGGCTCGTGCCGCGATCAAACGCTTGGACTGCGCTCCGACTTACCTTGACCCTTCTTGCCGGTTCAGGTGCGAAGCTCTTTGCTACTCAGTGATCATACCGTGCTTTCCACTTCCGTGCAAGCCGGCAACTCACTGCGACTTCCTGAGAGTACCAACGAAGACGTATCCCTGCAACTCCATGGCCTGTTAAAAACTCAGTTTTTCTGTAGAAAACTCGATTTGTTCAATAACGGTGGGGAATTTAAAGATGTCTCGCGGTAGACGATCGAGGCTAGAATCAGTCGCCATGGAACCCGAGGAAGTTCAAGAGTTCGGCAAGCAGCTCAAGGAAGCCAGCGAATCGGGCGGTGAATCGCTGAAGACGATCTCGCTGACGATCTCAATTCTTGCGGTGCTGGTTGCGATGGTCACGGTCCTGGGGCATCGCACACACACGGAAGCCGTGCTAATGGAGGGCCGCGCGACCGACCAGTGGAACGAGTATCAGGCCAAGAAGATCCGCATGGACAATCTCTCCGTCACGGTCGATCTGCTGGGGATGCAGCCGAATACCGATCAGGCCGGGGTTAGAGCAAAGGTCGAGGAGTACAAGGCCCACATTGAAAAGTGGAAGACCGATCTCGATCAGGAGCAGGAGAGGGCCCGCGAGTACGAGAGCGAAGTTTCGCGCGCGGAGGCCAAGGCTTCGCGGTACGACCTGGGTGAAGCCCTGCTGCAGATCGCGGTCGTGCTCGCTTCCATCACATTGTTTACACGCAACAAGACGTACTTCTTCCTCGGCGTAGCGCTGGGAGGGGCGGGGCTGCTGGTGGCGGTCTCTGGCCTGCTGGTTCGGTAGAGCATTTCCGTTTCAGAGTCGTGCCGTATTTTATGTTGCGCATTCAGCGCTTTGGTCGTTTGGAACCGCGAACCTGGATCTCCGGCCCAGGCTAGAATACTGCGGGCCGTTGGCCCTGGGTTTGTGCCCTGCGTTCAGTGTTCCCTATTTCTTCATTTCTATGACTACCGCACGCGGAAGCTTTGGAGCATGGAGTTGTAGAGCGGTTTGAGCGTCTGGAAGTCGGGCTCCGGCGAGACGAAGACAATGTAACTGACGGCCCCATCGGGGCGGGCGACGGTGACGAGCAGGTCGCGCTCGGCAACGGTGTTATTGCCGTTGGAGACGGGAGATTTCCCGCGCAGCTCCACGGCGTTTGCCATCTGGCCGCCTACGTTAAGCGTGGTCAGCTCTCCGGCCTGTGTCATGCCGCCGTTGTCCTGGCTGAGTTGGCGAGCTATGGCGGATGTCGCCTGCGTCAGTGCGTTGCGGTCGCGGACAGGGCTCTGGAATTTGGCCCCGTCGACGATTGCGCCATAGGCGATCCCAGCCTGTCCGGCACCGTTGGGCGGAACGAAGGCAACGTTGCCGTTCTGGCCTTCGCCCTTCTGCCAGCTTGAAGGGTAGTTCATGGAAAACGTCGCGCCCTGATAGGCCGTCATGCGGTCGTTGAGTCCGAGCGAGGCACGGGAGAGTCTTCCGACCGGGCCACTCTGCCCGTCTGAAGAACCGCCGCTCGAAGAAGTGGCGGCTGCGGGAATGATGGTGGCCGGGCCTCCGGGAAGCAGGGCGTATTTGCCGGTGCTGCGCCAGGCACCGGCCTCGACCTCCTTGGAGTTATAGGTCTTCTCCTTGATGGAGAGAGCCTTGGCACGGGTGAACTCGGCCGAAGTAACTCTGGGATTGGAGCGCGGCGGGAGGCTGGCAATCTCGGCGGAGACGTACTGGGTACGGTTGCCGGGGTTGGGGTGGTCGCTGAATATCTGCGCTCCGCCCTCGCCGTATTTGGCCTGGATGATCTCGAAGAACTGGACGAGGCCACGGGGATCGTAGCCTGCGTCGTAGAGGATGTCGGTGCCGAGGAGGTCCGCCTGCTTCTCGTCGTCGCGCGACATGCGCAGGAAGCTGAGACCGGCGACGGTGCCGATGCCTTGCTGGGCGATGGAGCCAAGCGCGCCGTTGCCAAGCAGCACTCCGGCGGCGAGCTGGCCGAGGCCTGCCCACATTCTCGGGGCCTGCTGCTTGGTGATGTTGCAGGTGGAGTGGCGGAGGACGACGTGCGAGAGCTCGTGCGCCATAACTCCCGCAAGCTGCGCCTCGGTCTCAGCGGCGTTGATGGCCCCGAGGTTGACGAACATCGCCCCGCCCGGCAGGGCGAAGGCGTTGATCTCTTCACTGGCAACGACGTGGAAGTTGAAGGGCCAGCGATAGCCGGGGGTGACGTTGACGAGCTTCGCTCCGAGGTTGCGGACGTACTGCGAGACGGGAGAGCTGTCGGGCAGCACGGGCATCTGCTTGAAGACCTCGGCGGCGACCTTGGCCCCTTCTGTCTGCTCCTGCTCGACGGTGTAGGAGTTTTTGCAGGGTGGTGGAATCTGAAAGCGCGCCCAGGCGGGGGTGGAGATCAACGCCAAACCAACAGTGACAATCGCAGCCTGAATCGCTCTCGGAAAGTTCCTCATGCCCCACACATTACCACTGCGGCGGAGGCATCGCCAGTGGATGGCTAAGTTATTGGCAGGCGGGTGATTTGCGAGGCACCGGGGCAGGTGGCGGCACGGAGGAAATGCGGGGATTCCTCGACTCGCCTTCGGCTCGCTCGGAATGACACCTCAATAAGGGGTGGTTCGCTCACGCGCGGCTCGCTCGGAATGACACTTCAATGGGGACCGCATGACACGGACAACTCTTCCTGCTCCTGCTCCCTGTTCCCTGGCAGTTCAGGACGGTTTCGCGATCACTCCGAGGTCGGCCATGCCGTTGACGAAGTACTGCACGGCGAGTGCGACCAGCAGCAGGCCCATGATGCGGACGAGGATGCGGATGCCGGTGTCCCCCAGCATGGTTGCGACTTTGTCGGAGTTGCCGAGGACGAAGTAACAGATGACGGCGGTGATGAAGATCGAGCCGAGGATCGCGGCCATCTGCCACATGGTCTGCGCCTGACCGACGAGAACCATGACAGAGGCGATGGCGCCGGGGCCGGCGAGCATGGGGATGCCGAGGGGGACGATGCCCGCGTCCTCAGCGTCTTTCTTGCTGGCGGCGGCCTCGGTGTCGCCTGAAGCTTCCTGCGTGGGCGAGCGTTTGGCCTCGAGCATGTCGAGGCCGATGAGCAGAAGAATGACTCCACCGGCGATCTCGAAGGCGGGCAGGGTGATGCCGAACATCTTGAAGATGTACTGTCCTGCGACGGCGAAGGCGCTGAGAAAGATGAGCGCGGTCAGTGAGGCTTTTCCTGCGATGCGCTTGCGGCGTGCCGCGTCGGAGCCAGTGGTAATGGCCAGAAATGTGGGTAGCGCGGCGAAGGGGTCTACCAGAAAGAAGATGGAGCTGAGCGCGAGCACGGAGAACCGCACATAGATGGAGTGCTGCAAACCGGAGAGCGCCGTGAGGTGGGGATCGAAAGCCACGGCTTATTTTCACACGAGGGGATTGTATCTACGTTGGAGAGACAGGATTCGAGCTTCGCTCGAATGACCCACCCATGCGATAAAGCCGCATGAATGGGGCACCCGGTTTTGTACCTGGACAGGGTATCTAGTCGGCGTCGAATTGCGTGTCTGGAGCGCGCCGGGAGAGCAGATTGGCACACCACAGGATGATGCGTTTTGAGGCTTCGCGCAGGCTGCGGACGAGGCGGAGCTTCCACAGCATGAGGCCCCAGAAGGGCTGAACCCAGCGTTCGGGAACCCTGCGTCGCTGGCGGATGCGCTCGCACAGCTCGACGATATGGTTGAAGACCATGGGCGAGGAGAACCACCGCTCGTACTCTTCTCGCGCCCTGCGGCCGCGCTCCTCGCTCTCGTGCGCGTGGCGGTCGAGGATGGTGGCGAGGTCCCGGAGTCTGCGCTCGGGGATTCGCAGGGCAAAGCTGTCCCAGTCCGGGCCGTGGGGCAGAATGTAGCGGTCGGAGAGGATGACGGGGGCGACTCCCATCTCCATCACCTCGAACAGACGGTAGGAGCCGGCGCTCGCTCCCTTGGGGCAGAGCGCAAACCGGCTGGCGGCGATGGTGGCGACGTACTCCTTCTGGTTTTCGTCGCGATTGGGCTGTATCTCCCAGTGGTCGTAATAGGAGGTGTCCTTGACGCAGATATCGTCACGGCGGAAGTTGATGCGGAAGAGTCTCTTGCGCAGAAGCGAGCTGGAGCGTCCGGAGAAGGAGAAGAGGTGCTTCTTTCCCGTCTCGATGGGCTGGACGTTGGGGTTTGGCCAGTCGATGAACTTCTGGTTTTCCGTGCGGTTGAGGCGGAGGACGCGCGGCTGGGTGGCACTGGCATAGACACCTGGCAACAGCGGCGTGAGCACGTCGTCGTCGTTGTAGACAAAGGTTTTTTCGGGATACTGGCGCGGCAGTGGGTTATCGACGACGCCGTTTCCGAAGAAGGACCAGCGGCCCACGAAGAGGATCATGTCGGCCTCATCTGGATCGTCCACGAGCACATGCTTTTGCGGCGATGCCTGACGGTAGAGCTCAAGCATCGCGTTATAGGTGCTTTCGAGCAGACAGACCAGATGTATCTTCATCTCTCAGTTGGACCTGCTACGGAGTTCCCACTATCGAGGATGGGGGAGTGTGGCGAGAATAGCATGGTCGAGACAGCGGTTTGAAGGACGCCAAAGGGATTGCGGATTCCCTGAAAGTGTCACCCGTTGCAGGTGGATTTGTGCATCCACTCTCCCCTCGGCGACTAAAGAGGATAGGGCAACCGGGTACGGGGACAACTGATAACGGAGAACTGACAACTCTTCCTACTCCCAGCTCTCTATTCCCTGCTTTCGCGATCCCGCTATAATCAATGTTTAGCCACAGGAGCGAACATGCCCGTACAAGCGACAACGAACATCTGGCACAACGGCAATCTCATTCCCTGGGACAAGGCCCAGATCCATGTGATGAGCCACGTTGTGCACTACGGCTCCTCGGTCTTCGAGGGCATCCGCTGTTACAAGCAGCCTTCCGGCGCGGGCGTCTTCCGCCTGACCGAGCACATGCAGCGGTTGGTCGATTCGGCGAAGATCTACCGCATGCCGCTGCCCTACACGGTCGACCAGCTTTCGGCCGCCGTCGTCGATGTGATTGAAGCCAACGGTGTGGCACCGTGCTACATCCGGCCGATCGCGTTCCGCGGCTATGGCGAGGTCGGTGTGAATCCGATCAAGTCGCCGGTCGAGGTCTACATCGCGAACTTTCCGTGGGGTAAGTACGTTCCAGGCAACGACGGCGCGGACGTGTGCGTGTCAAGCTGGTCGAGGCTTGCGCCGAACACGATGCCCTCTCTTGCAAAGGCTGGCGCGAACTACATGAACTCGCAGCTTATCCGCATGGAGGCCGAGGTCAACGGCTACTCCGAGGGAATTGCGCTCGACGTGAACGGCTATCTGTCGGAAGGCTCGGGCGAGAACCTGTTCCTGGTGCGTAACGGCGTGCTGTACACGACTCCGCTGGCGAACTCGGTGCTGAGCGGCATTACGCGCAGCTCGGTGATTACGCTGGCCAAGCAACTTGGCATTGAGGTCGTTGAGCAGGCGCTTCCGCGCGAACTGCTGTACATCTGCGACGAGGCCTTCTTCACCGGCACGGCCGCCGAGGTGACGCACCTGCGCTCGGTCGACCGCATTCTGGTTGGCGACGGCACGATGGGGCCGATTACATCGGCGCTGCACGAGGAGTTCTTCGGCATCGTGAACGGCCTGAAGGCCGACAGGTACAACTGGCTGACGCCGGTGAATGTGAAGGTCGCGGAGCCGGTGGGCGCATAACGGATTCCGCTTACGCTGAACGAGAGGAGCGGCCTTCGCGGCTGCTCCTCTTTGCTTTGCCACCATGCTGGCGCAACTGCCACTTTTTATGTAGCGATGACCCACGCCGGTGCTGGAGTGGCTACGATAATCTTGTAGGCACGGGCAGATCGATCGCCTCGATGTTGTTTTCTTTGGAGGCCCATGTCGACAGTTCTTATTACAGGAATCGCAGGGTTCATCGGCTCAAGCATCGCTCGTGCGCTGGTTGCGGAAGGCGCGCATGTGCGCGGGCTCGACAATCTTTCGAGTGGGTCGCCGGCCAACCTTGAGGATATCCGCAAGAAGATCGATTTTCGTCACGCCGATGTGCTGGACAACGACGAGGTGCGCGCGGCGATGAAGGATGTGGACTACGTCTTTCATGAAGCCGCCATACCTTCAGTGCCGAAGTCGGTGAACGATCCCGTGGGCACGAATGGACCGAACCTGGACGGCACGCTGATTGTGCTGGAAGCTGCGCGGCAGGCGGGCGTGAAGCGGCTGCTTTATGCCGCGTCTTCTGCTGCCTATGGCGACAACCCCACGCTGCCGAAGAAGGAGACGATGCTGCCGGAGCCGATCTCGCCGTATGCGGTGCAGAAGGTGGCGGGCGAGCACTATCTTGCGAGCTACTACAAGGTGTTCGGGCTGGAGACGGTGGCGCTGCGCTACTTCAACGTCTTTGGGCCGAGGCAGGACCCGTCTTCGCAGTACTCGGGCGTACTGGCGCGGTTTATCTCGCTGATGCTTGCAGGCGAGACACCGACGATCTACGGCGATGGGCTGACGAGCCGCGACTTCGTCTACATCGACAACGTGGTGAGCGCGAACCTGCTGGCGGCGAAGGCCCCGCGCGAGAAGGTGGCGGGCAGAATATTCAACATCGCCACAGGCAGGCGGACGACGCTGCTCGATGCCTTCGCCGAGATCAAACGCATCACCGGCTTTGCCGGCGAGGTGAAGCACGAGACCGAGCGTAATGGCGACATCAAGCACTCGCTGGCGTCAATTGCAGCGGCGGAAGAGGCGTTCGGCTACAAGGTGATCGCCGATCTGAGCTATGGGCTTGAGAAGACGATCGCATGGGCCCGGGAGACCGTGCCAGTGGCGTAGGGTTCGGTCTTCCGTGGATCGTTCGGACGCTATAGATGTTGCCTGATCGCACTTCTCGGACGTGGGGCAGCGTACACCTATGCGGATAACGCTGCCCTCTAAGTGAGGAAAAGCAGATTCCTCCGCTTCGCTACGGAATGACAAAAAAATGGGTTGCTGCGTACTGTGTTCCCTGTTCCCTGTTCCCTGCAACTCTACAGCTTGTGCAGGTTCCTGGGCGGGTTGCGCATGCCTAGAACGTGGAAGTCTTTGAGGCCGCGCTTGTTCACGTAGACCAGGCGGTTGTTGCCGTTGGGATCGGTGGGGATGAGGAAAAAGCCTTCTTCGAGAACGTAGTCGCTGGTATTGCTGATGATGCCCTCGATCATCTCGCCGTCGGTGAAGCAGACGCGAACCCACAGCCCCGGGACGACGGGTACGTTGAGGTGGAAGTGCAGGGCCTTGTGGCGAACGTCGCCATCGAAGGTCTTGACGAAGAAGACGGCCTTGGCGTCGTGGGTAGTCACCTCTTCGATCTCGCCGGTGTCGATCAGCTTGAGCCGGATGGTGTCGAGGGGCGCGTGGGGGTCGTTCTGCAGGAGCTGTTCGATGGATCCCAGGTCTTCGAGGCGTACCGTCCCACGGACGATGCGGTCTTCAAAACGAACCACGACGCGGTAGACTCCCTCGGACGTAGCCGCGGCCACTGCGGCGATCTTGGAGGCTACGCGCGATCTTGCGGAGACAGTTCGTACTGCTTGATCTTGTAGAGCAGAGCCTTGTAGCTGATCTGCAGATCGTTTGCCGCCGCCTTGCGGTTCCATCCAGTCCCCTCCAACACCTGTGCAATCGCAGCCGCTTCGGCGCCGCCCTTTAGATTTTTTACCAACGCTTTGAGGCCTGCGCCACTTGCAGCTTCAACAGGAACACCCGCGGATACCTGCGCGCTGGGCGGAGGAGCCAGTTCGTCGATGATGGAGCGCTCGTCGGCGAGGACGAGATAGCGGTTGACGACGTTCTCCAGCTCGCGCAGATTGCCGGGCCAGTTGTGCGACTCAAGCGCGGCGATGAGCCTCTCCGAGAACGGCAGCGGGTCGCGGCCATAACGGCGCGCTCCCTTGCGCATAAAGTATTCGGCCAGCACCGGGATCTCTTCCTTGCGGTCGCGCAAGGCGGGGATGTTGAGGGTAAAGCCGTTCAGGCGGTAGTAGAGGTCTTCGCGGAAGGTCTTGTTCGCCATCGCCTCTTTCATATTGATGTTGGTTGCGGCGATGACGCGCACGTCCACCTTCATGGTGTTGCGGCTTCCCAGGCGGGAGAAGGTGCCGTCCTGCAGCACCTGAAGCAGCTTGGCCTGAAGCAGCGCGGGCATCTCGCCGATCTCGTCGAGGAAGATGGTGCCACCGGAGCAGACCTCGAATTTTCCGGGCTTGGTCTTGACGGCGCCGGTGAACGCGCCCTGCTCATAACCGAAGAGCTCGCTCTCGAGCAGGTCGGCCGGCACGGCGGCACAGTTCACTTTAAGGAAGGTGTTTTGGCTGCGCGACGACATCTTGTGCGTATAGAGCGCGAGGATCTCTTTTCCGGTTCCGCTTTCTCCCAGGATCAGCAGCGGAATGTCGGCGCGGGCGACGAGCGCGGCCTGCGACTCGAGGTCGCGCATGCGCTTGCTGGAACGGACGAACGAGTGCGTCTCGTTGAGGGGAATCTCGCGGGGCGAGTCGGGAACCTCCCCCTTACCATCCGCCGGGACGAGCTGCTCCTCAATGGCCTCTTCGATATCGGCACCGACGAAGGGCTTCATGACAATGCCGCGCACACCCAGGCGGATCGTCATCTCCAGGTCGCGCAGCTCCGCCGAGCAGGACAGGACGATCACCGGAAGCTGGGGTCTGGCGCAGCGGATCTCCGTGAGGAGCGGCATGGAATCCTTGCCGGGATGCAGGGCCAGCAGCAGAATGTCGGCACGCTCACTCTGATTGAGGCGGGCCAGAAGGGACTGCTCCTCCGAGAAGAGATTGAGGGCGTATCGGTCGCCAAGCGTAAGCCTGAGATACTCGAGCACTGCGACGTCCGGCTCGAGGATCAGAACCTGAGGGCGTGACTTGGCACTGGAGCTTACGAAGTTAGACATCGGGTAAGACAACGAAGCAGACATGGGCACCCCTGTAATACCAGACAACACTGGAACCAACAGATCGTTTCTCCAACGGAGAACAATCCTTTACTGATTGAAACTAAGCAGTTTCGAAGTGGGGAGTGCTTCGCAACTTTGTTCTGTAGCAAATTCTAGTTCGGAATATGCAAAGTGCGACACAAAAATGTTAAGAATTTTGCCGACAAAAGGGAAAAAAATTTACCACTCCCTGCCCTTTGCTTCCCGTCTGCCATCGATGCCGGACGAGACTATGAGACGGAAAACTATCTGGCTCATCCTTGACGATATTTTTTTTTGAAAGACCGCTAACTGGCAACAGGACTAAGGATAAGGGGCATTTACCAATCGGGTTCCAGAAAAGATGCCACTTTTTCCACCTCAAACGGCAACATCTTCTCTGCTTCTGGAAAAAATGGCGCTTCACGTGCTTGTCAACAAGCATTGCACCATTTTGCACCTATGCGCTGAGACAGGAAGAGATCCCTTGGTTCAATTTGCTGAGTCCGCTGTTGCGAACAACCTTCCGCCGATGGATATTCTCTTTGGCAAGACTGCAGCCATGCAGGCTGTGCGGAACAAGATCGAACGGGTTGCTGAAACGGATGTGCCCGTACTGATCCAGGGAGAGAGTGGAACGGGCAAAGAGCTGTGTGTCCAGCTTTTGCATGCCCTGTCCCTGCGCGCTCGCGGCGCACTGGTCAAGGTGAGCTGTCCGGCCATTCCCCACTCGCTTTTGGAGACGGAGCTCTTCGGCTACGAAAAGGGCGCGTTCACCGGTGCCATGAACACAAAGCTGGGCCGGGTGGAACAGGCGCACAATGGAACGCTGTTTCTGGATGAGGTGGGCAGCCTGGATCTGAATGTCCAGTCGAAGCTGCTACAGGTGCTGCAGGACGGCACCTTCACTCGCGTTGGCGGGCATGAGTCGCGCTCGATTACGACCCGGCTGGTGACGGCGGCCAACGGCGATCTTAGAACACAGGTGGAGGCCGGGACGTTCCGGCTCGACTTTCTGTTCCGCATCAATGCGGTGACGATCAACCTTCCCCCTCTCAGGGAGCGAATTGCCGATCTGCCAGTTCTGATCGACTACTTTATCGACCACTACTCCAAAATCTTCAACCACACCCCGGAGCTGCTCTCGAAGAGCGCGGTCCGGCTGATGCAGAACTACCACTGGCCGGGGAACATCCGCCAACTGGAGAACCTGGTTCGCAGCTATGTGCTGATCGGCAGTGAAGAGGCGCTGGTCTCGGAGCTGATGCCGGAGGAGAAGAACGGCGGCATTACAACCGAGATCGACCTGAGCGCGCCGGTCTCGCTCAAGAACATTACGCGACAGGCGACGCACGATCTTGAGCGCCAGATCATTCTGAAGGTGCTGCAAGCCAATAGCTGGAACCGGCAGAAGACGGCAAAATGGCTGCAGATCAGCTATCGCTCGCTGCTGTACAAGCTAAGCGAGGCTGGCATGCCGGAGGTCCCGCCTCGGCCAATCCGCGTGACCAGCATGAGAAAGCCGGGCGAGAGTGTGGGCGCTCCGCTGTCGGCTCCAGTGCCACGCACACGGCTTTATTGAGGTTCTGCCCCGACACGGTGGGATGGTGCGTCACAGGCAAAATGCAGGCCCTTCGACTTCGCTACGCTCCGCTCAGGATGACAATTCCGGGGTGGTCTTCGAATGATTGCTGAGTGGTGATCACTTCATCCGGCGTACTTGCGTCTTCTATGCCTGCCTTCGGCTTAGTATGCCTTTCAGAATCGCTTCCACATCGTCGGTGACGTTAGACCAACTGCGGCTGTGACCCGCCGAGATGGTGGCGGCGTCCCAGGCACGGCTAAGTACGCCGTCGAGTGCTGATTCAAGTGCAGCGGCGTCGCGGGCGGGGACGAGTTGGCCGTCGCGTTCGTCCATCAGCTCGGGGATGCCGCCGACGTTGGTGGCGACCACGGGGCGGCCTGAGGCGAGTGCTTCGATGATGACGTTGGGGCACCCTTCACGATAGCTGGGCAGCGTGACGAGATCGGCGGCGGCCATCCAGTTTGCGACTCCTTCGGTGGCGCAGGAGGGCATGAGCGTTATATATGCCCCGGCCTGACGCGCCGCAATGGCATCCGCGAGCGGTTGTTGCGCAGGGCCGCCGCCCACGATGTAGCAGTGGACGCGCGGGCGCTTCGTGCGCAGACTGGCGACGGCGGCAACCAGTTCGCCGAGTCCCTTGGCCATGTCGAGACGGCCGACGTAGACGATGGCCTCTTCATCGGCGGCGATGTTCAGCGCGGCGCGGGCCTGCGCGCGGTCGCGGGGATGAAAGATAGTTGTGTCGCAGCCGTTGAGGACTGCGCGGCTGCGGTCTTCGGGAGCGCCCAGCCGTCGCGCGGTGCGAAGGAGATCTCCGCTGACGGTCATCGTGAAGTCGGCGCTGCGCAGCACCCGGCGCGTGAGGCCTTCGCAGAGCGGCGGGATGACGTTGAGGTCGGTACCGATGGCTGTGACGGCGAAGGGCACCTTGAGTGCGCGCGCGACGCGGAGTGCGGCATCACCGTCGGGGTAGACGATGTAGTTGAGGATAATGTCGGGGGTGTAGGCGCGAACACTCGGAAGGATGCTGCGAGCGGCAGACCATCCGTTGAGCGGACGCGAGATGGCGGGGAGCGCGGGGTACGGGATGTATTCGACCTCGACACCCGCAGGGCGATAGCTGTAGTCGATGTTGCGGCCGGCGCGGCTCTTTGGCTTGAGCAGCGGAGGGTACTCGCTCTCGGGGTAGAAGACCTTCACCTCGCAGCGCTGCGCGAGGAACTTCAGCGACTGGTAGGCGGAGTGGCCGGCCCACGGCTCAGGCGAGGTGGGAAAGTAACGCGTGATGACGGCGACTCTCACGGCTTGCCTGCCGTTGTATGGTTGCGACGATATTGGATGGGCCGGATGGGCATAAAAGACGTGGAACGTTCTGGAGTTCGAGGCAGCAGCAGATAAAAGCAGGTCCTTCGACTTCGCCCTTCGGGCTTCGCTCAGGATGACACTTATTTCGTTACGATCAGTTGACTAAATCAGTTGCTCCCTAACTATATGTCGGCGTTCGTCAGTTTGCGGAGGAGCGCGGCGTAGCGCGATGCGAGCGGGCGGCGATGGTAGGCGGCGATGCGCTCATAGTCGGGTGCGGACGCTGCGAATGCGGGATCGAGAGCGTCGACGAGCATCTGACGGATGGCCTGCGGATCGGATGAGTCGGCCCAGCGTCCGGCGCGGGTCTCTTCGAGCAGGCGGCGCACGTCGCCGTCTCGATGCACGGCCCCGAGGATGGGTTTGCCTCCGCCGAGATAGTCGTAGAACTTTGCGGCTACGTTGATGCGGTCGTGCGTGATGAGCAAAAGGTAGTCGGTGTCGCGAATGGCAGCGAGTGCCTCGGCCTGGGGAACGAAGCCCTTCAGCTCAACGGTGTCGCCGAGCGAGAGAAGCTGTTCGCGGTAAGCAGGCGTCTCAATGTGGCCGATGAAGCGGACGCAAAGGCGAGCGCGCAGGTCTTCGGGAAGACTTTTTACCGCCTCGACGAATGTTCCTGGAGCCGTGGAGCCGTAGACGGTGCCTATGTACGTGAGGACGAGTTTTTGCTGGGGCGCGCGCCCGGCGGGACTTGCAGATTCCGCCGTTGGCGGCGTTGTGTCGTAGCCGTTGGGGATGCAGACGAATTTTTCTTTCGGCACGCCGGGGTAGCGCGCTTGCAGTTCGCACTTTGCGGCCTCGGTGACAAGAACCACGACAGACGAATCGCGGACGGCTTCGGCCTCGGCCTTGTGCGCCACCATGCGCGCGCGGCTGTTGCTATTGAAGCTGACGAGGTCGAGCGTTGTGGTGAGCCATTCGTCGCGGAAGTCGACGACGATGGGCAGTGACGGAAATATCTTTCTGAGCCGCGTGGCAAGCCGCACGCTGGAGAACGGCGGGACGGTGATGACGACCGCATCGATGGCACGCTCGCGAATGATGCGTTCGGCGGCGGGAAGCGCGAAGGGGAGCCAGCCGATCTGCGGGTCGGGGAGGAGGAGATTTGCGATCGCCTGCTTGATGGGGTTGCCTGCGGGTTTTGCGGCCTCGCGAGAAAAATGCGGGGATTCCTCGGCTCGCCTTTGGCCCGCTCGGAATGACACTTCCGTGGGGGGCATCGAAGACGCTTCGTTGGTGAGCCTCGGTGACACTTCATTCGAGGGCGATGATTTTGCTTTGCCTCCAGTGACAACTTTTTTGACGGACTTGCGCAGCCAGAAGGGCAGGTCGAGCGTCCAGGTGCGATGCACCGTGACCTGATCGGGGACCTGTCGCAGCAGCGAGAGGTCTTTGCCGACCGCTGGAGCGTTGCGCGCGGTGAGCACATCGACGCGGACGCCGTCTTCGGGCAGGTACTTGGCCAGCGAGAGGGCGCGAAGTACGCCGACTCCCCCTGCGGGCGGGAACGAGAAGGTGATGAGCAGCAGGTTCAAGAGCGTCCGGCTCCGATGGCCTGGGATGCTGCGTCGGCATTGGGCACGTTCGTCAACAGCGGGCCGGTCTGGGCCTCGACGGCGCGGAACATCTCGTAGGCGCTGGCCCAGTGCAGCTCGATCTGCTGCTGCTCGGCGATCTCGTGGAGCCAGCGAAACATCTGTTCGAGGCCGCCGGCGCGGGTGGGCGTTCCCAGCAGGGCATCGGCGTTGTCCTCGCGCGCGCCGTGGGTGTAGAGCTTGATGAAGGCGTCGTCGCCGACGCGGGGGGCGTGGTCGAGCCAGAGCTTGACGCGCTTTGCCGTTGGAAGGTCGTTGGCGGCGATCTCGCCCATCTCGACGCGCGGGACGATGCGTTCGCCGAAGCGCAGACCGACGGGGCCGGTGATCATAAGCAGGTCGCCCTGCGTGCCGCCGCCTGCGGTCGCCTCAACGCCGTAGTCGTAGGACTTGGGGCGGGGAGTCTGCGTGGCCCAGTAGATGCGGTTGACGGTGTGTCCCTGGGTGGGCGAGGGCAGCGACGGCATGGTGAAGTCGGCGTAGCAGCCGAGGTCGCGCAGCAGGGCAAGCTCTCTCGGAACCCCGCAGTGCATCCCGTCGGGTCGCGAGTTGTCGAGCGCCCAGTTGCCGTGGATGAAACCGAAGACCATGCGCCCGTTGTGATTGTGCAGAAGGCCGTGGTCGTTGCGAAGGCAGCGGCAGAAGTCGCCCATCTTCTGGAGGAAGCCTTCGCGGGTCTCGTCGTGATGGTGGATGTGGACTTCGACGTCGCCGATTCCCTGGCGGGTCATCTCGGCCAGCGGGGCAAGCAGCTCGGCGCGGTACTCCTCCTGCGGATAGAAGAAACTGTAACAGGGAGACTTACCGGAAGCGTCACGCGGTGCGGCATCGGCGATGCGCGGCCATGCCTGCTGCCAACGGGCCACGCGCGCGAGGGCCTGCTCCATCGAGACGCGGCCGCCCAAAGGCTCGTAGTGGTCTGTAATTGCCACCCATAGACGCTTTGGCCGAGGGCGGCGCAGTTGCCGTGCGCGTTCTTTGAGATAGGCCGGGAGCCAGATTTCTGCGTGACGGGGAAGCTTCATAGCAAATTCAGAACAATGCAACTTTACCGGAAGAATCGTTGGCGGCGTCTGCCACCTATGAGCCATCTTCTGTAACCCGAGGATGCACTAGTATTTGAAGAGACGCACCGGTGTTTATTGTATGGGACTGTTCCTCACACTGCTCTTCATTTTGACGGCGTATCTCGGGCCGGAGACGCTGTGGGGACCCATCTACGAGTTTCACATCGAGATCATTCTGGCCTTTCTGGCGACGGTGGCCTCGCTGGGCAGCTTGCAGCGGTCGAAGATCTTCAGCATTCCGCAGACGTATGCGCTGGTGGGAATGTGCTCCGCTGTCTTTATCTCGATGCTGATGGCAGGCTGGCTGGGAGGAATTCCCGCGGCGATCTTCAACTTCGTTCCCAACGCGTTCACCTTCGTGCTGGTAGCGATCAATTGCAGGACGCGGAAGCATCTCCAGATGGTCGCCATCGTTCTGGCGATTGCGAGCGTCTTTACGATCGCGCGCGGCTACATGGCGCTGCACGCGGGCAACTACCTGAGTCCGTACCTGATTGGCCAGGGCAACGACGAGGGCCAGGCCATCTACCGGCTGCGCGGTCTGGCGTTTATCAACGACCCCAACGACTTCGCGCAGTTGATGGTGAGCCTGATACCGTGCATGTTCTTCCTGTGGCGCAAGGGCAGTACTCCGCGCAACCTGTTCGCCGTGCTCGTTCCGGTGGGAATCCTGATATTCGGCATGTACCTGACGCACTCGCGCGGCGGCATGCTGGCGCTGCTGGCGGTTGTGCTGTTCGCGTTTCGCAAGAAGATCGGCACGATTCCGGCGACGATCATCGCCGTGGGTCTGTTTGCTCTGACGAGCGTGCTGGGGTGGTCGGGCGGACGCGACGTCTCGGTGGAAGCCGGTTCGGGCCGCCTGGAGGCTTGGGCTGAGGGCCTCGACCTGCTCAAGGGCCATCCGCTCTTTGGAGTGGGCTTCCAGCGCTTCAGCGAGTACTTCCCCATTACGGCGCACAATACGGTTGTGGTTTGTGCGGCAGAACTTGGCATGTTTGGGCTGTTCTGGTGGGTGATGTTCATTCTGCCAACTCTTCGCGATGCTTCAGTATGCGCCAAGGGCGAAATCACAAAGCCTGCCGACGAGGAAGAAGTGCTGCCCTATGCCGCATACGGTCTTCAACGTGAGCCTGTGACGGGGTTGCGCTGGCAGCCTGCCGGCTACGCAGGCGACGCGATGATGGCCACTGCAACGGTTCGGGAGGATGTTCAAGGGCAGGCGGATGTTCCGCTCTATTTGCAGACGGAACAGGAAGACGAGAAGCTGCCGCCGGAGGAGATCAAGCGGATTGCCGGGCTGATGCTGGTGAGCCTGGTTGGCTACTTCGTCGCGGGGTGGTTCCTTTCGCGCGCCTACGTGATGACGCTGTTTATCTACGGCGGCATGGTGCAGGCGATCTACCGCATGGCACTGGACCAGGACCTGACGCCGGAGCGAATGAAAGTGCCGAAGATCGTGCAGTACTCGGCGATGTGGTCGGTCGGGCTGATCCTGATCGTCTACGTGATGCTGCGCGTCCAGCATCTGCTGGGCATTCAATAGATCTCGCTCGCGCGGATGAAACAGCGCCTCTTCATGACGATGAGTTTCTGTGAGGCCTTCTTGGGCAAGGCGGTTCGAGCTTCGCTCGAATGACCCACCCATGCCGCGATGAGACTGCGCCATGAATGGGGCACCCGGCAGTGCCTCAAACGATGAGATTCCAGCTTACATTGGCCGGAACGCGCCGAAGATAATTCCAAGCCCGCGCATGGTGTTGGCTACGAGGATAAGGCCGAGCGCGAAGTAGGCCACAGTGACCGCGTTGGCGATGTGGTAGATCACGGGGTTCTCACGGTACTTCTGAAAGCCCGCCTTGCCGAGACGCTTCTTGAGAAAAAGCGTGTAGTAATGCACGCAGACGACTCCGACCGCGTGCCAGACACCGTAGAGCACGAAGTTCCATCCCGCCCCGTGCCAGATGCCCATGAGGACGAAGACGATGGCGATGGCCAGCGCGATGCAGTGCGGCGCCGATGCGGGGCCGAAGCGGCGCACCAGCGACTTCGACAGAGGCACGAAGACCATGTCGCGCATGTAGTTGGTGAGCGTGATGTGCCAGTGCACCCAGAACTCCTGCAGGTTGCGCCTGCGGAACGGGCGGTCGAAGTTCTCCTGCACATGGATACCGAGCAAGCCGGAGACGCCGATGGCAATGTCGCAGAAGCCGGAGAAGTTGAGATAGAGATAGGCCGTGAAGCCTGCGACGGCAATGGGAAAGTCGATCCAGTGGTGCGGGAGGCCGTCGGCAAGCAGACCATCATACGAAAGCTGATTGGCGAGATTGCCGAGGAAGACATATTTAGTGAGGCCGATGAGAATGCGCCCCCAGCAGCGTGCGATGGGCATCGCCGTGCGGTCGGGATTGTGCAGCGAGTTGTGAAAGGCGCTGTAAGGATTGATGGGGCCGATGGAGAGCGTGGGCACAAAGAAGGCGAACGAGAGGTACTCGCTGAACGACGGCATGGGGGCGACGCCGTTGCGGATCTCGTAGACCATGTGCGTGAGGCGGAAGGCCATGTACGAGAGGCCCAGGAAGAAGTCCGCAAAATACTTGTTCGAGAACTCGTGGGGCAGCAGCGTGCGCGTCCAGGCGCCGGGAAGATATTTGACAACGATAAGAACGACGATGGGAAACGCCAGTGGAAGCCACGTGCCGAGCTTCTTGTCGAGCAGCAGATACTGCAAGCCGACAACGACGATGTACACCAGGAACATGAACGCAGAGAAGGCGATGTACTGCTTGATGTAGTGCAGGCGGACGCCATAGGTTCCGCGCGAGAGGCAGACCGCAAGCGCGAAGCCGAGATTGACTGCGGCAAATGCTGGCATCTTCAACTTCGCCGGCGACCAGCGCAGGACGATGTATCCGGCGATGGGATAAAAGAGGAACGGCACTGCGAGGGTGAGCAGCAGAAGGGCGTTCCACGACTGATGGTTCAAGCCGATCAATGGCATCGGTAAAGCGGTCCTCCGGTTCTAGAACGCCTGATAGACGAGATTGACCGACAGCGAGTCGGGTGTAATGAACAACGTCAGCACGATGGCCGCGATCGACAGAGAGATGACGATACCCATCAGCAGAGGATTCACTTTAGCGGACGGAGTTGGCATAGACCTCCAGAATGGCGGGGGCGATGGCGTGGGTGAATATCTCCTTGCCGTTGTCGTTGAAGTGCTGATCGTAAAAGTAGTTGTCGTACTCGGCTTCGGGGACGTCGCGGAAGAGCGTGGCCGCGGGAATGCCGATGACGGGAGCCGACGGAATGCCGACGACCTGGGGCCAGTACATGCGCTCGGGCACGACCTTCATCCCCTGCTCGGTGTCCTCGGGGATATGAATGATGGCGAAGGGCACGTTCTTCTCGCGCGCGAGTGCGCCGATGCGGCGCGCCCACTCGGTGTGATATGGCCCGAGTGCCTCACGGTCGAAGGTGAAGTTAGGGTCGGCCTTGCCGTGCGCGATCATGCTGTCGACGGGAATCGCGGGCGGCGTTTGCTGCTCCGGGACAAACTTCGATCCGTAGTAGCCGACGGAGCCGTACTCGTACTGCGAGCCGAGCTTGTCGACGGTCTGCTGATTTTGTATGCGCTCGTTGGGGCGGATGTAGTTGACGATCTGGCGCGGCGCGCCAAGGACCTCCGCGCCATAGATGGCGGCGCGGCTGCTGAAGGACAGCCCCGCGGTGGAGGCCGGGAACTCTCCCCAGCGCATCCAGCGATACGCCTGGATGTGCGGCGAGTCGCCGTTGAGCGCGAGGCTGGGCATGTTCATGACGATCAGCCGCGCCTGACGATGCGCGAGAAAATCGTTCATCAGCATGTACTGCATGTCGAGCCCCTGCCACTTGAGCGCGAGATAGCGCACGGTCGCCGGACGGCCAAGCTGCTTGCTGAGCTGCTGCTGGATGTAGTCCATGTCGACGCCGCGCACCATCAGCGAACTGCCGATGAAGAGAATGTCGACCGGCCCCTTCTCCTGAAAGATGGTGCGTTCATCGAGCGGGCCGGTGCCTGTCTCGACGCGGATGCCGGTGTAGACGCGGTCGCGCGACGGCAGGCCCACGACGTGCATCAGCACAGGAAGCGAGAGCAGCGTTGCGATGACGGCGATCGTCGCAACGGCGTGGCGGTTGGACCAGATCGCCGGAAACATCAGGCCTTTGCGCCTTCAGCCATGCGGCGCTGGATGAGGTTGGCGAACTCGCCGAGGTTCTTTGTGGCCTCAACCTCGCCGACGCGGAAGCGCACGCCGAAGGCCTTCTCGATGCCGAGCACCAGCGAGATCTGGAGCAGCGAGTCCCACTCTTCGACGTCGTTGGCGCTGAGTTCTGGAGTTACTTTTACGTCGTCGAGAAAGACATCGTCGAAGACAGGCTGCATCTTTGCAAGGATTTCAGTTTGCGTCATAAGCTCTCCGGGCTGTTGGTGGGATAGGCCCTGCGGTCTATCCGGATGTGTGTGGGATGCGGGGTGAAGGCGTTGACGTCGAGCCGCCAGGTTGTGCGCTCCGGCGTCTCCTCGACGAGCGTGAAGCCCATGCGCGGGAAGAGGTCGCGCACCATGCCATTCTTCTCCGTCGGCAGATAGTGGCCGACGATCGAAGAGCAGCCGCGCAGCTTTGCCAGACGCACCATCTCGTTGACCACCTCATCTTCCATCTGCCGCTTGAGTACGCGGCAGCTCATCAGCCAGGTGTCGACGGTCGCGGTCTCCGCTTCGACGGCGACGATGACGACCGAGATCAATCCATTGTCGCCGAACTTGTCGGCGAGCCGGACACTGAAGGCGTAGTGACTCTTGTCGGTCAACAACGCCTCGACCTCGGCCTCGGTGCGTCGGCGCGTGGTGACGTTGAACTGGTTGCTCTTGTTGATGAGCTGCGAGATGCGCGGCACATCGACTGCCGTGAACTCGCTGATGGTGGAGTGCATATCGAGCGAGCCGAGGTAGGACTCCATGTCGGTGCCGGAAGAGCTCATGGCCTGCGCGCGCGCGGCCTGCTGCTGGTACTGCTCGCCGCGCTTCAGGTCGTCGGCGGTGATGGAGCGCGGCTCGAAGAAGCGGCTGTTGAGCAGTTGCGATGCGTACTCGGCGGGGTCGGGACCCAGGTGGATGGTCTCGATCTCTGGCACGAACTGGTTGACGATCTCAATCTCGGCGGGGTTGTCGTCGACGAAGACGATAGAGTCGAGGCCGAGGTTCAGCTCGTCAGCAATGCGGCGCAGGTTCTCGGACTTCGGCTCCCAGTTGGCCTTGAAGCAGGCAATGTCGGAGAGCCTGAGCACCATCTCCGGGTGCTTCTCGAACGGCTCGGCGGCGTTCTTGTAGTCGTTCTTGCTGCACACCGCGAGCACGACGCCGCGTTTAGCAAGCGAGGCAATGGCAAGCTGAAACTGCTTGAACGCCTCGCCGCGCGCGTGCGTTCCGCCAATCTCGATGCCAGCCATGCCATCGTCGCCGATGACACCTCCCCACAGTGTGTTGTCGAGGTCGAGCGCGAGCACCTTCTTCGACGGCTTGTGCAGCGAGCGGACGATGGCCGCGACCTCGCGCGCGATATCCACAGCAAAGTCGGAGGCGTAGAGTTGCTTGGTCTCGAACCATGCGCGGGCGTCGTAGCAGTTCACCGCGCCGCGGCGGGTGGCGAGAAACTCCGCATCGCAGATGTGCACATACGAAGGCGCGTTGAGGCCAAGCTCAAGATTGACGGCCCTGCGGAAGTTCCAGTCCGAGCCCAGCGTACGGACGCGATAGGGGCCGGGATCGAAGTCCACCGCGGGCATAAAGTTGGCGACAACGATCTCGGCCCCGCTGCGCTCGTGCGCCGTGCGACAGAGCGCAAGCACGTCTTCGGCAGCCGCAAGGGCGGCCGTCTGCTGCTGCTCGCGAGAGTCAGTCAACGCGCCCTGATAGACACATCGCTGGCTCGACGGAATGAGGAAGATGACCTCAGGCTTGAAGGCGTACAACTCGCTTTCGGGATCGAGTGTCTCCGCGATGTAGTTGTCGTAGTCGCCCTTCCACAGCTCGACCTGCCACCAGCCCGTGGCAGAGGCCGCGCCGATGGTCTGCTCCAGCAGCTCGTTCAACGGATACAGGCTCGATCCGCCGACGACGGCGAGGCGAATTGTCTTGTCGATCATAACGGGAATGCCCGCACGAACGGCCTTCTTGCGCATAGTGGCAAGCGACAGCGCCTCGGAGAAGTCCTGGGCATTGCGAGTTGCCTCGCGAAGCGCCGGCCAGAACGCCGTGTCGCGCGCGGCAAGCAGCTCGCGCACGTTGCCGGTTCCCGGTCTGGTTGGTGCAGTTACCGTTTCGCCAGACAAACCTGCCTCTCTTTCGCTTTTGGGTAATGATTGTTCGCAACTGTTGTCACAAGAATACCGTCTACCACTCTGGATGAGTTTGCTGCGTGAGCGGTTTCATGTACATTCGACACGGGCCGCCTGTCGCAGACCTCGCCGGAGACGCTGCCTGCATCGACCGCACATGAAGATCGTTCACGTTGTCTACAGTCTTGAGATGGGTGGCGCCGAGATACTGGTTGCGCAGCTCTGCCGTTTGCAGCGCGCGCATGGACACGATGTCTCCGTTGTCGCGTACAGCAACCTGGGCACCCTGGGCGAGTCGCTGGTGGGCGAAGGCTTCACGGTTTCGGTGCTGGGCGAGGCCCCGCTGGCGAAGACCTTTATGCGCTTTATTGGAGAGCTGCGGCGTCTCCGGCCGGATGTCGTCCACTGTCACAACCCTGCTCCGACGTTGCAAGCCGCGATTCCGGCGCGCCTTGCGGGAGCGAAGAGCGTGATCTCGACGCGCCACAGCCTGGTAGCACCGCCCTACGACATGAAGGAAGAGAAGGCGTTCAACTTCGCAGCGCGCTTCTGCGACTGGGTGGTCGGCATCTGCGATGCGACGTGCGAGAACCTGCGCGGCGTTCCGGGAGCGCGCAAGCAGAAGATCGTTCGCATCTACAACGGTGTCGATCCAGTTGAAGAGGCTGATCCGCCTGCAAAGGACGGCTTCACGCTGCTCTTTGTCGGAAGACTGGCTCCAGTTAAGAATCTCTCGACGCTGATTCACGCGACGGCGCTCGCGCGGACTCGCGTTCCGGGGCTCAAGCTGTGGGTGGTTGGCCACGGACATGAACGCGAATCGCTGGAGTCGCTGGTGCATGAACTCGGGATCGCAGAGAGCGTGACGTTCTGGGGCGAACGGCTCGATGTGGCCGGCTTCTTTGCCGCAGCGGACGTTTACTGCATGTCCTCGGTGTCCGAGGGCCTGCCGATGTCGCTTCTTCAGGCCATGTCGGCAGGGTTGCCGTCCATCGTGACCGATGTGGGAGGCATGGCCGAAGTCGTGAAGAATGCGCAGGCCGGGCTGGCAACTCCGGTGGGCGATGCCGACGCCATGGCATCTGCGATTGTGCGAATGGCCGGTGACAAGTCCCTGAGAGATGGGTTCGCAGACAATGCACGCGCCGCTTACCACGCAAACTTTACGCTCGACCGCATGGACGAGGCGTATATGGATCTCTACAGTCGTCCTCGTCGCTGACATCGTCATTTTTGATCCAGCCGCATCGCATTTATGCAACTGACGGCGCGACTAAAGCCATGCCCTTTCAAAGCAACTGCTTTCCAACATCCATCCGTGTCTATCCGTGCGAATCCGCGGTCGGCTTTAGCGGCAATGCGGATTCTCCCGGACGCGGGGTTGGCGACCATATCTTCCAGAGCGGTCCCGGCGTAAATAGAAACTTGTAGAGTCCCGCGACAGCGGCAGCGTTCAATACCAGCAACGCACCGGCAGCGGCGGCGAACCTGTGTACGACGGGGACGTGAACGCGCAGCGAGGCCAGCGAGACCAGCCACAGCGCCCATTGTGCGATGGCGACTGCCCGCCACGCTGTCGATGAAATGCCAAGCCACGTCGCGCTCACCAGCATCAGCAGAAAGAAGTACGGCACCACAAGCCGCAACAGCTTATGCGAGACAAGCTGGAAGAGCACGCGATTGCGCGGGCCAAGAATCCACGGCGCCATGGAGACAAGCTGGAAGTTGCCCGCCAGCGTGCGCACCTTGCGCTGAAACTCGCCCGCCGCCTTTGCGGGCCAGGTGTCGTTGACGATCGCATCGCGGTCGAGCACACTGCGATAACCCTGGCGGATGATCGAGAGCGGCTGGTACATGTCGTCGAGGATGATGCCCGCTGGAAACGGCTGCACCAGGCTGCGCCGCGCGGCGTAGAAGCCTCCGTAGACGCCGACGGGAGAGTCCCAGGCGGCCTCGCAGTTGCGAATCCACTGCTCGTAACGCCAATAGACTCCGCTGACGGCAGAGGCTGCGGCATCGTGGCCTTCACTATTGAGCACAAGCTCGCCCGCAACGCAGCCAACATCGGGGTCGGCAAAGTTGCTCAGCAACTGCTTCAGGGCGCCGCACGCGACCTTCGGCCGGATGTCGACGAAGAGAAGAATCTCGCCGGTGGCCGCGGTGATGCCGTGGTTCAACGCCGCTGCCTTGCCCACCTGTTGGGGCAGAAGGATCGTCTTGACGCGCGAGTTCTGGAGATTGCCGAGTATCTCCGCCGTGCCGTCGTTCGAGCCGTCGGAGACGACAACGACCTCGCGTACGCGCTCGGGGTCGAGCGAGGTGAGGTGGCCGATCTGCTCGCGGACCTTCTGCGCGCCATTGTGGACCGCCATCACGATGCTGACCTGCGCATCGAAGCTGCCCTTCTTCCAGGGCCGTGGGCCGAGACGCGCCAGCAGCGCCATGACGATGGGGTATCCGGCGTAGACGTACGCGATGACCGCGAACGACAGCCAGAAGGCAAACTTCATTGCGCACCCCGGCGCCTGATGATCGTCTTGACGGTCTCGAACATGATGAGCAGGTCGAGCCCGAGCGTCATGTGCTTGATGTAGTAGAGGTCGTATTCGAGCTTCTCGCGCGCCTGCTCAATGGTAGAGCCGTAGCCGTAACGGACCTGCGCCCAGCCGGTGAGGCCGGGGCGGATCATGTGGCGCAGCTCGAAGTACGGAATCTTGGAAGCAAGCTCCGGCACAAACTCCGGGCGCTCGGGACGAGGGCCGACGAAGCCCATGTCGCCACGCAGCACGTTCCATAGCTGCGGCACCTCGTCGAGCCGCACCTTGCGCATGAAGCTGCCTATCTTCGTGGCGCGGGGATCGTCCTTCATCGCCCACTTCGCGCCCGAAGCCTCAGCGTCGGTGCGCATGGTGCGAAATTTATAAACCGTGAAGTTGTTGCCTCCCATGCCGACGCGCGTCTGCTTGAAGAAGATCGGCCCCGGCGACGACAGGCGCACCATCAACACGACGAACGGGAAGAACGGAAGGAAGAGAAGCAGGCCGGCGGCGGCCGTCAGTGTAGAGACAAAGCGCCGCGCGATCTGCTGCGACGGGCGCACGCGAAAGCCTTCGCTGTAGATAAAGCTGGAGGGACGCAGGCCGTCGAGGTAGAGCTTGCCCGTGAGGCGTTCGAGCAGCGCGCCCGACTCCTCGATCAGTACACCGTCGAAGCGCATCTTCAGCAACTCGCGCAGCGGCAACTCGCCGCGGCGGTCTTCCATGGCGACGATGACGCGATTGATCTTCGCCGGTTTGCGGCGCAGCGACTCCAGCGCCTGCTCATAGGTCTCCCTGCGCTCGGTCCTGTCTTCGGGCAGCTCGTCGAAGCCGACAACTTCCATGCCCGCATCCTTCCGGCTGTTCAGCATCGCAACGACCATGTGGGCGCGCTCGCCCCCGCCCAGCACATAGACGCGCTCGCGAAATGCCGGTTGGCCGATGATCCACTCGTACGCGCTGCGCCATACCAGCAGGCCCATGGTGAGAAACATGAGGCCCAGCAGCAGAACGTAGCGCGCCATGTCGACTTCCGGAAAGAAGTAGATGACGGCCGAGAGCAGAAACGACAAAAAGCCCAGCACCAGCAGGAGCCGGAAGTAGATCTCCCACCGCTCGGAGATGCGCTGCGGCTCGTAGAGATCGAAGTAGTACGAGAACAGCAGGGTCAACACGGTCAGCGCCGCGACCTTCAGTCCGCCGTACTCGTAGTTCAGGCAGATGGAGGTATCGAGCGGGCCGAGAATAAGCAGCATCGCCAGCAGAAACGATCCGCTGACGATCACCGCCTCGCACAAAAGTAAAATGATCGTGCGAGTCGGATAGTAGACGTTGAATAACCGAATCATTGCCTCTGGAGGCCCTTCCTACTCCCTGCCGGCGTATCCCTGGTTGTATCCGTAGTAATTGCCAACCTGCGGCGCTTCGTGAACGGCGTTCAGCACAAACCCGAGGACATTGGAACCGCGCAGCTCCCCCGCCGCGCGCTGGGCAACCGGATACCTGGTAACGTTGCCGCGCGCGACGAGCAGAACGCCGTCGCACGATCGGGCCAGGTTCACCGCATCCGACACAGGCAATACGGGCGACGAATCAATGATGATCCAGTCGAAGATTGGGGCCAGGGCGCGCAGCAACTCGCCGAAACGTGGGCTGCCCGAAAGGTCTGCTGCCCTGTCTCCGCCGTTGCCGCCGGGGATGAAGGCCAGACCGGCGAGCGGCGAGCGGTTGAGCCCCTGATCTGCGGGCTCATCGCTGCGTTGCAGAATCTCCTCGATGGCCGCCTTCCCTGAGAGGTAATCCGCCAGTCCTGGGCTGGGCGAGGTGCCAAGCATCTCGTGGATGGTGTAGCGGCGCATGTCGCCGTCGACCAGCAGCACCTTGTTGCCCTTGTGCCGCGCGAGGCTGACGGCAAGGTTCGAAGCGACGAAGCTCTTGCCCTCCTGCGGCATACCGCTCGATATCAGTACCGACTTGATCGGCCGGATGTCGCGCGCCTCGTTGAGCCGCGAACGCAGGCTGCGGAACTGCTCGACCGAGGGACCGCGGTCCATCATCGCAGGCAGCTTGTCGAGCGAGGGCTTCCACGAGTGTTTCGCGATGCCTTCAAAGGTCAGTCCGCCGACGCTCGCGCGAGGCATGTCTTCTGTAGATACGGAAAACTGGGGGTGCTCATACTGCGCCTCGGGCTCGAACTCCGCCACAGCGGCGTGCGCCGGCGGCTGCTCGACTGCCTCGAAGGTGGGTGCCGGGTCTTGCTTCCGCTCTGATTCTGCCTTTTGCAGTGCTTCGTAAATGCGGCTCATCGATCCTGCCTTCCCTTTGAATCTGCCTCGAACGCCGTCACGAGTCCGTGCGAATCTCCGCCCATCCCGCGTATCGGCTCAGCTCCCCTGCCGCCCATCGCGGCCGACGAGATCAAAAACGGCTGTGTCTCCAGCTCAAGCTCTACCGCAACGCCTTCGACGATGGCCTCCGTCACCTGTTGCACCTGCTCCACATACGCCACAATCAGCGAGTGTTCGCAGAGCAGATTGATGATGCGAGGGATGCCGCGGCTGTAGCGGTGTACCAGGGCCAGGGCCTCTGGCGTGAAGATCGGCGAAGCGGCCCCCGCCAGTCGCAATCGTTCCGTAACGTAGGCGCTCGTCTGGTTCTCGGTAAGAGCCTGGGTGCGGCACCACAGCGCCACACGCTGACGAAGCTGGCGCACGCTTGGGTGGCGCAGCTTCTCTTCAAGCTCGGGCTGGCCGGAGAGAACGATCTGCAACAGCTTCTCCGACGACGTTTCAAGGTTCGTCAGTAGCCGAATCTCTTCGAGCAGCTCCCATGAGAGGTTCTGCGCCTCGTCGACCACCACCACGCAGGTCTCGTCCATGCGGTAGCGCTCAATCAGCCAGCGATTGAGCTGCAACAGCATTCCGGACTTCGTTCTTGTCGCCGGAGTGATCCCGAAGTCGGTGAG
Source organism: Acidobacteriota bacterium (assembly GCA_018268775.1). Lineage (GTDB taxonomy): Bacteria > Acidobacteriota > Terriglobia > Terriglobales > Acidobacteriaceae > Edaphobacter. Next base: position 28,118 of record JAFDVV010000015.1, on the reverse strand, counting down.
GACAAACTCGAGGAAGTCGAGCACCTCAAGCCGGGGGTTGAAGACGAACGACGTCGCAATGCGGCGTCCTCTGAAGGAGGCGAGCGCGCGCTTGAGCAGCGTCGTCTTGCCCGTGCCGACCTCGCCGGTCAGCACCGTGAAGCCCTTGCGCGCGGAGATGCCGTACTCCAGGCAGGCCAGCGCCTCGCGCGTGTGCGGCATCATGTACAGAAACCGCGGGTCGGGGCTGGTGCCGAACGGGCTGGTATGCAGATGAAAATAGCTGTTGTACATCGTTAGCCACCCGTACTTGTCAGCGGTTTGGTCGAAGCGCCGAGATCGGGCTTCGAGCGCCCGAAGAGTCCCCGTCGCTTAGGCTTCAGGTCGGCCAGGTCGCCGGTAAACGAGATCACGCCGAGCGTGGGCAGCTTGGTGAAGGCCCACACATCGCGTTCGCTGCGTAGCGCCGTGTCGCGATACTCGCGCCAGGCCACCAGCATCAGGCCAAGGATGAGGCCCGCCGCAAAACCCGCGCCAACGAAGACGCCACGCTTGGGAAAGGTGGGGCTGTCGGGAAGATTCGGCTCGTCCATCACTTTGAAGTTCTCTCCCTGCTGCCTGCGTTCGAGATCGGTCGCCATCTTGGAGGCGTTCATCTTCTTCAGCAGGTCGTCGTAGAAGGACTGCGCGGTCTGGTAGTCGCGCGTAACGTTCTTATACTCTTCCTGCACCAGCGGACTCGACGAGATGCGGCCCTGGTACATCCTGATCTGCCCTTCGATGTTTGCCTGGTCGTGCTGCTTCTGCAGGATGCCCTGCTCGAGCGCCTTCAACTGCGCGCGGAGCTGCTGCACGGCGGGCGTGTCATAGCGCGTGGGTGCGGAGGTGACCGACCCGGACGCCGGTGCCGCGGGAGCCGCGGCCATCTGCGCGCGAAGCTCTTTGATCTTGCGCTTCACTGCGACCACATCCGGATAGTCGTCGGTGTAGCGCTTGGTCAGGTCAGACTCTTCGGTGAGGAGTGTCTGCAACTCTACCTGCTGAGAGCTCAGGCTGGACGAGCCTGCGACGGCACCTCCGACGGCCGGCGTCGTGTTGATGCTCTGCTGCGCCAGCATCGCCTCAATGTAGCTGCGGTCCTGCTGCATGCGTGCCAGTTGTTGCGTCGCGGCATCGAGCTGCGTATTCAGACTGGTCATCATGTTCATGTTGGTCGCTTCCTCGCCGGGAAGCCTTCCCATATACTTCTGCTGGAACGCAGCGAGCTTCGAGTCCTGGTCGTCGAGCGCGCGCTTGGCGTCGGCGAGCTGGCCCTTGAGAAAATCCGTCGTTCCCTCAGCCGACTGCGCTCGCGCGCTAAGGTTCTGGCTGACGAAGAGCGAGGTGATCTCTCCGCACACCAACTGCGCCGTGCGGGCATCGTTCGCCTTGAAGGAGATGAAGAAGCCCGGCAGACCGCCGGTGCGCGCCATCTCCGAGTGGATCGGCTTGATGTTGATGTCCTTGCGCACCTGGTCGATGCGGTCGTCCATCGTCATGCGCTTGGTGCCGTAAAGGTTGAAGCGCTCAATGATGGGCTGAAGCCGCGAGCGGCTCAGGATCTGCTCTTTCATCGAGGCCAGCCGCGCCGTCAGGTCTTCTTCAATGACCGGCTTGACGTAGTCCTCGGGCACCTTCTGCTGCTCCACCAGCACCAGCGTCTGCGAGACGTACTGCGGCGGAACGACGAAGGTCAGTCCCAGCCCGATCAGCGTCAGCAGTACCGCCGGAAGAACAATCATCCAGCCCCTGCGCTTCAAAATCGCGAGATAGTCGTCGAGCGTAAGTGCGCGATGTCCTAACATGAATCACTCCTAAAAGTCGCCGAGGCGGGTAGACCGCGGCGTCCAAGAAACCCCAAATCCAATGGCGTGCGAAAGTCCGTTGAAGACGTTCTGTCCCACCAGGGCGCTGTTCACTCCCTGGTTCTGCGCCGAGTAGCTGGCGTAACCGGACACCGTCCTGGTGAAGGCGTGCATCACCTGCAGCGTCCCGTACTCGGTGTTGATCGCTCCGTTGGGCGTGATCCCCGAGGTGGCAATGGAGAGCAGCCCCGAGGAGCGGATGTAGTTGAAGACGGCCGAGCCCTGCCAGTCGCGTGAGAAGCTGTGGCTGAGCGAACCCGAGATGCTGTCGGACTCCGCCCCCGCAAAGACGCCCGAACCCGCGTTGACGCCGTGGTTGTAGTGGACGCCCAGATTGGTCAGCCTGCGCGTGTACGACAGTCCCGCGTCGACGAAGGCGTTGAGGCGGTTGGGATTGATCTGCGCCGCGGAACTCGAGATCCACTGCGGGCCGGCGGAGACGCTTGTTGAAAGCGCCCTGGTCCAGTTGTGGACGTAGGTCAGATTGATGCCCTTGGTCTGGTACGTCACATTGTTCACCGGATAGCCGGGAATGTTGTTGTACAGGCCGCTGTTGTCGTAAACCGAGTAGACCGCGCTCAAACTGACCGAGTTGCGCACATCGATCGTGTGGTTCAACGAAACCTGGCCTGTGGTCGCCGTCGTATCGAGACCGGCGTTCTGGTCGAGGAAGTGAAGCACCGACCACGACCCGGTGCCGCTGATCGATGTCCTGCCCGTCAGCAGCCGCTCGATATTGCCGCTTACGGTGTTGCCGATTCGGTTGGCCGAGTAGGTCAGGATGCCGCCGGCCGGTCCGGTGGACGGCCCCTGTAAGGGATACGTTCCGATGGGCCCAACCCCGGCAATGCCCGCGATGCCCGCAGTGGGCGACTGCGGCAGGAAGCTGAACGAGTCCGTCACTCCCAGCACCCAGCGGCGGGCGATGAGCGACTGCGAGACGGCGATGTTCTGATAGGTGGAGACTCCCTGGCCAGCCTGGCCGAAGAGCACGCCCCCGGCATAGAGCATCGTGAACGGATGCGTCTGGCTTAGCGACTGGTACCCCGCGGTTCCCGAGAGCGCCGTCGTGCTCGCCACATTGCCCGCGCCGTAATAGCCGAACTGGATCAACTCCGAAGCGCTCAGGGCATAATGCACCGTGCCATCGAGCCACGAGAGCCTGGGCGTGGCAGTCACTGCCTGGTTGGGGGTTGTAACGGTGGCCGTAGGAGTGGCCTGACCGTAGCCGCGCGTGCCAACCAGAAACAGCATCGCCGAAATGGGAAGTAGGACCTTCATCTGTAGTTTCATGGGACGACGATCGTATCTCCCGGCTTGAGTTCGGGGCCCTGCGCCTCACCTTTGAGCGCCTGCTTATAGTTGAACGGGATCTTCTGCTGCTTGCCCTCTTCGCTGCGCAAGATATAGATCTTCTTGGAGTTGGCGTATGCAGTCAGACCGCCTCCGGCTGCGATGGCCTGGAGCGGCGTCATCCCGGCGGTCATCATCACCGGGCCAACCTTCCCGACTTCGCCCACCAGAAAGACCTTCTGGCTGTTGACTGACATCACCACAACGGAGACGTTCGGGTCCTGGATGTACTTCTTGAGCCTCCCCGTGATGTCGTCGGCAAGCTGCATCGGCGTCCTGCCCGCGGCAGGCAAATCGCCAACCAGCACCAGCGAGATTCTGCCGTCGGGGCGAACCGGCACAGTTCCCGAAAGCGTCGGCTCCTTCCAGACCGTGATCTGGAGAGTATCTTCGGCACCGATCACATAGCGGGTGGCATCGACTCCCGCGCCCGAAGGGGGTGCGGGGGGTTGCGACGGAACTGTGGCAGCAGGAGTTGCCTGCGGCTGGGCCTGTTGCGGCGGCGCGCTCTGCTGGGCCAGAACGACGGTGGTCGAGGCAAACAAGAGGGCCATCAGAACGCCCCCCAGCCCCCTCTTCGACTGAACTCCCTGGTTGCGACCGATCATCGACGGCGTCGAACCTTCCTCAATCTGCCCAGACAGCACACCTGAGCCAATCTTTCCGTGGGACATCCCGATTTTTTCTCCCTGCATTCCGCGTTAGATGCCGTCAGAACCAGAGACCGAAGTTCTCTCCTCTGCGGAGGTGGCTTCAGCCTCACTCTTGTGTGCCCATCTATATGTACTGCGCGGCCTTATCCGCCTCAATAGCACCTTCGTGGACACTCAATTGCATATACAGCACATCGAGGGCCAAAAACCTGCCCCGGAGCGATTTTATTTGATCCCGGCTCCGGGCAGCCCTGAAAGTTACAGCTCCCTGTTTTCCGGGACTTTTCACATGCCAATTCCCCGCAAGGTGCGGCCACTCCTCATGGTATGCAGAATGGCAGCCAATGTGGGAAAACTTTTTCATATTTGCGTACAACTATGGTCGACCATATTCTCACCCTTTGGTTTCGACACGGGACAATCGAGACCGAATAGAATTCCGAAATGCGGCATCCCAATTGCTTACAGGTAATTTAGTGGATCAGAATGTTTCATCGATGATGACGGGAACCGAAACAGTACAGCTTCCCCCGGAGACCTCGTCGGGGCACTCCGATTCGGTCGCCGCCATGCTGCGCCGCGTGCCCGCCAAAGCGTGGCTCCCCGTTGCGATTATCGTTGGCCTGTTGGTTGCACTCTATCTGCGAGTTGCCATCAAACTGGTCGTCGACTGGTACAACATCGCCGACTACTCGCACGGCTTCCTCGTCCCCTTCTTCTCGCTCTTTCTGCTGTGGGACAAGCGAAAGGCGATCGCCTCTACGCCAGTCAAGCAGTCGTGGGCAGGTCTGCCACTTGTCGCCTTCGGACTCATCGTTCTGGTCTTCGGCATCTACGGCGTCGACCTGTTCACATCTCGTATCTCGTTCATCATCCTGTTATCGGGGCTTATCTGGACGTTCTTCGGCGGGGCGATGCTCCGGGAGCTGCGGTTCCCCGTGCTGGTGCTTCTACTCGGCATTCCCTTCCCGGCGATCGTCTTCAACCAGATCACCTTCCCTTTGCAGCTTCTGGCCTCGCGGCTTGCCAGCATGATTCTTCCCCTACTCGGCGTGCCTGTGTTGCAGGAGGGCAACGTCATTCAACTGCCAGTGATGAAGCTGGAGGTGGCCGAGGCGTGCAGCGGCATCCGCTCGCTGATGAGCCTGTTCACGCTGGCCGTCTTCTACGGCTACTTTCTTGAGAAGACGACCCGCCGCCGCGTCCTGCTTGCGCTGGCCAGCATTCCGATTGCGGTGGCAGCCAACGTGGCCCGCATCGTCGGCACGGGGCTGTGCGTTCAGTACTGGGACCCCAGCAAGGCGTTGGGCTTCTTCCACGAGTTTTCGGGCTGGGTCATGTTCCTCGTCTCGCTGGCCTGCCTCTACCTTGTGCATCGCGCGATGCAGCTTGTCTCCCCGGCAAAGAAGAAGGAGGCCGCATGAAGTCTACCCGCTTCTGGTCGACGGTCGTCCTGATGGTGCTGACGCTTGGGCTGCTGTTGCATCGCGGCGACGCCGACAACGTGCCGCCCAGCGACCCTCTCAGCATGATGCCGGCGAACATCGAGGGCATGAGCTCGCACGACATTCCCATGGACGACGATGTTCTGGCCGTCCTGGGCAAGGGCGACTTCCTCAACCGCCTCTATACCTATCCCAATCCGCAGTTTGTGGCCTCGCAACCTGGCGCGAGTGCGGGAGCAGCGTATCCCATCGGGCTTTTCATCGGCTACTTCGCGACGCAGCGCAGCGGCCAGTCCATTCATTCGCCCCTGCACTGCCTACCGGGAGCGGGCTGGACGTTTGAGTCTCGGAGCTACACCGACATCGAAGACATCAACGGCAAGCGCTTCAACGTTGGCGAATACATCATCAACAACGGAGAATCGAAGCAGTTTGTCATCTACTGGTACCAGGCGCATGGCCGCAGCATCGCCAATGAATACCGCGCCAAGGCCTACATGCTGGCCGATGCCATCCGCGAGAACCGCACCGACGGCGCGCTGGTCCGCGTCATTACCCCGATCGCAAGCGGAGAGTCGGTGGACTCCGCCCGCCAGCGGGCCGTTCGCTTTACAACCCACATGACGCCCTATCTGTCTCAGTTCATTCCAAACTGAGCGAACGCGACAAGATGGAAAGGATTTTTCGATGGAAGTCAGTTTGAGGAGCCGCACGATGAAGATGTTTTCCCCCTGCACCGCGTTTCGCGTGACTGCCACCGCGCTGGTTGCTTCGCTTGCACTTGTCTCTGCCTCCGGCTGCTCGCGCGACCCCAACAAGCAGAAGCAGAAGTACCTGGAGAGCGGCAAGCGCTATGTTGCCGAAGACAAGCTGAAGGAGGCGGCGATCCAGTTCTCGAACGCGCTGAAGGTGGATCGCAACTTCGCCGACGCGCACTATGAGCTGGCGAAGGTCTATCTCAAGCAGGGGTCGGCGATGCCCGGTTATGCCGAGTTGATGCGGACGGTCGACCTTGCCCCGAACAACGTCAAGGCGCGTCTCGACCTGGGCAATCTTCTGCTTGCAGGCAATGCTCTGGACCGTGCAACGGCGCAGGCCAACGCCATCCTTGCGCTTAACAACAACGATGCCGATGCGTATGCGCTTCTGTCGGCCATTGCGGCGCGCAAGGGCGACCGCGCCGAGGCGCTGACCCAGATCCAGAAGGCGCTCTCGATCGACCCCAACCGCTCGAACTTCCACACCTCGCTCGCCGTGCTTCAGGCCGGCGACCCCGCGACGGCCCCGCAGGCCGAAGGCGAGGTGCAGAAGGCGATTGCGCTCGACGGCAAGAACGTCAACTCGCGCATCGTGATGGCGTCGATCCTGCAAAGCAAGGGCGACGTGAACGGGGCGCTGGAGCAGATGCAGGCCGCGGTCGCCGCCGACCCGAAGAACCTGCTGGCGCGTTCGGGCCTCGCCGACCTGTATCTGCGCCAGAACAACGCGGCCAAGGCCGAAGAGACGCTTCGCAAGACGGCCGACGATATGCCCGACGACATAGCCGGAGCGGAGATGCTGTCGGCCTACTATCTGCGCACCAACCAGCTCGACCATGGCGCGTCCGTCTATGCCGAGCTTGCGTCGGCGCACCCCAAGAGCACTCCGATCAAGGTTGGCTACACGCGGCTGCTGCTGGCAAAAAAGGACCTTCCCAAGGCCCGGGAGATCGTCAAGCAACTGGTTGACGCCGATGCGATGCAGCCCGACGTCGCCGTGCTCAACGGCAGCCTGATGATGAACGACGGCAAGACGAACGATGCCTTCGAGATGTTCCAGAAGGCCGCAAAGGCCACCCCCGACAACGCGCAACTGAAGATATGGCTGGGCCGCGCGGCCCGCGCCAAGGGAGATATCCCGGCGGCACAACAGGCGTTCCGCGACGCGACCCGTCTAAACCCGCGCAGCCCCGAGGCGCAGGAGGGTCTGGCGCAGATCTCGATCGACCGCCGCGACAGCACAACTCTGGCCCAGGTGGGAGAGGCGACCATCGCCGCAGACCCCAAGTCCGCCAACGGCTATATCTGGCGCGGCATGGCCGAGGCCAGTCAGAAGTCCTACGACAAGGCCGAGGCCGACTTCAAGCAGGCGATCAAGGTCGCGCCCCAGAATCCGAACAGCTATCTGGAACTGGCGCAGATACGCCTGATCCAGCGGAACAATACCGAGGCCCGCTCGCTGCTGGAGCAGTCGCTGACGCTCAATCCGAACTCAGCGGCCGCGTTGCGCCTGCTGGCCTCCACCTATCTGGCGGACAAGCAGCCTGCAAAGGCGATCGCGCGCATTCAGGAACAATTGACGAAGTCGCCGCAGAACGCGGACATGTACACGCTGCTCTCGGACGTACAGAGCAGCACCGGTGACAATGCGGGATCCATGGCCTCGGCCGAGAAGGCGATGCAGATCAACCCCGGCAACTTTGCCGCCGTGATCTCGTATACGCACGCGCTGGTGGCCAGCGGAGACACGAGCAAGGCGATGGCGAAGTGGCAGCAGTGGACCGGTTCGCACCCGAACGACTCCGGCGCCTTCACAATCCTCGGCAGTCTTCAGGAGGCGCAGGGCGACCAGAGCGCTGCAATGGCCTCATACAAGAAGGCCCTGCAGATTCAGCCTGAGCAGGCCGTGGCCGCAAACAACCTTGCCTACCTGATGATCGAGACGGGCCAGAACATGGACGTGGCGCTCTCGCTGGCGCAGACTGCGCGGCGCAATCTGCCGAACTCGTCGAGCACGGCAGACACGCTGGCCTGGGCCTACTATCATAAGGGCAACTACTCCTCGGCGCGCGACCTGCTTGAAGACGCGCTCAAGGCCGAGCCGAACAACGCTTCAATCCACTATCACCTCGGCCTGACGTACTCCAAGCTCTCGAACAACTCGGACGCCGCTCTTCATCTGAAGAAAGCAGCGGCGCTGGCTCCCAACACGCAGACGGCAAAGGACGCCGAAAAGGCACTCGGCCAGCTTGGCTAACATCCGTACGATGCCGGGCTGTGATACAGCAGCCCGGCCGAACCAGTTTTCCGAGACCTCGTGAACAGTAAAACCATCGCCCGCAACACGGCCTGGTATGGCCTTGAGAACCTGATCGGCTTTGGCACCTCGCTGATCACGTCGATCGCCATCGCCCGCACCCTTGGCCCAACGAAGATGGGCTACATCATCTACGTCAGTTGGCTGGCCAGCATCGTCAGCAGGCTGGGCTCGGTCGGCATCCCAGAGACGACGCGCAAGTACATGGCGGAGTTTATCGGCGGCGGCAACTACTCCTCCGCGCGATTTATCTACTTCCGCACCTTTTTCATTCAGACGGCGCTGGCCGCGCTGGCCACGCTGGGCGCAACTCTTTGGGTGCTGCGCGACTCCCCGGCGGAGTACCGCGTGGCCTCGCTGCTGCTGGTCTTCGGCATCCTGCCGGCGATGTCGAACTTCGTCTCGGCGCAGGCCAACGTCGCTGCTGAAAACCTGTCGGCGAACCTCCCGGCGTCGCTGGCCTCGACAGCCACCTACTTCATCCTCACGCTCGCCGCCGTGGTGCTGAACTGGGGAGTCAACGGCATCGCCTTCGCCATGTTCGCCATGCGGCTGGTCGATTTTCTCGTCCGCGTCTTTCCCACCATGCGCCGCATCCGAAGCTGGGACAGCGGACACGACCATCCTCCCGCCGACCTGCGCGCGCGTATGACGAGCTTCGCCATACAGAGCGTGATGGGGATGCTCCTCGCGCTCGTCGTCTGGGACCGCTCGGAGCTGTTCCTGCTGAAGCACCTCTCCACCGATATCCGGCAGGTGTCCTTCTACTCGGTCGCCTTTGGTCTGGCCGAGCGCCTGTTGCTCTTCCCCACAATCTTTGCCGCGGCGACTGGTGCCAGCATCCTCGCCCAGTACGGACGCGACAGCTCCCGGCTGCCGGCGATGGTCGCCTCCTCGGCGCGCTATCTCGCCCTCATCTCGATCCCGGTGCATGTCATCGCCGTGCCGCTGGCGGCACCGGTGCTGCTGGTGCTCTACGGCAAGCAGTACGTCGGCGCGCTGGTTGTGGCAACGGTCGCGCCGCTGCTCTGTCTGCCAAAGGCTTTCCTGGGGCCGATACAAAGTCTCTTTGAGAGCGTCGACCAGCAGAAGTACTTCATCGTCGCCACCATCATCGCCTCGTTCGTCGATATTGGCGTCGCCTGGCTGCTTATCCCGGCGCACGGAGCGCTTGGAGCCTGCATCGGCAGCGGTGCCGCGCAGATCACCGCCGTGGGGCTGATGTGGGGCGCCGGGATCAGGAAGTACAAGATACGGCTGCCTTGGGCCTTCCTCTGCAAGCTCACAGCGATCAGCACGACGGCATCGCTTGCGGCCTATGGCCTGGCATCGCACCTGAACGCGCTTGAGGGTCTGATTGCGGGCAGCATCGCCTCGATCCTCGTCTTCTTCACGCTCGCCTACATCTTCAAGATGCTGGAGCCCGAGGATTGCAGTCGCTTCAAGGTCATCTCCAACGCGCTTCCCCGCTCCCTGGCTTCGCCCATCAACTCGATGATCGACCTGTTCGCGCGCCGCATGGAGACTTCCTCCACCGCCGTATAGAAACAAACTGGAGCGCAAAAAAATAGTGCGGAGAAGACCTCCGCACTACGATTGGAATCCTGTAAAGGACCAAACTCCTGCTGAAGGGCTCCCGGCACCTTCAGCAGGCACATCGAAAAAAGCGGTTCGTTTTGTTGCAGTCCCCATACCAAATAAAAACTCATATATTTCAATAAGATAGCTACGTTCTCTGATCCTATATATGCAAATTTTTGCTCATTTTGAAGGCAAACGGCCGTCTTTTCGGAGCCTCAACCTTCGTTCTTGTCTGCAAAACCGGCATCTACCGAAGGATGGCGTCCGTCTGACAGGACAGAGATGGAAAGGTGATATGTTCAGTTGCCAGGTATGACCAAAGGTTTGGCACAACTCCCCGCAACGCCGCAAGGCATCTACCTTCTGCCCCTGTTTCTGATCATGATCGCGGCCTCGATGGCCCACGCCGCGGTTCCTCTCTCGGGAACGCCTCTCGACGAGGGCTACCGCGACATGTACAACCTGCGCTTCAACGACGCCCATGCGAAGTTTCAGCACTGGATGGCGGAGTATCCCGAAGACCCGATGGGGCCGGTCTCCGACGCCGCGGCCTTCCTCTTCAGCGAATTCGAGCGGCTGCACATCATTGACGTGCAGCTCTTCGCGAACCAGTCGCGCTTCGATAGCCGCAGCCGCCTCAACCCCGATCCCAATGTACGCAGATCGTTCGACGACCGGCTGAACCGGGCCTCGAACCTGGCGGATGCGGCGCTTAAGCGAAGCTCAAAGGACGCGCGCGCGCTGTATGTGAAGACGCTGGTAAGCGGCATGAGGTCGGACTACGCTCTGATGATCGATAAGAAGGACCTGACCGCGCTCAACTACAGCAAGGAGGCGAGCGGCTATTCAAAACAGGCTCTCTCCATCAACCCGCACATGTACGACGCCTACCTCGCCTCGGGCGTTGAGAACTACATGCTCAGCCTGAAGTTTGCACCGCTGCGCTGGCTGCTCAGCATGACCGGCGCGCAGACCAGCCGCGAGGAGGGCATCCGCCTGCTGAAGCTGACGGCTGGCCAGGGCCACTACCTTGCGCCCTTCGCGCGCATGATGCTCGCCGTCGCGGCACTGCGCGAGAACAGGCCGCAGGAGGCGCGCGCCATTTTGATCGACTTGAAGAAGGAGTTTCCGCTCAACTCGATGTACGACCGCCAGCTCGCCCTTATCCGCTGACGACGTTTCTTGCTTGCACAAACTTTTCACGCCGCTTTTTCGTCTGGAGCATGTAGGCTGGTGTCGTCTCTCCACTTGCGTTCATCTCAACTTTGGCGTTACCTCAACGAACGATAAGGTCTTTCATAAGCATGCGCATCGCCTCAGTCGGAACTGCCTACCCGCCCCACCGTTATTCGCAACCCGTTATCGCTGAAGCGCTTCGCGGCCGTTGGGAACACAAGATGGAAGAGCCTCGCCTGCTGACGCGGCTGTTTGCGAACTGCGGCGTCGATTTTCGTCACACCGTATTTCCTCTGGAGAATTATCCGGCGCTCGACACCTTCGAAAAGACCAACAACGCATGGATCAAGGCCGCCGTCGACCTGGGCCAGCAGGCCATCTGCCGCGCTCTGGATCATGCGGAGATATCCCCGGAGGACATCGGCGCTATCTTCTTCGCCTCGGTCACAGGCATCTCCAGCCCCACCGTCGACGCGCGGCTGATCAACCGGCTTCCCTTCTCCGTCAACGTCAAGCGGACACCGATCTTCGGCCTGGGCTGCGTTGCCGGGGCGGCGGGAATCTCACGCGCCTCGGACTACGTGCGCGCCTTCCCAGACCAGTACGCCCTGCTGCTCTCGGTCGAGTTGTGCTCGCTCACCTGGCAGGACGACGACCAGTCCATCGCCAACCTCATCTCCTGCGGCCTGTTTGGCGACGGGGCCGCCGCTGTCGTGATCGCGGGATCAGAGACGCCGTTTGCAAAGCGCAACAAGGGGCCGCGCGTGCTCGCTACCCGCTCCACCTTCTATCGCAACACGGAGCGTGTGATGGGGTGGGACATCGTCAATACCGGTTTCCGCATCGTGCTCTCGCCCGACGTCCCCAAGGTGGTCGAAGAGAACCTGCTCGGCAACGTTGAGGGTTTTCTTGCCGACAACAACCTGACCCGCGACGATATCTCCACCTACATCTTCCACTCCGGCGGCCCCAAGGTGCTTGAGGCGATGCAGAAGTCGCTCGGCCTACCCGCCGATGCGCTGGCCCCTTCGTGGAAGAGCCTGCGCGAGGTCGGCAACCTCTCCGCCGCCTCTGTGCTGGCGGTGCTGGAAGACTACCTCAAGGTCCACCCCGGCAAGCCGGGAACCTACTCGATCCTCGCAGCCATGGGCCCGGCATTTTGCTCCGAGCTTGTGCTGTTGCAGTGGTAGCTGCGTCAAAGACCAAGATTGCCATTAAGGTTCAATCAAGGTAACGGTTCTAATCTGAGATTGAGCACGTGGTTTTGAGAAAGATCAACCTCCGGGACAGCCAATCGAGCGGCCCCGACCTGCTTGTCGCAGGCGCGGGACCGGCAGGTCTTGCCTGCGCTATCGCCGCCGCCGCACAGGGGTTGCGGGTCGAGGTCGTCGACGGCCGTACTCCGCCGATCGACAAGGCATGTGGCGAAGGCCTGATGCCTGACACTCTCGCTGCCCTGGCCCTGCTTGGCATCGACGAGCGTCAATTGCAGCCCATGGGCTTTCCTCTTCGCGGAATCGGCTTTATCAAGCGTGGCACAGCCATCGAAGGCTATTTCCCTCAAGGTTCAGGTCTCGGTGTCCGCCGCACCGCGCTCCACCAGCTTCTTCTGGAACGCGCACAAGGTCTGGGAGTCGCCTTCCACTGGAACACCACCGTTACCTCTATCGGAGGAGACGCGCTCGACACCAACAGGGGAACGATGCGCGCCCGCTGGATCGCAGGCGCCGACGGACCGCAATCGCGCATACGCAAACTGTGCGGCCTCGACCGCGGCTCAGCCAGCCGCCGTCGCGTCGCCCTACGGCAGCACTTCGCCATCGCACCCTGGACAGACCTCGTCGAGGTCCACTGGGCCAAAGGCGCGCAGGCGTATGTCACCCCCGTCTCCGAAGCCGAGGTCTGCTTCGTATTTATCGGATCGCAGCGGTTCAGCAGCCTCGAACAGCCGCTTGCGCTCTTCCCCGAGCTCCGGGAGAGGCTCGGCCCTGCCTCAGCCAGCGGAACGCCGATGGGCGCTGTCACGATGAGCCGCAAACTGCGCCGCGTCACCTCCGGCAGCGTCGCCCTCGTCGGCGATGCCTCAGGCTCCGTCGACGCCATCACCGGCGAAGGGCTTGCGCTCTGCTTCCGTCAGGCCCTGGCTCTCGCCACCGCATTGAAGGCCGGCGACCTCGCACACTATGAACGCGCTCATGCGGAGATACTGCGGCTCCCTCGATTCATGTCCCGTGCGATGCTTCTGATGGACCGCCACCCCTTGGCGCTCGCGCAGACATTCAGGAGCTTCGAGCGCCGCCCCCGCCTCTTCTCCCGTCTGCTGCACGTCCACATCGGTGCGGAGCCGATGCGCGTGCTCGGCCGCAGCGGCCTCATCGCCTCGCTCCTCTGCATGCTCACACCCTGACAATAGCGGAATCGCCGGACGTGCCTTTACACTGACTGAGGCATCCTGTAACTTTGGGCATCCTGCATAGAAAGGGGGAGCGACCATGGACGACATTGCAAAGCGCTCGATCGAGATCATCGCCAAGGCCAAAAACATCCCCACCGATACCATCCACCTCGACACCACCTTTGAAGAGCTGAACATCGACTCGCTCGACAAGATCAACATCTCCTTCGAGGTCGAAGAGGCCTTCAGCATCGAGATTCCCGATGAGGCGCTTGGCTCGCTGAAGACCGTCGGCGACGTGGTCAACGGAGTCAAACAACTCGTCGAAGCCAAGGCCGCCGCAGGTTCCGCGCCGGCAGCAACGTCGTAACGCACAGGAGCCCGTCCCGGAACGTGAATCGCGTCGTCATCACAGGCCTCGGCTGCGTCACTCCTATCGGCTCGACTGTCGCGGAGTTTCGCGACTCGCTCTTCAGCGGCAGGACGGGAATCTCGCCCATCGTCAACGTTCCCGACGCTCCCGATGGCGACCCCGGCGTTCGCTATAAACAGGCCGCGCAGATCTTCGACTTCGACCCCGCGCAGCACCTCGACTCCGGCATCGTCTCCGCCACCAATCGCAATACGCACTTTGCCATCGTTGCAGCGCGACAGGCGGCCGCGCAGGCGGAGCTTTTGAAGCACCACGCTCCCGGCGACATCGCCATCATCATGGGCTGCGCCTGCGGCGGACGTTCGTCGGAAGAACACGAGGTCAAGGGGCTGTACACGCGCAATGCGCGCGCGCATCCGCTGACCATCGTCCGCACGATGTCGTCCGCGGGAGCCAGCAACATCTCGATCGACCTGCGCATCACCGGGCCGACGCTCGATATCTCGACGGCGTGCGCCTCATCGACACACGCCATCGGGCTCGCCTTTCACATGGTGAGGTCGGGAATGTCGACTGCCGCAATCTGCGGCGGACACGAGGCCCCGCTGAGCTGGGGGTTTTACCGCGCGTGGGACTCGATGCGCGTCGTCTCGCCGACGCAGTGCCGCCCCTACGCCGCCGACCGTGACGGCATGACGCTCGGCGAAGGCGCGGCCATGCTCGTCATCGAGACGCTTGAGAGCGCGCAGGCACGCAAAGCCACGATCCTCGGCGAGATCGTCGGCTTCGGCATGTCCGCCGACGCCAACCACATCACGCAGCCGCAGGCCGAAGGCGCAGCCGCGGCAATGCGCAAGGCGCTCGCCGACGCCAACGCCTCGCCCGGCGACGTCGGCTACATCAACGCGCACGGCACCGGAACGCAGGCCAACGACGCCACCGAGGCCGCAGCCATTCACCAGGTCTTCGGTCCACGCGCCTCGCAGATTCCGCTCAGCTCCACGAAATCGCTTCACGGTCACGCCATCGGGGCCAGCGGCGCTCTTGAGGCACTCGCCACCGTACTCGCACTTCAGGAAGGCCGCCTGCCACATACAGCAGGCGTCGTGAACCCGGACACATCGCTCAACATCGACATCATCGTTAGCGAGCCTCGCCCCACCGGGCCTATCGTTGCGCTGTCGAACTCGCTGGCGTTTGGCGGGTTGAATGCTGTGATTGCGCTGCGGACGTGGAAATAGCTTTTCACTTACACGCAACACAAGAAGAAACAGTGTCATCCTGAGCGACCCTGAGCAAGCGAAGCGCGTCGAAGGGGAGTCGAAGGACCTGCGTTTCCGGTTTTTTCCCAACCCTGCAAGAACGCAGATCCTTCGACTGCGTTCCCTTTGGTCACTTCGCTCAGGAGGACACATCGAAGAGGAACGATAATCCGCAAGCATGCCAATTGCACTTTGGTCTGAAGGCGGCATGGGCGAGCGTGGCCCACGCCGCATAATCGAGAGCATTCACGCGAAGTTCGCCGCCAGCAGATTCTCCAGCCGCGCATAACTCGCTTCCATACCGGCATCCATCGGCGAGCGCAGCACCATCTCTCGCGCTTCCTTGGAGTCGTAGGCCACCGTAGTCTTTACCGTTGTGACGCCTCCGGTCTCATCTAGTGTCGTCGTCACGATGGCACCCCCCGGGTACCACGACATGTCGAAGATCTCCGTTGCGACTATGCGCTCGTTCGCCACAACCTCCTTGTACACGCCTCCCATGCCCATCTCTTCGCCGTTGCCGATCTTCTTCCACTCGTAGCGATACGAGCCGCCAACCTGCAGGTCGATATCGCAGACCGTCATCATCCAGCCCTCAGGCCCCACGAGCCAGCGCTTGACCAGGTCCGGTGTCGTAAACGCCTTGTACACCAGTGTGCGCGGAGCATTGAACGCTCGCGTTATGACAACCTCATGATCGCCAATTGCCGCTACCGTCAGTTTTCCTGTCTCTCTCGTCAGCATCTGTATCTCCCTTTGCGTGGAATATCCCGCCGTCAATTCTTTCTGTGGCTTCTTCTCTTCTGCCGTGTCTTTACGGTCTTGGGTCTGCCTTCTTCGGCTTTCAACTCTTCCAGTAACAAATCGAGTCGTGCAAAGTTCTGCTCCCATGCCTCGCGATACCGCTCCAGCCATTCGTTCGCCTGGGCCAGCGGTTGCGCTTCAAGCCTGCACGGTCTGCGTTGCGCATCGCGCCCACGAGAGACCAACCCCGCACGCTCGAGCACCTTCAGGTGCTTCGAAATCGCAGGCTGGCTCATCTCAAACGGCTCGACAAGCTCCGCGACGGAAGCCTCGCCCTCTGCCAGGCGGGCCACAATGGCGCGCCGGGTAGGGTCGGCGAGCGCTGCAAAGATGGCATCGAGCTCCGGTTTTGCATGCGTTTTGCCAGAATTTGCATAACTCATAAGTTTTATAACCTTTTGGTTATATACATTCGATATCAGCAGCGTGTCAAGGGATGTCTTTCCCTTTTTCATCTTTTTGACAGACACCGCTTTG
Source organism: Acidobacteriota bacterium (assembly GCA_018268775.1). GTDB lineage: Bacteria > Acidobacteriota > Terriglobia > Terriglobales > Acidobacteriaceae > Edaphobacter. Next base: position 11,641 of record JAFDVV010000015.1, on the reverse strand, counting down.
AGCCCGAGCATCACAACAGTTAGGGTTGAAGCATGAAGGGTTTGCGCAGACTCACTATCGTTGTACCGGCCATCGTTCTTGTCGCGAGCCTCATCGGCGTTTATCTGACGCGCGGCGCCATGGCGAATCTGCCCTTTCTCAAAGGCAAAGGGACGACGCCGGGGTTGAGGGGCGGCACCGATCTCGTCGACCAGAGCCCGTGGCAGACGATCGAAGCGCTCGCGCCGCTGGCCGTCTCCGCTGAAGAGACGCGGCTGGCGCGCGAGGCGCAGCGGCTGGCCGACCACGAGGTGGACCAGGCCTTTGCGCAGGCTTTGCGTCAGGCATCGCTCGACACCAGAACGCTGACCGGCGACGCGCTGGCGTTGCAGCAGAAGATGACCGCGCTGCAGGCCGTCATCAAGGAGGACCAGGCGAAGGTCGACAGCCTTACGGCAGCATCGAAAGGTGTGAATCCGCCCGGCACCGACGACCTCGACATCGCGAAGGCGCAGCTCCAGCTCGACAACGATCAGCTCGCGGACGCGACGCAGGACCTCGCCACGCTCACCGGCGACAAGCGCGGGCAGATACAGCAGGAACTGGCCACGCGCGAGGCCGCGATGAAGAAGTTCGACGAGCAGGGAGATGTCGTCGCGCCCTCCACGACACAGTCCGCTCGTCGTTATGCCACACTGTATGGTCGCGTCAGGGCGTGGCTCGACCAACTCACACGCATGGACTCCATCGCGCAGGCCCAGGCGCTGGCAAACGCCGATGTGGCCAAACTCACGGCTGAGCATGCCACTATCGAGAAGAGGCTGAGCGATGCCGGATCAGCCAATGCGCAGGACACCGCTGCGACGGGCCGCGTCGCGCGGATGAAGCAGATGCACACGCTCGCGCAGATTCACTCCATCCTCGACGACCGCATCCAGACGCAGAAGCAGCTCGCCGTCATCTATGGACGATGGCTCGACCAGGTGAAGCGCCAGCACCAGATTGTGCTTCACCTCATCCTTCAGTCGATCGCGGTAATCGCCTTTCTGCTCCTGGGAGCGGCCCTCACCGCTGCGGCGATACGCCGCCTGCTCGATCGCATGCGCCTTGGCCAGCGCAATCTGCAGACGATGCGCACGATCACAAGCCTCGCCATACAGGTGATCACAGTGCTGCTTGTGCTTCTGGTCGTCTTCGGCGCTCCCAGCCAGATGCCAACCATCATCGGCCTGGCAACGGCGGGCCTGACCGTCGTCTTTCAGGACTTCATCCTCGCCTTCTTCGGCTGGTTCGTGCTGATGGGCAAGAACGGCATCCGCGTGGGCGACTGGGTAGAGATCAACGGCGTCGGCGGCGAGGTCGTCGAGATCGGCATCTTCCGCACGGCCCTGCTTGAGACCGGCAACTGGACCGACAAGGGCCACCCCACCGGACGCCGCGTCAGCTTTACCAACAGCTTCGCCATCCGCGGCCAGTACTTCAACTTCTCCACCTCGGGACAATGGCTGTGGGACGAGATTCGCGTCAACATCCCATCCGGCCCGCACAGCTACGAGGTCATCGACGCGATCCACGAACGGGTGCAGAAAGAAACTTCCAGCGATGCCAAGCTGGCGGAGTCCGAGTGGCGGCGCAGCAGCGGCCCCTACGGACTGAGTCACTTCACGGTCGAGCCTTCCGTCGACATGCGTCCCGCATCCTCGGGCGTCGACGTCATCGTCCGCTACATGACTCGTGCGGGCGATCGCTTCAGTATGCGAAACCGTCTCTATCAGGCTGTGATCGACCTGCTGCGTAAGAATGAGGAGACCATTGCTCTCGAAGCAAGCGGCAAACAAAGCTGAGAACGCATAAGGGGAAACCTTGCACCTGCTCGTCATCAACAGCGGATCGTCCTCCATCAAGTTTTCTATCTTTGACGCAGGTGCTGGCGCGCCTCGATCGTTGCACGAGGGCGAGGTCACCGGCATCGGCTCCGGACAGGCCACATTTGCCTTCCATCCCACAGATGGCAAAGGCAAACAGGCACCGGCAACCATCAATGCCAACAATCCGGTCGAGGCCATCGGAAGGATCGTCGAAGCTCTCTCGCACCCGGACATTCCGAGACTCGACGCCGTCGGTTATCGCGTCGTCCATCCCGGTGAAAAGTTGCACAGCCACGTACGCATCACCGATGATGTGATGCGCGAACTCGACGAGGCCGTCGTCTTCGCTCCGCTCCACGATCCATCCGCCATCAAGATCGTTCGCGAGATGATGACGCGCTTTCCAGGCATACCGCACTTCGCCTGCTTCGACACCGTCTTTCATCAGACCATGCCTGAAGTCGCTTCGACGTATGCCATTCCGGCGGAGTACCGCGAACAGGGCGTGCGCCGCTACGGCTTCCATGGCCTGAGCTGCGAATCGATCGTCGCGCAGATGCGTGCAGCGAACTTCGCCATTCCGCATCGCATGGCAATTGCGCATCTCGGCAGTGGATGCAGCGTCACAGCATGTGTCGATGGACGCTCCATCGAAAACACGATGGGTCTTACGCCAACGGGAGGCGTCGTCATGGGAACACGCCCCGGCGATCTCGACCCCGGCCTCGTCCTCTACCTGCTGCGCGACATGAAGGGCGATCGCGATCAATCCTTCGCCGCCGTCGAAAAGCTCCTCAATCACTCCGCTGGCATCTCCGCGCTCTCTGGCCTTCCGAACGACATGCGCGCTACACGCGAAGCCGCGGTAAAGGGCACCGCGCAGGCCAAGCTGGCCATCGACGTCTTCACGCGCAGCGTACGAAAGGCCATCGGCGGCTATTGCTGGTTGATGGGCGGCCTCGACGCTATCGTCTTCACCGGGGGCATCGGCGAGCATGACGCCCGCACACGCGAGGAGATCGCCGGTGGCCTCGAAGAACTTGGCATTGCGATCGACGCCAAGTTAAATAGACCTAAAGATCGTAGCGGCGACAGTGACATCCGTCACATCGCTGCATCGCAATCGAAGACGAAGATACTTGTAATTCCAGCAAAAGAAGACTGGATGATCGCCGCACATGTTCAACGCATGTTCGGCAAAAGCTAACGGCCCTTGCGACGCAGTTCCAACTGAGTTTCTCTTTGAAGGAGAATCCATAATGCCGACGAAAAGCCCCGCTCAAGCCAAGAAGACGGCAACGACAGCGCTTACCCAGGAAGAGCTTCGCAAGATGGACGCCTACTGGCGCGCGTGCAACTATCTTTCCGTCGGCATGCTCTACCTGCAGGAGAACCCCCTCCTCCGCACGCCGCTGAAGCCCGAGCACATCAAGAACCGCCTGCTTGGCCACTGGGGTTCCGACCCCGGCCAGTCGTTCACATGGGTGCACCTCAACCGGCTCATCAAGAAGTACGACCTCAACCTCATCTACCTGTCCGGCCCCGGCCACGGCGCACCGGCAACGCTGTCGAACTGCTACCTCGAAGGCGTCTACTCCGAGATTTACCCCGACAAGAGCGAAGACGAAGCGGGGATGCAGAAATTCTTCAAGCAGTTCTCCTTCCCCGGCGGAATCGGAAGCCACTGCACACCCGAGACACCCGGCTCCATCCACGAAGGCGGCGAGCTAGGCTACTCGCTCTCGCACGGCTTCGGCGCGGCCTTCGACAACCCCGAGCTCATCGTTGCCGTCGTCGTCGGCGATGGCGAGGCGGAGACTGGCCCCCTCGCCACAAGCTGGCATTCAAACAAGTTCCTCGATCCCGTTCGCGACGGCGCCGTTCTCCCCGTGCTTCATCTCAACGGATACAAGATTGCGAACCCCACCATCCTCGCGCGCATCCCGCACGATGAGCTTGAAGCTCTCTTCTACGGCTACGGCTGGAAGCCATACTTCGTCGAAGGCGACGACCCGAAGACCATGCACCAGAAGATGGCCGAGGTCACCGAGCGCTGCATCCTCGATATCCGCGAGATCCAGGCAAAGGCTCGCGGCAGCAAATCGAAGACGGTATCGCGCCCGCGTTGGCCCATGATCGTCCTTCGCACGCCCAAAGGCTGGACCGGCCCAAAGGAGGTCGATGGTCACAAGGTCGAAGGCTTCTGGCGCGCGCACCAGATTCCCATCCTCGACCCCAAAACCAATCCCAAACATCTGAAGGAAGTTGAGCAGTGGTTGAAGAGCTACAAGCCCGAGGAACTCTTCGATAAGAATGGACGTCTGATTGAAGATCTGCGCGAGATGGCCCCCAAGGGCACGCGCCGCATCACTGCCAATCCGCACGCCAACGGCGGCCTCCTGCGCAAACCGCTCGACCTCCCCAACTTCCGCGACTACGCCGTCAAAGTGAAGAAGCCCGGGCAGGTTGAGGTCTCCTCTACCTATACGCTGGGCGGCTTCCTGCGCGACATCATCAAGCGCAACATGACCAGCTTCCGCGTCTTCGGCCCCGACGAGACTGCCTCAAACAAGCTGCAGCTCATGTACGAGGCCACCAATAAAACATGGGTCGCCGAGATCTTCCCCGAAGACGCCGACGGCACCGACATCGCCCCCGACGGACGCGTGATGGAGATGCTCTCCGAGCACACGCTCGAAGGCTGGTTCGAAGGCTACGTCCTCACCGGGCGTCACGGTTTCTTGTCGAGCTACGAGGCCTTCATCCACATCATCGACTCCATGTTCAACCAGCACGCCAAGTGGCTGGAGAAGAGCAAGCTCGAGCTTCGCTGGCGCGCCCCCATCTCGTCCGTCAATCTGCTCATCAGCTCGCTCGTCTGGCGTCAGGACCACAACGGCTTCACACACCAGGATCCCGGCTTCCTCGACGTGGTCGCCAACAAGAGCCCGCACGTCACGCGCATCTATCTTCCGCCCGACGCCAACTGCCTGCTCTCCGTCGCCGACCACTGCCTGCGCAGCGAGAACTACGTCAACGTCATCGTCGCCGACAAAGCGCCGCACCTCCAGTACCTCGACATGGACGAGGCCATCAAGCACTGCACCAAAGGCATCGGCATCTGGGACTTCGCCTCCACCGACGCCGGCTCTGAACCCGACGCCGTCATCGCCTGCGCCGGCGACATCCCCACAGCCGAGGCGCTTGCCGCAACGGCCATCCTGCGCGAGCACTGCACCGGCCTCAAGATCCGTTTCGTCAACGTCGTCGATCTCTTCCGCCTCATGCCTGAGTCCGAGCACCCGCACGGCCTCTCCGACCGCGAGTTCGATTCACTCTTCACCATCGACAAGCCCGTCATCTTCAACTTCCACGCCTACGCCGCGCTCATCCACAAGTTCACCTACCGTCGCAAAAACCACGACAACATTCATGTGCGCGGCTACAAGGAACGCGGCAACATCAACACGCCGCTCGAGCTCGCCATCCTCAACCAGATCGACCGCTTCGACATCGCCATCGACGTGATCGACCGCGTGCCCAAACTACAGGTCACGGCCGCGCACACCAAGGAGTTGCTGAAGAACAAGATCATCGAAAGCGTTAACTACGCTCACAAACACGGCATCGACCACAAGGACATCACCGAATGGAAGTGGCCACTGTAGGGCCACTCACCCAAAAGTCACACGCCTCTTGCGATGCACAAATGCCGCCGTCCCACTAAACTCACAACATGTGCGGAATCGTTGGCTATGTAGGGCCGAAGCCCGTCGTCCCCGTCATCATCGAAGGCCTGCGCCGTCTCGAATATCGCGGCTATGACTCCGCCGGCATCGCCGTCGCCGGCGACGCTGCCGGACTCGAGCTGCGCCGCGCTCCCGGCAAGCTGCGCAACCTCGAAGCCATCATCGCCGAGCAGCCTCTCCACGGCACCTTCGGCATAGGACACACGCGCTGGGCCACGCACGGCCGCCCGACCGAAGAGAACGCGCACCCTCACCGCGACTGCACCGGTTCGCTCGTCGTCGTACACAACGGCATCGTCGAAAACTACCTCGCGCTCAAGAAAGAGCTGACCGCGCAGGGCCACAAGTTCGTCACCGAGACCGACACCGAGATCATCGCCCACCTCATCGAGCAGGAGCTCAAGGAAGAGCCTGAGCTTCCTCTCGAAGAGGCCGTGCGCGAGGCTATCCGCCGCCTCACCGGAGCCTTCGCCATCGGCGTGCTCTCCGCCAACGAGCCCAACAAACTCGTCGCTGCGCGCATGGGACCGCCCGCCGTTATCGGCATCGGCGAAGGCGAATACTTCCTCGCCTCCGACGTTCCCGGCATCCTCCATCACACCCGCAGCATCCACTTCCTCGCCGACGGCGAACTCGCAGTCATCACCCCCGAGGGCGTCTCGCTCTCCGACTTCAAGGGCCGCGACCTGCCGCTCAAAGTGCAGCGCATCGCCTGGGACCCCATTCAGGCCGAGAAAGCCGGTTACAAGCACTTCATGCTTAAGGAGATCAACGAGCAGCCGCGCGCCATCCGCGACACCACACTCGGCCGCGTCTCTTTCGACACCGGCCATGTCTTCCTCGACAACCTCGACCTCTCCGCCGACGACATCCGCCGCGCCTCGCAGATCACCATCGCCGCCTGCGGAACCTCGTGGCACGCCGGGCTTGCGGGCAAGTTCATGATCGAGCGCCTCGCCCGCCTCCCCGTCGACGTCGACTACGCCTCCGAGTTCCGCTACCGCGACCCCATCGCCAACCCCGCCGCCATCGGCCTGCTCATCACGCAGTCCGGCGAGACCGCCGACACGCTCGCCGCCCAGGCCGAGCTCATCGCCAAAAGCTCCAAGACGCTCGCCATCTGCAACGTCGTCGGCTCCGCCGTCACCCGCAACGCCAACGGAGTCATTACCACCAACGCCGGTCCCGAGATCGGCGTCGCCTCCACCAAGGCCTTCACCGCGCAGCTTACCGCGCTCTTCATCCTCGCACTGCATCTCGCGCAGGTGCGCGGCACCGTCTCCGAAGCCGAATCGCTCCACCTCGCCACGGAGCTATCGCTCCTCCCCGGCAAACTCGAAAAACTGCTCGCCACCGACGCCCGCACCACCGTCGGCATGTCCGAGGGCGTCGCCGCGCCCGTGCCCTTATCAACTACCATTCCAGGCACATCATCTTCTTCGAGTGTCCTTCCGAGCGCTTCCTCTGAAAGTGTCATCCTGAGCGGAGCGCAAAGCGCTGAGTCGAAGGACCTGCGGTTAACACAATCCGTGGCGCAACCGCCCTCACCATGGACCGGCCCCGAGCGCCGCCGCCGCCCGCGCCTCTCCCTCGACGAGCAGTGCCAGCACCTCGCCAGGCTCTTCCACGCGGCCAACGACTTCCTCTTCCTCGGCCGCGGCATCCACTACCCCATCGCCCTCGAAGGCGCACTCAAGCTCAAGGAGATCTCCTACATCCACGCCGAAGGCTACCCCGCAGGCGAGATGAAGCACGGGCCTAACGCTCTGATTGATGAGTCACTCCCAGTCGTCTGCATCGCCACCAAGGACCCCAACGACCCCGCCAGCGTCCTCAAGTACGAAAAGACCCTCAGCAACATTCAGGAGGTCACCGCGCGCGGAGGCCGCGTCATCGCCATCGCCACCCAGGGCGACGACGAGATCTGCAACCTCGTCGAACACACCATCCACATCCCCAAAGCCCCCGAACTACTCCTACCCATCCTCGAAGTAGTCCCCCTGCAGCTCCTCGCCTACCACATAGCCGTAAGAAGGGGCTGCGATGTAGATCAACCGAGGAATCTGGCTAAGAGTGTTACCGTGGAATAATCTGATAGCAGAAATCGAGGTCGAAGGCCCTTGCTGAGTATTTCCCTTCATGACGACCCATATCCGTTTTGAATACGACCCGCGTAAGGCTGCCGCCAACCTTCGCAAACATCGCGTCAGCTTCGACGAGGCAATCACAGTCTTCGCCGATCCTCTCCGCTCCACGCTTCTTGACGAGGAGCACTCGTTGGACGAACAACGATTTATCACCGTCGGACAATCCACTCGCGACCGTATCCTTTTCGTCGTTTACACTGAATCTGACTCCAGCGTGCGCCTCATAGGTGCGCGCGTCGCCACAGCGACCGAGCGAAAACAATATGAAGAAGTCATCTAAGCGCGATCCGCTCGCCGAGCGACCCGATCTGGACTTCAGCAAGGGCGTTCGCGGCAAGTACAGCAACCTCCTTGCCAAAGGCACTAACGTTGCCATCATCGACCCTCAGTTGCACCCCTACTTCCCCGACTCGGAATCCGTAAACCGCGCTCTCCGCGCCTTTCTCGCCATCGGCGAAAGCATGCAGGTCGCCTCCACGCCCCTCCGTCGCCCTGCCTCGAATCGCTCCCCTCTCCTTCAGCGAAAAACGAAGAGGACTGCCGCTGCGAGTTGACCAGTCCATCGGACGGGTGGCCCATACATCAACCCACCCCATGCATCGGGTGCCCATTCATGCGGTTTCATCGCATGGGTGGGTCATTCGAGCGAAGCTCGAACTCCAGCTAAAATCCATCCATGCCCATAGGTCTCGAACGGAGACGCAAACAGGCCAGCTTCACTTCATCACCTTTAGCCGCTACCGCCGCCTCCCATACCTCAAGGACGCTGCTCCCAAAAACACCCTCGAGCAAGTCATCGAGAAGGCCCGCCGCTCCCACTCGCTCTCCATCCACGCCTACGTCCTCATGCCCGAACACGTTCACCTGCTGACCAACGAGCCGGTAACGAATTCACAGCCCCGCACCCTCGCATCCTTCCTCAGTGTCGTCAAAGGCGAATCCTCCAAACTCCTCAAAGGCCCACGCGAGAAGTTCTGGCAGACGCGCTACTACGACTTCAACACCTTCACCACCGGCAAATTCGTCGAGAAGATCCAGTACATTCACCGCAACCCGGTCACTCGCGGCCTCGTCCCACGACCGGAGGACTACCGCTGGAGCAGCTTCAACCATTACGCTACCGGAGCACCTACGACTATCCAGATCGACTCGCAGTGGGTAGACAGAAAACGGTTCGCGCTCCGCGCGAATGCCCGCCCATGCGATGAAACCGCATGAATGGGGCACCCATATCGTGACTCACCTCAAATTCGTGCCAACGCGTATTCCGGGTGGCGGATGACCCATACATGAATCCACCCATACCGCGGGTGCCCCATTCATGACGCGGCTTTATCGCGGCATGGGTGGGTCATTCGCGCGAAGCTCGAACCGCTTTCCCCTCCGCCAGATTCGCGAGATCGCCCTCCGTTATGGCACGGAGTTCCGATAAGACATCGCCGCAAGGCTGTGATCGACCAACTCACCTAAGCAGGACAACCCGCATCCATCCACTGCTTGAAGAGCGCTACTCGGTCCGACGGCCACGGCTCCCCTGGAGGCATCGAGCCATCGGCGACCGTGGCGTAGACGCTCTGCGCATTCTCGGCAACGCACATCCATGCAGGGTCGTCCAGAGGAATCCCCATGGGAGTCATACATTCAATGTCCTCATACCGGAAGAGCGGGCGGATATCCTTCGCAAAGCTGAGAGCCATAGCGACCTCCGTTGAAATTCGACCCTCCGTAAGATGCGCAAAATCCTGCCGATAAGCGCTCCCGGAAGACTCCCCCAAACGACGTATCGCCTAAGCGACTGATCCATATCAACATAGCTCCATGAACCTCACGAGATGGGCCACAATCGCGATGTTCTCAGCCCTCCCCGCCTGCTGCCTCGCACAGTCAAAGTCCTGCCTGAACATCATGCCCGAGCCTGTGCGCTCGGCCGTCGAACAGGACAACTGGAAGGTCCTCCAGCCGCAGGATCTCGCCGCCAACGATCTCCCCATCTGGAAGGGCAATCACCCCGGCGAGTGCCCCGGCGTCGCCGCCGGTAACTTCCACCCCAAGGCCGACTCCTCCTACGTCGTCGCGCTCGTCAAGCAGGACGAGCAGAAGCACCAGCTTGAGCGAACGGTCATCGTCACGCTGAAAAAGGACCGCATTCGCACCGAAGACGTCATCCCTGCCGCGCCCGTCACTGCGCTGGCCGTAGTCTGGAAACTCCCGCCCGGACACTGGAGAGGGCTTTACGGAAACAAGACTGCTATCAAGCGCGACTCGTTTGTGTCGGAGCAGATCGTCTCCGCCGCGACGCAGTACTACTACGACGGTTCGCACCTCAAGTCGTTTGTCATCTCCAGGTAGTTGCGCACGGTGGAACGGCCCCTTCGGGCTTTCGCTTCCGGTGCGTTTAGGATAGCCTGTGGCAGACCGAAATGGGGCGGTGCAGAGATCGAATCCATCACGCAGACCACGGCACTGAAGCCACCTCGCAACGTAGCAGTCGACGCCTACCGCGGCCTCGTCATGCTGCTCATGATGGCCGAGGTGCTTCGCCTCTCGGCCGTCGCTCGCGCCTACCCAAACAGCCTCTTCTTGCATGTGCTCGCCTTCAACCAGACGCACGTCGAATGGACCTGGTTCGGCCTGCACGACCTGATCCAACCATCGTTCACCTTCCTCGTCGGCGTCGCGCTGCCGTACTCCATACGCAGCCGTCAGCGAAAGGGAGAGAGCTTTCGCCACAGCCTGGCGCACACCATCGTGCGCAGCATCGTGCTTGTCGCGCTGGGAATCTTTCTGCGCTCCATCCACCATCCGATCACCTACTTCACCTTTGAAGACACGCTGACGCAGATCGGCCTCGGTTACACCTTCGCCTTCCTGCTCGCCTTCTGCAAACCGCGCTGGCAATGGACCGCCCTTGCGGCGATTCTCTTCGGCTACTGGCTGGCGTGGGCGCTTTATCCTCTGCCGCCCGCGAACTTCGACTACGCCGCAGTCGGCGTTCCGGCGGAGTGGCACTCGCATCTGCTGCATGGCTTCGCCGCACACTGGAACAAGAACGCCAACCTCGGGCAGGCGTTCGATCTCTGGTTTCTCAATCTCTTCCCACGCACATCGCCGTTCCTTTACAACGGCGGAGGTTATCTCACGCTCAGCTTCATCCCCACGCTGGGCACCATGCTGCTGGGCCTCTTCGCCGGACGCTGGCTCATCGCCGCGGCGCCGCAGATTCCCTTCCGCCGCTTCCTGATCGCGGGTACCGGCCTGGTCGCGGGCGGCGTCCTGCTCCACGTCCTCGGCATCAACCCGATCGTCAAGCGTATCTGGACACCCGCATGGACACTCTTCAGCGGAGGAATCTGCTTCTACTTCCTCGCTGCCTTTTCATGGCTGATCGACAAGCGTGGGCACCGCAGGCTGGCCTTTCCGCTCGTCGTCGTCGGCATGAACTCCATCGCCGCTTACCTCATCGCGCACCTGTGGGAGGACTTCGTCAAGTCCTCGCTGCACACGCATCTCGGAGACCGCGCGCTCAACATCTTCGGCACCGGGCTGGAACCGCTCGTCCTCGGCAGCCTCACACTCGCGATCTACTGGTATGCGCTCTATTGGATGTACCGCAGAAACATCTTCCTGCGCATCTGATCTCGCACAGGAAGGCCGCGCATATCACTTCGTCCGATGGCACGACGACGACATCTTCGGCCCTGGAAAATCGGATACGAACGTCGTCCCACGTCCACCCGCGTCCCACCATGTAAATTGTTCGGCGGCATACTTTGCTCCATCGGCCGAGGGCACGGTAACGAACACCTTCGAGCTCCCTTTCACTGGAACGATCGCCAGATGGTTGGACGAGCTATTGAGATATTCAACTGTAAAGGCCTGCGCCGGCAGGCCCATCTTC
>JAFDVV010000014.1:27667-32112 GCA_018268775.1 Acidobacteriota bacterium | reverse complement strand
AAAAGTGAAAACGTTTTACCCACGCGTTTGCGACGGTTGCAAGGTCGCCCGGCCAGCTCGCTCATTCTCTGTCCCCAGAGGACATCCTCAGATGGAGCAGCCGGGCTTCGAACCCCCCTTGTGTGCCCCGAGCACGAATAGAAGTCTGTACGCAATCTATTCGCAAATCCCGCTGGACAACTGCGCCGCTTTTCATAGAAGAATGACGGCGCAAGAGTTTGCCCAATAAGCCAAGGCAACTTGACGCATACGCGGGAACGTTCTAACATCGATAGCAATGGGATCGAAGCACATCGCGGTATGCACTTGTTGTCCGTGTTGTATGGGCACCTGTTGCTGCTGCGTCGGACTCTCCCTCTCCTAAGCAAGAACCAATAGCTTAGAGAATCTTTGGAACCCACGTATCAGCGCTTACGAGCCTGCGTGGGTTTTGTTTTTGCCCCTCAGGCACTCTTCCAAACACATTTGAACGCTTCGAGAATCGAGGACCTGATGGCAACCCCGAACACCACACAGAGCCGCATCAATATCGACCTGATCGCTGTTGCAATCGCTTTGACCCTGGCCGCCCTGATCCGCTTCAACGTCATTCCGCCGATCTCTTTCTAAAAAGGCGCGAATGAATGTCTGCCCATACCGTCCCAGTCCCACCGGCAGTCTCTTCGCCTTCGTTGAGTGCGCGTTTTCTAAGCGTGCTGCCGGGCATTGCACTGCTGTTTGGGATTGGGCTTCTGGGCAAACTGCTTGAACATACCGCCACTTACCTCCGCACGACGCACTCCGCAGTCCCCTTCCCTCATATTGAATACGTTCTGTGGGCGATCCTGCTAGGGCTTGCCGTCGGAAACACCTTCGGTGTTCACCATATCTTCCGGCCGGGCGTCGCGACCTATGAGCTGTGGCTGAAGCTGGGCATCGTCTTTGTCGGAGCACGTTTTCTGTTGCAGGACATCCTGCACATCGGCGGCCTTGCGCTTGGACTGGTCGCGGTCGAGCTGACCCTCTCGCTGTCGGTCATGCATCTGTTAGGACGCATCTTTCGCCTGCCCCCCAAGCTCACAAGCCTGCTCGCCATCGGCTCGAGCATCTGCGGAGTCACGGCGATCATGGCCGCGCGCGGCGCCATCGAGCCCGAAGAAGAAGACACAGCCACGGCGATCGCCGCCATCCTCACTCTTGGGGCCATCGCTCTCTTCACCTTCCCCGCCATCGGCCACGCGCTGCACATGAGCCAGCAGGGCTACGGCGTATGGGCCGGGCTCGCCGTCGACAACACGGCGGAGTCGCTCGTCACCGGCGCGCTTTATGGCGAAGAGGCCGGCCGCTGGACCGTGCTCGCCAAGACGGCGCGTTCAGGCTTCATCGGCTTCGTCGTGCTGGCCTACGCCATCTACTGGTCTTCGCGCGGTCTTGCGCCGGACGTCGAACACAAGGGCGTCTTTTTGTGGCGCAAGTTTCCGAAGTTCATCCTCGGCTTTGTTGCGCTTGCCATCTTTGCGACCGCAGGCTTCTTCAGCCACAGTCAGCTCTCCAGCCTCGCGAACCTGTCGAAGTGGGCGTTCCTTCCCGCATTCGCCGGAGTGGGTCTGCGCACCAACCTGCGCGATCTTACCGGGCAGGGATGGCGTCCGTTGGTCGTCGGCATCCTGGGCGAGATATTCATCGCCCTGATCACGCTGGGCCTTGTCTACTGGAGCTATAACCACGGAGTGGCGCGATGAGCCTGCTCCTTCGAACGTTGAACCGCTGTCGTTGTCGCCAGTAGCGCGAGAACCGGCACCCCTGTCTTTCCAACTCACATAAGACTCGCCTTGCGGGCGAGCGCTTCTCTTCACGCTTACGGAGACCTCCATGTATACCCCGCTCTATGCCCTGCTGCGCAGGTTCGTCGCTGCTGTCTTTGCGATTGCCGTTCTTCCTGGCTACATCGCCCTCGCCCCTGCACACGCGCAGGTCGTTGGAGGAACCCTCTCCGGGGTCGTCACCGACCCCACTGGCGCGGCACTCTTAGGAGCGGCAGTGCTCGTCCGCAATGACGAGACCGGCACCGAGCGTCAACTGACGACAGGCGCGGACGGGCGCTTCTCTGCGCCATCGATCCCCATCGGCACCTACACCATCGCGGTGACGCATGATGGCTTCTCGCCGCAGAAGCGCACCGATATCTCGCTGACCGTCGGGCAAAGCAAACAGGTCGACGTGCAATTGACCATCGACGCAGTGCAGCAGCAGGTGAGCGTCGAAGACACACCAGCCGTCGTCAATCTCTCCACGCAGCAGACGTCCGGGCTGATCGACGAGCGCCAGATCAAGCAGCTTCCGCTCAACGGGCGCAGCTACGACCAGCTCATCACGCTCAACCCCGGCGTGGTGAACTACACGGGCCAGCGCTCCGGTTCTATTGGAACGTCGAACTCGGCGGTCGGCAACATGTTTGCGATCTCGGGCCGCCGCCCGCAGGACAATCTCTTCCTGCTCAACGGCATTGAGTACACGGGAGCGTCGCTCATCAACGTGACCCCCGGCGGAACCAGCGGGCAGCTTCTCGGCGTCGATGCCGTGCGCGAGTTCAACGTGGTGACCGACACCTACTCGGCCAGCTACGGCAAGCGGCAGGGCGCGCAGGTGTCGATCGTTACGGCCTCCGGCACGAACCATCTGCATGGGTCGGTCTACGAGTTTCTGCGCAACTCCAGGCTCGACGCCCGCAACTACTTCGACCGGGAGAAGATACCCGCGTTCCAGCGCAACAACTTTGGCGGCTCGCTGGGCGGCCCCATTCGCCGAGACAAGCTCTTCCTCTTCGCCAACTACGAAGGCTATCGCCAGAACCTCGGTCTCTCGAACGTCACGTTTGTGCCCGACACGCAGGCGCGTCAAGGCTTCCTGCCCGACCCGGCAAACCCATCGGGGCCGCGCAAGAACTACGGTGTCGCCGCGGGCGTCGCTCCGCTGTTCAATCTCTGGCCAACGCAGAACGGCCCCGCACTGCTCGATGCGAAGGGCAACCAGACCGGCATCGGCCTTGCCTATTCCAATCCGATTCAACATATCCGCGAGGACTTCGGCACAACGCGCTTCGACTACAACCTGACGCCGAAGGACCTCTTCTTCGCCGTCTACACCGTTGACGACTCGACTGCCGACACGCCAACGCAGAACCCGCTCGCCTCGATCAACGAAGACCTGCGCGAGCAGGTGGCCAGCCTGCAAGAGCAGCACGTCTTCTCGCCAAATCTGTTGAACACCGCGCGCTTCGGGTTCTCGCGCGCCTCGTTCTTCTTCCTTGGGTCCTCCTCTCCGCTGAACGGAGCGACGGTTCCCGGCTGGGTCGTTGGCAAGCAGGTGGGCGCGATCGTCATCGCGGGATCGACGGCCTCGAACGGCTCGTCGCAGATCACCGGCGCGGGAGCGAACGTCGGTTCCTACAACTCCACGACGCGCAACCTGTTCACCTTCGACGACCACATCTTCTGGACACACGGCCGTCATCAGGTGGAGGCGGGCGGCTGGGTGCAGCGTTTGCAGTCCAACGACAACCTTGCGCAAAACCAGCTTGGGCAGGCGTCCTTCGCATCGCTTACCACCTTCCTTCAGGGCACAGTGAAGACCTTCACCGTCGTGCCCGCGCCTACGCGACTGGGCTGGCGGTCGTGGCTGGGAGCGGCCTACCTTGAAGACACGATCCGCCTCACGCCTCGCGTCGAGTTGCGCGCAGGTCTTCGCGTCGAGTCCTCCAGCGGCTTCAACGAAGCGCAGGGACGCGCCGCGAACTACGGATTCACCAACGGCGTGATCAACACGAACCCCACCGTGCGCTCCTCTGTGCTCACCGACAACCGCGCGAAGTTTCTTCCCGCGCCGCGCGTGGGCATTGCGTGGGACGTGCGCGGCAACGGCAAAACGAGCGTGCGCGCAGGCTTTGGCTTCCACTACTCCCTGCTCGACAACCTGAACTACCGCCCCGACCAGGCCGCGCCGTTCAACACGACGCTGTCGCTGTCGAACGTTGCGGTATCGAGCCTCAACATCACACCGTCAACGCAGCCATCGGCTGGAACGCTGATCTCGCCCTCGTCCGTGCAGACCGATCTCGCAACACCCACGGTCGCGTCGTGGAGCCTTCACATCGAACAGCAGATCGCACCGAACACATCGCTAACGCTTGGTTATATCGGATCGCATGGATACAACCAGATCCTCTCCGCCGACTTGAACGAACCCGCCGCCGCCCTGGTCAACGGAAGGATCTACTATCCCACGACAGTGAAGGCCAACCCCGCTGTGGCGAATACGACCTCGTGGATATCGCGGGGATACGGCAACTACAACGGCCTCGTCGTCGATGTGCGGCGCAGCCTCTCGCGCGGGTTGCAGATTCGCGGCAACTACACCTTCTCGAAGAACCTCGACAATGGGTCGGCATGGAACACGAGCGTCAGCGC
>JAFDVV010000014.1:22894-27631 GCA_018268775.1 Acidobacteriota bacterium | reverse complement strand
GCAATCAACGGCAGCTACGATCTTCCCTTCGGCGCTGGCCACTTCATCGGTGCCAACCTTCGTGGCGTCGCAAACCGCGCCGTCAGTGGATGGACGCTGAGCAGCATCGTCGGCCTTCAATCGGGCTTCCCCTTCTCGCCGCAGCTCGGCTATAACCCAACCGGATCGGGCGACACGCGCAACCCCGTGCGGCCCGACATCAATCCAGACTTCCACGGCAATCTTTACCCGCGCACGACGCAGCAATACTTCAACCCCGCCGCGTTCCTTGCACCGGCTTATGGCACAGTCGGCAATCTTGGCCGCGACACGCTCACCGGGCCCGGTCTCGCCAACGTGGACATCTCTCTGCTCAAGGCGACGCAGGTCTCGGAACACCTTCGTGCGCAGTTCCGCGCCGAGTTCTTCAATGCGCTCAACCGCGCGAACTTCGCTACGCCAAACCCTGTCGTCTTCAGCTCAGGCCCGACGCAAGGCCCTGCCGCAAACCAAACGGCGGCCATTGTCGCCAGCCCCACCGCTGGAGTCGTAACGGCGACCGCAACCACCTCCCGGCAGATTCAATTCGGACTCAAGCTGCTCTTCTGACGGAACAACAGTTTTCTCCCCATCGCGCTGCTCTCGTAGACTGAGAGCAGCGCGATGCCTTTTGAGACGCCCAACACGGCCCCGCTCGTCGAAGCGGCCAGCCCGACGCCAAGCGGCTTCGCTCCGCTGCGCATACGGCTCTTTCGCGACCGGTGGATCGCATCGACGGTATCGTCCGTAGGCACATGGATGCAGGACACGGCAGGCACATGGCTGATGACCTCGCTCACCGCCTCGCCGCTGCTGATCGCACTGATGCAGACTGCGGCTTCGCTGCCCGTGCTGCTGCTCGGCCTGGTTGCAGGAGCAACGGCCGACATCTTCGACCGCCGCAAGCTGCTCATCTTCTGGCAGGCGTGGATGCTCGGCTCTGTCGCGATTCTGTCAGTGCTTACGCTGCTCGGACACGTCTCCCCGTGGGCGCTGCTGGCATTCACCTTCCTGCTGAACATCGGCTCGGCGATGAACAACCCGGCGTGGCAGGCCATCGTTCCGGAGCTTGTGCCGCGTGAGTTCATCCCCGACACCGTGGCGCTCAATGCCGCCTCGAACAACCTTGCACGCGCGGTCGGCCCGGCGCTCGGCGGCTTGATGGTCGCGGGCTTCGCAAGCGTCTTCATGGGCGCGGGCTCTGTCTTCGTACTCAACGCGCTGTCGTTCGCCGGAGTGATCTGGGTGCTCTACCGCTGGAAGCGGACTCCGCTGTTCAAGTCTGCCCTGCCCTCGGAACGTATCGCCGGTTCCATCATGACGGGGCTGCGCTATGTGCGCTATGCACCCGACCTGAAGGCTTCGCTTGCGCGCACCTTCACCTTCGCCTTCTTCGTCTCGGCCATCTGGGCGCTGCTCGCAGTCGTTGCGAAGCAGGACCTCAACGAAGGGGCCATCGGATATGGCATTCTGAATGGCTCGCTGGGCCTGGGGGCCGTCGGTGCGGCCACACAGCTACCGAAGCTGCGACGGCGCTTCAGCGCGGACCAGATTATCGCGGCCAGCACGTTCTACGACGTCATCACTCTGCTCGTGCTCGCGTTTGTGCACAAGCCGTGGATCATCATCCCCGTGCTTCTCGTCTCTGGCTTCGCCTGGACCAGCACCATGTCGATGTTCAACACCTCGGTGCAGCTCTCGGTGCCCGCATGGGTGCAGGCCCGCGCGCTTGGCACGTATCTGATGACCTTTCAGGGTGGCATGGCCTTCGGCTCGCTCACGTGGGGCTTCGTCGCCGAACACACATCGACGCCGGTCGCACTGGCAGCGTCGGCCTGCGGCCTCGCCATCACCTATCCCATGATCCGGCGCTTCCACGTGATGCGCGGCCCGCTGCCCGACCATACACCGCACCGCTCGTCGCGACCCGCGCCGCAACCAGCTCCCTTCCCTCCGGTCAGCGAGCAGGAGGCCGACGATCCGATCCACGCCGGCCCGGTGCGCATCTCCATCGACTACCGTGTGCCTGCGGAGAACTACGCCGAGTTCACGCACGCCATCCACCAACTGCGCGGCGTCCGGCTTCGCGATGGCGCTATCCGCTGGGGCATCTACCGCGACGCCATCGACCCGGAGCGCCTCAACGAGACCTTCCTGATGGAGTCGTGGCTTGACTATCTTCGTTCGCGCGAACGCATCACCGCCGCCGACGAGGCCATTCGCGCCCGCGTCCGCGCGCTGCACAAGGGCGATGCGCCGCCAGTGGTCTCGTATCAAATCTATGCGCGAGAGATCACGCCTCACGACCCGCAATCGAACCTGTAACTGCGATGCCTCATCGCCAGTCGTCACAAAACGATTTTCCCGGACAATCGTCGATCTATAGTAGGCAGAGATGCGCCACGCCCTCCTGAAGACACTCTCATCACTCGCGTTGTTTGCGACGCTGAGCTTTGCACAAACCGCATCGAGCATTCAGCAGCCGGTGGAGAAACCTCTTCCGGACATCCCAACGCTGATGCACGAGGTCGAGACACATCAGCATGACTCGGAGACGATCCAGAAGGACTACATCTTCCACGAGGTCGTCACGCAGCGGGAGTCGAAGGGCAAGACGGAGAACCGTGAGTTCGATGTCTTCTGGCTCCACGGAGTTGAAGTCCACAAGCTTACGCGCAAGAACGGACGCGATCTGACCGAAGACGAGAAGAAGAAGGAAGACGAGCGGATCGACAAAGAGGTCGCCAAGGCGAAGAACCGCAAGAGTCACGCCGACGCCAAAGGCCAGGAGACCGACTCACAAGGTCACGACATCGTCACCGTATCCCGGTTTCTTGCACTCGGCAGCTTTACCAATCCAAGGCGGCTTCAGGTCGACGGCAGAGACACCATCGCCGTCGACTACACCGGCGACCCCAAGGCAAAGACGCGCAACCGTTTGGAAGACATCATCCGAAGCATCGCCGGGACCATCTGGATCGATGAGCAGGACCGCGTCATCTCGCGCCTTGAAGGACACTTTGCCAGCAACTACAAGGTTGGCGGCGGGCTGATGATCACGGTCAAGAAAGACACCAGCTTTTCCATGGAGCAGAAAAAGATCAACGGCGAGGTGTGGCTCCCCGCCCAGGCCAAAGGGCAAGGCGCCGCGCGCGTGCTGCTCTTCGTCAACTTCGACGGCTCCGTCCACTTCGCCTTCTCCGACTACCGCAAGTTCAAGGCGACCTCCACCATTCTGCCTGGAGTAAGCACGGTGAGCGATGCCTCTCCTGATGCGGCTGCATCGCCCTCCTCCTCTGAAAAAACCGCTGCCGATCCGCAGTAGAGTCAGATTTGGTCGTACCACTCGTGTCATATCGGCTACGATGGTGGGGACGGTACTCACTGAATGCCCCGGACTATCAAACTTGGCAACGCGGACGATGTCGCAGTAGCCTTGGAGCCCGTCTCGACAGGCGAGTTTCTCGACGGCCTGCGCTTCTCCGTTCTTTCCGATATTCCGGCAGGGCACAAAGTGGCGCTTGGCCCAATCGCAAAGGGCGATCCAGTCCGCAAATTCAATCAGATCATCGGTTTTGCGACGCAAGCGATTTCTGCTGGAGAGCACGTCCATACACACAACCTTGCAACTGGCGAATTCGTGCGCGACTATGCGATCGGCTCCGAGATTCTCCCGCAGGCTCCTGCCCTGTCCGCCACGTTCCGGGGGTTTCTGCGCCCTGACGGCAGGGCGGGCACCAGGAACTACGTCGGTGTTCTGACCACCGTCAACTGCTCGGCGACCGTCGCGCGGCGGATCGCGGCACACTTCACGCCCGAGGTCCTCAGCGCGTATCCCAATGTCGACGGTGTCGTTGCGATCACCCATGGCACAGGCTGCGGCATGTCCGACAAGGGCGAACCGGCCGACCTGCTCAGGCGCGTATTCACCGGGTATGCAACGCACCCCAACTTCGCCGCTACACTTTTGCTGGGGCTGGGCTGCGAGGCCAACCAAGTGGAGCGGCTGGTCTCGCTTGCGGGCAAGAGCAGCACCATCTTCAACTCCACTATTCAGGACGAGGGCGGTACCGTAGCCGCAATTCGCAACGGCATCGATACCGTCTACAGGATGCTTGAGCAGGCAAACCGCGCGACCCGAACTCCCATCTCGGCTTCGAAGCTCGTCGTTGGGCTGCAATGCGGCGGCTCCGATGGATACTCAGGCATCGGAGCAAACCCCGCTCTTGGCGCAGCGGTAGACCTTCTCGTCAGACACGGCGGAACGGCGATCCTCTCCGAGACTCCGGAGATCTATGGTGCAGAGCATCTGCTTACACGCCGAGCCGTACGTCCCGACGTTGCACACCGCCTGATCGAGCGCATTCACTGGTGGGAACAGTACACGGCGCGTCATAACGGTTCGATCGACAACAACCCCGCGCCCGGCAACAAGACCGGCGGTCTGACAACGATTCTTGAAAAGTCTCTTGGGGCTGTAGCGAAAGGAGGAACGACCAACCTAAACGAGGTCTACCTCTACGCCGAGGGCGTTCGCGAACGCGGCCTGGTCTTTATGGACTCGCCCGGATTCGATCCAGTCTCGGCTACCGGACAGGTGGCTTCGGGGGCCAATCTCATCTGCTTTACGACTGGTCGCGGTTCGGTATTCGGCTGCAAGCCAACGCCCTCGCTCAAGCTGGCTTCGAATACCGCACTGTATCGGCGCATGTCCGACGA
>JAFDVV010000014.1:918-22882 GCA_018268775.1 Acidobacteriota bacterium | reverse complement strand
TTGGGGCCGCTATCTTTGCGGAGATTCTCGCTACTGCCTCCGGCAAATTGAGCCGCAGCGAAGCTCACGGATTCGGCGAAGAAGAGTTCCAACCCTGGCTTCTGAGTGCCACTCTTTAGTCCTCTCCCACGGAAGTTACAGCATCCGGTGTGCGAGAGCGCATGGAAGGGACTAGCATAGAAGAAGGCCGTCTCTGGCGTAGGAGAACGCCGGCCGCGCCGAATCTTTGAATCGAAAAAGCAGAGGAAGCAATGGCCACGAAGGCAGAAGCACCAAGGCAGGCGTCGACACCCGCAGAGCAGCCCGACCGTGAACTCGTATTCGATATCTTTCGCCGCTGGGGCTACCTGCAATCGTCACTCGACCCGCTGGGCCAGTACCTCCCTCCAGAGCCATTTCCGACTCCTGCACCTGAAGGCGAGTTCGCCGCGGAAGCCCGCCGCTACTACTGCGGAACCATCGCGCTGGAGTTCATGCACATCCCCGGCAACGAGCAGCGCCAATGGCTCCAGCAGCGCATGGAGGCCAAGCCAGCCAAGCCCAATCAGGCCCACATCCTTACCAAGCTCATCCATGCCGATCTCTTTGAACAGGTCATCCAGTCCCGCTATCTCGGCACCAAGCGGTTTTCGCTCGAAGGCCTGACAGCGCTGATTCCCTTTCTCGATCGCATCTTCGAGACCGGCTCCGGCCTTGGCGTTACAACGGCGATGCTTGCCATGAGCCACCGCGGCCGCCTGAACGTGATGACCAATACCATCGGCCGCGACCCCTCCGAGATATTCACCAAGTTTGAAGACGTCGACCCGCGCAGCACCATGGGCGGCGGCGACGTGAAGTATCACATGGGCGCGACCGGGGAGTACACCGCGCCCGGCGGCAAGGTGATGAGCCTGCACCTGGCTTCGAACCCCAGCCACCTCGAGGCCGTCAACCCGGTGCTGATGGGCCGCACACGCGCCAAGCAGGAGCGCATCGGCAAGGACGGCAGGAAGCGCATCCTTCCCATCATCATCCACGGAGACGCCGCCTTCGCAGGTCAGGGAGTCACGGCCGAAGCTCTCAACATGGCGACGCTGCACGGCTACAACATCGGCGGAACTATCCACGTCGTCGTCAATAACCTTCTCGGCTTTACGGCGATTCCGGAAGAGTCGAACTCGACGCGCTTCTCCACCGACATCGCCAAGCGTTTGCCGGTCCCGATCTTCCACGTCAACGCCGAGGATCCCGACGCCGTCGTTCGCGTCGCCTCCATCGCCATGGAGTATCGCCAGAAGTTTGGCTCCGATATCGTCGTCGACCTGATCGGTTACAGAAAACACGGCCATAGCGAGGTGGACGACCCAACGGTCACGCAGCCGCGCCGCTACGCGATCATCAAAGACCGCAAGCCTCTCTACCAGCTCTACGCCGAAAAAATCGGCGTGAATCCCGCACAAGAGGCCGAGCAGATTCAAAATGAACTTCTCGACGATCAAAAGGCTGCCACGAAAGCTGGACAGAAACCTAAGCTGGCAGAGCTGCCCGATTACTGGGACCCTTACAAGGGCGGCGAGTTCGACCCTGCCGACGAGGTGAACACCGGCCTCTCCGCAGAGCGCGTCAACGAACTCGTGCAGAAGATCACCGCCGTCCCCAAGGACTTTCACATTCACCCCAAGGTGAAGAAGCTCTTCGAGCAGCGGCAGGAGATGGGCTCTGGCGCGAAGCCGTTCGACTACGGCACCGCGGAGCTGGTCGCCTTCGCCTCGCTTCTCGACAACGGCACCCTGGTCCGCCTCACCGGCCAGGACTCGCAGCGCGGGACCTTCAACCAGCGTCACTCCGTCATTGTCGACATCGAGACCGAGGTTCGCTACTCGCCGTTGTCGCACTTGAGCGAAAAGCAGGGCCGCTGGGAGGTCTACAACTCCCTGCTCTCCGAGGCCGCCGTGCTCGGCTTCGAGTACGGGTTCGCCCGCGACTATCCCGAGGCGCTCGTTCTGTGGGAGGCGCAGTTCGGCGACTTCGCCAACGGCGCGCAGATCATCATCGACCAGTTCATCGCGGCCAGCGAGGCGAAGTGGGGACTGCTGTCGGGCGTCGTGATGCTGCTGCCGCACGGCTACGAAGGACAGGGGCCAGAGCACTCCAGCGCGCGCATCGAACGCTACCTGCAACTTGCCGCAAGCGACAATATGCAGATCTGTCAGCCCTCGACGGCTGCGCAGTACTTCCACCTGCTGCGCCGTCAGTCGCTGCGCAAGTGGCGTAAGCCGCTTATCGTCTTTACGCCGAAGAGTATGCTGCGGCATCCCGACGCATCGTCTCCCGTTGCCGACTTCGGACGCGATCGCTTCCTGAATGTCCTACCCGACAACGATGTCGTCAACCCGAGGCGCCTGCTGGTGTGCAGCGGCAAGATCGGTCACAACCTGCGTGTCGAGCGTGAGAAGCGCAAGGACAAGAGCGTCGGCATCGTCTTCCTCGAACAGATGTACCCCTGGCCGGAGGAGGAGATGCAGGCAGCCCTCGACCAACACCCTGGAGCGGAAGAGATTGTCTGGGTGCAGGAGGAGCCAGCCAACATGGGGGCCTTCACTTACGTTATGCCGCTGCTTCGCCGCGTCGCTCGCGACCGCGCAGTCCTCAGCGTCAAGCGAAGTGCCAATGCCACCCCCGCAACGGGTTCCGCCAAGGCCCACGACATCGAAGAGAAGACCCTGATTGACCTGGCACTCGGAACCGCGGATTAACCAAACCGCTACACAAACTAGTTACCGTAAACCACTAAAACAAAAGGCAATAGTATCCACAGAATACTGAGAATCCTATTGCCTTTTGCCTTTGAGCTTCTACCGATTTAAACACGCAAAGGGACAGCCGAAGCTATCCCCTTCGCAATGCGGTAATACGAGTAGAGAGTCTTACAGAGGCTGAACGTCCGAAGCCTGCCAGCCCTTGGGTCCCTTTACCACGTTGAACTGTACTGCCTGGCCTTCCTGAAGGCTCTTGAAGCCGCTGGAATTGATCGCCGAGTAGTGCACGAACACGTCCTCGCCGTTCTGGCGGCTGATAAAGCCAAATCCCTTAGCGTCATTGAACCACTTTACTGTTCCCTGTTCCATTTTGTTTCTTTCCTTCGTATCCAACTGAATGAATTGCCGCCAGATCCAAATCGGGGTCCGCGCAGACTGAGCATTGCAGAAAACCAATCTGTTTCAAACGATGTGTGAAGGTTAGCACATCACGCAAATATTTTTTACAAATCTTTTGATTGCACCATTTTAAGTGCAACCTCTCTCATGATGCCGGTAGATGGGAGCGGACGATCTGCTCCGCCCGCTGGAGAACCTGGTCGAGGCTCATCGTGGTCGAGTCCAGGATGACCGCATCCTGTGCCGGCCTCAACGGCGATTCCGCGCGATTTCGGTCGCGCTCGTCGCGCTCCTTCATCTCGCGGACCAGCTTCTCCTGCGCCGTCGCACGGGCGGCAAGCTCCTCCGCCGAGGGTATCGGGCGGTGTTCCTGTACTTCGTCGCGGGGCATCGGAGGCAACGATACCTGGCGATAGCGGCGATCTCCCCGTACCTCGGGCGAGGCGTCGAGGAAGATCTTGACCTCCGCATCGGGGAAGACAGCCGTCCCGATGTCGCGTCCCTCCATCACAACGCCGCCCGCAGATCCCAGAGCGCGCTGCTGCTCGACCATCCACGCCCGCAGCCTGGGATGCACCGATATCTTCGAGGCCGCGGCGGTGATATCGGAGTCGCGTATCCGGCGCGAAACGTCCCGGCCATCGAGCAGAACGCGGTTGCCCTCAAGCTGTGGCTCCAGTTTGATGCGGGTGTAGGCTGCCAACTCCAGAAGAGGCTCCTCTTCGTCGAAGGCAAGGTCTCCTTCAATCGCCTTGAGAGCCAGGGCGCGATACATCGCACCCGTCTCAAGGTTGAGAAAGCCGAAGCGCCGCGCCAGGTGGGCGGCAAGGGTGCTCTTGCCCGCGCCCGCCGGGCCATCGATGGCGATCACGGGGCGCTGGCGAGAGCGTGTACCTACAGATGGAGCGTCGTGGCTGTGACTCATGCGCGGCTTATCTTACTCGGATTGGCGTTCTTGAAAACCGGGAAGTTTTACGCAGGTACCGGGTTTTATTCTTCCCGGTCTTCCTTCGGCTTCCGCGCGGGCGCTCCTCGCTTGCCAAATGGCTTCTTGTTGCCTACGAACTTGTCGAACGGGCCGCCCTTACGTGGTGCCTTGCGCCCCTCACCGCTGAATGGCTTGCCCGATTTTCCTGCGAACTTGCCGGACGGCTTGCCAAAGGATCTCCTCTTCTCAAACTTTGGCGCCCCCTCTGAATCGAACCGGCGAGGCCTACGCGAAGCATCGCCCTCTTCCGTCCGCTTGAATGGCTTCTTGCCCGCGAAATCGCGCTTGCCGGCAAAGGGCTTGCGATCACCAAAGCTCTTTTCGCCGTCGAAGGGCTTCTTTGGCCCGAACGACTTTTTCCCACCAAACGGTTTACGGTCGCCGAAGGGCTTGGCCCCGTAAGGCTTCTTGTCGCCGAAGGATTTTTTGTCGCCGAAGGGCCGCTTCGCACCGAACGGCTTTTTCTCGCCAAGCGGTCTCTTCTCTGCGAAGCTGCCACGCGGGCGCGTCTCCTGGCCCGCCGACTCCGCTGCGGCGAAATCGCCTTCGCGACGGCGAGGAGATTTGAAGTCGCGGCGCGGCGCATCGAACTTCCGGTAGGGCGGCCCGCTGCGCTCCTTGTCACCAGAGCTGCTCTTTGGGCCAGTGCCGAATGCTGGACGCTTCCCCTCGCGACTGAACCGGGGCTTCTCGCGGTCGCCATATGTCTTTTCTTTGTCAAAGCGAGGCTTGCTGTCGCGGTCGAAGCCCGGACGGTCGCGCTTGAACGACAGCTTGTCGCGGTCGAAGCGTGGCTTGCGGAACTCCCTCTCCCCAGCCTGCTGTGTCTGTTCGCCGTCAAATGTACGTGGACGGCGCACAGGACGGTCACGCTTCTCTTCATCCCAGGGGCGAGTAAAGTCCGGACGCGGCGTACGGGTGAATGGGCGGCGCTCGTTCTCGGTGCGCGGCCCGGGACGCGACGGCCTTGCTGGACGATCCGATCGATCGAATCCACCACGCTTTTCAAATCCACCACGATCTGCGGCAGGTTTGCGGAACTCCTCCGCACGCTTTGCCTTAAACGGCTTGCGCGCCGCCGGATCGAACTTCGATATGCGCCCGGATGCATCGGTGGTCGCGGCCTCGGCAGTCGCTGCGGCATCGATAGCTTCGGAGGCGACAGGCTCTGCTACAGGCTCCACGATGGGAGCGAACTCTGGAAGCTCTCCATCGACATAAAGACGCGCCTTGCCGTCGATGACGACACTCTCAAGCTGTCGCGCGGCGAGTAGCGCGTGCAGAACCTCGCGTATGCGCGAGCGCGAGGCCAGCGGCGAGAGGAACATCTCAATCTCTTCTTCAGCCGGAAGAATCGCCTGGCCGGAGTAGAGGGAGATCAAAGCGGAGAGAGCCGTGGGCTGCCCTGCATTGGCCCCAGCCTTGATCTGCTTTGTGTAACGGGTGGTGGCAAGCTCCCATAGCGTGGCTGTGCCATCGGCCTGCGGGATGGGCAATACACGAAGATGCTGCCAAAGCTCGCTGAGCGCGCGAAGGGCAGCCGTCTCGGTCACTTCATTGCCCAACTCGCTCGCCAGCTCAGCAGCGCTAAGTTGTCCCTTTGCTGCGATCAGATTGTAGGTGGCAAGGGCAAGAGGCGAGACCTTGGCCGCTCCGCTGGTGACAGGGGGCTGCTTCCACGTCTTGTCGCCGCGCAGCGTAAAGATGTAAGAGAAGGCTAGTGGGGAGACGATAAAGTCCGGCGTCTCCGTTCCTGCGCCAGAGGGCGAGCCAAGAAGATTGAGAGGTATGGCTCCACCATCTGCGATCAGGCGCGCAAGAAGCAGCTTCGGCTGTTCAAGCTCTGCAAGTGTGGGAGCGGCGTTGGCTGCTCCCAGAACCACCTCGGCGAAGGTCGGCGCAGGAACGGGAAGTTGTTGCTGCCGCTGGGTGAAGAGAACCAGGCCTGACGCATTGAGCCAGTCGCGCAGCATGTTAGTCGTCAGAATGGGCTGGGCGTCCTGATGCCAGTGCGAGAGACGCGAGGCGGCGAGTTGGCCAGCCGTGGGAGTGCCTGAGTTACTCAAGGTGTTGCCTTTCCTGCTGCGCGGCGAAAAAGGAAGACCGTTCAGCTACCTCAACCTGGGTCGAAGCATAGAGCCAATGAGCGCTTCACGAGCAGTTCATCGCAATATCAAGGATATCAGCAATAGTTGGTCTGGTCGCAATACCTTGCCGGAAACCGTCATTCTGATGTGCAGCCGAAGAATCCCTATAGTTTTCAACTTCCGAGTGCAGCACAGAAAATGCTGAGATTCTTCGCCTGCGGCTCAGAATGGCGGCGCTCGGATTTGCGGCCAGAAGGGAGTTCCGACCGCATCTAAATGCGCTGAAACGCCTTCTGGATGTCCTTGAGCGAATAACGCAGGGCAATCGGGCGTCCGTGCGGGCAGCTTGTGGGATGTTCGGTCTTCGCAAGCTCGGCGAGCAACCAGTCGATCTTTGCGGGCTCCAGCGGCGTGTTGATCTTGATCGCCGCGTGGCACGCGATGGATGCCGCGATGCGATGACGTCGCGCCTCGGAGTTCTCCGCCTGCTGCTCGCGGTCGGGAACGGCGAGCACCTCTTCCAGCATGCGCTCAAGCTCGCGGCCCTCGAGTCCAACCGGAGCGGCCTTGATCGCGATGGTCTGCGGACCGAAAGGCTCTGCCTCAAACCCGTTGCGCTCAAGTTCCTTTGCCAGACGGGCGAAGGCGATCATCTGTGCGGGCAGAAGGTCGATGAGCAACGGCATGAGCAGACGCTGCCGCTGGACGCGCTCCACCTCGCGATCGCGAAGTATCTTCTCGAACAGCACTCGCTCGTGCGCAACGTGCTGGTCGACGATCCAGAGTCCCTCGTCGTTGACGGCGAGGATGAACGAATCGCGAAGCTGGCCGAGCGGCCGCAGGGTGGCGAGCGCGTTGAGTGTCTGCGCCTCGCCATCGGGAGAGAGCTGCGGCTTCTCCGCTTGCTCCGAATAACCGACGGGAATGGGAGCCGCGCTGAACTCCAGGCGTCCCGGCATGTGAGGCAGCATGTGCGCGGCAAGCGAGAATGTGTCTGTGCCGGAAGCCGAAGTCGCCGATTCACCTCCGAATCCGCTTGCGGGCATCTGCGGATCGAAGACGGGCTGGTCCGGCCCTCCCGGCAATGGGCTTACATCGACCAGCAGCGAGGCACTCGCCTGTGGCGAGTTATGGCTGAGCGCATGAAGGAAGTCTGCCGCGGGCCGCGCGTGCATCAGCGTGTTGCGGACAGTATCGCGGACGAAGTCGTGAATAAACGCGGACTGACGAAAGCGCACCTCGGTCTTGGCCGGATGCACATTCACGTCGACCTCCTCGGGCGGCATCTCCATGAACAGCAGAACCACGGGATACGACGTCGGCGGAATGATGTTGCGATACGCCTCCGTCAGCGCGTGCAGAATAAGGCGGTCACGAATCAGGCGGCCGTTCACGAACACGTAGATCGAGTTGCGGTTGAGCTTCTGCAGGTCGGGCTTGGAGACAAAGCCCGAGAGCCGCAGAAACCCAGGCGCAGGCGGTTCGTAGTCCGCCTCGCGCTTCCACGGTGGAGGCTCCGGCAGGCCTGCGCGAGCGAAGTCCATCTCGGCAGCCGTGGGAATCATGCGCGCGCTGGTGTCGCGTCCGAATATCTGGAAGAGCCGGTCTCCTGCATTCGCTGTCGCAGGTGCGGTAAGCAACGCCTGCGTCGCGGAGTGCAGCTCGAAGTGGCGGCCGGGGTTGGCCAGTGCATAGTGCGTGACCAGTGCCGCGATGTGCGAGAGTTCTGTCTGCTCGGAGCGGAGAAATTTTCTACGCGCGGGGGTGTTGTAGAACAGGTCGCGGATGGTGATCGTCGTACCGGCGGGCAGTCCGGCGGGTTCAACGCGCTGGATGTGGCCGCCTGCAATCTCAACGACAGTTCCCGCGTCTTCTTCTGCGGCGCGCGTCTCAAGCGTCAGTCGCGAGACGGAGGCGATCGATGGCAGGGCCTCGCCGCGAAAGCCGAGCGTTGCGATGGAGAGCAGGTCGTCGGAGGTGCGCAGCTTCGAAGTTGCGTGGCGCTCGAACGCAAGCAGAGCGTCGTCGGCCATCATGCCGTGGCCGTTGTCCACGATGCGAATGAGCTTGCGGCCACCGCCTTCGACCTCAACGCGAATGCGCGTAGCGCCTGCATCGAGCGAGTTTTCGAGCAGCTCCTTCACCACCGAGGCAGGTCGTTCGACGACCTCGCCGGCGGCGATCTGGTTCGCCACCAGGTCACTGAGGATGCGGATGCGGCCCATGAACTCGATTGTATGGCTGGCACCGCTGCGGAAAACGCGGCCTGAAGTGGAGGGCAATTTAGCGCTTCAAGTGCAGTGGCGCATAATGTTGCCGTGCCCCTTTACTGCTATCTGATCGTTGTCGGTGGAATCGCACTATGGCTGACTCCGTTTGTGCGGGCTAAGTGGGGAGACAGATCGCTGGTAAGCCGCGACACACGCACGCGGTGGGGATTGCTGCTCGAGTGTCTTGGCGTGGCCTTGATCCTGCAAACCCACTTCTGGAGCTTTTCGCCACCATGGTGGCGGGTGGCTGCTTCACTTCTTTGCCTTGTTCTGGCGAATGCGCTCTCGTGGACCTCCGCACGCGCGCTCGGCGATAATCTCCGCTTTGATGCGGCTATCGGTACGAAGCATGAGCTGGTGCGCCATGGGCCTTACAGCATCGTTCGCCATCCCATCTACACGTCGTTTCTTTGCATTTTGTGGGGCATCGGCCTGATGGCCGCTCCGCTGTGGCTCTTTGTCGCTGCGACTGCCGTCTTTCTCTCTGGAACCGAGATTCGTGTGCGAATCGAAGACCGCCTGCTGGAAGAGCACTTCGGTGACGAGGCGCGGCAATACCGCCGCTCCACAAGCGCCTATATCCCGTTCCTGCGCTAGTCCGGCGTGGATATACCAATCCATCTCAGCCTGTGCTCGAAAACACACCGGACAATCTCATCCTGACGCAAAACTCCCTCATAAAATCA
The DNA here is from genome assembly GCA_018268775.1 of Acidobacteriota bacterium. Classification (GTDB taxonomy): domain Bacteria; phylum Acidobacteriota; class Terriglobia; order Terriglobales; family Acidobacteriaceae; genus Edaphobacter. The sequence goes on along the minus strand of JAFDVV010000014.1, from coordinate 13,711 downwards.
GCAAAATGTACGCATAAGTCGTGCCGCGTCATAAATCGAAATTTATAGTGGTCAAACCTCTTGTGTTTTAGGTATGCTTTCGCGGCAGGTCCAAATACATGGAGGAGCACGATGGGAGCTCAGGACACGAGCCGGCGGGATTTCGTAAAAATGGGTGCCGCTGTGGCAGGAACGGTCGCCACATGGAACGCGACAAGCTACGCAAAGATTGTAGGGGCCAACGACCGGGTACGAACAGCCGTGGTGGGCTGCGGCGACCGCATGAAGGGCGCCCTGATTCCCTCTTTCCTGCAACACGCCAAAGAGATGAACTTCGAGTTTGTGGCGATCTCCGATCTCTGGGATCGCCGCCGCGAAGAGGGCGTTGCCTACATTCAGAAAAAGGGCGGCCCGAAGGTCGACACGGTTCGCAACAATGACGAACTCTACGCCCGCAAGGACGTCGACGCGGTGTTGATTGCTACTGCCGACTTCCAGCACGCCAAGCATGGCGTTGAAGCCGTAAAGGCCGGACGCGATGCCTACGTCGAAAAACCGCTCGCTCACACGATGAAGGACGCGCTCGCGATTCGCGACACCGTGCACGCCAACAAGCAGATTGTGCAGATCGGCACGCAGCGCCGTTCGACCCCGAGCTATCAGAAGGCCTTCGAGTACATCAAGTCGGGCAAGTTCGGCGACATCAACATGGTCGAGATGACATGGAACGTGAACCAGCCCGGACGCTGGCGCCGCCCCGGCGTTGTGCCGTTGCTCAAGGAGCAGGACACTGACTGGAAGCGTTACCTGATGGACCAGCCCTACGAGCCGTTCGACGCGCGCAAATACCTTGAGTTCCGCCTCTTCTGGCCGTACTCGTCGGGAATCCCCGACCAGTGGCTGGTGCACCAGATCGACACCGTGCACTGGTTCTCGGGCTATCCGAACCCGCGCAGCGTCGTCGCCAACGGCGGCATCTACCAGTGGCACGATGGACGCCGCAACTGGGACACGCTGACGGCGGTCTTCGACTACGGCCCGGAGGACGACCTGACGAAGGGATTCCAGGTGCTCTACTCGTCGCGCCAGACCAACTCGGCAGGCGGCGTGAAGGAGATCTACTACTCGAACGGCGGCTCGCTCGACATGGACAAGCAGGTAGTGAACTCCACCGGCGGCCTGACCGCAAAGGCTGCGGCCGAGATGGGCATGAAGGCCAACCTGCTGGGCGAGTTTTCGCTGGGGCAGGCTGAGGAGGTCTCTACCGCTGCGAACACCGGGGCCGACAATCAGACCTCAGCCAACATGCTCAACTGGATGGAGTGTGTGCGGTCGCGCAAGCAGCCGAATGCGAACGTGGACGCGGGTTACAGCCATTCGGTCGCGTTGTGCATGTGCATCGCCGCAATGCAGACCGGGCAGAAGATCACGTTCAACGGGAAGACGCAGCAGATCATGGCCGGAGGCAAGGTGCATGCATAAGCTGCTTCTTGGCTCTGTGCTGATGGCGATGAGTGGCTTGCAGGTAGCTGCGGCGGCATCGAAGGTCGAGGTAAAGACCGATGAGGCGAAGCAGCGCGTCGATGTCACCATCGACGGCAAGCCCTTCACCGCCTACGTATGGCCAAACACGCTGAAGAAGCCGGTGCTCTTCCCGCTGGTCGCGGCCGACGGCGTGACCGTCACGCGCGGATATCCGCTCGCTCCCCGCGAAACGGAGCGCGTCGACCATCCGCACCACGCGGGGCTGTGGTTCAACTACGGCAACGCGAACGGCTTCGACTTCTGGAACAACTCCGACGCCATCAAACCGGAGCAACGCTCGAAGATGGGGACGATCCACCATGAAAAGATCGTCTCCACGAAGAGCGGCGCAAAGGGTGAGCTGGTGGTCGACTCTGTGTGGGAGACCGGCGCCGGACAGAACATCTTCAACCAGCGCACAAAGTATGTCTTCTCGCAACAGGGCGACGCTCGCACCATCGACATGAACGTAACCCTGACGGCACTCGAGAAGGTAGTTTTCCACGACGACAAAGAGGGTGTGCTCGGCATTCGCGTGGCGCATTTCCTGGAGTCACCGACCGAAAAGGGTGGTACCTTTGCCGACGCCAGCGGGCGGCCCACCAAGGTGGAAGGCAACACCGCCGGAGCCACCGGCGTCTACCTGACAAGCGAGGGCAAGCAGGGCGATGCCGTCTGGTCGACGCGCGGCAAGTGGTGCAAGCTCACCGGTACGACCCCTGACGGCCATACCGAGACCATCGCGATCTTCGACCACACCGGCAATCCCAACTACCCCACGTACTGGCATGCGCGCGGCTACGGTCTGTTTGCGGCGAATCCGCTGGGACAGAAGATCTTCGACGCAAAGCAGCCACAACTTGACTACACGGTTGAGAAGGGCAAGACCGTCACCTTCCGCTACCGCATTACGATCTCGTCGCACGACGTCACCGCAGACGAGATGAACAAAGCATCGAAGGCGTTTGAAGGCCAGTAACAGCCGGACTCTGGTTCTTTGCCAAACAAGTGTAAAGCCGCCTCGATCATCGAGGCGGCTTTACAGCTTAGAGCGCTAGCGTCCTGAGTCTAAAGGTTTGCGACATAAATGCTGCTGTCATCCTGAGCGGAGTTTGGCGCGTATTTCGCGCCAAACTCAGTCGAAGGACCTGCGGTTGAACCCTCCGCTGGATGCAGGAGAACTTCCGGCTCTCCTCCCTAGCGTTTCTTCGCTGTCTTCCTGGAAGCTGCTTTCTTCTTCGTGGATCGCTTCGCTGGCAGCTTTGAAGGCGTGTCCGTCTCGCGGTCGCCGATCATATGCAGGCGCATGAAGTTGGTCGCGCCGGAGCGGGTCTTGGTGCCTGCGACGATTCCGACGATCTGATGCTCGCTCACCTGGCCGTGCTCTTCCAACAGGTCCTCCGCCATGTTCACAAGCGTGTCTGTGTCGTGGAACCTTCCGCAGAGCAGGGGGTACGTTCCCCAAAGGAGCATCGACCGGTTAATCACCTTCTCAAAGGGCGACAGGGCAAAGATCGGAGGATCGGGGCGGTACTTCGAGAGCAGACGCGCCGTCGCTCCACTCTCCGTGAAGATGGCGATCGCCGCCAGCTCGAGGTCTTCGGCGGAGTGCGCCATGCACTCGCAGATCGTCTCAGCAACCGAGAGCCGCGCCCCCCGCGGATGCCGGCGATTGTCGGGCGGGTCGATGCGAATCTGCTCTTCGGTCTCGGTCACGATCTTGGCCATCATGGCCACCGCCTCGACCGGATATTTACCCGCCGCGCTCTCCGCCGAGAGCATCACAGCATCCGTGCCGTCGTAGACGGCGTTGGCGACGTCCGAGGCCTCGGCGCGGGTGGGCCGTGGATTTTCAATCATCGACTCGAGCATCTGCGTCGCCGTGATCACCGGCTTGCGATACTCCGATGCGCGGCGAATGATGTGCTTCTGGATCGCGGGGACCTTCTCCGGCGGCACCTCGACGCCCAGGTCGCCGCGGGCCACCATAATGGCATCGGTCACTTCAAGGATCGAATCGAGATGTTCGATGGCCTGCGGCTTCTCCAGCTTCGCGATAATCCAAGCGTCGGACTTCAGCGCAGCCAATCGGTTCTTGACATGCCGGATATCGTCCGCAGTACGTACAAATGAGACCGCAACCGTGTCCACACCCGCGCCAATGGCAAAGACAAGGTCTTCCTCGTCCTTTTCGGTCAGCGAAGGAACCTTGACCGGAATTCCCGGAAGATTGATGCCTTTGTTCTCGCCGAGCAGACCGCCGTTGATGATCTTGCAGACCACATCGCCGCCGTTCACGTGGTCGACGTGCAGCTCGATCAGACCGTCGGAGAGCAGGATCCGCGAGCCCGGCTCAAGGTTCTCAGCCAGCGTGGTAAACGTGGTGCCGACCATCGATGCGGTGCCAGCGATCTCGCGCGGCGTGATGATGAGCTGCTTGCCCGCGACCAGTTGCACAGGCTTGTGGTCCTTCAGCTTGCCGGTGCGGATCTTCGGCCCCTGAAGATCGGCGAGGATGCAGATTGGCTTCCCTTCCTCGCGCGAGACCTGCCTGACCATCTTGATCAGTTCAGCCTTCTGCGCGTGCGAGCCGTGCGAGAAGTTCAACCGGGCAACATCCAGACCGGCGCGCACCAGTTCGCGAAAGACTTCAATCGAGCTGGATGCCGGACCAAGAGTACCGACGATCTTGGCGCGGCGGGCGCGGCCGTTTCCACTTGCAAGCGTATCGAGAAAGGCTGATTTCACCGGGGTCGTCATAACTGTCGCTGCTGGGTTCCTTTTCAATAAAGAGACATCGCGGAAGATCTTCCCGCTGGTAAGACCACTGAATTTATCCCGATGGCCATTCTACCCGCGCGAGGGGTTAAGTGCCTAAAACGCCTCAGGATGCCTCGGAGGAGACAACAGGTTTTTCATGCAGATGGAACTCGGAGTTGAACTCAGCGCCGAAGAAGACGCTGAGCGAGACGATATACAACCAGAACAGTAGCGCAATGCCCGCCCCCAGCGAGCCGTAGACCTGCGAATAGTTGGCAAAACGCGTCACATACCAGCCAAAGATCAGGGTCGTGAGAAACCACATCGCGGTTGCGGCAAACGCGCCCGGCAGCACGCGACGCCACGGCTGACGGACTGGTGTGCCCATGTGGTAGATCAAGGCAATCAATCCGGTCGATGCAGCCAGCGCGACCAGCCAGCGGACGAGCGAAGCGATCACGTAGACCTCCGTCCGCATCGATGGCACAACGTGGTTGGCAAACCACACCGTCACGAAATGTCCGAAGACGACAAACAGGCTGGCCACTCCCAACGGAACGAGTGAGAGTGGAACAAGGGCGTAGGCGCGCAAACGTCTCCCCCAGAAGGTCCAGCAATCAAGCGGCAGGTCGCTCGCGCGACGCAATCCTTCCATATAGGAGGTAATCACGCTGGAGGCCCCGGTCAGCGATACAAGGAAGGCGAGGATCAGGGCATGCGTAGTTTTCGAGTTATGTGTGTCGAAGTAGCTGTCCAGCATCGGCATGACGTCGGGAGGCAGTACCCGGTCGAAGAACATGCCCAGTTGACCGCGCACGGGAGTCGTATCGGGCAGCAACGCGATGATTGCCGCCGCAACGATCAGCGCGGGAAACAGGGCCACCATCGCCGAATAGGCTGCCGACTGGGCAAGGTTCAAAACATCGTGGTCCGACGCGCGAAGAAACGCGCGATGAACAATGACGTGAATGCGCAGCAGTCGTCTCACAGATACCGGTAGGCTCTTCTGTTCGAAAGCATACACGCCGGCGACGATGCGATCATGCCTTCCAGCGGTTTAGAAACGCAGTAACATCGCTCGACTTCATCCCACTCATGTTCTCGAACTCTTTATTCTGCTGCGAGTAGAGCAGCTTGCCGTCGCCATCGAGCACTGCAAGCGCCGGAACACCTTTCTTGATGGGGACCTTGTACTTGTCTGCAACCGCCACGTTATGGTCCATCCGTCCGATATCGATGTGAACGACAACAAAATGTTTTTCGATCAACTCAGCGTTCGGACTCTGGTGCATATAGATATCGAGGACCTGGCAGTCGGGGCACCAGTCTCCGCCAAAGTCGAGGATGACACGCTTCTTCTCCGCCTTCGCCTTCTTCACCGCGGCGGAGATATCGGTCCACGGATTGGCCTCCGCCGAATACAGATGCTTTTTGACAAACGGAACGGTAGCCTGCGCAGCCGCGCTGGCCGTGTAAACCAATAAGGTAAAGAGAATGGCTGTAGCGATACTGCGAGAGCCTGAGCGCATGAAACATCCGCCTTTGCTAATTGAATCGAGCACCCTTGCTTCAAGGGGCAGTCCTCTTAATAAGATGCTTCAAATACCGCGCAGTCACAATGCCTCGGGGCTTGCCGAACCGGGATCGCGAACCAGCCGCAACCCCATGTCCACATACCGTATTCTGCCTACCTCAAGCGTATATGGAGGGACGAGGGGCCCTGGACGATACGGAGAACACCCCGGCCCGCCGGGTAACAATTGCTTTCGTTACCGCTTTTCTCTTTTGCGACACAGAGGTCTATAGACCTTCGGCCACGCAGGACTCCTCTTTTCGTGGCAACATGCTTAGAAGCAACGAATGACGGGCAATTTGACCCAAAGCGGTAAACACGCGAAATGAAATTGGCACAGAAGGTTCTTTGAAAAGAAATGATGGAATGCTACGGTGCAGAGAAGAATATTTCGGGCCCCAATAGATTGAGCGTCGGGTTTCCTGAAGCGGTATAGTTTTTTCGACAGCTATTTCTTGAGGGCTTGGTGCTCGATTCTCCGCGACCGTGGATATGGAAAAACCGGTGGTCCATGGCGCTCGTGTGCTTTGCCATAACAACCTCTTGGATTGCCCTTCGCGGCTCGCAGGCCGAAGAGTTGGCCGCTGCCGCACTTGCCGGAGGCGCGGTCATCGCGGCGCTATGGTTCCTGCGCCGTGAGTACGACCGGAGGGTCGCAAGTGAAGGCGCGAAAGAGGCTGAATCCAAGTTCCTTGCGGCAACGGAGGTCAGCCTGGATGCCTTCTCGCTGCTTGAATCGGTACGCAATGCCGCCGGACAGATCGTCGACTTTCGCATCCAGTACGTCAACGCGAACGGGGAGAAGCTGACAGGCCACTCCCGCAACCAGCTTCTTGGACAAAGCCTCTGCGACAACATGCCGGTCCTCAAAGCGACCGGGCTCTTCGATCGCTGTTGTCAGGTGGTTGAGACAGGTGTCCCGCTCAATCAGGAGTACCCTGTGCCTGCTGGAAACCTTATCCAGGCCTCCTGGGTGCGGTATCAGGTGGTCAAGCTGGGAGACGGTCTTGCAGTGACCATCAGCGACATCGGCGAAGGCAAGGCGGCCGAAGAGCGTTACAAGCACCTGGTGGAGTTCACAGACTCCGTCATTCAGAATGCTCCCTTCAGTATCGTCGCCACCGATGTACAGGGCATCGTCACCGAGATGAATGTGGCGGCCGAAAAACTGACCGGTTACAGCCGCGAAGACCTGATCGGGAGATCCTCCCTCACCGTGCTGCACGATGAGCGCGAACTGACGGCGCGAGCGGGTGACGCTCTGGACACTACCGACAACATCGAGCGATACGGCTTCGAGGTCCTCTCTTCCGGCGCGGCCGCCGGCGAGATCGAAGAGAAGGAGTGGACGCTGGTCCGCAAGGATGGCAGCCGCACTCCGATCAACCTCGCCATGCGGGCGGTGCGCTCGGAGGCGGGCGAGGTCAGCGGCTTCGTCGGCATCTCCTTCGACATCACGGAACGCCGGCAGATGCTGCAATACGTCACGCATCTGGCGACGCACGACCAGCTCACCGGTCTTCTCGGCCGCGCACTGTTGCGGGACAAGACCGTTGAGGCCGTGGAACGCGCCAGACGTTATGGCACCAAGGTCGCAGTCTTCGTCATCGACCTCGACCAGTTCAAGCGCATCAACGATTCGCTGGGCCACACCTCGGGCGACCAGATACTGATCGAGGCCGCGGCGAGGCTGCGCCGCGCCGTCAGAAGCACCGACGTCGTCGCCCGGGTGGGAGGCGACGAGTTCGTCGTCGTCATGACGGACATCACCAGCATCGCCGATGTGGAGCAATGCGCTGCGAACCTTGTCCAGAAGCTCTCGCCCGAGATCAAGGTCGACGAACATCTCGTCAACGTCACCGCCAGTGTCGGCGTCTGCATCTACCCGGACTTCGCCTCCGACGCGAAGCACTTGATGAAGCGCGCGGACTCAGCCATGTATGCCGCCAAAGAGCGTGGGCGCAACCAGCACCAGGTCTTCAGCGAAGACATGCTGAAGGAGACCGCCGACAGGCTGACAATGGAGCATGCGCTCAGGCACGCTCTCGCCAACGGCGAACTGTCGCTGCACTATCAGCCGCAGCTCTCGCTCACGACTGGCATGATTACAGGCATGGAGGCGCTGCTGCGCTGGAACAATCCGCGCCTGGGTAGCGTCTCTCCCGCACAGTTCATTCCTCTGGCGGAGGAGACCGGAATGATCGTCCCCATTGGTGAGTGGGCGTTTATGACGGCGTGCCAGCAAGGCAAGGCACTCCAGGATGAACTAGGCTCCGACTTCACCATCTCCGTCAATCTCTCCCCGCGCCAGTTGCAGCAACGCAACCTGGTGGACGTGATCGAACGAGCCCTGGTCGTCAGCGGTCTCGCGCCGCGCCACCTCGAGATTGAGATCACCGAAAATATGCTGATGGTGAACTCCGATGCCAACCTGGAAAAGCTGCAAAAGATACGCGAGCTGGGCGCGCGTATCTCGATCGACGACTTTGGCACCGGCTTCTGCAGCTTCTCTTACCTGCTGCAATACCAGGTTGATCGCCTGAAGATCGACAAGAGCTTCGTGAAACTGGCAGGAACCGACCCGAACGCCGCCGCCGTCGTGAGGACCATCATCGCGATGTCGCACGGCCTCGCCATACGGGTCGTCGCCGAAGGCGTCGAGACCGAAGAACAGCTACGCTTCCTGATGCGCCGCAAGTGTGACGAAGCACAGGGAAACTACATCACCGGACCGGTGCCGTTCGACAAGTTCGCAACGGCAATCCGATCCTGTGACGGTCTGGCGATCTTGCAGAACGCTCTCAGCGATTCGCAGCGTCTGGCCAATACATCTACGCGTTCTGGCTCCGTTTGAAGAAGTGGTAGATCGCCAGCAAGATAATGGCCCCCACCAGCGACATCAGGAACCCAGCCGATTGACCTTCCTGGTAGTGCCCCACCAGGCGTCCAAGGAACGTACCAAGAAACGATCCCGCGATACCGAGAACCATCGTGATCAGGATGCCTCAGGGGTCCTTCCCGGGCAGGATAAACTTTGCGAGAGCACCGACAACGAGGCCAATCAACGCGGTCCACAACAAACTGAACATAGAAATCCTCCAATGGTTTGGCTTCAGAAGCGCTTCTCAGGGGTACCAGTAAGGCGCGAACAAGAATACCTTGGCCATCCCGGAAAATGAATGAAAAAAGCTGGTCAGCCGTCGTTTTTTCCCAAACACGCCCGGGCTGTCCGCCAAACTCAATAGGCGCGAACGAGATTGACGGGGATCCTTACCTGGAAGCAGTTCCGATCATTTTCTTGCGGCCCGTCGAAGCGGCGGCAGCGGTCAGTATGTCATCGTCCTTGCGAAGCGCCACCAGCACCTTTCGCTCGTCCGGGGTGTCCCAGAGCCGTATGCCGCCTGTCACTGCGTTGCTGTTGTCGCCTACGATCACATGCGAGGGAAGGTGCTTCATCAGCTTGGCATTGCCTCCGCCAAGCAGTACGTAGTCGCACACCAGCGCGGCCTTCAGGCGGGCCATCACGTCCAGCACGGACTTGCGCCAGGCCTTCTTGCCGCGCCGCTCCAGGCCGTCCTTGCCTAGATACTCTTCATACGTGCGGCCCTTCTTGTAGGGCAGATGCGCAAGCTCCAGCGGCACCACGACGCCCTCGAAGATCATCGCCGACCCCAGCCCGGTGCCCGTCCCCATAAAAAGCATCCTGCCGCCGCGATACCCGCCAAGCGCCTGCATCGCCGCATCGTTAATAAAGCGCAGCGGCTTGGCGAACGCCTTCTGGTAAGGAAAGTCGATCCAGCCGGAGGCAAGGTTGTGCGGCTCCGCCAGCGGATGGTCATGCGACACCGGTCCCGGATACCCGATGGAGATGCAGTCGTACTTCCAGCTCTCGGTCGCCGCCTTTACCTGATTCGCCATCTGCTTCGCCGTCAACGACGGCCCAGACGGAATCTTCAAGGGAACGCGCTGGCTCGTGGAGGACACCTTAACGTTCGTGCCCCCAATGTCGATGACAAGAACCTCTTTCATGCCGAGAAGCATACAACGAGCGGGGACACCCTGAGCAACTGGAAACCCATCTTTCTCTAGCGGTCTTCATGCCGAGAAGCTGCGCGATGAAGGAGCACTCCAGTTTTAGTGGCTGACGGCTCGTTTACGGGGGCGACCGCCGAGTGCACCGTTGGCGCGGGCGGCGGACGCTTTGGCTTTGGTCCGGGCTCTGCCGCCCTGCGCGCCAAGCCGGGCAGCCATCCATTTGCGTGATCCGAGGATACCTTCAAGGAGAGACGGAACGTAGAGGTCGGCGTCCAGCTGCGGGAAGTGAAGGCCAAAACCAGACGGCGTGATTTCGATATCGCTGAGTTGGCTGGCTGTTCCTTCTTCCAGACCTTGCGCGTCTCGCGGCGAGAAGAAGATTCCTATGCCCGTTGAGAGTTTTACGATGATGTTTTTGGACTTGCGATCATAGTAGGCGGAGGTAGCACTGGGGGTGCTGGCCTGGAGCGCCTTCATTCGCTCATTCGCTTGTTGGAATTCCTGTTTCGTAATCACCGTGTAACTCCTTCCATGTCCTACACAGTTTCGTGAGATGCGGAACAAGTCTTGCTTCAATTCGATTCACCTCTCTCAGCGTGAATCGATAGTAACTGCGAAGTACAGGCGGACCCTCAGGGCAATTGAGATAAAACATCATGCGAAACGGCAGAGCCGAAGCTCTGCCGTTTGGTTTTGCGCGAAGCGCACCTGCTGCATGCAATGCTACTCGGCGGCCATCTCTTCCTGTTCGCCTTCCATGCGCATTGCTTCGAGCTCGCGCTCTTCGGCGTCGTGCGCTTCCTGGACCTCGGCCTGGACCTGGGCTGCCGCCTCTTCGAGCTCGGGTGAGAGCTGGACGTTGCGGTAGTACTCCATGCCGGTGCCGGCGGGGATGAGGCGTCCGACGATGACGTTCTCCTTGAGACCGCGCAGCGTGTCGATGGAGCCGTTGATCGAGGCCTCGGTCAGTACGCGGGTGGTCTCCTGGAAGCTCGCGGCCGAGATGAAGCTGTCGGTCGAGAGCGACGCCTTCGTGATGCCGAGCAGCAGCGAGCGCCCGATGGCGGGACGACCGCCCGTCATCAGCACGCGCTGGTTCTCTGCGTTGAAGCGGAAACGGTCCGTCTGCTGGTCGATCAGGAAGGTGGTGTCGCCAACCTCCTCGACCTTCACCCAGCGGAGCATCTGCCGGACGATGACCTCGATGTGCTTGTCCGAGATCGCCACACCCTGCAAGCGGTAGACTTCCTGAATCTCGTTCACCAGGTACTGCTGCAGAGCGCGCTCGCCGAGCACCTCAAGGATGTCGTGCGGGTTGCGCGGGCCGTCGATCAGCGCGTCGCCGGCGCGGAGGCGTTCGCCTTCCTGCACGTTGACGTAGACGCCACGCGGGACCGAGTACTCCTCTTCCTGCCCGTTGTCGGCGGTGACGTAGACCTTGCGCTGTCCCTTGGTGACATCGCCGAAGCGAACCACGCCGTCGATCTTCGAGATGATCGCGGGGTCACGCGGCTTGCGCGCCTCGAACAGCTCGACGACCCTCGGCAGACCGCCGGTGATGTCCTTGGTGCGGGTGGTCTCGCGCGGGATCTTCGCCAGCACATCGCCCGGGAAGATCTCGTCGCCATCAGCAACCATCAGGTGAGCGCGGCTCGGCATCAGATAGCGCTTGTTGCCCTGCGCGGACTTGATGACGATGGTCGGCTGACGCTTCTCGTCGGGCGAGTCGGCGACGACCAGACGCGAGAGGCCAGTGACCTCGTCGATCTCGTCGTGCAGGGTGACACCCTCCTGCAGGTCCTTGAACTGGACCGTACCGGCGATCTCCGTAAGGATGGAGAAGGTGTAGGGGTCCCACTCGCCGAGGCGGTCGCCGAGAGCGACGGTTGCGCCGTCCTCGACCTTCAGCTTGGCGCCGTAGACGATCGCGTAGCGCTCCTTCTCGCGGCCCTTGTCGTCGACCACAGCGACGGAGCCGTTGCGGTTCATCGCCACCAGGTCGCCGCTCTTGGAACGGACGGTGACGAGGTTGATAAAGCGAACCGTGCCGGCGTTCTTCGCCTCGATGTGCGAGGTATCGGAGACGCGCGACGCCGTTCCGCCGATGTGGAAGGTACGCATGGTGAGCTGCGTGCCCGGCTCGCCGATGGACTGCGCCGCGATGACGCCGACGGCCTCGCCCATCTCGACCATCTTGCCCGAGCCGAGATTGCGGCCGTAGCACAGAATGCAGGCCCCGCGCTTGGACTCGCAGGTGAGCACCGAGCGAATCTTGACGCGCTCGATACCTGCGGCCTGAATGGCGCTGGCGAGGTCCTCGTCGATCTCCTGGTTGACATCGCAGATCACGTTGCCTTCGTAGTCCTTGAGCTTTTCGAGCGAGACGCGGCCAATGATACGGTCGCGGAGCGGCTCGATCGTCTCGCCAGCTTCGATGATTGGCGTGACATAGATGCCTTCCACCGTGCCGCAATCGTTCTGCGAGATGATGACGTCCTGCGCCACGTCGACCAGGCGGCGGGTCAGGTAGCCTGAGTCGGCGGTCTTCAGCGCGGTGTCGGCAAGGCCCTTACGCGCGCCGTGCGTCGAGATGAAGTACTGCAACACGGTCAAACCTTCGCGGAAGTTCGCGGTGATCGGCGTTTCGATGATCTCGCCCGAGGGCTTGGCCATCAGGCCGCGCATACCCGAGAGCTGACGGATCTGCTGCTTCGAGCCACGGGCGCCGGAGTCGGCCATGATGTAGATCGGGTTCATGGCCCCTTCCTTGTCCGCCTTCTTCATGTTGGCGAACATCTCGTCGGCGACCTTTTCCGTCACACCGGACCACATCTGGATGACCTTGTTGTTGCGCTCGCCGTTGGTGATCGCGCCGTCAAGGTACTGCTGCTGCACGTTGATGACCTGCTTCTCGGCGTCGGC
>JAFDVV010000014.1:0-893 GCA_018268775.1 Acidobacteriota bacterium | reverse complement strand
GTCGCATAACGGAAGCCGAGATCCTTGATGCGGTCCAGCGTCTTCACCGTGGTCTCAAGACCGAGGTTCAGATAGCAGTAGTTGACGAGCTGGCCGATGCCCTTCTTCTTCAGCAGGCCGTTGATGTACGGCATGCCTTCGGGAAGCGCGTCGTTCAGGATAGCGCGGCCAACCGTGGTGTTGATGTACTGCTTGTTGAACTCGACAGGCTCGGTGTGCGTGATGTCCTGATCGTCGTAGGCCGTGGTCATGTCGAGCACAGGGCCGGTGTAGCGCAGGCGGATCGGCGTCAGCGTCTCGACCTGCTTGGCCTCGAGCGCCATCAGCACCTCTTCGATGTTCGCGAAGACGCGTCCTTCGCCCTTTGCGCCGAGCTTGGCCTTGGTCAGGTAGTAAAGACCAAGCACCAGGTCCTGCGTCGGCACGGTGATCGGCTGACCGGAGGCCGGCGATAGAATGTTGTGCGAAGCGAGCATCAGGACGCTGGCTTCGATCTGCGCTTCAGGCGACAGTGGAATGTGAACGGCCATCTGGTCGCCGTCGAAGTCCGCGTTGAAGGCTGTGCAGACCAGCGGATGAATCTTGATGGCTTTGCCTTCGACGAGCACAGGCTCAAACGCCTGAATGCCAAGGCGGTGCAGCGTCGGGGCGCGGTTCAGCAGAACCGGGTGGTCCTTGATGACCTCTTCGAGGATGTCCCAGACGATGGGTTCCTGCAGCTCGACCATCTCCTTGGCCTGCTTGATGGTGGTGCAGTGGCCGGTCTGCTCCAGACGGTGATAGATGAACGGCTTGAAGAGCTCGAGCGCCATCTTCTTCGGCAGACCGCACTGGTGCAGCGCCAATTCCGGGCCGACGACGATAACGGAACGGCCCGAGTAGTCGACGCGCTT
>JAFDVV010000013.1:3403-7577 GCA_018268775.1 Acidobacteriota bacterium | reverse complement strand
CCTTCTACAGCATGAGTGGAAGACGCACGGCACCTGCTCAGGGCTTTCACCCGACGCCTTCTTCAATGCAGCGCGCAAAGCAGTGCAGGCGGTAAAGATTCCACCCACACTTACCCAGCTTGACCATCAGATATCGCTACCACCCGGACAGATTCTCGGCCTCTTCACGGCGGCCAACCCGGAGATTCCCAGAGCTTCGCTGGCGCTCTCCTGCGGCAACAACTATCTCACGGCAGTCGAAGTCTGTTTCGACAAGAAGCTGGCGCCGACGCAGTGCGGCCCCATCCGCTCCTGCCGCGCCAACACTGTCCGTATTCCGCCACCGTAGCGGTCCTCACATAGCAGCAGAACGGGCCGGCAGCTAATTTTTAACAGGGGCTTTCAGCCCCATCTCTTTCATCACCATCTGAAGGTCCTTCCACGCCTCGGCTTTTTGGCGCGGGTCGCGCAACAGGAAGGCCGGGTGATAGGTGACGGCCAGCTTGGCGCCACGGCAGCTATGCCAGCGTCCACGCAGTCCTGCAAGCGACTGCTTCACCCCCAGCAGATACGTCGCCGCCGTCGCACCCAGCGCGACGATGACCTCCGGCTGCACAACGTCGATCTGCTTCAGCAGAAACTGCGAGCAGGTCGTGGCCTCGACATACTCCGGCGCGCGATTGGCCGGCGGCCTGCACTTCACGATGTTGGCGATGTAGACCTGCTCGCGCTTCACTCCCATTGCGACGATCATGTTGTTGAGCAACTGCCCCGCCTTACCGACGAACGGCAGGCCCTGCGCATCCTCGTCCGCTCCGGGGCCTTCGCCGACAAACATCAGCCGTGCGTTGGGATCGCCGTCGGCGAAGACGATCTTGTGACGCCCCGCATAGGCCAGCGGGCACCGCGTGCAATCGCCAATCTCTTCCTGGATGGCCGTCAATGCGGCAGGCTTGTCTGCCGCCGCCAGACGCACCGCAGGCAAGGGGGCACGGTCGTTGAAACTGATCGGCTTCGGGATGGGGGACTCCAGAGGTTGCGGGACAGATGGCGCAGATATCGCAGCAGGAGGCGCAGGTTCAGGCTGCCGATGCTCGGCCGGATGCTCCAGCACAGCGGATGACGTAGTGGTCTGCTGTGCTGGCTCTTCCACTGCCGCAGCAACCGGCTCGCCCCGGCGGTAGAGGTCGTAGACGCCGAGGTCGCGGAGATACTCCACGTATGCGCGCAGTTGCTCTTCTGCTTCTCCTGCCATGGCTCTATGCTATCGCGGAGAGAAGGGCCGCGCAGCAGGACTCAGTGTGTCTGCGGTTCAGAGGCGACAGGCGCATTTGGGAGCACGTACTTGACCTGGCCCTGCCTGATCTCGTCCTGGGCCACGCGGCAGGCCTTCATCGACTTTGCCATAATCAGCGGCGGCGCCCCGGATTGCAGTTGCCGCGCTCGCCGTGCCGCGCCCTTCACAAGGCTGTATTTATTGTGGAATGCACTCTCGCTCGACATGCGTGTCCTCCCTTTGCGTCTGAATCTATCTCAGCCTCACGAAACTCCACGGAAAAATTCTGTGGATATCTGGTCATTATTTACCAGAACATTCTTCGTCTTGCAAAGCCGCGCAACGCTGCACGTCTATCTGTCTGACATGGAAGGAGGCGGCGCGCCTGTGTCCCAGCGCGTTGGCTTGCCGGTCATCGTCAGCTTCAGTACTCCTCCTGCCATCAACTGGTCGTGGGTAAACCATGAACGTGTATACGGCTTGCCATTCCACGTCGCCCTGGCGATGTAGACATTTTCGGGAGAGGTGTTCTCCGCGACGATGGAAAACGTCTTGCCGTTTGCAAGCGTGATGGACGAGCGCGGGAAGGTCGGCGACCCGATCAGATACACGTCCTGCGCGGCGACGGGGAAGAAGCCCATCTGATTGAAGACCAAAAACGAACCCATCGCGCCGGAGTCGTCGTTGCCCGGCAGGCCGGCAGGGCCGGTGTGATAGTCCGCAGGCAGGATGGCGCGAATCGTCTTTGCGGAACTGCTTTGAGCGCCGATCCAGTTGTAGAGGTAAGGCGACAGAAACCCGGGCTCGTTGCCGACGTCGTAGCGATAGCGGTTGGCCTCTCCGCCAGCGAAGAAGAGGTCGAGGCGCTTCTTGAAATCGGCCTCGCCTCCAGCGATCTTGATCAGGCCGCGAACGTCCTGCGGCACATAGAGAGAGTAGGTCCAGGTCGAAGCCTCGTAGAAGTTGTCCTGATACCAGGTGCCGACGAGGTGAGGGTCGAAGTCTTCCTTCCATCGCCCATCGGCATGGCGCATCCAGATGAAGCCCTTCACGTCGCCGCCTTCGGTGTGGTCCACGGCGTCGGCGTACCAGAGCTTCTTCCAGTTCTCCGCGCGTGCCATGTATTTCTTCGCGTCGGCTTCGTGGTGCAGCCCCTTCGCCATCAGCGCGACGGCGTAGTCGTTCGCGGCATACTCCATCGAACGCGAGCCGGGACGATCGGGGCCGCCTGCGGGGTCGGAGTGCTCGATGGAGAGGTACCCGAGCTTCTTCCAATCATCCAGATCGCCGCGTCCAAAGCGGATGGAGGCAGTCGACTCGACGTCCGCATCATGCACCATCGCGCGGTAGACGCGCTCCCAGTCAAGCCCCGGAACACGCTTTACGAAGGCATCGGTGAACATCATCTCGGCGTTGGAGCCGCCCTGCGTGCGTCCTGCAAAGTTGCCCGAGCGGCCATCGAGGAAGAACCCATCGTGGTCCTGAATCTCCAGCAGCGATTGCAGAATGGCTGTGACGCGGTCCTGGTGGAGCAGCGTCAACAGCGGCGTGGAGGAACGGAAGGTGTCCCAGATGCAGTAGAAGTCGTCGTAGTACGGTGTCGCGCTCTTCCAGAGCGGATTCTCGCCGGTGCGGTCGACCGGCATCAGCATCGAGTGATAGAGGCCGGTGGCAAACTGCTGCCGCTCATCCGGCGTACCGCCTCCGATCTTTACCGTCGAGAGCTCCTTATTCCAGGCCGCTACTACTGCTTTGCGCGTGCCGTCGAAGTCGAAGCCCGCAACCTCGGTCATCGCATTTCTCTTTGCCTGCTCGATCGAGACGAACGAGACGCCGACCTTGACCATGACCGGCTTTGCGCCGGGAGCAAACGTCAGATACGCTCCCGTGCTTACGATCGGCGCGGGAGGCTCCGGCAGCGTGCTCATGGTGAAGGGCATCTTATAGCTTGCGGCCCTTGCGCCAGCCTTCACAGGCTTGCCGTCTTCCCATGTCCCGCTGGTGACGGCAGGCGTGTCGGTCCTGAGATAAAAGTAGACGCGCATCGGCGTGGTCTGAATGTTCCAGCCCATCACCGACGCCTGCATTCCGGCGATCTCCGTCGGAGACAGCACCTCGACATCGGTCGAGTAGACGACCTGACCCTCGGGATAGCGATGCGGAGTGTCGTGCAGCTTCATGAGCAGATGGCCCACGTCGACGAGCAGCGTCCGTTGCCCGTTCGCCGGATACGTGAAGCGATAGACAGGCGTGCGCCGCGCCGTAGTGACCTCAGCGTGAATCCCCGACCCGCCGAGTTTCACGGAGTAATACCCAACCTCGGCGTGCTCATCCACGCGCGGCGCAGAGCTATGCGCTGGATCGGCGGCACCCATCATCGGCTGCACAAGGATGTTCCCATACTTCGCACCGCCGCCGGTGCCCGAGACGTGCAACTGCGAGAAGCCGTTCAGATTGCCCTTCGCGTCCCAACCCGAGTTGGCCTGATTGTCGCCGTAGTCGGGGCCGGGCTTCGCCATGCCGTAAGGGAGCGTTGGCCCGACAAAGACGTTGCCGCCATTGTCCGCGCCAAGCATCGGGTCGACCTCCGATGCGCTCTGCGCATAGACAAAACCGGCTGTCGTGAAGAGAACGAGAGAAAGGGAGCGTATCAAAAAAGTCCGCATATCAATGCGACCTTTATACTGCGGCCCTCAGCTTTGTGAAAGTGGCTGGTCAAACACACAGCGTCATGAACTATCCGCCGAAGGCGTCGGTGACGGCTTTCAGCTTTGGCGACGCGGCATCGGTCCTGCATCCCTTCGCCAGGGCTTCAACGCCATCGCGGATGCCGCGCTCGTACAGCACAATCGCGCGCATCTCCGCTACGGCCTCTTCGAGCACATCGTTGACCAGCGCGTACTTGTAGTCCCACACCTT
>JAFDVV010000013.1:0-3338 GCA_018268775.1 Acidobacteriota bacterium | reverse complement strand
GTCATGTTCTCCGCCGCGCTCCGGTTTCGCAGACGCTTCTCCAACACCTGAGGGCTTGGAGGAAGGATAAAGATCGACACCGCCTCGGGCGTCTTCTTCATCATCTGCACCGCTCCCTGCACGTCGATGTCGAGCAGAAGATCTTTGCCCAGGTCCTTCGCGTGCCGCAGCGCAGAGACGGCAGTGCCGTAGTAGTTGCCGAAGACCTCGGCCCATTCAAGAAAGTCGCCAGCGGCCACCATGCGTTCGAACTCTTCGCGGGTGGTGAAGAAGTACTCGCGGCCATTCTCTTCCGATCCGCGAGGCGCCCGCGTTGTGTAGGAGATCGAAAAATCCAGACCTTCAACGAGCTTTCTAAGCTCGTTGACCAGCGTCGATTTTCCCGACCCGGAAGGGGCCGAGATGATAAACAGTATTCCCGCCATCTTCTCCTAACGACCAGCCTATGTGAATGTTCTCAGTGTAACCGTAACCCTACTCGATGTTCTGGACCTGCTCGCGCACCTTTTCAATCTCGGCCTTGATCTCAAGCCCAAGCTCGGTGATGCGAAGGCTGTTGTCGCCGGCCGCCGCACCGGTCTTCGACAGCATCGTGTTCGCTTCACGATTGAGCTCCTGCGACAGAAAGTCGAGCCGCTTGCCCAGCTCGCCGCCCTCGTCGAGCATCGTGTTGAAGCGGTCGATGTGCGTCCTCAGGCGGACGATCTCTTCTTCGACATCGCTCTTCTCCGCGAGCACGGCGGCCTCGGCCAGCACTCTCTCTTCGCTCACGCCAACGCCGTCGGTAAGCTCGGCCAGCCTTGTCTTCAGCCGCTCGAACTGCGCCTCGCGCACGCCATTGCGTAGCTGCGCCATCTCTTCGGCAAAGCCGCGCAGCTTTGCCATCGACGATCGCAGCTCAACAGCCAGCGCGGCCCCCTCCTGCGCGCGAACGGCATTGAGCCTCTCGACCAGCGCAGGCATCGCGGCCATCACAGCGGCGTCAAGCTCTGGATTACCTTCAACTCCCGTGGCGGTCTCCGCCGTCATCATGCCGGGTATTCGCAGCAGCGAGTTCAGGTCCGGCTCATTCGTCAGGCCGTTGATTCGGGCAGCATCGCGAAATGCAGCGACGTAGGCCCCGAGCAGGTCGGCGTTCAACTCAATCTGCGCGCCGGCTTTTCTGTCCACCTGCAAGGTGACTTCAATGTGCCCGCGCTTCAGTGTCTCCTTGAGCAGACGGCGCATCTGCATCTCCAGCGCGTCGCAATACGAAGGCAGCCGCATATGCAGGTCGAGGAAGCGATGGTTGACGCTCTTGATGGCAAGCGAAAAACCCGGCTTCGCATCGGCAGAGCTTCGCGCGCTGGCGAAGCCGGTCATCGAATAGATCACGCTCAAGCAAATCCCTCCGGTTCCGCCGATTGCAATACGGCCTGCCCTGCAACGGCCAGGCCCTCGTCTCCAAACTGCATGTCGTAAAGCCTGCGGTAGGTCCCCGAGCGGAGCATCAGCTCATCGTGCGTCCCCGTCTCGGTAATGCTTCCGCGTTCCAGCACAACGATCTTTGTCGCACGGCGCACCGTGGACAGCCGATGGGCGATCACAAACACCGTGCGGCCCTGCATCAGGTTGGCCAGCGCCGCCTGCACAAACTGCTCGCTCTCGGTGTCGAGCGCGCTGGTCGCCTCGTCGAGAATCAGAATCGGCGCGTTCTTCAAAATCGCGCGTGCAATCGCCAGCCGCTGCCGCTCGCCGCCGCTCAGGCGAACGCCCTTCTCGCCGGTCTTCGTGTTGTAGCCGTCGGGCATCTTCATGATGAAGTCGTGGGCCAGGGCCATGCGCGCGGCCTCCTCCACCTTGCTTAACGGAACGTCCGGCTGGCCGTAGGCGATATTATTGCGCACAGTATCGTTGAAGAGCACCGTCTCCTGCGTCACCTTGCCGATCTGCTCGCGCAGCGAAGCGATGGTGACGTCGCGCAGGTCGTAGCCATCGATGGCAATCTTCCCTGCACTGACATCGAAGAAGCGCGGAATCAAATTCACCAGCGACGACTTGCCCGCGCCGCTCGGCCCCACAAAGGCAATCACTTCACCAGGCTTTACATCGAGATTGATGTCGTGCAGAACCTCGGTGGTTTCGCCGTTGTCGCCGGCGTAGGCGAACGCGACATGCTCGAAGACGATGCCCTTGCTGAAGCCCTTGAGCACATGCGCACGGCGCTTCTCGCGCACATCGTCCTGCGCGTCCATGAACTTGAAGATGTCCTCGCTCGCTCCCAGCGCCTGCTGAAAGCTGTTGTAGAAGAGCGCGAACTTGCGCACCGGATCGTACAGCGTAAAGACCGCGATCAGGAATGTTACGAACGAACCGGCAGTCATCCCGCCGTTCATGATCCTGGTCCGTCCGAACAGCAGGAGTCCTGCGATCCCCACCGAGCCCAGCGCATCCATCAGCGGCGAGCTGATCGCCTGCACGCTGACCGACTTCAGGTTGGCGCGGAAGAGCCTGCGCGCGGCCCTGCGGAAGCGGTTCATCTCCCACAGCTCCATGCCGAAGGCCTTTACGATGCGATTGCCCGTGATGGTCTCGTGCAGGATGTTCTGAATCTCGGCGAGCTTGTCCTGCCCTTTGCGTGTCGTCTGGCGCACGCGCTTGCCGATGCGCCGCGCCGAAGAGATCACGATGGGGACGAACAGCAGAAGCACCCACGCCATCTTGCCGCCAACCAGGATGACGACGCCGATCGTGAACAGCAGGGTGAACAACTGTTGCAGGAACTCGCTCAGCACCGTCGACATCGCGAACTGCACCTTCTCGATGTCGTTGATCAGCGTCGAGAGCAGGGTGCCCGTCGTGTGCTTCTGAAAGAAGGCGACGGACCGCCGCAGCACGGCGTTATACAGGTCGTTGCGAAGATCGGTGATCATGCCGAAGCCGGCGTAGTTCACCAGATAGGTGCCGAGGTAGTCGCACACCGACTTCACCAGCGCGGAGACGATCAGAGCATACGCCACCACGGTCCACGCGTTCTGGAAGTGGCTCGGCACCAGAAAGTGAAGGTTCAGCGTCCAACCGACGCGTGGAATTTTATAGACGAGGACATTGTGCGTCACCGCGTCGGGGCGCAGCACATTGTCGAAGATGGGTTTGACCAGCAGGACACGAAGCGCCGACATTGCGCCGACGGTCGCCATCAGCATCACCGAAGCGAGCACGTGCAGCGAGTAAGGCCGCACGTACAACATCAGCCGCCAGATGCGTCTCAAGCCGCCACTCTCCGAATGCCGTTCATGCAGGCCATCTCTCTATTTTAGTGCTCCCGCAGGCCTAGAGCCTGTTATGAACTTAAAGGG
>JAFDVV010000012.1 GCA_018268775.1 Acidobacteriota bacterium | reverse complement strand
GCATCGTGCAGGGCGGCATGTACGTCGACCTGCGGAAGGACTCGGCGGAGCACCTCGTCTCGCTTGATCTCCCCGGCTACGCCATCGGCGGGCTGGCTGTCGGCGAACCTCGCGAGGTGACGCGCGAGATGATCGCGCGCACGCTGGAGTGGTTGCCGAAGGACAAGCCGCGCTATGTGATGGGTGTGGGCTATCCGGACGAGATTGAGGAATACGCGAAGATGGGCGTCGACATGATGGACTGCGTGCTGCCCACGCGCGCGGGACGTCACGGTCTGCTCTTTACGCGCGCGGAGGACGGCAGTATCGTGCGCATGAACATCAAGCGCAAGGAGTACGCCGAAGACCAGGGCCCGATCGATGCGACGTGCGGTTGCATGGTGTGCGCACGATACACGCGGGCGTATCTGCGGCATCTCTTTGTCGCGGGCGAGCCGCTCGGGCTTACGCTGAACTCAATCCACAATCTGCATTTTTATCTGGCGACGATGGAGCGTGTGCGCGCGGAGTTGGCGTAGTTGCCGTCTTTTTGACTGACTGAAAGCCTCTCAGGGGAGCTTCAGCTCCTCCGGGTCGCGGCCCAGCGTGATCGAGAGCGCCTCGACGACGAGGTTGTGGTCCTGCCGCTGCGGAAGGCCGGAGACGGTGAGTGCGCCGACGATTCCTGTGCCTGCGACGTGGATGGGAAAGCTGCCGCCGTGGCAGGCGTAGTCGCCGTCGGGCAGGGAGTATTTCTCGGCAAAGGTAATGTTGTTCTTCGCGAGGAACAGGCCAAGCTGATAGCTGCTGCGGTGGAAGCGTGCGACGACGTTGGTCTTGCGCTCGACCCAGCGGGCGTTGTCGGGTGTGGTGCCGGGGAGCGCGCAAAAGAAGAGTTGCTGGTTCGGCTGGCCGAAGCGGCGGATGTCGATCACGATCGACTGCCCGCGGCCGACCGCGAGCTCGCGCACGAGGTTGCCGAGCTTCCATGCGTCGTTGTTGTCGAAGTGGGGCAGGCGAAGCTCGTTCTCCTGGTGGATGACGCGGGAGAGATCGTCGTGGGCGGCAGTCGTCATGGTTGATTGATCCTCTTCTTCTAAAAAGCCTATACGATGTGACGGAAGGACTTCGCCCCTACCCTGGTTATTCATAGAATCATCTGCGAGCACTATTGGAGGACTCCCCCTTTGGCCACGAACCGCAACCTTTGTCGAAATATTTTGATCGCGGGGTGCCTGGTCGCCCTTTCCGTATCTGCGCTTGCGCAGGACCCCCTGCATGCCTGGTCAGGCGGGGCCGACCCCGCCGCGCTGGAGACCTGGGTCAACGCGCGCCTGGCGTCGGCGCAGGCCGACATCGACAAGGTGACGGCTGTCACTGGAGCGCGCACCATCGAGAACACGGTACGTCCGTACGACGACGCCCTGAACCAGTTGTCTCTCGCTGGCAATGAGTCTTACCTGATGTACGCCGTGGGCGACGCCGCTCCGCTGCGCGACAAGGGGCAGGCGCTGGTGGCGAAGATCTCGTCGGTGTCGACGGACCTGAGCCTGAACCAGAAGGTCTACAAGGCGCTCTCTTCGGTCCCGCTGCCTGCAAACGATCCGGCGACCAAGCACTACGTTGAGCGTGCCCTGCTGGAGTACAGGCTGGCCGGTGTCGACAAGGACGACGCCACGCGCGCCAAGCTGCGAAAGTTGCAGGACAGGATCACCGAGCAGTCGCTGGTCTTCGGCCGCAACGTCGCCGACGGGAAGCTCGAGGTGTCGGCGACGAAGGCCGAGCTCGACGGTCTGCCTGCGGACTACATCGCGAGGCACAAGCCCAACGCCGATGGCACCTACACGCTGACGACGGACTCGCCCGATTCGACGCCGGTGTTCAGCTTCGCGAAGAGCGCGGAGCTGCGCAAGCGCATGTACCTGGCGTACAACGAGCGCGCGTACCCGAAGAACGTCGCCGTGTTGAAGAGCATTCTTGAGACGCGGCAGGAGCTGGCGACCACGCTCGGCTACAAGACCTTCGCCGACTTTGCGATGGCCGATCAGATGATGGGTTCGTCGAGCAACCTGAAGACATTCCTGAAGCAGGTAGACGACGCCTCGCGCGGCATCGGCGACAAGGAGTATCAGATGATGCTCGCCTACGCGCAGACGCAGCAGCCGGGCCTCAAGAACATCTCCGCTGCCGACGGCAACTACTGGGCCGAGCAGTATCGCCGCGCGAAGTACGACTTCGACGCGCAGAGCGTGCGCCCCTACTTCCCCTACACGCAGGTGCAGGAGGGAATCCTGACGACTGCCGCGCATCTGTTCCATGTCGAGTTCAAGGCCGTGCCCGATGCGAAGACGTGGGACGCATCGGTCTCGACCTACGACGTCTTCGACACCGCGTCTGCCGATCACCGGAAGCTGGGCCGCATCTACCTCGACATGCACCCGCGCGAGGGTAAGGACAAGTGGTTCTCGTCTGCGCCGGTCGTTCCGGGCATCAAGGGCAAGCAGCTTCCCGAAGGAGCGCTGATCTGCAACTTCTCTGGCGGCATCGCGGGCGGCGATCCCGGCCTGATGGAGTACAGCGAGGTCGTAATCTTCTTTCACGAGTTTGGCCACCTGATGCACCACATCCTCGGCAGCCAGGGGCAGTGGTCGAACGCGGGCGGCTTCAACGTCGAGGGCGACTTTGTGGAAGCGCCGTCGCAGATGCTCGAAGAGATGTTCCGCGACCGCGGCATCCTCTCCGCATTCGCAAAGGACTATAAGACCGGCGCGGTGATTCCCGCGGCACTCGTCGAAAAGATGAACGCCGCCGGGGCCTACGGGCGCGGACGCTGGGTGCAGGCGCAACTGCTCTACTCCACCTTTGCGTTGCAGGTGCACAACCAGCCGCCTGACGGCATCGACTTCGACAAGCTGTGGAAGGAGGACTTCGAGCGCTTCTCGCCGCTGACCTTCGTCGACGGCAACCGGTTCTATGCGAACTTCACGCACCTGACCGGCTACGCGTCGAACTACTACACGTACATGCTCGACAAGGTGATTGCCGTCGACTTCTTTGCGCAGTTCGACAAGAACAACCTTCTCGGCGGCCCGGCGGCGATGCGCTATCGCAGGTCGGTGCTCGAGCCGGGAGCGGCAAAGCCCGCAACGGAGCTGGTGAAGGACTTCCTCGGGCGCGAGCAGAGCCTCGGCGCGCTGAAGTCGTGGATGAACGAGGAGTTCGAGACGAAGGACACGAAGGCGGCCGCGGGCAAGTAGAGGCAAGGTATCTTCTGTCGAGATCGTTTCGAGGTGTCATCCTGAGCGAAGCGACCGAAGGGAGCGGAGTCGAAGGATCTGCGTCTGTTGTGCAAGGTTGGCTTTTCAGGATTTGGATCCTGTAAAAACCGCAGGTCCTTCGACTTTCGCTGCGCTGCTCACGATGACACCCTCGAGATAGCCTGACGCGTAGCCTCTACCGCTACACTTGAGTGATGCAGTTGAGGACAGTACGCGCGACGCAATACGTCACCGCTCTGCGCGAGGGCGGAAGCCTGCCTGCGATCGTAGCGGCGGACGACCTCGGCCTCTACGTGCTGAAGTTTCGCGGCGCGGGGCAGGGGCCGCTCGCTTTAGTGGCTGAGCTTGTCGCCGGCGAGATCGGCCGTGAGCTTGGACTGAATGTGCCCGAACTTGTCTTTGCTGAGGTTGACCCCGCTCTGGGCCGCAACGAGCCCGACGAGGAGATTCGCGATCTGTTGAAGGCGAGCGTGGGGCTGAACCTCGCGCTCGACTATCTGCCGGGGTCGACGATGTTCGATTCCGCCGCAGGCGATACCGCCGATGCGAAGACGGCGTCGCTGGCGGTGTGGTTCGATGCCTTCGCGATGAACGTCGACCGCACGCCGCGCAATGCGAACCTGCTGTGCTGGCACAGGGAGCTTTACTTCATCGACCACGGCGCAGCGATGTACGCGCATCACGACTGGACGACGATGATCGAGCGTGCCGCGTCTCCCTTCCGCGAGGTGAAGCACCATGTGCTTCTTCCGTGGGCTACCAGGCTGAATGAAGCAGATGAACAAGCGCGCACGACGCTGCGCACCGAACGCATCGCCGAGATACTCGACGCCGTTCCCGACAAATGGCTGATGCGCGACGACGATGGCATCAGCGCAGCGGAGAAGCGCGCCGTCTACCAGGACTTCTTCTCGCGGCGGCTTGCCGCTTCCGCTATCTTTACCGAGGAGGCGGACCGTGCCCGTGCCCAGCTCGTTTGATTATGCGGTGGTGCGTGTTGTGCCTCGCGTCGAACGCGGGGAGTACATCAACGCGGGCGTGATCGTCTTCTGCCTTGAGCGGAAGTTCCTCGAAGCGCGCATCGTCGTCGATGAGCAACGCCTGAAGGCCCTGTGGCCTGAGATCGATGTTGAGCTGGTGCGGAGGCACCTCGATGCGATTCCGAAGATTGCGGCAGGAGACCTCACGGCGGGGCCGATCGCGAAGCTGGCCCAGCGCGAGCGGTTCCACTGGCTGGTGTCTCCACGCTCGACCATCATCCAGGTCTCGCCCGTGCACACCGGGCTGTGCGAGCAAGGGCCGGGGGAGGCGATGGAAGCGCTTTCTCAGCGAATGCTGGGTGTCTAGAACAGCTTTGGCTCAGCGGGTTTATCGTTCCAGCTTCAGTTCTATAAGAAGTGTCATCCTGAGCGAGCGCGAAGCGCGCAGTCGAAGGATCTGCGGTTGTAGCACTGAGGTAGACCGTTAGCCTTGGGCCCCATGGCGCTTGAGCCAGATCGCACACACACACACGTTGCCGGTAAGGGAGCCGCAGGTCCTTCGACTCGCTACGCTCGCTCAGGATGACACGTTCTATCGCGAAACGAGCGGCAATCGCCACAGTGCGAATGCACGAAGTTCAAACATCCGCTCTAGTCGCCCTCTCGAATCGCTCGCTCAGCCAGGTCTTTCCGGAAGAAGTTGTTCAGCTCGGCGAAGGGCACGGCGTCGTCCAGCCCCTGCATCGAGTCTTCGCGCGCCATCATCGTTGCGGCGCGGATGAAGCCTCCCCATGCGGCGCGGGCGAGCGCCGAACCTACGCTGACGCGGCGAACGCCGATGGCGGCCAGCTCCCTGAGCGTGAGGCCGTGGCTTGAGGCGAGCAGCACGTTCACCGGCTTCGGGCGAACGGCGGCGACGATGGCCTCGACCTCGGCGCGGGTTGCCGCTCCAGGAGCGTAGAGCACGTCGGCGCCTGCCTCAGCATAGGCGGTCAGGCGGCGGATGGCCTCGGTAAGTGGGTCGGGGCAGTTGACCAGGAAGCACTCTGCGCGGGCGGTCAGCAGAACGCCGGAGTGGCCGACGGCCTCGCGGGCGGCGCGTATGCGTTCGACGGCAAGCGGCAGATCGTAGAGCGGTTTGCGTGGATCGCCGGTCGCGTCCTCGATGGAGAGCCCGGCAACTCCCGTGGCGGTGCACAGCCGCACGTTGGCGGCGACGTCGTCGGGTGCATCCGCAAAGCCAGACTCGAAGTCGGCGTTGACCGGCAGATCCACGGCCTCCACGATGGCGCGGATGTGATCGAGGGCGACATCGCGGGTCACGGCCCAGTCGGCATCGGGAAGCCCCTGCGAGAAGGCCAGCCCGGAGCTTGTGGTGGCCAGTGCCTTGAAGCCTAGCGAACACAGGTAACGCGCCGTGCCGGCGTCCCACGGGTTGGGGATGACGAAGAAGCCGGACTCATGCAGCTTGCGGAAGGCGGCTCGGCGGGCGGCGAAGGTCTCTGGATTCATCTACCTGATTCCTCTGGGTATAGGAGTTGCCAGACATGCAATCCGGTTCAAAATTAATGACCCGAAGACGACTCCAGGCATTACAGGGAGCAGTGTTTGCGCAACCGAACTCGTCATTCTTAAGCTGCAGGCGAAGAATCCCTGTAGTTTCATCGCCGGACACGAGACAAATGCTAAGATTCTTCGTCTGCGGCCCGGAATGACGATTCACACATCAAGCTAAGACACCTTCCGGGCGGCCCATTTTCTTGACACAGGGGCGCGGAACCGCGATGCTAAGAGGCTAGGCACATATTTTGGCCTGTTTGCGGAGTCGCGCCTTCTTGCGCCTCTTTCCGGCAGGACGGGTGCCGTCACCCGAGGGGATGGGATAACGGATGGTTGCAATCTGGTTGCAGAGTGCGTCTGGCGGCCTGGGAAGTCTGGGCGGACTCGCTCTGCCGGTGCTTTTCTTCGTCGTGCTGTATTTTTTGATGATCGTTCCCAACCAGCGGAAGCAGAAAAAGTGGCAGCAGATGCTGGGGCAGATCAAGTCGGGTGATCGCGTCACCACCAACGGCGGCATCAAGGGCACCGTGCTGACGGTCAAGGACGACTCCGTCGTTTTGCGCGTGCAGCCCGACGGCGTCAAGCTGGAGTTTGTCAAAAGCGCGATTGCAGCAGTGACGACCGAAGATACGGCGAGCTAGGACAGGGATTGGTGGCGCTTCGGGAAAAATGCGGGGATTCCTCGCTCCGCTCGGAATGACACGCAAAGAGGACCAACGGCCAGAGGCCGGAAGCTGGATTAGGTAAAGAGAGAAACATGGGAAAGAGTCTGACCGGTAAGACGGCGTTCATTATTGGCGTGTTGTTGATCTTCTGCTACGGCATCGTGGGCATACCGAAGGGTGGGCTGAAGGAGTCGATCACGCGCCGCATCAACCTTGGCCTTGACCTCAAGGGTGGCACCCACCTTGTGCTCGAGGTCCACGTGAACGAGGCTGTGGCCTCGGCGGTCGACCGCGATGCTGCCAGACTGGCGACGGACCTTCAGACGGCGGGGATCTCCGGCGCAACGGCGGCCCGCTCCGACGCCTCGCGTCCGCAGACGATCGTCGTCTCCGGTATTCCGGCTGACCGTATCAGCGACGCTCGCGGCGTCTTCAACGGCGTGAACTACAGCACCTACGACGTGGCTTCGGGACAGGACGGCACGCAGACGCTGACGATGAAGCAGTCGGCCGCGACCGACCTTGCCACCCGCACCGTCGACACCTCGATCGAAACCATCCGCGAGCGCATCGACAAGCTGGGCGTGGCCGAGCCGGTGATTCAGAAGTACGGTCTGGGCGAGAACCAGATTCTGGTCGAGCTTCCCGGCCTCGACGACCCGGCGCGTGTCGAAGACATTATTCAGTCGACGGCGAAGCTGGAGATCCACGCCGTGACGGGCGGCCCTTATGCCAGCGACCAGGACGCCATGCAGGCCAACAACGGCATCATTCCGGCGGACTCGATCCTGCTGAAGGGCGCGGCCTCGGCCGGTTCTCCCGAACAGGTTTGGCTGCTGAAGCGCGTGAGCGAGGTTGAGGGAACCGACTTCCGCGATGCGCAGCCCTCGACGGACCAGAACGGCCGTCCAAACATCACCTTTACGCTGACCACAGAGGCCGGCGACCGCTTCTACAAGTACACCAGCGAGCACTCGGCCACCTCGGCGACCCCCGGCTCGATGGCCATCGTGCTCGACAACAAGGTCCGCGAGGTTGCAGGAATCCAGTCGGCCATCCGCGACCGCGGCGAGATCACGGGCGGCTTCACCAAGCAGCAGGCGGCCGACCTGAGCCTGATGCTCCGCACAGGAGCGCTCCCGGCCTCGATCTCGTTCCTTGAGACGCGTACCGTTGGCCCGAGCCTCGGAGCGGCCTCGATCCGTCAGGGCGTCTTTGCGGCGATCGCGGGCATGGCCGCAGTCATGATCTTCATGCTGGTCTACTACCGCGGGGCGGGCATCAACGCCGACCTGGCGCTCGTCCTCAACCTGGTGATTCTGCTCGGGTTCATGGGATTTACCGGCTCGACGCTGACGCTGCCGGGAATCGCCGGCGTCATCCTGACCATCGGTATGGGCGTCGACTCGAACGTGCTGATCTTCGAGCGTATCCGCGAAGAGCTGCGGGCAGGCAAGTCGTCCGCAATCGCGGTGCAGCAGGGCTTCGCCCACGCCTGGATCACGATCATCGACACGCACGTGACGACCATCGTCTCGGCGATGATTCTGTTCCTCTTCGGTACCGGCCCGGTACGTGGATTCGCCGTGACGCTGGCCTTCGGTCTGTTGGCGAACCTGTTTACCGCCGTGTTTGTCTCGCGCGTGATCTTCGACTCGCACCTGAAGGGCAAGGAGCGCGGCGCGGCGCTTTCAATTTAGTTGGATTGAGGCGGACGAAGCGGTCGAGAAGCAGGTTCCTCCACTCCGCTACGCTCCGGTCGGAATGACAAGCTGGAATGGCGCGTCGCTCCGAAGGAATGACAAGGTTTTTGAGTAAAGGATTGCAACGTGGAACTTTTTCGCAGCACCAACATCGACTGGCTGGGCAAGAAGTGGTACTTCCTCGGCTTCTCTCTGATCTTTTCCGTCGCCGGGGTCCTCAGCATGCTGTTCTGGCATGGCATCCCCAAGGGCGTCGACTTTACCGGCGGCACGCAGATTCGCGTCTCCTTCGACAAGACGCCGGATGAGAACCACATCCGCGCGGCCATGGACAAGGGCGGCGTGCACAATGCGACCATCCAGCGCGTCAGCGACCCCAGCGGCCATGCGGCCAATAAGGTCATCATCTCGCTGCCCATCTCGTCGGCGACCGACCAGGCGCACGACGCCGGCAGGCAGGCGGTCGAGACGGCGCTGGCTGCGGACTATCACGACTCCAAAGCAACCGTCGAGCAGGTGGAGATCGTGGGCCCCACGGCCGGTAAGCAGTTGCAGAAGCAGGCGATGCTGGCGACCGTCTACTCGCTGATCGGGATGCTGATCTACCTGTGGTTCCGGTTCGAGCTGATCTACGGTGTGGCCGCGGTGGTGGCGGTCTTCCATGACACGCTGATCACCATCGGTGCCTTCTCGCTGACTAATAAAGAGATCACCCTCACCGTAATCGCAGCCATTCTGACCCTGATCGGCTACTCGATGAACGACACCATCGTGATCTTCGACCGTATCCGCGAGAACCTGGCCACCAGCCGCCGTGAAGGGCTGGCTGAAGTGGTGAACCGGTCGATCAACCAGACGCTGAGCAGGACGGTGCTGACCTCGGGCTTGACCTTCCTCACCGTGCTCTCGCTGTATCTGTTTGGCGGCGAGGTGCTTCATGGATTCTCGTTCGCGCTGGTGGTCGGCATTTTGATCGGCACGTACTCCTCCATCGCTGTGGCATCGCCCATGCTGGTGGCCTATCAGGAGTGGCGGACTAAGCACGGAAAAGCTGCGACTTTGCCTGCTGGCAGGAATGCGCGCACGTAATCCACAGGGTGTGGAAATTTTTCGACGGAAAGCTGCTTAAAACGGGAACAAAGAAAAAACTCGTGGTGTCTATACTCCAATAGCTCTTCTTTACGAGGCTGGATATGTTTGAAGATTCATTGATGGAGTCTGGCGGAAAGATCAAGACGAAGTCCAAGTATTGGATGATCGGCACGTTCCTCTTCAATGCCGCGATTCTTGGCACTCTGATCCTGATTCCGTTGCTGTACCCCGAAGCGCTGCCGAAGACGGCCATGACGGCCATGCTGACGGCACCGCCGCCGCCGCCACCCCCACCGCCCCCGCCGCCGCCTCAGCAGATCGTCAAGCCGATCAAGATGGTGTCGGAGATCGATCAGGGCCTCCATGCCCCCACCAAGATCCCCAAGGACATCAAGATGCTGAAGGAAGAGGCCGCGCCTCCTCCGACGATGGCCGGCGTCGCCGGTATGAGCGGCATGGGTTCCGGTTCTGGCGTTCCCGGTGGTGTGATGGGCGGTCTCGGAAATGCTCCCGCGCCTAAGGTTGTCGTCGAGAAGCCCAAGGGTCCGGTTCGCGTATCGAGCGGTGTGGTTGCAGGTAACCTCATCTCGCAGCCCAAGCCGATCTATCCCCCGATCGCCCGCGCGGCCCACGTCTCCGGCGCCGTGGTGCTTCACGCCATCATCTCCAAGGAAGGTACGATCAAGAACCTCGAGGTCATCAGCGGCCCCGAGATGTTGAGGAACTCGGCCATGGAGGCTGTGCGCAACTGGAGATATAAGCCCTACATCCTGAACGGCGAACCCACCGAGGTGGAGACGACGGTCACGGTCAACTTCAACTTCGGCGGCTAAATTTTACCCGGCGGCCGCGCCTCAACCGGGCGGCCGCTTCCGGGCAACAATCAACGATCTCGCCCCTCAATCTCCCCATCGACGCATCACCCTTTTGGGGAGTTACGGCTTAGAAATACGAAGGTTAGAGTTCCAATCAGGAGGAAATTCTGTGATTCTCGCTCATCTCGCATCTACCGTTCATGTACCCACTTCGCTGGCTCTGTTTTTCCAGGAGGCGCAGGTAGGATTCAGCCCTCTCCAGCTCTGGGGCAACATGGGCAACCTGGCCCGTGCGGTCGTTATCATCCTCTTCATCATGTCGATCTGGTCGCTGGCCGTGATCATCGATCGCGCTCTGTACTTCTCGGCAGCACGTAAGCAGTCGCGCGAGTTCGCTCCTAAGGTTGCCGGCGCTCTGAAGGACGGCCGTCTGGACGAGGCGATCAAGGTCGCCGACCGCTCCAAGAAGTCGCACCTCGCCGAGGTTGTCACCGCCGGTCTGCAGGAGTTCCGCAGCTTCGGTTCGGGCGGCGCAATCACCGAGGCCCAGATCGAGAGCTCCAAGCGCGCGCTTGAGCGCTCCGAGGCCATCGTTCACGCCAAGCTGAAGCGCGGCCTGGGCGGTCTGGCCACCATCGGTTCGACGGCACCGTTTATCGGCCTGTTCGGCACCGTGGTCGGCATCTTGAACGCCTTCCAGCAGATCGCAACGCAGAAGACCTCCGGTATCGGCGCAGTCGCCGGCGGTATCTCGGAAGCTCTGGTTACGACCGCGTTCGGTCTTCTGGTCGCCATCCCGGCCGTTATGACCTTCAACTACTTCACCAACAAGGTTGAGGCCTTCGACGTGGAGATGGACAACAGCTCCTCCGAGCTGGTGGACTACTTCATCAAGCAGAGCCACCGGTAGTAGAAACGGCAGCAGATATTCCGCGAGAATCCTGGGCCTCTTCTTCCGGTACGGGCCAAATGGCCTGTACCGGGGGAGAGAAGCCGATGCGAGGCGCGGAGCAGCGGAACGGCGAAACCGGACGGAGCGTAGGTTATGGGTATTTCAAAGAGGGATGAAGGCTCGAAGGTAAACTCCAATATCAATGTGACGCCGATGGTGGACGTCATGCTGGTACTGCTGATCATCTTCATGGTCATCACTCCCATGTTGAACAATAAGGTCAACGTCGACCTTCCGAAGACGGATTCGGCGACGGTGATGGAGAATGCGAACAAGGAAGACGCGGTGACGGTCGCAGTCACGCGCAGCGGCGATATCTTCCTTGGCGGAGACAAGGTCTCGATCGACGATCTGGGCCCGAAGATCTCGTCGAAACTGGAGAACAAGACCGACAAGCAGGTCTTTATGCGCGCCGATGCACGCGCCAACTATGGCAAGGTGATGGACGCGGTCGACGGTATTCGCGCCGCAGGCGTCAGCCAGCTTGGTCTTTTGACCGAGAAGCGTGAAGCGCCGGAGAACCCGAAGAAGTAGACCTTCCAGCGGAGCAGGTTTAGGCGTCAGAAGTTTTCAGGAGAGTTTGTTATGGGAATGAGTGGTGGAAGTCACGGTGGAGCGGTCTCGGAGATCAACGTTACTCCGCTGATCGACGTGCTGCTGGTGCTGTTGATCATCTTCATGGTCATCGTGCCGGTTACCCCGAAGGGTCTGGACACGCTCGTGCCTCAGCCGCCGAAGAACAAGACGAACGACCAGGTCAACGACCGTACGATCGTCGTTCAGGTGCTGTCGAACGGAGCGGGCGCACCTTCGTACAAGATCAACGAGGACGCGTTCAACAAGCAGGACATCGAGCCGAAGCTGGCTGAGATCTTCGCGACCCGCCAGGAGAAGGTCATGTTCGTCAAGGGCGACAAGGACCTCGACTTCAGCAAGATCGCCGAGGTCATCGACTACGGCCATCAGGCTGGCGTCGACAATATCGGCCTGATCACACCTCGCATCCTGGCTGGCCAGTAGAGCGGTATTCGGACGTTTTATCGTCGGGCGGTCGAGACCATGGCCGCCCGATTCACTTGCTATAGACAGTCGTAGAACATGATGGCTTCGCCGGTCTAAAGGCAGTTCCCTGGGTGGGCTGCTCCCAAGCTATTGATCGCATCGGAATCGGGTAAAGATATTTTTTTGAAATTTGAAAATTATCGGCCCGATAAGTTAGTCGCCTCTGGTCATGGGGGCGGTATACCATTACAATCATCCCGCAAGCGCAAAACTGCATTTGTGGTTTTTGTCATCCCGTCTGACGATACGCGCCCTATTTGAAGGAGATATCACGTCCCATGAAATTGACCGCACGGATTCCGGTTACGGCTGCACTACTGGCGCTGATGCTTGGTTCTGTAACCGGGTGCAACCGCCTGAAGGCGCGTGACCAGCTTACAAAAGGCGTGCAGGCGTTCAAGAACGCACGCTACGAGGAAGCGGTCAACCACTTCCAGACTGCGATTGAGTTAGACCCGAGCTACGATACCGCGAAGCTGTATCTTGCGACCTCCTACTCGTATCAGGTTGTACCGAACCTCGATTCGCCCGAGAACCTTGCTATCGCCAAGAAGGCGATGGATGGCTTCCAGGAGATTCTGGCCAAGGACCCCAACGACCTTGGCGCGTTGAAGCAGATCGCGTCGATCTACTTCAACACGAAGAAGCTGCCCGAGGCCAAGGAGTACCAGAAGAAGGTCATCGCGCTCGACCCCAAGGCCGCTGAGGCTTACTACACGGTCGGCGTGGTCGACTGGATGCAGGCCTATCAGAACGCGCGTACGATCCTTGCCGCCGACGGTCTCACCGACGATGGAAATGGCAACGTGAAGAAGAGCAAGGGGGCCTGCCAGAAGTTGCAGGAGGCCAATACCGCTCTCGTCGATGAGGGGCTTGAGTACCTGAACAAGGCTGTCGACATCAACCCGACCTACGACGACGCCATGTCGTACCTGAACCTCACCTGGCGCCGTAAGGCCGATATGGAGTGCGGTGACGACAACGCTCGCAAGGCCGACCTTGCCAAGGCCGACGACTGGAGCCAGAAGTCGATGGGCGCGCGCAAGGCAAATGAGAAGAAGAAGGAAGAGAAGAACGCCGGCGGCGTATCGATGAACTAGCCGCTGTTCTTTTGCCTGAGACCGTAGTACCCGAAAGGAGTCTCCCACTGGGAGGCTCCTTTCATTTTGCGAAGTGATTCCCTTTGCCGCTCCGGTAGAATTGCGGCTTGCCGGTTATGAAGAAAGTTCTGGTCGCAAATCGTGGCGAGATCGCACTCAGGGTGATCCGCGCGTGCCGCGAAATGGGGCTGGCGACGGTGGCGGTCTACTCCGATGTCGATCGCGCAGCGCTGCATGTCTCTCATGCGGATGAGGCGTATCGTCTTGGCCCTGGACCGGCGACGGAGAGCTATCTGCGCGGCGACCTGATTCTCGACGTTGCGCGACGCTCCGGTGCCGATGCCATTCATCCCGGCTATGGCTTTCTTTCGGAGAACGCGGACTTCGCCGAGTCCTGTGCGACTGCGGGAATCATGTTTATCGGGCCACCAGCCAGCGCGATGCGTGCTCTCGGCTCGAAGACCAAGGCGCGGCAGGCCGCGGATCGGGCGCAGATGCCGCGTGTTCCCGGCTCCGTGACCGGGCTTCCGTCGGTGGAAGAGGCTATGCGCGTCGCCGGGGAGATCGGCTATCCCGTCATGCTCAAGGCAGCCGCTGGCGGAGGTGGCAAGGGCATGCGCGCTGTTGCGTCGCCCGCCGATCTTCCCGCCGCGTTTACAGCAGCAAGCAGCGAGGCGGAGCGCAGCTTCGGCTCTGGCGAGGTCTATCTCGAAAAGCTGATCGTCGAGCCGCGCCACATCGAGATACAGGTGATGGCCGATACGCACGGCAACTGCATCTACCTCGGCGAGCGCGAGTGCTCGGTACAGCGGCGGCACCAGAAGGTGATCGAGGAGGCCCCGTCCGCCGTCGTTGGCGACGACCTGCGGCGCAGAATGGGCGAGGCGGCGGTGCGGCTCGCGCTCTCCTGTGGCTACGTGAACGCAGGCACGGTCGAGTTCCTCGTCAGCCGCGACCGGGCGACGGACGAGCAGAGCTTCTACTTTCTCGAGATGAACACGCGGCTCCAGGTGGAGCATCCAGTCACGGAGATGATTACCGGGATCGACCTGGTGCGCATGCAGTTGCGCGTTGCCATGGGCGAGCCTCTGGGCATACGGCAGCAGGAGATTCAACTGCGTGGCCACGCGGTGGAGTGCCGCATCTACGCAGAGGACCCCGGCAACAACTTCTTCCCTTCACCCGGCCTGATCACACGTCTTGTGCAGCCAGGCGGCCCCGGTATCCGCGAGGACTGCGGCGTCTATGCAGGTTGGACGGTCCCGCTCGAGTACGACCCCATGCTGTCGAAGCTGGTGGCCTATGCCGAGACGCGCGAGCAGGCCATCGACAAAATGCTGCGTGCACTCGACGAATACGTTGTCGGGGGCATCAAGACCAACATCTCGTTCTTCCGGCGCATTCTGTCGGACCCCGACTTCCGCGCGGCCAACATTCACACCGGATATCTGGAGCGGCTGCTGGCAGGTGAAGATACAACGCCGGTGAAGGAGCTTTCCGAAGATGTGGTTGCCCTTGCGGCTGCTCTACTTTCGGGCTCGATCAAGACAAGGTCGACGGATGCAATTGCAGCGACGGAGAGCCGCTGGGCCGCCGCTGGCCGCAGAGAAGGAGTGGGTGCTTGACCGTCTGGCTCGATATCGATGGTAAGCAGCGGAGGGTCGAGCTTCCGGCGGAGGCTGCGGCGGGCGGAGTCCTCAATTGCCTCGTCGACGGCAAGCCAATCACGGTCGATGCGCGGTTTCCCGAGCGCGGCGTTCTGTCACTGCTTGTCGAGGGGCGGCAGTACCGCGCCGTGCTCGATGGCGACGCGGTCGTCATCGCCGGACAAAGGTATGAGTTCTCCATCGAAGACCCGCGATCGCTGCGAGGCGGGCGTGGCGCGGGTGACGGTGCCGCGGGGCCGCGCACGGTGAAGGCTCCCATGCCGGGACGTGTGGTGCGCGTGCTGGCCTCTGTTGGCGATGAGGTCGCCGAGCATCAGGGAGTCGTGGTGATTGAGGCGATGAAGATGCAGAACGAGCTGAAATCGCCCAAAGCCGGTCGCGTCGTGAAGATTGCCGTCGCGGTGGATGACACGGTCGGTTCCGGTGATGCGCTGGTCGTCATCGAGTAAGCCCTGCTCAACCTCGGGGAAAAGGTGTAAGCTGCGTGGCAGGCCCGGTCGGAGATCCTATCCCCAGGGAGAGACTGCCTTGGTGCCACGACGGCTATTTCATCGAGCGCTTCCGCTTTGCGCCGCCTGTGTGTTGGTTGGCCACGCGCAGATTGTGGCACCGCATGGGCCAATCCAGGGCCATGTCCCGATACAGGCCCACCAGATCGCGCTGGTGACGGTCAGTTGCTCGGCCAACCCGGCCAGGGTCTTTGCCGGGGCCACCGTCCTTATTCAGGCAGAGGGCCGCAGTATGCAGGGCCTGGCGCTGCGCTATAGCTTCGCTACGGACGCTGGCCAACTCTCGGAGAGCGGTCCACTCGCACGTCTGAATACAGCCGGGCTCAGCCAGAGGACCGTGCATATCACGTGCACAGCGACAGAGGCGACAGGCAGGAGCGCATCGCAGGCGGTCGAAGTTGCCGTCATGGGAGAGCCTCACACCGAAGACCTGCACCTGCCCGCTCACCCGGGACAGGGGACGGCGACTGTGCCGGCGGAGACTCCGATGAAGAAGGGGGATGAGGCAAAGCCCCCTGCGATGCCAACACCGCCCGCTCCCGATCATCGGCACGAGACTGCCACGCCTGCCCCGGCGCCTGCCCCGACTCCTGCTGAGCCCGCGCACGAGATGCCTAATCCAGCCGCTCCCAAACCGGCTGGACAGGGTGCTGCTCCGGCCACCCCTGAACCGGGTGCGCAAGGCGCGGCCACTGCTCCCGCACGTTCCCCTGCCGCTCCCGCGCCAGCCCAGCCCGCTGTGCCCGATGTCTACAAGTCGTCCACCGAGATGGAGCGGTGGGTCAACGAACTGAAGCAGGGCAAGATCGAATACAAGGTGCCGCAGAAGATGCTGCTGCTCCACGCGGCTACGGTCACGGTGGTGATCCACGGCTTTCAGGATGTGAACGGGACAGCGCTTGAACAGCCCACGGGTTCGGCACCGCTCAAACAATCGCCGCGCATGAAGGTCGAGCTGCTGGCAGAGGACAACCCCGACGACTTCACGATCGCGCTCGAAAACGGCGACATGGCGAAGGATGTTCAAAACAACGGCGCAACGACGTGGATATGGAAGGTGACGCCGAACAAATCGGGAGCAAAGCAGCGGATCAAGATTCTGGTCTCGCTGCTGTATCCCAACACCGACAAGAGCGAGATTCCGCTGGAGGACTACCACACGACGGTCGAGGTCGACGTGGCCTCGCTCTGGTCGACCATCGTCGACGACTACCAGCACGACCCGATGAAGTTCTTCAGCTACATGATCCCCGGCGGCGCAGGCTTTACCTTCATCGCCGGACTCGTCGTCTGGTGGTGGAAGCGGAAGCACAAGGATGAGAGGGAGTAGAGTCTGTCGTGAACGAACCCGGCCCGCATGATCCAGCTTGTCGTCATTCTGAGGCGCAGCCGAAGAATTCCTGTAGTTTCATCTTCAGGCCCGACAAAGAAATGCCGAGATTCTTCGGCTGCGCCTCAGAATGACGGTTAGAGAGGTTTCCCTTCAGGTGTCGTGATGAATGGCGAAGCCAGATTTTTCCCCTTGACATTCGACAGGTAGCAGGCGCATTCTTTTGTCGAATGTCGAGGGGAGTTATGCAGGCAACATCGGATCTACTTCAGGGAACGCTCGACCTGCTTATTTTGAAGACGCTGGTCACTGAGCCGATGCACGGGTGGGGGATCGCGCGGCGCATTCAGCAGGTCTCCCGCGATGCGCTCGAGATCGGGCAGGGGTCGCTCTATCCGGCGCTGCACCGGCTTGAGTACAAGGGATGGATTCAGTCGGAGTGGGGGGAGTCGGAGAACAATCGTAGAGCGAAATACTATTCGCTGACGAAGAGCGGCAAAAAACAACTTGTTGCTGAGCTTGAGGACTGGGACCGGCTGACGACGGCGATCTCTCTTGTGCTCAAAGGGGTGTGAGCGATGGAGCTACTTCGTTTATGGATGACGCGCGTTCGCCTTCTGGTACGAAGGGACAACGCTGAACTCGACGAGGAGTTGGCATTTCACTTGCAGCGCGAAGAAGAGGAGCATCGTGCTGCGGGCATGAATGCAAACGATGCACGGCGTCAGGCCAGGATCGCCTTCGGCGGGGTCGAACGCGCGAAGGCCAAGTGCCGTGAGGCGCGGCCGGGGTTCTGGATGGAGGTCCTGGCGCAGGATGTGCGTTATGCGTTGCGCGGGTTCCGACGAAATCCTGTTTTCACGATCACGATTGTCGTGACGCTGATGCTTGGGATCGGAGCGACGGCGGCGGTATTCAGCGTGGTGGACCGGATTCTGTTTCGCGCGCTGCCGTATGCGCATGGTGACCGGCTGGTGTCGGTGGGGCTGGTGCAGTCGATGGAGCCGCAGGAGTTCATGCTCGGCCACTTCTACTACGACTGGAGAAGAGACCAGACGCCGTTTGAAGCGATGACGTCTGAGAACGCGGTGACAAGAGTATGCGATCTGACTGAGGGGAGTTCAGCGCAGTTAAGCTGCCCGATAGTCGAGGTGAATTTCCTGCCGACGCTTGGTATAACGCCGGCAGCGGGGAGGAATTTTCTGCCCGAAGAGGGAAGGCCAGGAGCTCCGGCTGTGGTGCTGATCTCGTATGGTTTGTGGCAGACGCGTTACAACCGCGATTCGGGAGTTCTGAACAAGACGATTGAGATTGATGGCAAGCCGGTGCGCGTGGTCGGTGTGTTACCGAAGGGGTTCGAGATGCCACGGCTGCAAGCTGCCGACGTGATCTTTCCGATGACGATGGATGAGGCCGCAGACCGCAAGACGAACTCAGGGCTGGGAGGTCCTAAGCGGGTTTTCGCGCGACTGAAGCCAGGTGTGAGCGTGGAGCAGGCGCGTGCGCAACTGATGCCGCTATTTGAGCAGACGCAGAAGTGGATTCCTGCGGAGATTCGTTCGAACTTCCGCCTGAAGGTGAGGTCGCTGCGTGACCGGCAGATGCAGGATGTTCGCGTGATGGCATGGGTCTTACTGGGAACGGTGCTGGCAGTGTTGATGATTGTGTGCGCGAATGTGGCGAGCCTGCTGATGGCGCGTGGCGCTGCGCGGCAGAGAGAGCTTGCCGTGCGGTCTGCGCTGGGAGCGAGCAGGGGACG
This sequence comes from Acidobacteriota bacterium, assembly GCA_018268775.1. GTDB lineage: Bacteria > Acidobacteriota > Terriglobia > Terriglobales > Acidobacteriaceae > Edaphobacter. The sequence continues at coordinate 49,068 of JAFDVV010000012.1, read as the reverse complement.
GCTTGTCAGACAGTCGTTGACGGAAGCGCTGTTACTTTCGCTTGCAGGGGCCGTGGCTGGATGTGCTTTTGCAGAACTGCTGCTGCACATCTTTCTTGCGATAGCGCCTGCGAGTGTTCCTTACGTGACGCAGGCGCAGTTGGATCTGCGGATAGTGGGTTTCACGGTTGCGCTGTCATTCGTTTGTGGAGCGCTGTTTGGTCTGGTTCCGGCTCTGCAGCGACCGAGAGAGGAGATGCTGACCGGAAGATCGATTGCGTCGGTTTCTCATGCGAGGATGCGGCAGTGGTTGGTCGTGGGTCAAATTGCTGCAAGCATGGTGTTGCTGACGGCGGCGATGCTGATGCTGCGCAGCTTTTGGAAGCTTGAGAACCAGCAGTTGGGAATGCGCGAAGACAACACGGTGACGGCCAGGATTACGTTGGGAGAGCATAAATACTCCAGCGCAATGAGCAAGATGATGTTCTTCCAGCAACTGGCGACGCGATTGCGTTTTCTGCCTGGGGTGGAAGTGGTGTCGGTGAGCGATTCGCTGCCGCCGGGTGGGGCGCATGCCGGTGTGCGCTACGGCGAGATACTGGTCGATGGCAAGCCACGAACGACGGAAGGGCCGGGATCGGTGGTGATCGCACGGCTGGTCTCGCCGGAATACTTCCGGGCTTTGGATGTGCGGATCGTGCGCGGCGCAGGCTTTCAGGAGTCGGATCTCACCTCCAATGAACGTGTCGTTGTGATCAGCCAGCGGCTGGCAGAGATGCTGTTTCCTTCTGAAGATCCAATCGGAATGCGGTTGAACTTCGAACATGTCGGAGACCCGAACGCTCCCTGGTACAGGGTGGTTGGAGTTGCGGCCAACGTGAAGAATGGCGGCCTGACGGGGGAAGAGACTCCCGAGTACTACTTTCTTAGACGCTACCGGGCAGAAGACTGGGGGCGTTGGGGAGTGTGGGCGCAGACATCGGTGTTCGTCGTGCGAAGTTCGCTGACGGAAGAGGAGACATCCAAGGCAATTCGTAATCAGGTTGCGGTGCTGGATCCAACGTTGCCCGTGGATATCGCTACGTTGCGGCAGCGAGTGAGCAAGCTGGCCGACCAGCCGCGGTTCCAGGTTTCACTGGTAGGCTTCTTCGCGCTAATCGGCTTCACGCTGGCGGTGATTGGTCTGTATGGAGTGATCGCGTTCCTGGTGGCGCAGCGAACGCAGGAGATTGGTGTACGGATGGCGTTGGGTGCTGCTCGCGCGGATATTCTGCGGTTGGTGATGGGAAAGAGTTTGCGGCTGATTGCGGTGGGAGTCGCGGCGGGGTTGGTGGCTGCTCTGTCGTTATCGCGAGTGCTGTCGTCGCTGCTGTTCGGGGTGGGACCGCGCGATCCTATGACATTTGGAGCCATGACGCTGATGTTGGTTGTGGTGGGGTTGGCGGCGACGCTGGTTCCGGCGAGGTCTGCAAGCAGAGTGGACCCCAGCGAAGCTCTGCGTGCAGAGTAAGAGCGAATTCCTTTCGACGTATATCTCCCGAGGAGCTACAATCCCGCAGCGAGGTTTTTTGCGCTTTTGCACTGCTGTGAGGAGGCGAATTGAGCGAAGCGGTTGAGACGGGAGCAGGACTGAGTGAAGTAGAGCGCGTCGTCGATGCGTTTGTTGCACCCTCAAAGACGTTTGCCGATATTCTTCGCAGTGCATCGTGGTGGCTGCCCTTTGTGTTGATGGTGATCGTGACGCTGGCCTCGGCTTTTGTGGTCGAAAGACAGGTTGGCTTCGACCGCGTCGTCGAGAACCAGATTCACCAGAATCCCAAGCAGGAAGACCAGCTCAGCAACCTCACTCCGGAGCAGAGAGCGGCGCGCGTGCGCGGGATGAGCATCGGCTACCGTTACTCCACCTATGCCAGCTTTCTGTTCATCCTGATCTTCGTCGCCATCGCGGCGTTGCTTTACTGGGCCAGTTTCAACTTCGGGCTGGGCGCTCGCACCACCTACGGCCAGATGTTTGCCGTGTGGATGTATGCCGGGCTGCCGAAGCTGTTTATCGGATTGCTGACCATTGTCACGCTGCTGCTTGGGGCGAACGTCGATGCCTACGATATGAAGAACCCGGTAGGCACGAACCTCGCGTACTTCATGCCGGATGCCAGCCCGGTCATCAAAGCTATCCTCAGCTTCTTCGATATCGTGGGCATTTGGTCGCTGATCCTTCTGATCATCGGGACAGCCATCGTTGCGAAGGTCTCGCGCGGCAAGGCCGCAGCCGTCGTCGTCGGCTGGTGGGCCTTCGGGCTGGTCGTCAGCGTGGGAATCGCCCTGGCGACGAGTTGACGGCTGACTCAGGTTTGAAAGGCTGCCTATATCGATATCTGTAGTTCCCGCGCAGCGTTGCCGTTGTACACCTTGCGAAGAATCGACTCCGGCAGGTCGATGCCATAGATGCGCCATCGCCCCTGGGGCGGCACCTTGGCAGGCGCGTAGTCGAAGTATTCGTCGTCAGTTTCAAGGAACCGGTAATAGATCTCGTATAGCTGGTTGTTGAAGACCTGCTGGGGAAACTCGTCGCCATGCGGAGTGGCATCGGTCCCGAACAGGATTCTGTCCTGGTACTTTTCAAAAAACCTTCGTGCTGTCCGTGGTTGCCTTCCAAGTTCGCCGATACGCGCCGCAATATCGACGGTCAGGTTCGGAAAGCGGTCGAGATTCTCAGAGACCTCCGCCAGGTTCTCCGCGCCATTTCCAACGTGCAGCCCGATGAATCTTGTCTTCGGATGGCGGGCGAACATTCGGTTGCGAGCGTGGATCAGTTCGGCGTTGCTGGGGAAGCCGTGGCCGTAGAAGGACCAGTCCGGGTGATTGTTCAACTCTTCGTAGCGTTCGTTGAAACGGTCCGTAGGCTTGAAAAAGGCCAGGGGATCTGAAACATGTATCGCGACGGGGATTCCCAATTGTCCGCAGATGTCCCACATCGGGTCGAAGCGTGGGTCGTCGATCTTCACCAGCGTGCCCGTGGTGATGCTTTCCCGCAGATACAATCCGAGAGTCTTAAGTATCTTGAGGCCCCGGGCACCATCCCTGTGGGCTTGTTCGATCGCCTCGGCCTGCACCCTTGGGTAGTCAGGCTCAAGCAGACGCGAGTAGGAGGGCTCGGTGAAGGTGTAGAAGCGGTCAGGAAAGGCGCGGTCGTATCTCTTGACGGATTCGGACAGTCCCGTGCCGTAGCCTCCGGTCAGGTTGACCATGGAGTGAATGTTCTTCCGGTCCATCACCTGAAGCAGTTCCAGAGGCGTGCCAAGGTAGGTGCGCTCCGGGGACAGCTCCACTCCGTTCCTGCTCTTCGCGGAGTAGCAGATATGCGTGTGGATATCGATTACAGGAAATCGCGAACGCGCCACATGCGTCTCCTGCACGTGAAGCATGCTGGCCGGCTCATAGTCGGCGAGGTTGAGCGGCCTGGGCGATGCTTGCTCTTCGGTCCCTTCCTTCGACGAGGAAGGGATGGCCCCGGCGTGGGCCGCCGTTCCAGCCATCAATCCCAACCCGGCGCTGCGCAGTACCTGGCGTCTATTCATTCGCATTCCTTCACTTCAAGCAGTTGAGATGAGAAGAGTTCCAGCTTTGTATCGGCGAGATCATTAGAGCATTTCCAGCCCGGATGGTGCAGCAAAGAACAAGAGGCACAGCCATAGGCCGCGCCTCTTGTTCGCTAAACCTGCGGAACTTACTCCGTCCAGCGTTTGAAGACCAGCGAGCCGTTGGTTCCGCCGAAGCCGAAGGAGTTCGACAGGGCATAGTCGATCTTCGCGGCCTGCGGCTTGTTTGGCACGTAGTTCAATCGGCACAGCGGATCGAGCTCGACGATGTTCATCGTCGGAGGCGCGGTCTGGTTGAGCATCGACATGATGGTGATGCCGGCTTCGAGTCCGCCCGCGCCGCCGAGCAGGTGCCCGGTCATCGACTTGGTGGAGCTGACCAGCAGCGTTCCGTTCTTCGCGCGTTCGCCGAAGACGTTCTCGATCGCCTGCGACTCCAGCGCGTCGCCGAGAGGTGTCGAGGTGGCGTGCGCGTTGACGTAGTCGATCTTGTCCGGCGAGACTCCGGCGACCTTCAGCGCGGCGCTCATGGCGCGGAAGCAGCCCTCGCCCTCGGGCGCCATGCCCGTCATGTGGAAGGCGTCCGCCGACATGCCGTAGCCGATGACCTCACCGAGAATCTTCGCTCCGCGCGCTTTGGCGAACTCCAGCTCTTCGAGAATCAGGATGCCGGCGCCTTCGCCCACCACGAAGCCGTCGCGGTCCTTGTCGAAGGGGCGGCAGGCGTGCGTGGGGTCTTCATTGCGCGTGGAGAGCGCTTTCATGGCCGCGAACCCGCCGACACCCATCGGGGTGATGGCGGCCTCGGTTCCTCCGGCGATCATGGCGTCGGCGTCGCCGCGCTGAATGATGCGGAAGGCGTCGCCGATGGAGTGCGCGCTCGAGGTGCAGGCCGTTGCCGTCGCCTCGTTCGGCCCCTTCGCGTTGTAGCGAATGCTGACGTGTCCCGCGGCAAGGTTGACGATGGAGGCGGGAATGAAGAACGGCGAGATCTTGCGCGGCCCGCCGTTGATCAGAGCCGAGTGCTCGCGCTCGATCACGTCGAACCCGCCGATGCCGGAGCCAATGTGTACGCCAAAGCGGTCAGCGATCGCTGGCGTCACCTCAAGCCCGGAGCTCTTCATCGCCTCGTCGGCCGCGGCCAGCGCGAGGTGGATGAAGCGCCCCATCTTGCGGGACTCCTTCTTGTCGACAAACTTGAGCGGGTCGAAGTTCTTGACCTCCGCTGCAAAGCGAACGGGGTGGCCAGTGAGATCGAACGATGTGATCTCAGCCATACCGCTTTTGCCGGCCATCAGGCCATCCCAGACCTCGGGCGCGGTATTGCCGACCCCGCAGATCAGTCCGAGGCCGGTTACGACGACGCGACGCTCAATCATTGTTACTTTGCCGCTTTCTGGTTCTTCTCGATGTAATCGACGGCGTCTTTGACGGTCTTGATCTTCTCGGCGTCCTCATCCGGGATCTGGATGTCAAAGGCCTCTTCGAACTGCATGACGAGCTCGACTACGTCGAGAGAATCGGCCCCGAGGTCTTCCTGGAAGCTCGCGCCGGGGGTGACTTCGGCCTCATCCACCTGAAGCTGCTCGACAATAATCTGTTTTACCTTTTCATCAACTGCTGCCATGTCGTTCTCCTATATACCTTTTGAATCGAAAATCAGGATCAAAACCGTTGCTTCCCGAGGACACAATACGCCCCTGAGCCAATCTAAAGCATACCCACGGCTCCGCTGAGTGTAAAGCAAGCGGGCACGCGAGAAATCCACGGATTCAGAATGATCGACATAATATTCCCGTCCGCGAAGAAACTGTCAACCTTAGCGTAGCGACCGAAGGGAACTGAGGCGAAGGCCCTGCCGTTTCACAGCGAGTTGCACGTAGGGGCGAAGGGGAAACCGCAGATCCTTCGACTCGCCTGCGGCTCGCTCAGGATGACACTTCATTGGGGGTAAAGAGTGGTTGTAATCACTCTTTGCAGGTATGGCCCATGGCTATTTCCATGAAGGTGTAGAGCTGAAGAGCCCAAGGGCCAACGGCCCGCAATATCTTAGCCTGGGCCGAAGGCCCAGGTGAGCAACCCGAATGAACAAAGCGCTGAAAGCGCGACACAAAATGCCGCACCACCTCTAAACGGGGATGCTCTAATCGTCCTCGCCCGAAGCCGCAAGGCCAAAGGTGGTGATTCCGGCGGCCTGGTCGAAGTCGATCGGGATCGATCCGGGGATGGCCTTGTCCGTCTCGCCCACCTCGCGCAGCGTCCGGTTGATGGCCCGCGTGCGCACGCCGAGCTTCTGGATGGTGTTCTGCACGGTGCCCACCTGGCCTTCCATCTTGGTCATCAGCACCTCGAAGTTGCCGAACTCCTTCTTTGTGCCCTCGAGTACACGCCATACCTCGTCGCCCTTTTCCTGGATGGCGAGCATGTGGAAGCCCATCTGGAAGCTGGTCAGAATTGCCGACAGCGTGCTTGGCCCGGCGATGGTGACGCGGCACTTCGACTGCACCTCGGCCTGCAAGGCGTCGCGGCGCATCACCTCGGCGTAGAGGCCCTCGGTGGGAAGAAACATGATGGCATGCGGCGTCGTCTTCGGCGGGTTGATGTACTTGGAGCAGATGCGGTCGCCCTCGGTGCGGATCGCCGCCTCAAATGCCTTGCCGGCGGTGGCGATATCGTCCGCGTTGCCGCCCTCGTAGGCCGCTTCAAGACGCTCCCAGTCCTCGCGCGGAAACTTGGCGTCGATCGGCAGCAGCGTCTCGCCCGCGTGGCCGGGAAAGCGCACGGCGAACTCGACGGCTTCGAGGGAGCCGTCCTTCACCCGCGCGTTGCGAATGAACTGGTTGGGCGCCAGCATCTGTTCGAGCAGCATGCCGAGCTGCACCTCGGCAAAGCCGCCGCGCGACTTCACGTTGGTAAAGATGCGGCTCAGGTCGTTGACGCCGTCCGATAGCTTCGTCATCTCGCCCAGCCCCGTGTGCACCTTGTTGAGCTGGTCGGTCACCTGCCCGAAGCTCTCCGTCAGCCGCGTCTGCAGCGTGTCGTTCAGCTTCTCGTCGACGGTCTGACGCATCTTTTCGAGCTCTTTCGAGTTGTCGTCGTTCAGCTTCGTCAGCCTCTGTTCGACCGCTTCGCGCAGGCGGTTCTGCAACTCGGTGTTGCTGTCCATCAACTGGTTCAGCTTTGCGTTGATGGCCTCGCGAAGATTTGTGTGCTGCTGGTTGGTCTCCGACGTAAACGACGAGACGCGTTGCGAGATGGCGTCCATCTGCTTCTGCACGGCGGTGCGCAGCAGGTCGTCGGAGCTCTTGTTGTCGGTGCGAAAGCCGTTGAGGCCGTCCTGCAACACCTTGCCGAGTTCAGCGATGTTGCTGGTGACCTCTTTGCGCAGCGCGCCGAAGTCGGATGCGCTGGCCTCGCGGGTGCGCTGCGCCTCGGCGGCGATGTCGTTGCGCATCTGCGCAAAGGCATTGCGGATGTGCTCGTCCAGCGCCTGATTGCGGGCTTCGAGCCGCGTGATCTGGTCGGGAAGCTGCGCCAGGCGCGGGTCGGCTACCGGCACCTGCTGTTTACGCAGCAGCATCACAACGACGGCAATCAGGGTTACGATCTGGCAGGCAAGGAGGATAGTCAACATTTCGTCTTTCCTTCGCCACAGAATAGCACCGTCAAACGTTCTGCAAATCTTGTACCGCCAAAACGTCCCGGGTGCCCCAATCCTTCACGGAGTGAAAGGTGGGAATGTAAGTTGCTCGAATCCTCGATACTTCGCCGAGTTCCCCACCTTTAGCCGCATTGCATCGAAGGATGTGGTATCCGGCGCTCTCTTGTCTGTTCCATTTTAGTAATTGAATGATGTGTCATCCCGACCGAAGCGCGTAGCGCGTAGTGGAGGGACCTGCTTTTCTGTCCACGCTGGCAATACAGCAGGTTTCTCCACTCCACGGGACGATAAGGCCGTCCCGTTCCGGTCGAAATGACGCTCTCGTTGGGGAACGATTCGTCAGGACACATCTAAAGATCAGTGCAACAGAAAACTAAAGTCCCAGCGGCATGTTGCCTTCGATGCGCAACACATACGGCTGCTCCGCTGGGGCCGTTCTTGTGGGCAGCGTGCATACCAGGCCTTCGTCCGTCTGGCGGAACTTTACTGTTTGCGATTGTTTTCCGATCAGCGTCACACGCTCGATCTTTGCCTTTCCAGCCGCGAGCGATTTGAGCGTTGCATCGCCGCTAGAGTACCGGTAGCCGATGGCGTAGAGACTGCCATCCTTCGTGGTGAAACGGAAGTCGGCCTCGGTGAAAGGCTTCTGCTTCTCTGCCTTCACACTTGGCCAGTCGAGGATCGCCGTCGAGCGTCCCTTCCAGTCGCCGTTGGGCGTTGCTGGAACTCCCGGTCCTTCGCCCGGCCTGATCCAGGCGCGCGAGCCGTAGATGGCCTCGCCGTTCTCCGCGAGCCAGTCGCCCAGCGCGCGCAGCGACGCCTGCTGGTCTTCGGGGATCGACCCATCGGCCTTGGGCGAGACGTTCAGCAGCAGGTTGCCGCCGCAGCTTGCCACGGCCATGAACTGATGAATCAGCGAAAGGCCGCTGGCGACCTTCAGCCCGTTGATGTATCCCCACGAGTTGCCGATGGGCGTGTCGCACTGCCACGCCCCGGCGAAGGGCCACTTCGGCGCGTGGTGCGTACCCTCGAAGTCCTGCACGGTGGCGTAGAGATAGGCGTCGTCCTTGGTGGCGAGCGTGGTCTGGTAGCCGCGCTCGCGGGCGCGGTTGTACAGGTACGCGGCGGCGCGCAGCTTCACCTCGTCGTATGCGCGCACGTTTACGCCGTTGTCCATATAAAGAAGCTGTGGCGAGAACTTGTCGACCAGCTCCTGAATGCGGGCCAGCCAGTCGAGCTGAAACGCCTTCGAGTTGTTGCCGGAGTTGAACTCCTGGTCGATGGGCGGACCGTAGAAACCGGCGTACTTCGGGTCGAACTCGTCGGTCTTCAGGCCCTTTGCCGGATAGGCGAAGTAGGCGTGCTCCATGCGGTGCGACGAGAGGCCGAAGATGAAGTTCTGCTTGCGCGCCGCGGCGGCGAGCTCGCCGGTCAGGTCGCGCTTCGGCCCCATGCGTCCGGCACACCACGGCGTCAGCTCGGAGTAGTACATCGGGAAGCCGTCGTGGTGCTCGGCCACGGGAACGACGTAGTTTGCGCCGGCGCGCTTGAAGATCGCGATCCACTCGTCGGCGTGGTACTTGTCCGGCTTGAAGAGAGGGATCAGGTCCTTGTAGCCGAACTTGTCCTGCGGGCCGTAGTGCGCGGCGTGCCACTTGATGCCGTCGGCTTCCTTGTACATGCGGCGCTCATACCACTCGTTGACGTAGCCGGGTATCGAGTACAGACCCCAGTGGATGAAGATGCCGAACTTCGCCTGGTTGAACCACGAGGGCACGGTGTATGTCTCGCGCAGCGACTCCCACGTAGGCTGCACCGGGCCGGGAAGGTCGGGCTTCGGCGTGGCGTAGGCGTCGGGTGCGCCCGCCGGTGCGCCTGCCTGAAAGGCGTGAAGCGTGCGAGGCAGAAGGGAAGAGCTGGCGGCAAGGGCTGAGTTGGCGAGCAGTCGCCTGCGCGAGATAGGCATGGCAGCCACTCTATTTGATTGGGCTGCGGACTGCTACCCCTCCAGGATGCGGTCGGCGATGGCCGCCGCCTCTGCCGCCGCCTGCACGTCGTGGACGCGGAGGATGTGCGCTCCGGCGAGGATCGCCGCGATGTTTGCAGCGGTCGTCGCGCTGAGCCGCGCGTTTGCCGGTGGCATCGCTCCCCGGTGCACGGCGGCCAGCCATGGTGCCTGTGCCAGCGTGTGCGCGAGAAAGCCCTTGCGTGACGCTCCAACGAGGATGGGCAGCTTGAGCCGGTGAAGCTCCGCAAGATGCGCGAGGATGGGGTAGTTCTCGTCCAGCCGCTTGCCGAAGCCGATGCCGGGATCGACGACGATCCGCTCGCGTGCGATACCTGCTGCGGTTGCTGCTGCGATGCGGTCGCTCAGCTCGGAGACGATCATGGGCATGATCTCGCTGTGGACGAGCGCGGGCAGCGACTTCCACTCCTTTGGTGTGCCGCGCGCGTGCATCAGCACGGCCCCGCAGCCAAGCTCGGCGCAGGTGGCGGACATCCGCGCGTCCCACAGGTGGCCGCTGACGTCGTTGACGATCTCCGCGCCCGCCTCGATCGCCAGCCGCGCCGTGACCGCGTGAAAGGTGTCGACGGAGATGACCGTCTGCGGCCGCTCACGCAGGATGGCGGCGATGACGGGAAGCGCGCGTTGCTGCTCTTCGCCGGGCGAGAGCGGTGTGGCGTCGGGGCGCGTGGACTCGCCGCCGAGGTCGATGAGATCGGCGCCGCGGTCGAGCATCTGGAGCGCGTGCGCAACGGCCCGCTCCGGCGCGGATGCCGCGTCGTAGAAGTGGCCGCCGTCGTAGAAGGAGTCCGGCGTCACGTTGAGGATGCCCATGACCAGCGTGCGCTGCCCCAGCGCGAGCGAGCGGGTGCGCAGCCGCCAGTCGTAGCGTGGGCGTGGAGCAAAGGCCATGCAGAGATTGTAGTGATTCGCTCTTTTTTCCGTGAAGGGTCATTTCGACCGGAGCAGGACGGCATCTTCGTCCTGCGTAGTGGAGAAACCTGCTTTCTACCGTTTGCCGTGGCTGTCTCAGAAAAGCAGCTCCCTCCACTACGCTGCGCTTCGGTCGGAATGACGCAGCAGCGGAAGAAAGAGGGTGAACCCCGGGATTATTTGCTAGACTTTCGCCCATATGAACAGAGTGTTGGCGGCAGTTGCTCTTGCGTCAGTGGCGGTGTGTCCTCTCGCGGCGCAGTCGAAGAAGGCGGACTGTACAGGCCATGCCGCATCAAAGGCAGGACACATCAGGTCGTGCCCCAGCCTGGCAAAGCAGATCGATGAGGTGCTCTCCGCGCCGCTGGTGGCGCGTGCTCATTGGGGCATCATGGTCGCGGCGATGGACGGCACGCCTCTCTATTCGCTGAACGAGGGCCAGCTCTTCCAGCCTGCCAGCAACACCAAGATGTTCACCACGGCCACGGCGATGGCCCTGCTGGGACCACAGACCACCTTCGAGACGAAGGTAGTGGCGCGTGGCAGGTTCAACACGCCGGCAAACCTCACCGGCGATGTCGTGCTGGTGGGTGGCGGCGACGCGAACCTCTCCGGGCGCAGCATTCCGTACATTGCTCCGGCGCAGCGTCCCAAGCCAACGCCCGGTGGGTCTCCGCTGCCGGAGCCCGATGCTCTACGCTATCTGAAACAGATGGCCGACGATGTGGCGAAGACCGGCCTGAAGGTGGTCAACGGCGATATCGTCGGCGACGACACGCTCTATCCGTGGGAGCCATACCCGCAGGACTGGTCGATCGACGACTCACTGTGGGGTTACGGCGCGCCTGTCTCGGCGCTGACCATCACCGACAACCAGCTCTCGCTGAAGGTTGCGCCCGGAACCGCCGCGGGGCAGCCTGCGGTCGTGTCGCTCGATCCCATCGCGCCGTACTATACGGTGGATGCGACGAACCTCGTCACCGGCCCGGCGAAGAGCAGCAGCCATGTGCAGATCGACCGCGCCGTGGGCTCGAAGGTGCTGCGGCTCTGGGGTTCCATAGCTGTCGACGCACAGCCCGACGACGAGGAGATCGCCATCCACGATCCGGCGGAGTACGGCGCTACGGTCTTCAAGTCGCTGCTCGAGCAGCGCGGCATCCTCGTCACCGGAGTGGCGCGGGCGAAGCATCGCCTGCCGACCGACGCGCGCAACTTCTTCACGGCCTCGCACGAGGCGCTTATGTTGGAACCGCGCACGTACACGGCACCGAAGCCAGCGCCTTCGGGTTGCGCGAACAACTGCGCAGCGGCAGGGTCTGAGACGGTGCTGGCCTCGCACACCTCTCCCGCGCTGATCGACGACATGGTGTGGACCAACAAGGTCAGCCAGAACCTGCACGCCGAGATGTTTCTGCATAACGCAGGCGCGGCGGTCCTGGGCGATGGCTCGACGGTGAATGGCGTCCGGGTCGTTCGCGCCTTTCTGACGACACGCGCTGGCGTCGACCCCGACGACTTCGTCTTCTTCGACGGTTCGGGCCTGAGCGGACACGATCTGCTTGCGCCGCGCGCGACGGTAAGGCTGCTGCAGTACGCCTCCACGCAGCCGTGGTTCGCGGACTGGAAGCGCACGCTGCCCATCGGCGGCGAGGACGGCTCGCTGATCTCGCGCTTCGGTAAGACGGCGCTCAAAGACCACGTCTTCGCCAAGACCGGCACGCTGGGCGAGGCGCGCGCATTGGGCGGCTACCTGGAATGCGCCAGCGGCAGGACGGTGATCTTCTCCATCATGGATTCAACGCACATGCCGCACTCGTCGGACGACATGAAGGCGATGGACAAGATCGTCGAGCTGATTGCGGCGGCGAATTAGGGGTTGTTATGAACTTTTACCCCATCAGCACCTAATTCCCAGCCGTCATTCTGAGCCGAACGCTCAGAATGGCGGCTCAACAACGCCCGCAGCCGCAGAGGTGAATGCAGCCGAAAGGACCTTGAAGGCGGTAAAATAATAGGGTTACGGAAAATCTGATTCAGGACGGCAGGCGATGAGCACAGGCTTACAGACGGCATTGGCAGGACAGGTTGAGGCGGCGGCAAAGGCGGCGGGGCTGGTTGTAGTGGGCATGACGGAGGGCAAGGACTTCTCCGGCGGGCCAACGGCGCGGTTTACGCTGGGGCTGGCCTCCGACCCCTCCAGGACGCAGACGCTGGAGCTGAGCGCGGCCTTCGACTTCTCGCAGGGACCGCTGAAGGGCGTAGTTGAGGGCTACCTGAAGGAGTCTGCCACCCGTCTGAAGAACCCGCGTCCGGACTGTTATCTGACCCTGCATGGTCTTCCGCTGAGCTTCGGCAAGTTTGAGTGGCCGTTCCACCACTCCACCTCGGGCGCCGACACCTACATCGTGCACGGCGAGGCGCGCCTTGAGGACGGCAGCGAGAGCATTCTGCACGCCAAGGTGGCCGCGTCGATGACCGTGACCTTCGCCGAGGTCGTCGCTGCCCTGGAGCAGCCGTTTGCCGAGAGCTTTATCTACAACGCCATCCGCAAGACGATGGACCAGGGGCAGTTGGAGCTGGTGAAGAGCGGAAACCGTCAGCCCGTCCCGGTCACGACGCGCTACTACAGCTCCAAGCAGAAGCGCTTTATCTTCAACGACACGACGGACGCGCAGCGTCAGCAGTTTCTGGCGGCCAAGGCGTTCTGGCTGTCGGGCGTGCTGGGCGGCGGCGAGCCGGTATGGCTGGCCGATCCCCGCGACGCGCAGTACCTGAACACGACCGTGGAAGATCTGAAGAAGACAGCCGCGTCTGTCGCCCACGAAGGTATCATCCGACTGGCCGCCGACACTGAGTTCGCCACGCCGACCGAGGCGCTGATGGGCCACCGCGACGGCTACTTCCAGGAGCTGGAAGCCGCGCTCAAGTTCATCAAGCCCTCGTTCAACGAAGACATGCGCGCCGGCCACACCAATATGTAGGCCGGATAACGCACAGGGCTCGCCGCAGAAGACGACGGATCGAGCCGTTCTGATACAAAGGATGAAATAGAAAAGGGTCCCTGATATGGGACCTTTTTCTTTGCCTTTGGCAAAAACCGGGAGTAGTGGAAATGATGTTTGGGTGGCGCGCGGCAATCGGGACGCTGCTGGTTGCAGCCTCTTCAGTTTCAGCAGCAATGGCGCAGGACATCGCACCCGGCACGGCGGTTCCCGTTCCGGCGGGCAGAACGGCGGAGGCGCCGGTGGATGGGTTTGTGCGCCGCGACCTCGACATGCTCGCTCTGACCTTGCCGGGCGGCGGCACGCTGGAGCTGGGCGGCTTCGAGTTCGAGGGCACGGCCGTGCCCACCAGCAAGGTGCATCTCCGGCAGCTCTCGCCGGGGGTCTTCGAGGTGACGAGCGTCGCCTACACGGTGGGCTACTGGCGTTTTCGCGTGCGCGACAACGCCAGCTACTACGGCCTGGGCGAGCGCTTCAACGAGCTGAACCACTCGCACACGATCGTGCGCAACGTCTCCACCGACAACGGCCACGCGAAGGGCGGCTCCACCTACAAGCCGATGCCCTTCTACATGAGCACAACCGGCTACGGCCTGTGGGTGGATACGACCTCGGACGCGACCTTCGATATGAACGCGTCCGACGAACGCGAGATCGTCGTCGACGAGCCGGCGGAGAAGCTGCGCATCGTGCTGTTCACGGGCCCGGAGTTCCCGAAGATACTCGACCGCTTCACCGCGCTCGCGGGCCGCTCGATGCTGCCGCCGTACTGGGCGTTCGCGCCGTGGATCAGCCGCGACTATCACCAGAACGACGCACAGGTGAAGGAAGACGTGGACAGGATGCGCGCGGAGGGAATTCCGGCCAGCGTCGTCATGATCGACTCGCCATGGGCGACGGCCTATAACAGTTACAAATTCAACCCAAAGCAGTTTGCCGATGCTCCCGGGCTGGTCAAATATGTGCACAGCAACGGTTACAAACTGGTGCTGTGGCACACGCCGTGGATCAACTCGAAGTCCGACCCGCCGCACGAGAAGGGCTTCGAGGGCAAGATCGCGCCGAAGTCAGAAAACTACGACGAGGCCGCGGGCAACGGCTTCTTCGTCAAAGCCCTCGACGGCAGCCCCTACGTTGGCCGCTGGTGGAAGGGCGAGGGTTCGCTGATCGACTTCACCAACCCTTCAGCAAAGCGCTGGTGGCAGGACCAGGTGCGGCAGGCGATTGCAGCGGGCGCGGACGGCTTCAAAGACGACGACGCCGAGGGCAGTTTCGTTGCCGGGCCCATAAAGTTTGCCGATGGCAGCGATCCGCGCACGATGCGCAATAAGTACGCTGTGCTCTACAACAACGCAATGGAAGAGCTGGTGCAGAAGGACCTGAAGGGCAACGGCGTCCTCTTTTGCCGCAGCGTTACGCAGGGTGCGAACGGGCTGGGCCTGCTGTGGGGCGGCGACAACGAGGCCAGCTTCTCCACGGAGAACGGTCTGCCGACGGTTGTGACAGCGGGGCTTGGCGCGGGGATGAGCGGGATGCCGCTATGGACCGCCGACCTGGGCGGCTACGAGGCGACGCCGTCGACTCCCGACCCCGTGCTCTTTCAGCGCTGGACGGAGTACTCCGCGTTTTCTCCCACGATGGAGGTCATATCGAGCAAGAACCTCGGCCCCTGGAGCTACGGCGAGCAGGCGCTGGCGACCTTCAAGAGATACGCCGTGCTGCACATGAGCCTCTTCCCGTATCGCTACGCCGCCGTGCAAGAAGCGGCGAAGACGGGCATGCCCATCATGCGCGCGCTGGCGCTGGTCTATCAGAACGACGAACACGCGCGCCGCGTGAAGGACGAGTATCTCTTCGGCCCCGATCTGCTGGTTGCGCCCGTGGTGGATGAGGGCACGCATCGCGTGGTGTATCTGCCGCAGGGCGAGTGGGTCGACTACTGGACGGGGACGCACATCACGGGAGGCAGAACGCTGGAGGTGGAAGCCGCGATTGGCCAGGTCCCTGTGTATGCGCGCGCCGGAGCCGTGATCCCGAAGATTCCCGAAGATGTGATGACGCTCGTCCCTTCGGACGAGAGCGGCAACGCAACCGTGAAGGCGATGGACAACCGCCGCATCTACGAGTTGATCGATGGAGGAGAAACCGTGTCGCTGACGGACTTCGAGGGCAGAAGGCTCGAGCGCAACGCAGGCTCGCTGAAGATCGAAGGTGGCAAGCCTGCGCATGTCATCGTTCGCTGGCGGTCGACGCATCCGCACAGCGCGACGGTGGACGGCGCTCCCACGAAGCTGTCGGCGGGCGATAACGGGGAGCCGTTCGTCGAGTTCGACTTCACGCGCGAGAGTACGGTGGCCTGGCAGTAGGCCAACCGGTCGCACTTCTTAGAGCTGTCCTGGGCGATCGTGCGAACATCCTCAATTTGTCATCCTGAGCGAAGCGGCCGAAGTGGAGCGGAGTCGAAGGACCTGCATTTCCTTTCCCGCGTCCAGATTGTTCGCGCGGACCGAGTGCCGAAAATGCAGGTCCTTCGACTGCGGGTTCGCAAAAGCGCGAACCCTCTGCTCAGGATGACAACTTTGAGGATCTGTTCGTTTGCGTAACTAAACCCTCGCGGCGACCGCTGCGCCGCAGTGCGGGCAGAAGACGGCGCCGGGGGTGAAGTTGCCTCCGCACGCCGGACACGGCAGACCCGGCATGGCGGCGGTGTAAAGCGGCGTCGCTCCGCCAAGTATCTGGGAGGCAATGTAAGCGGCCTGCTGCGCGTTGTAGCGGCGCACGCGGCCCGGCATCAGAAACGCTTCGACAAAGCCGAGGATGGCCGGGATCCCTGTCCAGAACAGCAGGAGATAGAGCACACCCAGCCCATTGCGCCGAAGATAGAACTGGTGGATGCCAAACGTTCCGAGGAACAGTGCGAGCAGAACGCCGACGACCTCATCGCGCCGCGCCTGGTCGAATTCGGCGAAGAACCAGTCGCGCTGGTGCGGGGTCATGCCTGCGGTGTAGATCGGGTCGATGAAGGTCATGGGCTTGCTGGCTCCTGTCGCTGCGGCGCTCAGGCGAAACGTTTCGAGCGGCTCGAAGACAGATACGCGAACGGGCGAACAAGTGTTCCATCCGCTGAAGTCCACTGCTATCTGCGGGTTGGGGAACCGCGGCGCGCGCCCCTTGCGCCGAGCTTTACAACCGTGCCTCCCGCTGCGTAGAGTTCCCACCGTCATCGCGCGTTCGAGGCAACTCGCAGACCGCGCCACCGACTCTGAAGAGGTTCAGGAGGTTTCCATGCAGACGATCCATGCAGGACAGTGCGGACTCTGTACCCACTTCGGCGAGAGCCACCACAACGACAAGGTGCTTGTCTCGATCATGACGAGCAAGAAGGCGGAGCTGAACGTTCTGGACGAGTGCGGTCATCCGAAGCACGCCATGCTGCACCTGAAGGTCACACCGATCAGCGGATGCGACGGCTTCACTCCCGCGGCAAGCGCGTAAAGACAGGGACCAGGGACAAGGGACTAGAGTTCGACTCTTACGTTTGTCATCCCGTAGCGCAGCGAAGGGATCTGCTTTTGCTTTTTCTCGCAACACCTGGCAAATCGCGCCCATGAAGGGAAGAGGGACAGCAGATCCCTTCGCTGCGCTACGGGATGACAACCAAAGCGCTACACGACCATCTCGCTCGCGTACTCCATGCCCGTGGTCTGGCCCGAGGATGGCATCGCGGCGCATCGCGCATACCGCAGTGGAAGTCGCCCACGGGGATCGTGACGGTCAAGCCGCTCATGAGCGCGCCGCTCCGGACAGATGCTGAAGATCGTAGCACCCGCTGCGCTACCTATCCATGGATTCAGTACTGTGTCCTGATGAACGTGGCCGCCGTGCCATCGGCGGGGTTTACAAAGTGAACGTCGTCGGGCGGGCGGCGCGGCGTATCGACAGCGAGCACAGTGTAAGGCTCTTCGATGATGCGGGGCATGGCGTGCACCGTGTTCTTTTTGAAGAACACAAGCTCGCCGGGGCCGATCTCGCGTGGCGGATGGCCGTCGATGTGGATCTCGGCGCGGCCCGTGAGCACGTACAGATACTCGTCGCAACTGGTGTGGTAGTGGGCAGGCGCCGGACGATGCACCCGTAGCACGCGGCAGCTCGCGGCCGTCTCTTCCGTAAGACGAATGTCAGTGACCATCGTCCCGGCTGTTTCAGGTAAGGTGGCGGCGAGTGCGGGGATGTTGAAGAAGCGGCTTTCCTGCGGCACGGGAATCTCCTCGTCGATCGAACAGCCTCTCCACTATATAGAGATATCTTCACGCGAATCGTCTATCTTGGAACTCGTACGGTTCTTCATAGGGAGCCGGTTCGATTCAGTTGCCGTCATTCTGAGGCGTAGCCGAAGAATCCCTGTAGTTTGCATTCCCAGCGCGGTGAGAACTACTGAGATTCTTCGGCTACGCCTCAGAATGACAGGGCCAGGTTCTGAAAATTGGTGAATTGATCGGACGCCCTTTCTTCCGTTGCAGCGAAAAGGAGACCTTGTTGTGGAGCTTGGATTTGTGAGTGCGATTCTGCCGGACCTCTCCCTGGAGCAGGTCTTCGATACAGCCCGTGACAACGGCTACGACAGCGTGGAGGTGATGTGCTGGCCTCCCGGCAAGGCGGAGCGCCGCTACGCCGGCGTCACCCACATCGACGTGCGCGAGTTCACCCAGGAGCGCGCCGATCAGATCAAGGCCCTCATGCGCGAGAAGAACGTCGGCATCAGCGGCCTCGGCTACTACCCCAACATTCTGGCTCCGTCGGCGGAAGAGCGCGAGGTCTCTACAGGCCACCTGAAGAAGGTGATCGTCGCGGCCGGCATGATCGGCCTCGATACCGTGAGCACCTTCATCGGCCGCAACTGGAAGCTCACCGTCGATGAGAACTGGCCCATGTTCCTCTCCATCTGGCCTGACCTGATCAAGTTTGCCGAAGACCACGGAGTCAGGATTGCAATTGAAAACTGCGCGATGTTCTTTGGGCCCGACGAGTGGCCCGGCGGCAAGAACCTCGCCTACTGTCCGGCCATCTGGGACAGAATGTTCGACGCGATCCCCAGCCGCAGCTTCGGCCTCAACTACGACCCCTCGCACCCGGTATGGATGGGCATGGATTACATGTCGCCCCTGCAGGACTATGCCGGGAAGATCTTCCGCATCCATCTGAAAGATGTCGTCGTCGACAAGGCGAAGCTCAACCGCGTCGGCATCCTCGCCTATCCCCACGAGTACCACACGCCGGTGCTGCCGGGCATGGGGCAGATCGACTGGACCCTGTTCTTCGCCGGGCTCCGCGAGATCGGCTACGACGGCTACGCCACCGTCGAGGCCGAAGACCGCCGCTACGAAGAAGACGGGGCGCACCGCAAGCAGGCCCTCGCGCTGTGCTCAAAGTATCTGCGGCCCTTCATCGCCGGATGACCGCATGACTTCGAGGTGGCCTCTGCTCAAAAAGCGGAGGCCTACCTCCTCAGTCCACGCAGTCTGCGGCAGGCGTCTTCGAGGTCCTCGTCCTTCTTCGCAAAGCAGAACCGCAGCAGGTCCTCGCCCTTGCCCGCGCGAAAGAACGCCGACCCCGCCACCGCCGCCACGCCCGTCTTCTTTAGCAGCGACCGCGCCTTCTCGGCCGCGTTCTCGCCCTCCAGCAGGTTGTCCAGCTTTTCCATCGAAGCAAGGATGTAGTACGCGCCGTCCGGAACGTGCGGCACGAAACCGGCATCGCGCAGCGCGCTCACCAGCATCTCGCGCTTCACCTCGTGGTCCATCGCAAGGCCGGCATAGAAGGTCTTGCCCAGTGTCTCGATGCCCGCCGCCACGCCGTGTTGAAACGGCGCTGGAGCGCACACATACAGCAGGTCGCTGAAGTACCCGATCGCGGGCGTCCACTTCGCATCGGCAATCACGTAGCCGATGCGCCATCCCGTCACCGAGAACGTCTTCGAGTAGCCCGACATGATGATCGTCCGCTCGCGCATCCCATCGAGCGCCGCCATCGAGATGTGCTTCGCGTCGCCGTAGATGAAGTGCTCGTAGATCTCGTCCGTCAGCACGAAGAGGTCGTGCTCCTTCGCAATCTCCGCGAGGCCCTCAAGCTCCGCGCGCGTAAACACCTTGCCCGCAGGATTTGACGGCGTGTTCACCACAATCGCCCGCGTCTTCGGCGAAATCGCAGATCGCACACGATCGAGATCCAGCGCCCACGTCCCCATCTCCAGCTCCACCGCCACCGGCACCACGCGCATCGAACGCAGCGTGCCCACGTGATAGCCGTAGAACGGCTCGAACAGCAGCACCTCGTCGCCGGGATCGAACAGCGCCATCGCCACCGCGTGGAACGCTCCCGTTGCGCCGCTCGTCACGAGCACCTCGCGCTCCGGATCGACCACCAGCCCCTGCATCCGCTCCGTCTTCTCGGCGATCGCTCGGCGCAGCCGCGCGATGCCATCCTGCCGCGTATAGATGTTGTGGCCCTCGTGGATCGCCGCAATCGCCGCTTCCGCAACGACTGAGGGAACCTCGGTGTCGCATACGCCCTGCGCCAGGTTTACGCCGCCCACGCGATCGCTCTCCACCGACATCGCGCGAATCTCCGACTGCACCGCCCGTGGAGCCAGCGCGCTCAGCCCCAGACCACGCGTCTTCGCCTCTGCACCCACCATCGCCCACCTCCACAATCGTCCACAAAACGAGGTGCATCCATCTTACTTCCGCTGCGTCATCTTCTTTGTCATTCCGTAGCGCTGCGGAGGAATCTGCTTTCGCATCGCCGTCCTAAGGGAAAAGCAGATTCCTCCACTGCGTTGCGGAATGACAAAGAACGCACCGGAACCCTTGATGCATCGGGTTCTCCACTCCGATCGAACCACCCCCGGAATTTGGGTGCCCCATATCTGGCGGTTTCATCGCCAGATGTGGGTTCATTCGGGATCGTTCGCTCGGACCACGCTACGCCGTTGCAAAACCCCGTATGTACGGTGCGTTCGGCGGACGCGGTGCCGTTTCAAACATCGCGCCATGCGTCGAGCGGTACTTCATGTTCATATACGGCGTCTCGATGACGCGCCCAACGGCAGAGTATTGGCCGTCCTGCCAGTTCGAGTCCATGTAGTGGTTCGTAATCCCGGTCGACAGAAGCAGTCGCTCCGCGTTGAACGGTTCCTTGCCGGTCAGCATCAGTTCGATGATCCAGTGCGCGAAGGCGTTCGTCGCATGGTACTGCCCGATGGGCATGGGGAAATCGAGCATCGAGATGATCGTTGGGTCCTTCTGCCCTTCGATCTCGCCGGCGTAGGTCCAGCCCACTCCTTCGCGCGGAATGATCGCCCCGGTGGTCCCATCGTTGTACTCCACGATGCAGATGTTCGCGCGCCTGACCTCCTGAAATGACCCCGGCTTCAGGTCGAGGCTCTTTCGCGCCGCCTCCAGCAGATTGCCTGCCCAGGGCGTGCGGTCCACCCACTTCCAGGCCTCGGGCCCGCGAATCGACTGCACCGACCTGACGCCCGTCTCCCCGCCCCTGCGGCGATCGTGAAACGACTGGAGCGTGTCGATGCAATGGAAGATCGCTCCCTCGTCCGGCGAGGCCCCCACGACGATCGAATTTTTGATCGGAGTACCGGCCGCGATATCGATCTCGGGCTTGCGGAAGAAGAGCGGTACCGAAGATCCCCCGGAAAGCGGAAAGTTCAACTCGCGCGACTTGTCGAACATCCACTTCGCGTCGTCCCAGTTGTACGAGAGGTGCTTGTCGTTGAAGACCGGCACCGAGCGCTTGCTCTGCTCGAAGACCTGCATCACCTGCTGGTACATCCACCACCGCGGCAACAGCCAGTGGCCCTTCAGGTCAGTCGGATAGTTTCCATGCTCGCAGACGATGACGACGCCATCCACCGCAAGCTCCTTGCCGCCAAGCGTCACCGCCTCACCCACTGTTTTGAAGATCGGAATGTTCTTCGCCTTGCATACCTTCTGCGCCAGCAGGCTCGTGTCGAACTGATGGATGTAGACGGCCACCACATCCACCTGCGAAGGCGTATGCGCGCCCTTCCACCAGTAACCGTCGATCAGCTTGTTCACGATCCAGTCCGCGTGCGAGGTCGGCAGACCCCAATAGCTGACGAGGCACGCGATGCGAGGCCGCCTCTGCGGGGCCTGCGCCACCGCATTGGGAGCGGCTCCGGTCAGCGCGGCCATACCGGCCATGCCGGTCAGTCCCAGCATCTCGCGCCGGGTAAGAGAGTTCGGCTCCGTTACTTCGATCTTTTTCATCATGGTCAACGATCCTATCGGCTACAGACTGATTCGGTTACGGCAAATGTCGTAACTGAATCCTTTATTCCATGCCGATGTTGCCCCCTTGAAATCAATAATGACAAGTGTGCTTGACATGTTTCTCTCAATTATGTAAAGTTAGCTTGTCTTTATGGAAAGGACTCATGTCATGGTTTGCGCACCCCTAACCCCCGCGACACGCCGCTATCTTGCCCGTCTCGCCCCTACGAGTGTTGTCTACGTGGCCGTTGTCTTCCTCACAAAATGGCTGTTCCAGCATCTTCAACCCACGGGACTCACCGTGTATCTGCTCGCCATACTTCCGGCGCTGCCCATGGTCGCGTCGCTGGCCATCGTCGGCCTCTACGTCAGGGAAGAGTCGGACGAGTTCGAGCGCTCGATCCTCGTCCAGTCCATCCTCTGGGGACTGGGTGGCGCGCTCGCCGTCAGCACCATCTGGGGCACGCTCGAAGAGTTCGCCCAGGCGCCACATCACTCCAGCTTCTACGCCTACCTCTTCTTCTGGATCTTCATGGGCATCTCCGGAGTCGTTATCCGCCTGAGGTACCGATGAAGAACCGGCTCCGCGTCCTCCGCGCCGAACGCAACTGGTCCCAGGCCGACCTCGCGCAGAAGCTCGAGGTCTCCCGCCAGTCCATCAACGCTATCGAGACCGGAAAGTACGACCCCTCGCTGCCCCTGGCCTTCAAGCTGGCGCGCCTCTTCGATACCACCATCGAGGCCGTCTTCGACGACGAGGCCGCAACCTACTGAGGGTCGCAATCTTTCGATCCGCCACAAAATCGGGTGCCCCATTCATGCGGCTTTATCGCATGGGTGGGGCATTCGCGCGACGCGCGAACCGCCTTCCTTACGAGGTCATTTCAGAGAGAGAGAAACGGCGGGTCTACGCGCTCACGCCGTGCGCGCCAGAGGGCGAAAGATCCTGTGCAGCCGTCTCTTCCACGTCTTCGGCCCCGGGCAGACCGCCAGGTGGGCCTCAATCTTCTCCCGGTTATAGAGCGGGGCCTGCCTGGTGCGTACATCCCTGCGCAACAGGTCGCCGCACACTGCGCAGACCATGTCGTGGCTCAGCCCGGACGGAACCAGACGCGTCGCGGCCATTACATCCAACTGGCCGTCAGCTTGTGAGATATGGCTCAAAGCACCCTCAGTATGGCACCGCAAAATCCCCATCGCCCTACAACTATCGTGGCGTCCCACACCAGGTGCCCGACTCATCAACCCTTGCCTGGATAAGGATGAATGGGCAGACTGTCACATCATCACTACTGCGTTACGGAATGACAACAAGAGATGACCTACTTATGCCCACTGGTGAACTCGGCAAGGACGAGAAGCGAAACACCGCTACACCTTGGCGAGCATCTCCCGCACCGTAGCGCCAAGCACAGGATGCACCCATTCGCCTGCAATCTCCGCCAACGGCTCCAGCACAAACCTGCGCTCCTGCATCTCTGGATGGGGCAGCGTCAGCTCGGCGGTGTTCATGATCCGGCTGCCATACAGCAGCAGGTCGAGGTCGATCACGCGCGGTCCTTTTGCGATCACGCGCTCGCGCCCCATCGCCCGCTCAATCGTCAGCAGCGCGCGCATCAGGTCCAGCGGATCGAGCGCTGTCTCCAGCACCGTCGCGCCGTTTAGAAAACTGGGTTGATCGGTGTAGCCCACCGGGGCCGTATCGTAAAACGTGGAGACGGCCTGCACCTCGCCCAACTCCCCCAGCCGCCGCACCGCCTCGCGCAGGTTCGCCTCGCGGTCGCCATACCGCGACCCAAGGTTCGACCCCAACGCAATCGCCGCCAGTCCCTTCACGTGTCCGCTACGCCGTTACCGGCTGCAACCGCACCGCAGCCATCGCCGGTTCGGGCTCACGCACTTCGTTGTAGCCGTGCGCCAACTCCCACGCCGACCGGTCGCGCAGCAGCCGCTGCACCAGCGCCGTGTGCATCGCGTGGCCCGCACGCTCAGCCACCACGCGGCCTTCGATGCGACGCCCCGCAAGCGCGAGGTCGCCGATCAGGTCGAGCACCTTGTGCCGGACAAACTCATCGGCAAAGCGCAGCGGCCCATTCTCCACACCCTTGCGCGACAAGATGATCGCGCTCTCGTCCGAGACGCCGCGGATCAGACCCATGTTCCTCAGCATCGCCTCGTCTTCCTTGAAGCCGAAGGTGCGCGCCGGGGCGATTAGCTTTGCGTAGTCTCCGGTGGCCAGGTCGCCGCGGAACGTCTCGTAGCCGATCGGCTCCGGGAAGTCGATCGTGTAGTCGATGGCGTATCCCTTGCCCGGATACACGCCGATGAACTTGTCGCCATCGCGAACCTCGACCGCCTTGAGAATGCGCATGTACTCGCGCCTGCGCCGCTGCTGCTTGACCCCCGACTCTTCGATAGCGCGGACATACGGAAGCGCGCTGCCGTCGAGGATCGGCACCTCGAGGTTGTCGATCTCGACGATCACATTGTCCACGCCATACCCGATCAGGGCCGATAGCAGATGCTCCGTCGTCGAGATCAGCACCGA
Source organism: Acidobacteriota bacterium (assembly GCA_018268775.1). Classification (GTDB taxonomy): domain Bacteria; phylum Acidobacteriota; class Terriglobia; order Terriglobales; family Acidobacteriaceae; genus Edaphobacter. Next base: position 25,035 of record JAFDVV010000012.1, on the reverse strand, counting down.
GCCCCGCATCAGGCTCGTCGCGTAGCTCACCTTGGCGACGTTGCGACCCGTCGCCGAGATCTCGAAGTTGTCCAGATCGGTCCTGCGAAAGACGATGCCCGAACCCGCCGGCGCGGGAACCAGACGCATCGACACCGGTGCCCCGCTGTGCAGCCCCACTCCGCTGAACTCAATCGCCGACCGGATTGTGCGCTCAAAGTGAGGCTCGGGTCCCACGAAACGGCTTCTCCATTAGAACGGGCTGGGCTTGCAGCTCCCAACTGCTCTAGAATTCCAGCTACAAGGTTACAGACGGGTCAATCGAATTTTGTGTTGCAAAATAGACACACTTTCGTTCTCTCTTCGTCAGGTAAGCCTATATAAATCAAGCAGGTGTAAATACTTAGCATGGATCTCGCCAGCATTCTCACTAGTACTCAGTCGAAGACCCCCTGGCTGCTCTCGCGCCTCAAAGAGCTTGTTCTGGTCGAAAGCCCAAGTGAAGACCCTGCCGCAGTTAACGCCGCCATGCAGCTAGCAGCCACCTGGGCCGAGGCACTGGGAGGCCGTGTAAAGCGCCATCGCCAGAGGGCCTACGGCGATGTCTACGAGCTGCGCTTCGGCCCCACCCGCTCGAAGCAGAAGCCCATCCTGCTGCTCGGCCACCTCGACACCGTATGGCCCCACGGCACCCTCAAGTCGATGCCCTGGCGCGAGGCCGAAGGCAAGATCTACGGCCCCGGCACCCTCGACATGAAGGCCGGAGTCGTCATGGCGCTCACCGCTATCTCCGTGCTCAAGGACCTGAACTTGCTCCGCCCCGTCACGCTGCTCCTCAACTCCGAGGAAGAGGTCGGCAGCCCCGTCTCCCGCCCCATCACCGAGAGGCTGGCCAAGGAATCGCAGGCCGTCTTCGTCCTGGAGCCAGCCCAGGTGCTCGCGCTCAAGACCGCGCGCAAGGGCATCGGCAACTACCACGTTCACGTCACAGGAGTCGGCTCGCACTCCGGCGTCGACTTCGAGCGCGGTCACTCCGCCGTGCTCGAACTCGCGCGCCAGATCGAAAAGATCTCCGCCTTCACCGACCTCAAGAGCGGACGCACGGTAAACTGCGGCGTCATCTCCGGTGGAACGCGCTCCAACGTCATCGCGGCCGAGGCCCGCGTCGAGGTCGACGTCCGCATCGCCCGCGCCTCCGACGCGAAGAAGGTCGACCGATTCTTCTCCTCGCTCCGCCCGTTCGATAAGCACTGCAAGCTCACCGTCACGGGAGGCATCAACCGCCCGCCCATGGAGCGCAAGGCGGGAACCGTAGCTCTCTTCAAACAAGCGAAGAAACTCGCCGCCGGACTGGGCTTCGAGATCGACGAGGCCGCGACCGGAGGCGGCTCCGACGGCAACTTCACCGCCGCCCTCGGCGTCCCCACGCTCGACGGCATGGGAGCCATAGGGGCCGGAGCTCACGCCGCCCACGAACACATCGTCACCGAACACCTCACTCCACGGACAGCCCTGCTCGCCGCCATGATCGCAACGACTCCGTAGGGTCACAAAGCGGGTGCTCGGAATCTGGCGGCCTCATCGCCAGATGTGGGCCCATTCGAGCGAAGCTCGAACGGCCTCTCTCCCAAAATCCGCGGTTTCTACCCCGCAAAAATTTCCCCGAGCGCAATCCACCGCCGTGCGTCAGTACAGTAGATGGAATCTATGGCATCGTTCGAGGAAAGCCTGGCATTGTTGTCGTCCATCAAGAGCGCCGAGTCCGCAATCGACCTCGCCGCTCTCGTTGAGATGCACTCCGCGCTGCTCTTCCGCGTCGCCTACTCCCTCCTCCACTCCCACGACGAGGCCGAAGACGTGGTGCAGGACACCTTCCTCCGCGTGCTCGAACGTTCCACCGCGCTGCCCGAAGTCCGCGACCACCGCGTCTGGCTCGTCCGCATCGCCTGGAACCTCGCCCTCGACCGCCTCCGCCGACGCAAGACCCGTCCCGCAGACTCCGAGTTCGTCGACACACTCATAGCGACCGGCACACCCGCCGACCGCGCCCTCGAAGACACACGCCACATCCAGGCCGTCCTCCGCGAGATCGACCGCCTCCCCGCGCTCGAACGCCAGGTCCTCCTCCTATCCTCCCTCGAAGAACTGGAAACCGCAGAGATCGCCTCCATCACCGGCCGCTCCGAGGCCGCCGTGCGCGGGATTCTCTTCCGCGCACGCACCCGCCTCCGCGAACGGCTCGAGAAAGCAGGCTACCGATGAACCCACATCACAGCCCCGACCAAAACGACATCCAGATCGACCGCGTCCTCAGCGCTCTCCGCAACACCACGCCACCCATCGGCATGAACCGCCGCATCCTCAACATCCTCGAAGCGCGGTCCTCATTAAAAGGTGTCTCTAAAAATATCGCGCCTGTAAGAGGTGTCATTCCGAGCGGAGCGAAGCGCAGCCGAGGAATCCCCGCATTTAGCAATGCCAGCACAGGCAAGTATCTCCGCTGGACAACCACCGCAGCTGTCGCCACGCTTGCGGCAGTCGCGCTCATCCCCCTAACGCAACGCCATACCCTATCCCCCACAGCAGGAACGCAACAAATAACCTCGCAGCTACCTGCTCCACAAACACCGACCGCCATAACTGTAACCGTCCAGTCCAGCTACAAATCTTTTGCTCCACTACGGCCATCGCGACCGCGCCGCATCGAGACGTCTCTCTCAGAAGAGACCACGCCGATCAGCCACCCAGCACCTCCGCTCCCGCTCACCGAGCAGGAGAAGCTCCTTCTGCGTTTCGCGCGTCAGAGCCACCCCAACGACCTCGTCCAGATCAGCGGCGAGGTCAAGGCGGCCAAGGAAGCGCAGGAGGCCGCAGAGTTCACCGCCTTCTTTGCCCCGCCACCGCCCCCCCAATGACCGGAGAAAGTGAATGACATTCCAACGCACCGTCCTCGCAACCCTTTCCCTCGCCACAGCACTGAGCATGGTCGCTGGCGCGCAGGCTCCATCGACACCACAGCCGCCAAAAGCATCTGATACACCGAAAGCATCCGAGACTCCGGCATCGACCTTCGCCGAACGCCATCCCTATGGCCCCATGACATTGCGCGTCTTTGTTCTCAAGAACATCCTTCAGCAGCAGGATGGTAACGAAATCCTCGTTACCCTGCGCAACACCATCGACCCGCGCGACCGCCTGACCTACGCGCCTTCGCAGAATGCCATCGTCATGGATGCTCCAGTGGAGGAACTTGCCAAGGCTGAAAAGATCATCAGCGAACTCGACAAACCCAAAAAGGCCTACCGCCTCACCTACACCCTCATCGACCTCGACGGCACCAAGCGCGTAGGCGACCAGCACTACAGCATGGCCCTCGTCCCCGGACAGCGAACAGTCCTCAAGCAGGGCAACAAGGTGCCCATCAACACCGGGGACAAGACCGCCGCGATCCAGCAGTTTACCTACCTCGATGTTGGCTTGAGCTTCGACGCCACCCTCGATGACTCATCCGCCAGTAATATCCGGCTCAGAACCAAGGTTGACCAGAACTTCTTCACCGAAGGCGCAAACACAGCGCAGCCCATCATCCGCGTAGCTTCCTACGAGGGAAGCGCCTTCCTTACCCTCGGCAAACCACTCACCATCGGTTCACTCGACCTCTCCGGCACCACCCGCCGCACCGAGATCCAGGTCACAGCCGAACCTCTGGCGCAGTAACCAGCAGTGGGTCAGTTTGGGGATGGTCTGATTGGGTCCCGACATCTGCAAGGGACATTTCCCTCAGGGGCTAAAGCCCAATGGTCTCTCAGGTCTTGCGGCGTGGCTGAAGCCACGCCCTTTCAAGACGCGACCTAATCAGAATTTCCTTAAAAATTCCACCGACTAAGCCCCGTCACGGAACCAATGCGAGTACCTATCTAAGGACACATCACCCAACTCTCTGTTTTCCGCCTTCATCAAGCCGCCCGATTTTGTACTCTGCGGTATGAAGACAAGATGAGAGACGCCACACTTCGCACCCTGCTTGCACTGCTGTTCGTGCCCTTTGTATCGGCCTTCGCGCAGACGCCCTCCGCGCCAGAGCTGCCCGACCTTAAGCTGGCGGGTGCGCTTGGCGATGCCATGTTCATTCAGTCCGGAGCCACGGGCATGGTCCTCGTCGTCGTCCGCGACAATCAGGTCTACTTTCGCGGCTATGGAGAGACCGCGCCCGGTTCGCAGCAGCTTCCCACCGAGGACTCGCTGCTGCGGCTCTGCTCGCTGACGAAGATCTTCACCACCGACGTACTCACCAAACTTGTTCTCGACAAGACCGTTCGCCTCAGCGATCCGCTCCAGCGCTACGCCCCGCCGCACACCGTCGTTCCCAGGCACGTCCAGCCCATCACGCTCGGCGAGCTCGCCACGCATACCTCCGGGCTTCCGCGCGAACTCAGCAGCCATCCGCGCGACACCCCGCACTTCACCTTCCCCGACTACCGCACCCGCTGGCGCTGGCTGCCGAACCAGCGGCTCCGCAGTACGCCCGGAACATCGGCACTCTATTCGAACGTCGCCTTCGACTTTCTCAGCGACGCCCTGCAATCCGCCGCGCACAAGCCCTACGCCAGACTTCTCGCTGAGCGCACGCTCAACCCGCTGCACATGACCGGCACTACGTTCTTCCCCAACGCCGCGCAGTGCGGCCGCCTGCTGATCGGCGCCAGCGACCAGGGCCCCTGCACCGTTACCGAGGCCACTGCCGGAAGCTCCGGCCTCTACTCCACCGCGGCCGACATGACTACCTGGCTCAAGTACCTGCTTCGAACCGGGGGCAACGGAATCCCGGCGCAAGACCCCGCCGCGCAGGAGATCCAAATCCTCCCCTCGCAACTCGTCCATCAACAGGGACTCGACCACGCGGGCGAGCCATCGGGAGTTGGCCTCGGCTGGATCCACATCCTGCCCGCCGATAACCCATCGCACATCGTTGAAAAGACTGGAGGAGGCGCGGGATTCGTGACCTACATCGCCATCAACCACACGCGCCACACCGCCGTCTTTCTGGCAGCCACCGACGGCCCGCCGATCCCCCGGCCCAGCGATACGCACTTCAGCTTCTTCGAGAGCGCGAACCAGCTTCTGCTCGCCACAGCCGGACTGCCCCCGCTGCCGCCGCCACCACCCAAACCCGCAGTGAAGCGTACCCGCCGTCACCACCCATCGCCGTCATCGAGCCATCATCGCCGGCTTCATCATCGATAGCTTTGCGGTGTGGCCATGCAAAACAGCATCCATGTTGAATAGATTGCAAAGCGTACGGGTGAACGACCCGCCAGTGTGGCAGGACCGCCAGCGGCGATGCAAAGAAGTGAGTTATTGCGGGGACTCGGCGTAACCTGCGCGGCCTTGATAAAATCAAACTAAGCAGCGAAGGAGCGCACAATGGCGACAATTCTGGAACAGCTTCGTGGTATGACCACCGTGGTATCCGATACCGGCGACATCAATGCAATCAAGCAGTTCAAGCCGACGGACTCGACCACCAACCCCTCTCTCATCCAGGCCGCGGCAGGCATGCCTGAGTATCAGTCCATCGTGGACGGCGTTTTGCAGCAGGCCCGCAAGGACGCCGGAGCCAGCGCCACCGACGAGCAGGTGGCGGCGCAGGCCTTCAAGACGCTCGCGGTCGCCTTCGGCAAGAAGATTCTGGAGATCATCCCCGGCCGCGTCTCGACCGAGGTCGACGCGCGCATCTCCTACGACACCGAGAAGTCCATCGAGACCGCCCGCGACATCATCAAGCAGTATGAGTCAGCCGGTATCTCGCGCGAGCGCGTGCTGATCAAGCTGGCCTCCACCTGGGAGGGCATCAAGGCCGCCGAGGTGCTCGAGAAGGAAGGTATTCACTGCAACATGACCCTGCTCTTCGGACTGCACCAGGCGATCGCCTGCGCCGAGGCCAAGGTTACGCTGATCTCGCCCTTCGTGGGACGCATCCTCGACTGGTACAAGAAGGACACGGGCAAGGATTACGTTGGCGCGGAAGACCCCGGCGTCATCTCCGTGACCACCATCTACAACTATTACAAGCACTTCGGCTACAAGACCCAGGTCATGGGAGCCAGCTTCCGCAACACCGGCGAGATTATCGAGCTGGCAGGCTGCGACCTGCTGACGATCGCCCCCAAGCTGCTGGCTGAGCTTGAAGCAGCCTCCGGAACGCTGGAGCGCAAGCTGGATCCGGCCAAGGCCCAGGCGATGAAGATCGAGAAGCTCACCATCGACAAGGCGACCTTCGACAAGATGCACGCCGCCGATCGCATGGCCAACGACAAGCTGAAGGAGGGCATCGACGGCTTCTCCAAGGCGCTGGTTGAGCTGGAGCAGACGCTGGCCAAGCGGCTTACCGAGCTTCAGGAGCCTGCCGCGGCCCGCTAAGCGCTGAACGTTGCAAGCTGAACCATGAGAGGACCGCGCGCGCTGCGCGGTTTTCTCTTTGGGCTGTGATTTAATCACAGGACATGGCATCTGCCACCAGGTCACTCCCCCTTCCTCATCTTCCTGAGCTGGATGGTGTTCGAGGTATCGCCGCTGTCGTCGTCTACCTCCATCATCTCTGCTTCACTTCGCTTCGGGGAGACGGGTGGGGCCTGCCCATTCTGCTGATGCGCGATGTGTCTCGATACGGCTCCGCAGGAGTCGACGTCTTCTTCGTTCTCTCAGGATTCCTGATCACATCGCTGCTGATCCGCGATCGCGAGAGTCCGGCTTTTTACAAGGACTTTTACTGGAAGCGTGCCCTGCGCATTCTTCCTCTCTATATAGTGTGCCTGCTTGGCGTGCTCCTCTTTGTCCCGCACACCGGGGGCTACGTCCTTCTCTCGGCGCTTTTCATCGTCAACTTCGCCAATGTCTTTCATGTCACCAGCAGCGGCCCCTTCTGGTCGCTCGCCATCGAGGAACAGTTCTACCTGGTATGGCCCACGGTCGTGCGCCGGCGTTCGGTGGAGACACTGAGCCACTGGGCAATCGCACTTGCGGCCGGATGCATGCTGCTGCGCTTTGCCTGCGTCCCCACAGGGCACTACAACTACCTCTTTACCTTCTTTCGCTGCGACGGTCTTGCCCTGGGGGCGCTGATTGCCTGCCGCTTCTACCGGTACCAACGCGAGGGCGCGCCTCTCTCAGGCGACAGGCGCTACTTCATCGCGTCCCTTGGCATTGGGGGTCTGCTGTTCGCGGTCCCACTCCTGATCGCACCCTCAAGACTTGCTCTGGCGGCCGCTCTGCAACAGACCGGCGTCAGCCTGCTGTGTGCCGGGGCCGTCGGTCTGGCGATTGCCTATACCGGCAGTCCGGTCATGGCTCCGCTGCGGTCGCGTCTCCTGACTTTTTTCGGGCTGATCAGCTATGCGTTCTACATGCTCCATCTCTATGTGATGGAAGCCTATGACCGGGTACGTGGGCCTCTCGCGGAAGGCGACGCGTGGGCATACGTTCTTCGCGTGGCCATTGTGCTGGCCATCACGATCACACTCAGCCTGCTGTCCCGCTACCTGCTCGAACTACCCATCCTCAGACTTCGCAAGCGTGTGCTCTCGGTTCCCGCACCCAAGGCCGAGACCGAAGCCCCGCTCTTCGCCGATTGACCGGAGATGCACCTCGGGGGCGTAAAGACGACCAGGGTCCGTAAAAAGTTTAGAAATCGACTAAATATTTTCCACCAAAACACTTTAAAAACCGTCTTATATAAAAAGTTTCGCGATATAGTGAAAAAAAATAGAGGCTGTTCCGAAGATGTGTGGAATTGCAGGATTTACCCATGTCGCCCATACCTTCCTTTCCGAGAGAATTGTCGAAGCGGTGGATTCCATCATCCACCGAGGCCCCGATGACCAGTCTGCCTGGCAGAGTTCCTCCGCCTCGCTCGGCGCCACCCGGCTCCGGGTAATCGACCCTGCGGCCGGCTCGCAGCCGGTGTTCTCCGACAATAAGGACTTTGTTCTCGTCTTCAACGGCGAGATTTACAACCATGCAGAGTTGCGCCGTGAGCTTGTGTCACGCGGCCACCGGTTCCGCACCTCGTGCGACACCGAGGTTGTGCTGCGCGCCTTTATGGAGTGGGACACCGCCTGCATCGAAAAGCTGCACGGCATGTTCGGCTTCGCCATCTGGCAGGAGTCGCGCCGCCGCCTTGTGCTGGCCCGCGACCGCATGGGCATCAAGCCGCTGTATTACGCGCGTAACGGGCGCGACATCTACTTCGGCTCGGAGATGAAGGCGGTGCTGTGCCACCCCGAGGTCTCGCGCCGCATCGACCTGAACGCGCTGGACACCTACCTGGGCATGAACTATGTTCCCGGCTCGCACACGCTGGCGGCCGGGGTTCAAAAGCTGATGCCGGGGTGCTTCCTCGCCTGGCACGACGGCGAGATATCGACCCACCGTTACTGGCAGGTGGACCGCGCCGACCTGAGCGCGCACACCAGCTTCGCCGATTCCACGGAGCGGCTGGGCGAGCTGATCTCGCGCTCGGTCAAGGAGCACCTGACAGCCGACGTTCCGGTGGGTGTGTGGCTCAGCGGGGGGCTGGACTCCTCGACCATGCTGCACTATGCCAGCCAGCACACGTCGACGCCGTTGAACACCTTCTCCATCACCTTCAATGGGCGCGAGTTCAACGAGGCACCGTACCTTCGCGAGATGGCCACGCGCTATGGCACGCGCCACCACGAGCTCGACCTCGGCCCCGAAGTCGTCACGCCGGACTCGATCGCCGAGATGGCCTACTACGCCGACGAGCCGAACGCCGATGCGGGCGCAGTCCCCGTCTGGCACCTGTCGCGCATGTCGGCCAAGCACGTGACCGTTGCGCTCTCGGGCGAGGGTGCCGACGAGCTCTTCGGCGGCTACATCACTTACCTTGCCGACAAATATGCGCGCCGCGCCCGCATGGTGCCGCGCAGTCTGCGGCGGCTGTCGCTGCGTTCGGCCAACCGCCTGCGCGCGTCGAACAAGAAGATCGGCCTCGACTACAAGCTGCAACGCTTTCTGCACGGCACGCTGCTCGACGAGCGCAGCTCGCACATCTTCTGGAACGGCACCTTCTCGCAGCAGCAACGGCGTGACCTGATGGTCTCCGAGAACAGCACGCACATCCTGAAGCTGCTGGCCACCATTCCCGAGGGCCGGGACGTCCGCCGCTTTATGGCGTTCGACCAGGCGTACTATCTGCCGGACAACCTTCTGGTGAAGGTGGACCGCATGAGCATGGCGCACTCGCTCGAGGTGCGCCCCGCCTTTCTCGACCACCGCATCGTCGAGTTTGCGGCGACGCTGCCCGCCAACTACTGCATCCGCGGCCGCAACCTGAAGCTGCTGCTGCGCAACCTGATGAAGGACAAGCTGCCGCAGAGCATTCTCGGCAAGAAGAAGCAGGGCCTGGATATTCCCGTGCACGACTGGCTGCGCGGCCACCTCAAGCCGCTGCTGCTCGACACGCTCGACAGAAGGACGATCGAGGAGACTGGCATCGTCTACTGGCCGCATCTTGAGTCGCTGATCAAGCTGCACATGGAGAGAAAGGCGAACTACGGGTATCACCTGTGGGGCATGATGATGCTGTTCCTGTGGATCAAGCAATGGAAGATCCAGTGCGGCGAGGAGATCGAGACCCCGGTGGACTACTCGGCGATCTCGGCATAGGTGCCATTGCTAAATCAGTTCTTCATCTCTGAATCACCAAAACACGTGTCATCCTGAGTGAAGCGACCGCAGGGAGCGCAGTCGAAGGATCTGCGTTTCACCCGTAGTATGGAGAACCTTCTGAATAAGCCAGGCAATCCGATCCGACGATTCGGAGATCTCAGCGTAAACACGATCACCCTTATCGTCGCTGCGCTCTCGTTCCTTCCGCTCGTGCTCTCTCCGCCGCACCTGATGGACGATGTCGACGCCGTGCAGGCGCAGATTGCGCGCAACATGCTTGAGAGCGGCGATTTCGTTACGGCGCGGCTCAACGGCATCGCGTATCTTGAAAAATCGCCGCTCATCTACTGGGTGATGGCGGCCTCGTACAAGGTCTTCGGCGTGCACGACTGGGCCGCGCGACTTCCGCTCGCGCTGATCAACATCGCGCTCTGCTGGGTGACGGCGCGGTTCGCGCTATGGGCCTTCGGACGCCGCGCCGCCATCTACTCCGGCACGATACTCGCAACGTGCATCGGCATCTTTCTCTTCACGCGCATCCTCATCCCCGACGCCGCGCTCACGCTCACCATCACGCTTGCGCTGTGGTCGATGCTGCGCCTGCTCGACGACGACGAGCCGCACCCCGCGCGCTGGTTCTTCGCGCTCTACCTCTCGCTCGCCTGCGGGCTGTTGCTCAAGGGACTCGTCGCCGCCGTCTTTCCCATCGTCATCGGCGCGATCTACCTCGGTATCACGCGGCAGACATCACTGCGCGAGCTCTTCACGCGCCTGCGACCGTTGAGCGGCCTCGCTATCGTGCTCGTCGTCGCCGCGCCGTGGCACATCCTCGCCACGCTTGCCAATCCGCCGTACTTCGACTGGACGATGCACTCCAGCCCCGGCGAGTACCACGGCTTCTTCTGGTTCTACTTCCTCAACGAGCACCTCTTCCGCTTCCTCAACATGCGCTATCCGCGCGACTACAACACCGTGCCGCGCCTCTGGTTCTGGCTGCTGCACTTTGCATGGCTCTTTCCGTTTTCTCTGACACTGCCCGTTGCGCTCAAGCGCGGCATCGTCAAGCCGCGCGAGGCCACGACGCGCGCTGCAAGAACAAGGCTGCTCGCGCTGGTCTGGATCCTCTTCATCCTCTGCTTCTTCACCCTCTCAACCACGCAGGAGTACTACTCGCTGCCCATCTACCCCGCGCTGGCGATGCTGCTTGCGAGCCACCTCGCCACGCGCGAGGAGTATCCGAGGCCCGCGCGCATCGTGCTCGTCAGCATCCTCGCCGCGTGTCTTGCAACCATCGTCTTCCTGCTCGTGTACACGGCGAAGCTGCCCACGCCGGGCGACATCTCAGAGGCGCTGACGCAGAACCCCGACCTCTACACGCTCTCGCTCGGCCACATGAGCGACCTCACGCTGAAGGCCTTCGCCTATCTGCGGCTGCCGCTTCTCGTGGCAGGATGCGGTTTGCTGGTCGGCGTCGTCGGACTGCTCCGCGTTCGTCGCGTGGGACCGACCGTCGCCGTGCTCGCCGTGATGATGCTCGCCTTCATTCAAGCGGCGAGGCTGGCGCTGATCAAGTTCGACCCCTACCTCGGCTCGTACCAGTTGGCCGAAGCGTTGGAACAGTCGCCGCCGGGGCAGCTCATCGAAGGCGACGCCTACTACGCCTTCTCCGCCACCTTCTTCTACACCAACCGCACCGCGCTGCTATGGAACGGCCGCAGCGCCAACCTTGAGTACGGCAGCTACGCGCCAAATGCGAAGCAGGTCTTCATCGGCGACGACGAGCTGAAGGCGCGATGGACAAGCCCAGAGCGAACCTACCTGCTGGTTTGGGGGGCGGACATGCCGCGTTTGAAGCAGCTTCTTGATGGACGCATGAAGATCGTCGCGACCAGCGGAGGAAATTACCTGCTTTCAAACCAATAGAACAGCGTAAGCCCAACTAGTATCAGTGGGCAGAGGGTGGCGGAACAAAGCTCAGCTTCTTTGTGGAGGCCGGGACGATCGATTTTCCTTGTGCATCGAGCAGATCGACTGTCAGGTCACCTTTGGGGGCCAGGCTCGTTGCGTCAGCCTTTGTGACTACTACCGTGATCTTGAGATCATCCGCGGTAAAGGTGCCGGGTTTTACGGTCTTTGATGAACCGCTGGATATCGTAACGTTCTTCACACTGCCCAAATGAAAGCCGAGGATGGCCAGCGGAAGAGTGTCCGGTCCCGCAGAAAAATCGAGTGTTGGAGGATCGAAGCCGGTGATTATAGGCCGGCCGTCAAGGTGAATTACTTGCGGCGTCTCGACTTCAGCGCCGTTCGAGGTCACTCCATAGACGTTGTAGAGCTGCTCGGGCAGACGACGCAGGTCGGCAACCGTCAGGGTGAGCGTTGCGTTATTGGCATCGCCAACAACCTGAACCGGCCCTTCCGCCGTACGCAGATCCGTTGCTGACTTCGGGTTGTGAAGTCGAAGTTTGGCCAGCTTGTCGAGGTTCTTTCCCGATACAGAGCAGCTCAGGGTCTCGCCGTCATCGGGAAGCTTCAGGTTTCCCAAGTCGTCCGTCGGGCACTTCAGATCCGACACCACGGCCTGAAGCTCGGTCTCATCGAGAATGTGCATTCCGGAGACGACTGTATTTGCGAGTTCCCGAAAGATCGCCGCAGAGTTGGGCGGCCATTTTTTGTAAGGGACACGGTAAGCGTTTCGAAAGAGGTCCTGATTGGCCTTGGGATACGAGGTACAGTTTGGAGGTGCCTTGCCGTCAGTGCCTTTCGGACATGGCGTTGTGGCGTCCAGCATATTCGCTGGTATCTGCAAGAGTCCGCCATCCGCCGATTTATGCAGACCAAGTGTCCAGGGATTTCTCTTCGATCGCGCGAGCAGCTTCTTATCGGCGATGCAGGCCTCGAGAGCGCGGGCCACGTCAACCCCAAGTGAGGCACCCACTTTTGACGCGTTCGCCACTTTGGCGGCGTCTGTCTCGTCATCAGGTGAGGTGTTCGCATTCGACGTGCTCACCACTTTGGCGGGGTCTGCCCCGTCATAGAGGGAGCGCGAGAGATTGATGACCTGATTATTTTCGTTAGTAGAGCCCAGATACTGCATCTCAACGCAGCTTTGTGTCCACCAGCCTTCCTCAAATGGCTTGGCGGGAATAAAAGTGACGAACATGGTCGTCCCGCTTTTGGGAACTACGGTCTGGGAAGAAGAGGTAGAAGAGAAGCCAACGTCGTTAAGGAGATTGAGCTGATCGATACTCAGGTCTTTCCAATACTTATCGAGCGCCGGGACGATTGCGCCGTTATAAACGCCGGAGGCGTAGGTCAGCGCCTCGCCGGGAAGAGTGAGCGGTGCAACCGCTGCCATCGCCTGCCCGATCCCCATCGCCGCATGGACCGTGATGTTTCGGGGGTCGAAGCTCGATTGCGCACCCGACAGGGCGCGAACAATCACCTTGTCTCTGCCCGAGAAGAAACGGCTGAAACGTCCGGTGGGGTCGGCATTCACCTCAAATTCGACATCGTGAAGCACGAACTCCCGGTCGCGGTTCATATTGCGAACCACCACCTGTACGACGATGTACTCGTTCGCGATGAGATGGCCGAACGCATGGTCTGTCTCGGTCCAGCTCAGAATCGACATCGAGCAGCCAATGTCCGCGGGACGCTCCAGCAGCGCTACGGTCTTGCGCGCCGCGCCAATGATAGCGTTCGCTTTTTGCGAGTCGGCGCGATTGAGCTTGTCATTCAGAGCAAGTGTTGTGGCGGCCGCCTTGATTGCGGAGATTCGATCCGGGGTCAAGCCGGCTAAAAACTTAGAGCTGGCAATTTCCTTGATCGCCTGTTCGTAGACACTCTCCGTCGTGTTTTTGCTATTAAGATTTTGGGACAGCGAACTCAAATCTGTTTGCACGCTAGCCTCTAAATTGGTAGCAGCCACATTCAGGTTTTTGGCGACCGCGTCCTTCATCTCGTTCAGCCATGTGTTAGCGTCTGTAGCTGGCGGCTTCGTGTCAGAAAAGGAGCTGTCTGCCATGTTTTGAATGACTTTCTGGAGCGCCTGACCTGGGGTAATCCCTACAAACTGATCGCTCGTCATCGCGTTCACGAAAGTAGCCAGCGGCGAACCCTTCCGCAGTTGTTCGTCGCTTTGCGACAGGGCAGCGGCCACAATCCGTTCAACCAGCCTCTCCGCGTCCGCGGGAGTAAGCGTCGTTGCCGCCTCGGGAACGATCAGGTTTCGCAACTGGGAGAGCGTGAACTTGCATGGCACGTAATCGCCTTTGACATCTGAATCGATGTCGAGCGAGGCGCTTACTGCCTGCTTAACTGGAAGGACCTGCTGCGAAGCCTGCGATGGGCTGGACGCGGGCGGCTGGTTGCCTTTGCCCTTGTTTGCGGGGTTCGGTTTTGTGACTGCATGGCTGTAACCAGGCAAGAAAAACGCAAACGCGCACATCGTTGCGCGCCAACTTCTGGCAATCATTCCGGCACCTCATGAACTCAACAGAGATGGGGGCCCAATCATCTGGCGGGGAGGTTGCCAATAATATTCGTTTCAATTTCAAAGTCAAGGGCCAACCGCTACAAGATGTAGCGGCTCAGGTCCTGGTCTTTCACGATCGAGGCCACCTGCTGACGCACGTACTCCGGGTCGACGACGATCACCTTCTCCTTCACGCCGTTTGTCTCGCGCTCGATCACGGGCAGCGGAGGCGCGCCAGACGCTGCAATCTGCGCGACGACTCCCTCTTCCGTCGGCTCGGTCTTTCCGGCCTTCATCAGGTCGGGAGCCTGGAAGCTGATCTCGTCGAGCACGCGCTCGAGGATGGTGTGCAGACGGCGCGCGCCGATGTTCTCCGTCGTCTCATTGACGCGGAAGGCGAACTGCGCCATCTCGGCGATGGCCTCCTTGGTGAACTCGAGCTTCAGTCCTTCGGTCTCGAGCAGCGCCGTCGACTGCTTCACCAGTGACGACTTCGGCTCCGTCAGGATGCGGACGAAGTCCTCCACGGTGAGCGACTGCAGCTCGACGCGAATGGGGAAGCGCCCTTGCAGCTCAGGGATCAGGTCGCTCGGCTTCGAGACGTGGAAGGCGCCTGCTGCGATGAACAGGATGTGGTCGGTGGAGACCATGCCGTACTTGGTGTTCACGGTCGTGCCTTCGACGATAGGCAGAATGTCGCGCTGGACGCCCTCGCGCGAGACGTCGGGGCCGTGCCCGCCCTCGCGGCCTGCAATTTTATCGATCTCGTCGAGGAAGACCATGCCCGAGTCTTCAACGCGCTCGACGGCGAGCCGCGTCACCTGGTCCATGTCGATCAGACGGTTCTCCTCCTCCTGCACGAGGTAGTCGAAGGCCTCGGCGACCTTCATCTTGCGCTTCTTGGTGCGCTGGCCGAAGAGCCCGGGGATCATGTCCTTGAGATTGATGTCCATCTCTTCGGAGCCCTGGTTGGTGATGATCTCGAAGCTCGGCATGTTGCGGTCGCGCACATCGAGGTCGACCATGCGCTCGTCGAGCTTGCCCTCGCGGAACTGCTGGCGCAGCTTCTCGCGCGTGCGCTGCTCGCGGTCGCCGGGCTTGTCTTCGCTCTGCGACGCTGCGGCATCGTGCTCCGGAGTCACCGCCGGAAGCTGGATCACGTTGGTGCCTGGGACCTCTGTGGCCGCAGCAGCCACAGTTGCCGCAGGCGTGGGAGGCAGCAGCAGGTCGAGCAGGCGGTCTTCGGCGGCCATCTCGGCCTTGTCTTCGACCTCCTCCATCTTCTCTTCGCGCACCATGTCGATGGCGATCTCCACCAGGTCGCGCACGATCGACTCAACGTCGCGGCCCACGTAACCCACCTCGGTGAACTTCGAGGCCTCCACCTTGAGGAACGGCGAGTTGGTCAGCTTCGCCAGACGGCGAGCAATCTCCGTCTTACCTACACCGGTGGCGCCGATCATGATGATGTTCTTCGGCATGATCTCGTCCGCCAGTTCGGGAGCAAGCTTCTGCCGGCGCATGCGGTTGCGCAGCGCAATCGCCACAGCGCGCTTGGCGGCTTGCTGGCCGACGACGTACTTGTCCAACTCTGCGACGATCTCGCGCGGAGTCATCTCATCGAGCGCCAGTGCCTGGTCTTCTGCTGTTCCGGGTAGATAGATTGCCATGGTTACTTACTTCTTTCTCTCTCGTAAAACTCTCGGTGAAAAGCAAAGTGTTCCGCGTTCTTTTCTTCCCACGTGATTCTGCGGATCGTCTTGTTCATAGGTGCATTGAGGTCTACCGTAGGATCATTTCGATAGGCGGCCTTGCTCAGCTCCACCGTTTTCCTGAAGTGTTCGGCCAACTCACCTCGCGAGGGCTCTTTATGCCTGTCGAAATTGGCCGGTGTCTTCTTCATACAGCCTTCAGCTCCTCGATCAGCACCTTGTCGTTGGTATAGATGCATATCTCGCCTGCGATCTTCATCGACTTCTCGGCGATCTCTCGCGCGTCAAGCTCGGTGTTCTCCATTAACGCGCGCCCGGCGGCGAGCGCGAAGCTGCCGCCCGAGCCGATGGCGCAGATGCCTTCGTCCGGGTCGATGACGTCGCCGGTTCCCGACAGCATCAGGGTCGACTTCGCATCGGCCACGATCAGTAGTGCCTCCAACTGACGCAGCATCTTGTCGGTGCGCCAGTCCTTGGCCAACTCCACGGCGGCGCGGCCCAGGTTGCCGGCGTATTGCTCCAGCTTGGTCTCGAAGCGCGAGAACAGCGAGAAGGCGTCCGCCGTCGACCCCGCAAAGCCTGCCAGAACCTTGTCCTGGTAGAGCCGCCGAATCTTCTTCGCCGAGTGCTTCATCACCGTCGCGCCCAGCGACACCTGTCCGTCGGCCGCCATCACCACCGAGTCGCCCCGGCGCACACAGACCACCGTCGTCGAGCGGATACGGCGTCCCTCCCCTAAATCGAGGGGGTGGGCAACGGAGGTCAGACTGAGCTGTTTTTCCTGCTGCAAACGGGGGGAACACTTCGTAAGATCGCGTTTTTTAGGCACATCCCAGTATATCGCTCCATCGGCGACAGGGCCTGACGAGCCATCTTCGCAGCGCGACACCAAGCCCGTCCCGCACGATACCCGGAACCACTCCGGGTACGTCTCCCCCAAACCGGCCATTCGCCCTCCGCCGTGGGCTGGGCTATGCTTCTTCTCAGGACGGCTTTCGTGCTCTCTTCTCTGCCAGAGATGGTCTCTCCCGCGCTGCGCTCCCCGCGCAACACGCTGGCGGTTGCAGCCACGGCGGCAGCAATCGGCGGTATCGCCTGGTATCTATTACGCAAGCCGCGTCCCTCACTCGAAGACCTCGAGCGCGCCCGCCGTGAGGAGCTGGCGTCCAAAGGCCGCATCACCGACGGCAGCATTACCGAGACATCCGAAGGCCACCTGCACCACTCCGCCGAGACTGAAGAGACGCACACCACGCCTCAGGTCATCGTCTACAACTACCGCATCGCCGGCGTCAGCTACGAGGCCGCGCAGGACGTCACCACGCTCTCCGACCTCGTGCGCGACATACGCACCGACCTGCCGGTCCAGGTGCGTTACGAGCCTCACAACCCCGCCAACAGCATCGTGGTCGCAGAAAACTGGAGCGGCCTGCGCCTGAGCGCCGACACCCCCCGCCCCATCCTCGGCATCGACCGCCACCTGCGCGAAGCGCACGGCGACTGAAGCGCCCTCTGCGGGATTACACTTAACCCATGCACATGGTCGCTGGACCAAACCGCCGCATGCAGAACGTCCTGAAGATCTCCATGGGCCTTACCGCGGCCTATGTGCTGGCGACCTTCATCTTCGGACTGAAGGCGCACTCGCTGGCGCTGATCTCCGAGGCCGGACACAACCTCTCCGACCTGCTGGCCATCGTGCTCTCCTACGTGGCTGTCTACTTTCAGTCGCGGCCTGCAAACGACGAAAAGACCTTCGGCTATCAGCGCGCAGGCGTACTCGCCGCCTTCGTCAATGCGGCCACGCTGGTTGTGCTCTCGGTGTGGATAGCCATCACGGCCATCCATCGCCTTAGTGTGCCGGTCGAGGTTGAGCCGGAACTGATGATGGAGGTCGCGCTGGCGGGCGTGATCATGAACGGCACCGTCGCTGCGCTGTTGTGGAAGTTCTCGGGCGACGTCAACATTCGCAGCGTCTTTCTGCACATGCTGGGCGACACGCTTTCGACGGCCGCCGTGATCGCGGGCGGCGCGGCGATTCTTGCGACGCACCGAAGCTGGGTCGACCCGGTTCTGTCGCTGCTGATCGCCGCCATGATCCTCTGGAGCTCGGTGGGCATCATCCGCGAGACGCTCAACATTCTGCTGGAAGGCACGCCGCGCGGCATCAAGCTGCCAGCCGTGCGCGAGGCGATGGCAGGCGTCGAAGGCGTGCTCGACGTGCACGACCTGCACGTCTGGAGCCTGGGCGCGAGCTCGCACGCGCTGGCCAGCCACATCACGGTCTGCGAGATGCCCGCGTCGGAGTGCGCTCGCATTTTGAACGCCCTCAACACGCGGCTCCACGACAGCTTCCACATCACGCACACCACGATCCAGTTCGAGACCACCGGCTGCGAGACCACGCATGGCTGTAGCTCTCCGCCGGAGCCCGAAGAGGTCGGCGCGCACGGCCATCATCACCACCACGGCCACGACCACTCGCACTGAGCTCAGTCTTTGTTTGTCGTTGTCTCGATCCAAGCTGAGCGAATTTCGTTTGTCATCTCGACCGGAGCGCAGCGAAGTGGAGAGACCTGCCCTGAGCGAAGTCGAATGGGACCTGCTTCTCTCCCGCAATTCGCGGCGCGCCCCGTGGAAAAGCAGGTTCCTCGACTTCGGCCTGCGGCCTTCGCTCGGAATGACACCGGGTTGGTGAACGTACCGGTGCCGGGTGCCCATACCTGGCGGCCTCATCCGGGGAAAGCAGATTCCTCCGCTACGCTACGGAATGACAACGTGACAGTCATAGCGCGTTACAAACTTAGACAAGCGTGGCATCCAGCGTAATCTCAGCGCCCTTCAGCACCTTCGACACCGGGCAGCCGACCTTGGCCTTGTTTGCCAGCTCGTCGAATTTTGCCTTGTCTATGCCTGGTACCTTCGACGTATTGGTCAGGTGGATCTTCGTGATCGCCGGGCCTTCGCCGTGCAGGTCGAGTGTGACCACTGCTTTGGTCTCGATGGTGTCGGGCGTGAGGCCGGCCTGGGTCAACTGCGAGCTCAGCGCCATGGTGTAGCAGCCGGCGTGCGCGGCCGCGATCAGTTCTTCCGGGTTGGTGCCGGCGCCCTCGGCGAAGCGGGCGGCGAAGCTGTACTGCGTGTCCTTGAGGGTCGCGCTCTGGGTGCTGATTGTGCCCTTACCCTCTTTCAACGTGCCGTGCCATACGGCGCTTGCGTAGCGGTCCATGTCGTTCTCCTTTGTCTTCAGCGGTCTGGTAGATAACTGTGTCGATAACTTCGACGGTACATGATTCGATGCCTCCCGGTCGCTTCGCGGTGGTTGAAAAACCCGTAAAGTACGCTACGCTTTCAAAATGTCCCTCACACCCGCAGCCGAGATGGCAGAGCCTTTGCCTGAGACAGCCCAGTGCCCGATCAATGAGCACCATCAGGTCTACTGCCCCACCTGCTCCTCGCGGCTCGAGGACAGCCGCTGCAAGCTCGTTTGCCGCACCTGCGGCTACTTTTTGAGCTGCGCCGATTTTTATTGAGGCGTACCCAGGCCTTCCGATTCGGATTGCTCCTGAGCGAAGTTTGACGCGGTTTTTGCGGCAAACGCAGTCGAAGGATCTGCGGTTTTGTCAGTAACCAACACAAGGCTCGGTTGAAACCGCAGGTCCTTCGACTCCGCGCTGCGCGCTCCGCTCAGGATGACAACAAGGGGAGAGAGCGGCTGCCAGGATGACACCTTAGGAGACAAGCAGCCCTGCCGCGGCCAGAGAGTACACACGCCGCGGAGCGACCTGCTATCGTTTCATTCGATGAAGAAACGACGCGCGCTGAACCTGTCTGCCTGCCTTGCCACGCTTGCCGTCGCCGCATCTGCGCTGGCGGCGCCTCCGCCCAAGGGCAACATCGACGAGGTGAACACCTACATCGGTACCGGCTCGGGGCCGATCGGCTACGGCGGCACCATGCCCTTCGTCACGCCTCCGTTCGGCATGATCAACTGGACGCCGCAGACGCGGCAGAACAAGCTGAGCGTCGTCAGCTACAAGTACGAGGACGCCAACATCCAGGGCTTCATGGGCACGCACCAGCCCGCCATCTGGATGGGCGACTACGGCTACATCACGCTGGTTCCGCAGGTGGGCTCGCTGGCCACGACGCCCGAGGCGCGGCAGATGGCCTTCAAGCACGCCGACGAGATCACGCGGCCCGACTACTACTCCGTGTGGATGACGGCGAAGGACGGCAGCCGCATTCGCGCCGAGATGACGGCGACCGAGCGCTGCTCGTACATGCGCTTCACCTTCCCCAAGGGCGCGGCTGGCCGTGTGCTGGCGGAGATCTCGCGGCCTGGCGTCCCCGGCATGGCGAACTTCGACGCAGAAAAGCGTGAGATCACCGGCTACAACCCCGACCGCACCGACCGCAACCTTGGCCCCTTCGTGCTGCCGAACTTCAAGGGCTACTTTGTCGTCGAGTTCCGCCGCGCATGGAAGAACGCCGCGACCTACGGCATGGACAACTACGGCGCAAAGGTTGCTCGAGGGGCCTACGCCGAGTTCGCTCCAGGTGAGACAGTTGAGGTGCGCGTCGGCACTTCGTTCCTGAGCGTCGACCAGGCGCGCGAGAACCTGCGCAAGGAGATCCCCGCGTGGGACTTCGACGCCGTGCGCAACAAGCTGACCGCCACGTGGAACAACAAGCTCGACCGTGTGCACATCGAAGGTGCCAGTACAGACCAGCGCAAGATGGTCTACACCGCGCTCTATCACGCGCTGCTCTACCCGCGCGTCTTCTCCGAGTACGGCCGCTACTACTCGGCCTTCGACGACAAGATTCATTCGGGCGAAAGCTACACGGCCTACTCCATCTGGGACACCTTCCGCGCCGAGAGCAGCATGATCGCGCTGATGGCCCCGGAGCGGGTGCCGGGCATGATTACGGCGCTGCTGCAAAACTACAAAGAAGGCGGATGGATGCCGAAGTGGCCCAACCCCTCGTACACGAACATCATGATCGGCACGCATGCCGACTCGCTGGTGGCCGAGGCGATCAACAAGGGCTTCACCGGCTTCGACCGCAAGACGGCGTGGGACGCGGTGTATAAGGACGCGATGACTCCGCCCGATGGCGACACGACGCGCCGCTGGCTCGACCGCGAGCCGCACACGCCGTACGAGGCGCGCGGTGGGCTGACGTACTACAAGCAACTCGGCTACATTCCGACCGACAAGACGGACGAGGCCTCCTCGCGCACCATCGAGGACAGCTACGACGACTGGTGCGTCGCACAGGTGGCCAAGGCGCTGGGCCGCGAGAAGGACTACGAGTTTTTCCTCAATCGCTCGCTGAACTACAAGCACCTCTACAACCCTGCGCTGGGGCTGATGAACGGCAGGACCTCGGACGGCAAGTGGGCGCCGATCGGCGGCCCGCGCGACACGCCGGGCAACCGCTCCGTCTCCGGCTGGACCGAGGGCGATGCGTGGGTCTACACGTGGGGCGCCTTCCACGACATCCCGGGCACGCTCGAGCTGATGGGCGGCGCGGACAAGTACAACGCGAAGCTGGACCAGCACTTTGCGGGCAAGCACAACGTGCACTCCAACGAGCCCAGCCACCACTACGGCTATCTGTACGACTACAGCGGCCAGCCGTGGAAGACGCAGGCGAAGGTCCGCGAGATACTCAACGCGGAGTATGCCAACCAGCCCGCCGGCCTCGACGGCGACGACGACTGCGGCCAGATGTCGTCGTGGTATCTGTTCACGGCGATGGGCTTCTACCCGGTGAATCCGGCGAGCGGCGACTACATGATCGGCAGCCCGATGTTCTCGAAGTTCGCCATGAAGCTGGCGAACGGCAAGACGTTCACGGTGAATGCGAAGAACGCGGGCGCGGCGAACATGTACATCCAGTCGGCGACGCTGAACGGCAAGCCGCTCAACGAACCGGTGGTTCGCTATAAGGACATCATGCAGGGCGCAACGCTGGAGTTCACGATGGGCCCGCAGCCCTCGAAGTGGGCCAGCGCTTGGAGGGGAACGCCGGTTGGGAGGTGAGGGGCGCGTGATAGAGTCGACGTCCTGGCTGGATGCAGTTTATTGAATTCGTCTATCACTAAAGCAGTGTCGTCCTGAGCCGAATTTGCCTCTTTGCTGTAAGCAGCCGGAGGATATGCAGTCTTTCCTGGCCATGCCGTTTCACGCCGAGGGAAACCGCAGGCCCTTCGACCCGCTCCCCCCGCTCAGGATGACACGGGAGAGTTGGGGGCGTTTGTTCAGGGGGGTGCCAGTCCATGGGATGGCCACCTCGCCAGTGAGTCAGCTTTGTTGGAGATGAGAGAATACGGAGAGATGATTCGAGCTTCCGTTTTATTGATGCTGGTCTGCGCGCTGGCAGGATGCAAGGCGTTGCCCCCGCCCACTCCGCTGGCGCAGTTGAATGCTCAGCAGATGCACGGGCACGCCGTCTTTCAGGCCAACTGCGCGCGCTGCCACAGCGACCGCACAGACACCCCGCTGAGCGGGCCCGCGCTGCGCGGCATCTTCAAGAAGGAGTATCTTGCCAGCGGCGCGGCGGCGACCGAC
The DNA here is from genome assembly GCA_018268775.1 of Acidobacteriota bacterium. Lineage (GTDB taxonomy): Bacteria > Acidobacteriota > Terriglobia > Terriglobales > Acidobacteriaceae > Edaphobacter. Next base: position 2,596 of record JAFDVV010000012.1, on the reverse strand, counting down.
GAACGCGTCTCGGCCACCGTACTGCGCGGAAGGAACATGATGCCGCCGATGGCCGGTCAGATCGACCAGGCCGACCTGAACGACCTGCTGGCCTACCTGCACACACTATGAGCGACGAAAACCGTATCGACAGCGCGGAAGAGCGAGAGATCAGGCGGCTTGAGGCCCGCGCCGGAGGCATGTTGCCCGGTATCGCGGGCATCTCGATGTTCATGATCTTCATGACGATCCTGAATGCCTTCGCCGCACTCCGCGGAACCTTTGGCGCCGGCGGCGCGAAGTACAGCGTGCTGGCGATCTGCACGCTGCTGGCCGTCGGGGTCTTCGGCCTGCTGCGGCTGAAGAAGTGGGGATGGGCCATCGTCACCGCGGGGACGCTGCTGCTCAGCTCGGGCGACTTCTACTTCTTCGAGCGAACGAAGACTGGATTCTTTCTGATCCGCGCGTTGCTGGTACTGGTCTTCTTCCTCTACCTGGTGCGCGGGTCGGTGCGCGACCGGCTGCGGTGAGACGACAATGACGTTCTTCGATGCGCAAGGCGTTCCTGAAGCCTGCATGGCGGGCACCTTCCGCTCGCATGGATGGCTGGCTTTGCTGGTGACGATCATTGGCGTTGCAGGCGCAGTCTATTCTTTGGCGAAGGCATTCGCGTGGATGCGCGAGCAGGCTGAAGCGCGGCGCGGCGGAACGCAACCGCCGAACCGGCACACCGCGAAGGCGTGGCTCCTGGGCGTGTGGTTGCTGGTTCCTCCAGCGTGGCTTTATGCAGAAGACATCTTCCTGTTCCGAAGCTTCGGCAAGGCGGAGTGCTTCGACCAGTTCCGCTACGCGCAGCAGCTAGTCAGTCGCGGATGGATCGTACTTGTCGTGGCGCTTGCCGTGCTCTTCTTCGGCAGAGAGATTGCGGGTAGGGAGTGAAGGAACGAATGAACGACTCCGCTGTGCTGTTGATTACGTGCCCGGACCAGAAGGGTCTGGTGGCAGCCGTCTCGGGCGAGCTGTACCGCTTTGGCGCGAACATCATCCACGCCGACCAGCACCAGGACCACGACGCCGGCCTCTTCTTCATGCGCGTGGAGTGGGCGCTTGGCAGTGAGAGCAAGCAGGCATTCGATATTCAGGCCTTCTCCGAGGCCTTCGCCCCCATCGCGAAGCGCTACAACATGGACTCGCAGTTGCACGTGAGTGCGATACGGCCGCGCGTCGCAGTCTTTGTCTCGCAGCACCTGCACTGCTTCGCCGACCTGCTGCACCGCCACCAGATGGGCGAGCTCGAGTGCGATATCGCGCTCGCAATCAGCAATCACACCGACGGCGAGGCGCTGGCAAAGTTCTACGGCATACCGTTCCACCATGTTCCGTTGGCGGCCGCGAACAAGGCCGAGGGCGAGGCGAGGCAGTTTGGCCTGCTTGAGGCGGCGGGCGTCGAGCTTATCGTTCTGGCGCGCTACATGCAGATACTCTCGCCGGAGTTTGTGCGCAGGTATCCGTCCGGCGTCATCAATGTGCATCACTCGTTTCTGCCGGCGTTCATCGGGGCGCGTCCATATCATGCGGCACACAAGCGCGGCGTGAAGCTGATCGGCGCAACCAGCCACTACGTCACAGAGGAGTTGGACGACGGGCCGATCATCGAGCAGGACGTGGCGCGCGTCTCGCACCGCGACCAGGTCGAGGACCTGATCGCCAAGGGCCGCGACTTGGAGCGAGTCGTGCTGTCTCGCGCGGTGAAGTGGCACCTGGACCGCAGGATTCTGCGCTACGGAAACAAGACGGTCATCTTCGACTGAAAGCGCCGCCTTTCTTGATGCTGGCGCCCGGTTGCGGGTGCCTCGCGAAGCGTTGCCTGGACCGTTCTTTTTTGTCATTCCGTAGCGAAGCGAAGGAATCTGCTTTCTCTGCCACGGGTACTAAAAGCAGATCCCTTCGCTTCGCTGCGGGATGACAAAGGAGATGGCTGTGGGATGACAAACAAAGGGCAAGCTAAAGCCCCGGGCGAGGCCAAAGCCTTGGGTTGGAGTCCGATAAACGCCCTGGTGGCCCGCCCGCTACAATAAGAGACGAGATGACGCCCGTATCCGAGTTGGTGCAGATCGACCTTTCGCCGAAGAAGCCCGCGCCCAAACCGGCGTGGCTCAAGGCGAAGGCGCCCATGGGCGAGACCTTCCACAATCTCAAGAAGATGGCGCGCGACCTGAACCTGCACACGGTCTGCGAGAGCGCGCACTGCCCCAACATCGGCGAGTGCTGGAACCAGAAGGCCGCGACCTTCATGATGCTCGGCAACCTGTGCACGCGGCGCTGCGGCTTCTGCGCGGTGCCCAAGGGCAAGCCGGAGCCGATCGACCTGGACGAGCCGCGCCGCGTGGCCTACGCCGTCGCACAGCTTGGGCTGAACCACGCCGTCATCACCAGCGTGAACCGCGACGACGACAACATCGGCGCGGCGCAGGCCTTCGTCAACGTGGTCGAAGAGATTCGCCAGCAGGCGCCCGGCTGCCGCGTCGAGATCCTGACACCGGACTTCCAGGGCAACGAGGAGTCGCTACGCATGGTCGTCGCCGTGCGGCCCGAGATTCTGAACCACAACATCGAG
>JAFDVV010000011.1:69677-84219 GCA_018268775.1 Acidobacteriota bacterium | reverse complement strand
CTCGAGCCGATGATCATCGGCCGCAACTTCCTGGTGAAGATCAACGCCAACATCGGCAACTCGGCGCTCTCGTCGAACGTGGACGAAGAGCTCCGCAAGCTGCATACGGCCGTCCACTTCGGCGCCGACACCGTGATGGACCTCTCGACCGGCGGCGACATCCCGATGATCCGCGAGGCAATCCTGCGGCACTCGCCTGTGCCCATTGGCACGGTGCCGTTGTACGAAGCGCTCTCCCGCGTCAAGAAGTTGGAAGACCTCAACATCGACCTGTACCTCGAGGTGATTGAGGAGCAGGCGCAGCAGGGCGTCGATTACTTCACCATCCACGCCGGCGTGCTGATCCAGTATGTCCCGATGGTGGCCAAACGCATCACGGGAATCGTCTCGCGTGGCGGAGCCATCATGGCGCAGTGGATGACGCACCACCACAAGCAGAACTTCCTCTACGAGAACTTCGACCGCATTACGAAGATCATGGCGAAGTACGACGTCAGCTACTCGCTCGGCGATGGCCTGCGTCCCGGCTGCGTAGCCGACGCCTCCGACGAGGCGCAGTTTGCCGAGCTGAAGACGCTGGGCGAGCTTACGCGCCAGGCGTGGAAGGATGACGTGCAGGTGATGATCGAGGGCCCCGGCCACGTGCCGATGGACAAGATCAAGGAGCAGGTGGACAAGGAGGTTGAGCTCTGCGACGGCGCTCCGTTCTACGTGCTTGGGCCGCTGGTTACGGATATCGCACCCGGCTACGACCACATCACCTCGGCGATCGGCGCGGCGATGATCGGTTGGCACGGCGCGGCGATGCTCTGCTATGTCACGCCGAAGGAGCACCTTGGCCTGCCCAACGAGAAGGACGTGAAGGACGGCATCATCGCGTACAAGATCGCCGCCCACGCCGCTGACATTGCGCGTCATCGGCCTGGCGCGCGCGACCGCGACGACGCCATCTCGCACGCGCGTTACACCTTCGATTGGGACAAGCAGTTCGCGCTCTCGCTCGATCCGGATACCGCCCGAGGCATGCACGACGAGACGCTGCCGGACGACTACTACAAGGAAGCAGCGTTCTGTTCGATGTGCGGCCCGAAGTTCTGCTCCATGAACTGGTCGAGCAAGGTGGACCAGTTCAACGAGCGCGAGCACGGTCTGAAGAAGCCGGACCTGACGCAGATTGTCACGGAGCAAATGGCTTTGCGGAACTGAGCTACCCGATAAACGGTAAAAAGCCGCATCCGATCGCCGGATGCGGCTTTTGTTTGCCTGATAGCGGGCTGCGCTTCGCAGCGCCGTGCCTGTACATTACAGGGCGTCTTTTTCCTCTTTGGAGCGGATGGCGAGGAGTGCAGGGGCGATGATCATACCGAGAAAGATCAAGGCGAGAACCAAGTCATGAACCATGGGAATGTCTCCTTGGACAGGGGCGGCTTTCTGCCGTCTCATGAGCATGATGCAGCTATTTGCAAACTGAGAACATCCCCCGTCTGACCATGCCGTATGACCCATTGGTTGTAGACCGTACTTCGCCGGTTGGCGCTACTATTGCTTGCTGTCCTCGGGATATCCGCGGAGAGCGTCCTGAGTGTCGAGAGGGTGCGGATCGAGCGGACGCTTGCCCCGGCGAATGAGAAAGAAGTTGCTGAGCATGCGGCTGCACTCCTCGGCAAGTACGCCTTTGGCGATCTCGGCGCGATGGTTGAGCTGTGGGTGATTCATGACCTCCAGCACGCTGCCGCAGGCGCCGGCCTTTGGGTCGTCGGCGGCGTAAACCAGCCGTGCTATGCGTGCGTGAAGGATGGCGCTGGCGCACATGGCACAGGGTTCGAGCGTGACGTAGAGCGTGCAGCCCGCGCCTTCGGACGTAAGCAGGCGATAGTTGCCGAGCGCGCGTCCGGCTTCGCGCATGGCGACGATCTCGGCGTGGGCCGTAGGGTCGCTGTCGCGCAGGACGCGGTTCTGTCCACGTCCCAGGACAGTCTTGCCATCGGCTGCGACGACGACAGCTCCCACGGGCACTTCGCCTGCGGCCTCGGCGGCGCGGGCTTCGTCGATTGCGAGCCGCATCATGCGGATGTCGTGTTCGCCTGATTGAGGGTCGGGTGCCATGAAGTCAGTGTAGCGAGTCAGTTCTGCGGCGGTGTGTTGGGGGCGAGTTCGCCGTGATGGCAATCGGTGCCTGTTACGCGGGCTCCTGTTGTGTCATGCAGTGTAGCGCGCCCAGCCCCCAGATGAAGTCGGTACAGTGGATTCCTGTTACCTTTCGATCGGGGAAGCAACCGGCGACGATGTTCAGCGCGTGGCGGTCGTTGGGGTCGTTGAAGGTAGGGACCAGCACCAGGTCGTTGGCGATGTAGAAGTTCGCGTAGCTCGCTGGCAAGCGCTGGCCGTCGAAGACGACGGGCGCGGGCATGGGCAGCTCGACGACCCTGAAGGGCTTGCCGTCAAGGTTGCGGGCAGAGCGCAGGCGGTCGAGGTTTTCGGCGAGCGGGAGGTGGTTCTCGTCGTGGACGGTAGGCTCGACGCAGGTGAGGATGGTGTTCTCGTCGACGAAGCGGGTGATGTCGTCGACGTGGCCGTGGGTGTCGTCGCCAGCGGCACCGCGATGGAGCCAGATGGTCTGGTCAATACCGAGATAGTCGTGAAAGGCCCGCTCAATCTGTTCTTTTGAGACGCCGGGGTTGCGTTGTTGCACATCGGAGAGCAGGCACTCTTCGGTGGTGAGCAGAATGCCCGCGCCGTTGGTGTCGATAGAGCCTCCTTCAAGGACGAGGCGGTGTGCCTTGCCGTCGACTTCAACCTTGGGCTGAAACTCGGTCATGCCGTAGAGCTTCGCGACGTGGCGAGGGATCTGGTCGTCGCGCTGGTAGTTGTCGTACTTGGCCCAGGCGTTGAAGCGCCAGTTGGTGACGGCGAGGTCACCTTCAGGGTTCTTGACGAAGATGGGGCCTGAGTCGCGCAGCCACACGCGATCGGTCTGCCAGGGGTGAAAGTGCAGCCGCGCCATATTGGCGCCGGCGCGAAGAAGGATGTGCCGCGCGCGCTTTTCCGCAGTGTCGTTGTTGACGAGGATGTGGACGTCTTCGCAGCAGGAGAGATGGCGGACGATCTCGGCGTAGACCCAGGGGATGGGCTGGAACTTTCCCGGCCAGTCTTCTGCGTTGTGCGGCCACGCGATCCACGTGCCGGAGTGAGGGGCCCACTCGGCGGGCATGCGGAAGTTCAGGTCGCGTGGTGTTGTGGCGTTTACGGTCATTTGCTCGTCTGCTCTTTCAACCCGCTCTTTCTTGAGGCGCGGGTCTGTTTCTATGCCCAGTATAGCTGTACCAATATGTCGGGGCAGGAAGCGAAGAGTGTAGGATGAGTGGAGTTTAAACGTGCAGGCTCTAACACTCATGGGAAGGCTGTAAACAGCAATATGGCGATTGGAGTTTCAACGACCACCGGCACCACGCACACCGGGCCGCAGAAGACAGACATTCGCGCTATGAGCATCGCCACGATGCTCTTCTTCATGTGGGGATTCCTCACCTGCCTGAACGACATTCTGATCCCGCACCTGAAGAGCATCTTCGAGCTGAACTACGCGCAGGCGATGCTGGTGCAGTTCTGCTTCTTCTCGTCGTACTTTATCTTTGCCGTGCCCTCGGGAAAGCTGGTGGAGTGGCGCGGCTACAAGGGAACGATGGTGATCGGCCTGCTGGTGATGGCAGTGGGAGCGTTCCTGTTTCTTCCCGCCTCTGCCGCCGCTTCGTTCGGACTGTTTCTTTCGGCGCTCATCATTCTGGCGGCCGGTATTACCAGTCTCCAAGTAGCTGCGAACCCTTATGTGGCCCACCTTGGGCCGCCGGAGACCGGAGCGGCCAGGCTGAATCTTTCGCAGGCGTTCAACTCTCTGGGGACGGCGGTTGCGCCGATCTTCGGCGGTGCGCTGATCCTGAGTACAACGCAGGTGACGCCTGACAAGCTGAAGTCATTCTCGGCTGCCGCTTTGCAGGCGTATCGCGCGGAACAGGCCTCGTCGGTAAGACTGCCCTACGTGGGAATCGGTCTGACGCTGGTGTTGCTGGCGATAGCGCTGGCAATGGTGAAGTTGCCGCCGATGGACTTCACGCGCGACATTCGCCCCGGTGAACTGGATGCAAGCGCGAGCGGCGACTCGATCTGGAAGCATCCCATCCTGCTGGCGGCTGCTGTGGGGATCTTCGTTTACGTCGGTGCGGAGGTCTCAATCGGCAGCTTTCTGGTGAACTACTTCGGTCTGCCCGATATTGGTGCGCTGCCGGAGCAGGCCGCCGCAAAGTATGTCTCCGTCTACTGGACCGGCGCCATGATTGGGCGGTTTATCGGCTCGGGGCTGCTGACAAAGCTCAGGACGAGCCTCGTGCTGGGTTCGGCGGCGGTTGCGGCTTTTCTGCTGGTGGTGATCTCTATCCTTACGCATGGTCATACTGCGATGTGGTCGATTCTCGCAGTGGGCCTGTTCAACTCGGTGATGTTCCCCAGCATCTTTACCGTTGGCCTGACCGGGCTTGGGCAGTTGACGAGCAAAGGATCGAGCCTGATGGTTGCGGCAATCGTCGGCGGTGCGCTGATTCCGCTGGCGGAAGGCCATCTCGCGGATGCAATCGGTGTGCAGCACGCGTTTGTGATTCCTGCCGTCTGCTACATCTACATCGCCCTGTTCGGCTACATCGGCGGACGCAAGGCGGAACGGGAAGTGGAAGCGGGCGCTGCCTAGTGTTGCTGGAGAGCCCGCTTCAGGCGACAGGGTTCTCCAGCGTGCCGATTCCATCGATGCTGATCTTCACGACATCGCCAACAGCAAGCGTAAAGTCGTCGCCGGGGACGATGCCGGTGCCCGTCATCAGAAAGACTCCATGGGGGAAGCTGTTTTCGCGGAAGAGGTATTCGGCGAGCAGCTTTGGCTCGCGCTTCAATTCGGCGAGTGTTGTCTCTCCGCTGAATGCAGTTTTTCCGCCGCGAACGATCTCGATCTGAATGCCCGTCGAACGTGAAAGAGGTTCTGGGCTTAGCAGCAGCGCGGGGCCGATTGCGCAGCTTCCGTCGTAGACCTTCGCCTGCGGAAGGTAGAGAGGGTTCTCTCCTTCGATATCGCGCGAGCTCATATCGTTGCCGATGGTGTAGCCAGTGATAACGCCAGTAGAACTGATAAGTAGCGTCAGCTCCGGCTCGGGTACCGACCAGGTTGCGTCTCTGCGGATGCGGACTTGTGCGCCGGGGCCAACAACGCGGCTGCCGCTGGCTTTGAAAAAGAGTTCCGGCCTGTCCGCGACGTAAACGCGATCGTAAAAGGTGCCGCCGCCCGCGTCTTTCGACTCCTCCATGCGCGCGTTGCGGCTTCTGTAGTAGGTCACGCCAGCCGCCCAGACCTCCTGGTTGCCGACGGGAGCGAGGATTGTAGCGGCTGCGGGTTGTTGAACGGGTTTACCCGAGAGCGCAGCCTGTGCGCGTTGGTATACGTCGGGGCGGGAGATCAACTCGTCCCAGTCTGACGCTTCGAGCGAAAAGTAGCTGCCGTCTTCTTCGACGAGAGATCCGGCTGTCGTGCGGTAAAGTTTCATGCGTTTCCTTGTCCTCGATCGATGGATGCGGAGGGTCGATTCTGCTGGAGACAACTCACGATAGCGTCGGTGTCATAGACACACCCGCCCCATACCCCGCCGCTGGCCTGGACCAGCGCGGCCCAGAGCCGAGTTGCTTCGGGAAGTTGAGGATGTGGCGCCAGATCGTTTCGCGTGGTACGTGCTGCGAGGTGCCGTGTTCCTTGTTCGGCGGTGAATTGGCAATCTCCCTCACCGATGAGATTGACGGAGCCGTGAAGCGCACGGCGGTCGACAACGATCTCGATGAGGTCGCCATCGAGCACACGGCCGATGGGGCCTCCTGCGAGCGCCTCCGGCGAGATGTGTCCGATGCACGCTCCGGTGGAGACGCCGCTGAATCGTGCGTCGGTGAGCACGGCAACGTGCTTGCAATGCGGCAGGCTTTTGAGCGCCGAGGTGATCTGGTAGACCTCCTGCATGCCCGCGCCTGCGGGGCCGCCGCAGATGAGCACGACGACGTCGCCCTTGCCGATGTCGCCGCGCTTGATAGCGGCGATGGCAGAGGCTTCGGAGATGAACACCTTCGCGGGGCCGACGTGACGATACGTGCCGCTCTCATCGACGAGCGACGGATCGATGGCCGTGCTCTTGATGACGGAGCCTTCGGGAGCGAGATTGCCTGAAGGAAAACAGACCGTGGCGGTGAGTCCTCGCTGCCGCGCGCTGTCCGGCGACATGATGACGTCGTCGGCGTCGATGCCGTCGAGATTGAGTAGCTGCTTCTTCATGATGCGTCGCCGCTCACTCTGCTCCCACCAGTTCAGATTTTCGTTGAGAGATTCGCCGGTGACCGTCCGCGCCGTTGTATCGAGCAAGCCGGCGCGCCGAAGATGCAGCATGACCTCCGGGACTCCACCGGCGAGGAAGACCTGCACGGTTGCAAAGTTCTTTGGTCCGTTGGGAAGCGCATCGACTAGCCGTGGCACCTGACGGTTGACCTCAACCCAGTCATCTACCGATGGCCTCCGCCTGCCTGCGGCGTGAGCGATTGCAGGGATGTGAAGCAGCAGGTTCGTTGAGCCACCAAAGGCTGCATGAAGAACCATCGCGTTGCGAACCGCTGCATCGGTCAGGACATCGCGCGTCACAACTCCCAGTTGCATCATGCGTATCATCGCGCGCGCCGACCTTGCTGCGGCGTCGAGCCACACTGGCTGGCCCGATGGTGCGAGCGCAGAGTGTGGCAGCGATAACCCGAGCGCCTCGGCGACGACCTGCGACGTTGCGGCCGTACCTAAAAACTGGCAGCCTCCGCCGGGACTCGCGCAGGCGCGGCATCCAACTTCGGCGGCGTACTCGAGCGTGATCTGGCTCTGCGAGTAGCGCGCGCCGATCGTCTGCACCTTGCCCGCATCTTCGCCTTCGTCGGGCAGGAGAGTGACGCCGCCGGGAACGAGGATGCTTGGGAGAGCGCCAGAGCCGGCAAGCGCCATCATCATCGCGGGCAGACCTTTATCGCAGGTGGCGATACCGAGAACACCGCTGCGATTTGGCAGAGAACGCATCAGCCGCCCCAACACCATGGCCGCATCGTTGCGGTAGGGAAGCGAGTCGAGCATACCCGCCGTACCTTGCGTGCGTCCGTCGCAGGGATCGGTGCAGGCCCCGGCAAACGGAGTCGCGCGCAGGTTGCGAAACTCGCGAGCCGCCTCGGAGACAAGCAGGCCGACCTCCCAGTGGCCGGTGTGAAATCCCAGCGCGATCGGTGTTCCATCCTGCGCGCGAACGCCACCGTGTGTGCTCAGGATCAGGAACTCCGGATCGCGCAGCCGTGATGGCTCCCAACCCATGCCTGCGTTTTGACTAAGACCGAAGAGATTGCCCGAAGGCTGCGTCAACAGCATCTCCGCCGTGATGGGCAGCGACCCCTCAGGGCCGGGAGCGTGCGTCTTGATGGCTTCGTACTGCGAGGCGTCACCTTCGAGAACATCGGCTACAGATATCGAGCTATGCGATGGAGGGTTCATTGGCTCCAGAGGGTGTTGGTTTCGGCAACAGAAGCACCAACAGGGAAGAGAATATCAACGACGAAGACATAAGCAGAAAACCAGCGCGTGGGCTTCCTGTAGCTGCCTGCAATATCCCGACAAGGAAGCTTCCGGCAAAGCCGCCGAGCGCACCGCAGCTATTGATGACCGCCAGAACCTCGGCCGTAACATTGCGTGGCAGACGCTCCGGCACAATGGCGAAGAAGGGCCCGTAAGGCGCGTACATGCAGCCCCCGGAGATGACGAGACATACAAAGGCCGTGACGAAGCTGCTGTTCGCAAACAGGAACGAGCCAAGCATCGCAACGCCCGAGACTAGAAGGAGCGGCCAGACCAGGGCCTCTCTGCGCCCGGTCTTGTCTGAGATGTAGGACACGATCAGCATCAGGACGACCGCGGCAACGTAGGGGATCGCGGCGAGCAGTCCCGTCTGTCCCATGGTTACGGAGCCGCTACGATGGATGATCGTCGGCAGCCAGAGCACGAAGCCATAGATGCCCAGGCTCCAGCAGAAGTATTGCGTCGATAGCAGAACAACGTCTTTGCGGAGCAGCGCTCTTCGCAAAGACGTTACGGGCGGCATCGTTGCCTGCTCACCTGTAAGGGCCCGTTCAAGCGCCTCTGAGGCAGAAGGGCTTAGCCATCCAGCCTGCGAAGGACGGTCGCGAACGGCAGCCATCCACACGGGTGCCCATAATACCGTTGGTATTCCTTCAAGGACGAACGTCATCTGCCAGCCATATGCCTGCATGAGATAGCCGGTGATCGCCGACATCCACAGGACCGTGATCGGGTTCCCGAGTATGAAGACAGCGTTGGCGCGCGAACGCTCTTCGCGAGTGAACCATCGCGTGAGCAGAACCAGCATCGTTGGAAAGATAACGCTCTCTGCGACGCCGAGGAGGAACCTGTCCAGCGCGAGCAGCCAGAACTCGCGAATGACTCCCGTCAAAGCGGCAAGCGATCCCCACGTAACAAGCGCGGCAAAGATGAGCCAGCGCGCGCTGCCTCTTCTGGCGATTCGCGCCCCGGGCACCTGAAAGGTGAAATAGCCCAGAAAGAAGAGCGCGCCCAGCAGCGAGGTTCGCGCTTCGGTGATGTGCAGCGTAGCCGCCAGGCCCGCCGCAGCGCCGAATCCATAGTTGGCGCGATCGAGATACGCCAGGCTGTACGTAATGAACACAGCCGGCATCAGGTACAGCCAGCGTCTGCGCAGGTTCGCGGCGATGCCGCCGTCATTGCGCGCAGACAATGCGCCGTCGGAGGATACACCGGGATTGAGCAAAGTGTTCTTCACAGAAGCTGCTTGATCGAACGCGCCGGATGACCCGTCATGGTCGCAGGCCGGGTGTCTTAATGCGGATACTGTAGACGGCATCGGTCACTGTCGCGTAGAGCGTCATAGCGTCGTCGCCTCCCCATGCAACGTTCGAGGCGTTCTTCGGCGTGAGAATTGTTCCAAGGTGCTTGCCCTCGGGCGAGATGATCCAGATGCCACCGGGGCCGGCGGAGTAGATATTACCCTTGGTGTCCACCTTCATGCCGTCGGGGCCGCCGGGGCGCGGGTCGCCGGAGGCGTCGAGAAACAACGTGCCTGCTTCCAGCGTTCCGTCTTTTTTGACGGCGTAGCGCATCCACTTCTTCGCTCCGGAGTCGGCTATATATAGCCATTTGTAGTCCGGAGAAAAGGCAATGCCGTTGGGGCGGGGCAGGTCACCGACTACCAGTTGCAGCCTGTTCCGTTGTGGAGCGGCACCCGGCTTTACATTGACCGCGTTGGGAAGACGATAGACGCCGTTTACTTTCAGTTTTTTTGCGGGATCGTTATCCGCCTGCGTCCGCAGGCCATATGGGGGGTCGGTGAAGTACAGCGAGCCGTCACGTCCATAGACGAGATCGTTCGGGCTGTTCAGGGGTTTGCCCTCGTAGCTGTCGGCCAGAATCGTAACCTTGCCGTGCGCGTCCATCGTCTCAAACCGCATGATGTTTCGCGCGGCATGTCCTGCGACGGTTAGCCTGCCTTTGCCGTCGAGCGTCATGCCGTTCGTGCCCGGCTCCTTGCCGCCGTAGGGCTCACTGCCGCGATATCCGCTCGGCTGCAACCATATGCTGACCTTGCCGGTGACATCCACGCTTCGAATGCTGTTGCTGGGAATATCGGCGAACAGCAGCGTGTTGGGGGCGATCCATACAGGGCCCTCGACCCACGTAAAGCCGTCCGCCACAAGATGCCATGTGCTGTTGCTGTCGACGATGGCGTCCATTGCAGGATCGAGCCGTTCGATCTGCGAAACGTGTGGCGACTCCGGCGGTTCGGTTTGCGAAGACTGTTTGCATCCGATCGATAAGGCGAGAAGACAGAACACGCCTGCTGCGACTGCATTGCCTGTGCGCATCACAAATCCTCCAAAAGTCAGAACGCGGGTTTGAGCGATCTTGCGTCAGAGGCAGTGTAGTGCGTTTTACGGATTATTTGTTGTCAAAAAGTAAATGCCCTGCCCTCAGAAAGAGAGCAGGGCTTGTTTGAGAGGTCTTATGCGTTGACGGACTCGTTCGAGGTTTTTTCGGCCTTGCGCTGCGCTGCCGTCTGGCCAAGTTCCGCAGCCAGCTTCTCGGTGGTGAAGGCTTCGATGAAATCGCCGACCTGGATGTCCTTGAAGTTGCCGAGATCGATACCGCACTCGACGCCCTGACGCACCTCGGACGCATCGTCCTTGAAGCGCTTGAGCGAAGCGATCTTGCCCTTCCAAACCTCCGCGTCGTTGCGCATCACCTTGACCTGCGCATCGCGGCGGATGAGACCATCGCGCACGATGCAGCCCGCAATCTGTCCGACCTTGGTGATCTTGAAGACGTTGAGCACCTCGGCGCGTCCAAGGTAGTTCTCCTTGAAGACCGGCTCGAGCAGGCCGTACATCGCCTTCGTGATCTCGTCCTGCAGCTCGTAGATGATCGAGTGCAGCCTGATCTCCACGTTCTCGCGCTCCGCGATCTCCGCAGCCTTGCGGTCGGGGCGAACGTTGAAGCCGATCACCACGGCGTTGGAAGCCGAAGCGAGAAGCACGTCGGACTCGGTGATGGTGCCGACGCCTGCGCGAAGCACGCGAACGCGGACCTTCTCCGTCGACATCTTCTCGAGCGAGTCGGCCAGCACTTCGACCGAACCCTGCACGTCGCCCTTCAGGATCAGGTTCAGGTCCTTCATTCCGGCCTGCTTGATTTGCTCGGCGAGTCCCTCGAGCGATACACGCGAGCTCTTGGCAAGCTGTGCCTCGCGCTCCTTCATGGAGCGGTAGCGCGCGATCTCCTTGGCGCGGTCGCGGTCGGCCATGACGAGGAAAGTATCACCGGCATCCGGGATGGCTTCGAGACCGAGGATTTCGACCGGGGTCGAGGGGCCAGCCTCGGCGATCGAGCGTCCGCGATCGTCGAACATGGCGCGGACCTTGCCGAAGGTGTTGCCGACGATGTAGCTGTCGCCGGTTCGGAGCGTACCGTTTTGCACCAGGATCGACGCCACGGCGCCGCGTCCGCGGTCGAGCTTGGCTTCGATGACGGTTCCAACCGCGGGACGGTCCGGCTGCGCCTTCTGCTCGTTCACGTCGGCGACCAGGCAGATCATCTCTTCCAGCTTGTCCAGGTTTAGCCGCTTCTTGGCCGAGACCTCGACGTACTCCACATCGCCGCCCCAGCCCTGCAGTTGCAGGCCGCGCTCGGCAAGCTGCTGCTTGATGCGGTCGGGGTTCGCCTCCGGCTTGTCGATCTTGTTGATCGCGACGATGATCTTTACGTTGGCCGCTTTGGCGTGGTCGATGGCTTCGAGCGTCTGCGGCATCACGCCGTCGTCGGCTGCGACAACGATCACGACGATGTCCGTCACCTTGGCACCACGTGCGCGCATCCGTGTGAAGGCCTCGTGGCCCGGAGTGTCGAGGAAGACGATCTCGCGTCCGAAGGCCGGTGAATCCGGCTTCGAAACGTGGACCTTGTAGGCGCCGATGTGCTGCGTAATGCCGCCTGCTTCGCCCGCTGCCACGTCGGTCTGACGGATTGCGTCGAGCAGCGAGGTCTTGCCGTGNNTGGTCGACGTGGCCCATGACAGTGACCACCGGAGAGCGCACGATCTCGGTCATGCCGGTCGTGTCTTCCAGGAAGCCCTCGATGGCCTCGTTCTCAAGCTGTTCTTCGACCGAGATGATGGTAGCGTCCGCGCCGAACTGTCGCGCCACGTCCTTCACCAGCTCCGCGTCGAGCGACTGGTTCACGGTGACAAAGACGCCGCGCATCAGCAGGGTGGCGATCAGATCCTTGCCGCGAATGTCGAGCTTCTCGGCCAGGTCCTTCACGCTGATGCCTTCGGTGACAGTAATGGTGCGTGTGATCGGCAAGGGCTCGTGCGGAATCTGCGCCCCGCCAAACCGCGGCGGAGGTGCAAAGCCCTTCATCGGGCCTTCCTTGGACTTCTCGTAGCGCTGTCCGCCACCGCGACGTTGCGCGGGACGTCCGGCAGGGCGTCCACCCGGAGCTTCGGCCGCTCCCGGAGGAAGAAGTCCAGGGGCTCCGGGACGCGGGCCGCCAAAGCCAGGACGCGCGCCAAAGCCAGGGCGTGAGCCTCCGGGGCCGGCGAAGCCAGGGCGTCCACCGGGACCGCCGCCGGGGCCGCCCGGGAAGCTGCGCGTCGGGTGCATTGGACGGCGTGCTCCAGGGGGCAACGGGGGACGGCTTCCTGGTGCGCCAGGAGCCTGCGGCCTCGGCCGCTCGAAGATAGGGCGGTTGCGCGGCGGCGCTCCCGGGGCGGGGGCCGGGGCCGTATAGATGGGGCGCGGCCCCGTCTGCGGCATGATGACGCGGCGTGCAGGAGGCGCGGGAGCGGCAGGAGGAGCGGGAGCCTCGGGCGTGGGAGCGGCCGCCGCAGGTGCTTCTACGGCGGGAGCTTCAGGCGCGGGTGCCGCAGCTACAACAGTTTCGGGAACCGGAGCTGGCTTAGGCGCAGCAGCAGCGGGAGGCGCGACAACCGCAGGGCGTTCATGCGCGGCTGGAGCCGCGGCCGCCGGGGGAACCACGGCAACGGGAGGACGCGCGATGACCGGGCCGGCCGGGGGCTTGCTCGCGATCGCCGGAGGAGCTGCCGGAGGAACCACGATGTTGGCTTGCTGGCGGGGTTGCGGAACGATCTTTCGCGGGCCCTGCGGTGCCACGGGGTGGGCCACAGGAGCGGCAGCGGCGACTGGAACCGCCGGAGCGGAAGGTTTTGGTGTTGCAACAACCGGAGGGGCCACGACTGACGGACGCGGAGTTGCCGGAGGAGCGGCCTTCGCCGCCGTTTCAGCCTGCTTGCGTTCGAGGATGGCCTTCAGAGCGTCGCCAGGCTTCGACGCCTTCGAGAGATCGATCTTCAGCTTCGTCTCTGCCGCAGGCTTTGCTGCGGCGCTGGCCGCGTGACTTCCGCCACCGAGATACGCACGGACCTTGTCGGCCTCATCGGGCTCGATCGAACTTGAGTGGGTCTTCTTTTCTGTGACGCCAACCGCCGTCAGCGCGTCCAGAATGGACTTGCTCTTCACTTCCAGTTCGCGTGCCAGATCGTTGATTCGAACTTTGCTCATCCGTTCCTTTTTTGCTTCCCTAGCGCCCTAGCTGCTCATATCAGCCTCTTCGAGGTAGGAATTGTGGGTGCTTCTATTATTACCGACTTTGCCGCATCCGTGATGCGGCGCTGAGAGACAGCCGCGGCTAGCCACGGCCGTTTCCATCGTCAATGCCTTCTTCCGAGACCTCCTGGGCTTCATCGACCAGGGTGTCTACCGTATCGTTGTCCTGCTCAATCCGCTCTTCGCGCGCATCGGCAGCGCTCAGAGCGTCGGAGCCCGACGCCTCGTCCTCAGCGTCGGCAATGTCCTCCGCCGAGAACGCGTTGACCTCTTTTGCGCGGCCGCTGCCTGCCTCGCCCGCAAGAATCTCTTCCGGGGTCTTCTCCAGCGAGGTCTCTTCCGCAGCCGCGCCTGAAACCTCGGCTGTAGCCGGACGCTCTTCGCCTTCCTCGTACTGACCGAAGTAGTGGCGTACGGCGACCGAGATCTTTTCAACTGTCTTTTCGCCGATGCCTGGGACCTCTTCCAACTGCTCCGGTGTCATGTCGGCCAGGGCCTCAACCGTTGTGATGCCGGCGGCGATCAGCTTCTCCTGAATGCTCTCACCGAGTTCCGTGACTTGTTCGATCGGCGTCGAAGGTCCGCCGCCCATGGCCTGCATCTGCTGCTCGACCTCCTGGCGCTTCTCCTCTTCGCTCTTGATGTCGATCTTCCACTGCAACAGCTTGGCTGCGAGCCGGACGTTCTGCCCCTTCTTGCCGATGGCAAGCGAGAGCTGCGTGTCGTCGACGATCACCTCAAGCTGCTTTTCCCCAAGGTCAGTGATGGAGACGCGGCTGACCTTCGCTGGCTGCAACGCCTTCTCCGCGAAGGTCGTAATCTCTTCCGAGAACTCGATAATGTCGATCTTCTCGCCCCGCAGCTCGCGGATGATCGACTGTACGCGCATCCCCTTCATGCCCACGCACGCGCCAACGGGATCGACGTCTTTATCGCGCGACTGTACGGCGATCTTGGTACGCTCGCCCGCCTCGCGCGCGATGGCTTTAATGCTCACCGTGTTGTCGTAGATCTCCGGAACTTCGCTCTGGAACAGGTTCTGCACCAGCACCGGTGAGGCGCGGGAGACGATCACCTGCGGCCCCTTGGCGGCGCGGTCCACGCGCAGCAGAACAACGCGCACGCGCTCGCCAACGGCAAACTGCTCCAGCCGCGACTGCTCGCGCTTCGGCATGCGGGCCTCGGCTTTGCCGATGTCGAAGATGATGTCCATCGGCTCCAGCCGCTTCACCGTGGCGGTCAGCACCTCGCCGGCGCGGTGGTTGTACTCGTTGAACAC
>JAFDVV010000011.1:56575-69608 GCA_018268775.1 Acidobacteriota bacterium | reverse complement strand
ACCTCAGGCGCAAGCTCGCGGGCCTGCTCCAGCGTAAGCTGGTTCACTTCGTCCTCGACCTGTTCGGGGCTTTCAACCACCGTCTTGAAGACATAGGCGCGGATCTCACCGGTCTCGCGGTCCATCTCGGCGCGCATGTTCTCCTGCGTCTTGTAATACTTGCGCGTCGCCAGCGCGATCGCGTCTTCAACAGCGCCAACAACCACACCGGGGTCGATGCCCTTGTCCCGGCTCAACAGCTCAATCGACTGATACAAAGCACTTGCCATGTCATTCGTCCTTCTGTACTGCGTGTATCGATCATCTTGTTCCGAAAGTCCTGGTGTCTTTCAGAACCGAAGGTCTTCTGTATCTCTGATGCCGCGCCGTGGCTAGAACTCCGCCACCAGATGCGCCTTTTCTACATTCGCCAGCGGAATCTCAACCACGGGCGCCGTTATAGCCTTCTTCGCCTTGCCCTTCTGCTTCACGGCCGAAAGGTCCAGTGTCAGCGCGTCGCCTGAAAAGCCCGTCAACCGTCCCTGCCACTGCCGGTTGTTGTTGACCGGCGAGAAGGTCTGCACCTTCACCAGGCTTCCGGTGAACCGGGTGTAGTCCTCAGGCTTCTGCAGCTTCCTCTCCAGCCCCGGCGACGACACCTCAAGCGTGTACTCAGCTCCGGGCATCAGGTCTTCAACATCCAGCACTGTTCCAAAATCCTGCGCAAACACCGCGCAATCTTCATGGGTTACGCCTGAGAGCATCTCCACCGGAACACCTTTCGGCAGCGAAGCAGCCTCTTCGTCTCCAGCTTCAGCAGCCTTCGCGGCGAACTTGGCCCGCTCCTCGGCATTCTTCTCAATGAAGATGCGCAGGGTGCGAAACTTCGCGCCGCCCTGAAACTCCAGGTCCACCACGTCGAGGCGGTGAGAGGCGGCCACGCGGTCCGCCGTTGCCCGTATTGTGTCCAGATTCAGCGCCATAACCCTACTTCTTGATGCTTGTGCTGCGCCACAAACTACTTCGTTTGAGGCCTGTTTTCAGAGCAAATAAAAAGTGGGCTGTAGCCCACTCATCTCTTCCGTCCTGTTGCCGGTGCGTACACGGCCTTTCACGGACAACGGAAAAAACGCTGCAACCCGTATGATACATCCGTTTCGACGGCTTTTCAAACACAAGCAAAGTCGAAGGGCCGGTACGTCACCCGGTCCCTCAACTTCTGCGATGACAACTCTTTTCTAGCGCGTGAAGAGGTCCTTGACCTTCTGGATGAAGACGTCGCGGCCCATGTCGCTGATGGCCTCGGTGAGCGGCAGTTCCTTGGGGCAGGTCATCACGCAGTTCTGGGCGAAGCTGCACTCCTGGATGCCGCCGTCGCCGGAGAGCGCGCGGAGGCGGTCCTCTTTAAGAACGGAGCCTGAGGGGTCCATGTTGAAGAGCTTGGTCTGCGCGATGGTGGCGGCGCCGACGAAGCTCGTGGACAGGTTGAACTGCGGGCAGACCTCCATGCAGCAGCAGCAGGAGATGCAGTTGGAGAGCGGATAGCGCTGCTCCTGGATCTGGGGAGCCTGCTTCGGGCCGGAACCCAGGTCGTAGGTTCCGTCAATGGGTACCCAGGCCTTGACCTTCTTCAGGTTCTCGAAGAGCACCGAGCGGTCGACGGCGAGGTCGCGGACGATGGGGAACTTCGAGAGGGGCGCCAGCGTGATGGTCTGGTCCTTGCTGGGGCCGGTGAGCTTGTCCACCAGCGCGGAGCAGGCCATGGCTGCTTTGCCGTTGATCAACATCGCACAACTTCCGCAGATCTCTTCCAGGCAGTTCGAGTCGTAGGTGACCGGTGTCGTCTGTTTGCCGGTGACGTCGACCGGGTTCAGAGCGATCTCGCCGAGCACAGAGGTGATGTTCATGCCCGGACGATAGGGTATCTCGAACTTTTCGGTGACTGGAGCAGCATCCGGGCTGGACTGGCGCTTGATCTCGACTTTGATTGTGCTTGGCATGGTCGTTTTTCCTTGGCTACAGCTTAACTGGGTGTAACGGCGGGATAGGGAGTTCTGATCCGCCTTGAATGTGCGAGTGCGAGCGATGGCTTTTCAACGATGAACCAGGAGAGGACGGCGCCGACGGCCACGCCTAGCAGCGTAACAACCATGGCGGCCCAGGGGCGCGTGGCGTAGAGGCCGGTGGCGACGACGATCTGGATGATGGGCCAGTGCAGAACGTAGGTTCCGTAGGAGAAGTCTCCCCAGCGGGTGGGGCCTTTGACCGTGGGCAGCAGCAGAGAGGCTGCCAGTGTAAGCGTGGCCACAGCGGCGGGACGCAGAAAGAACCATCCTGTGACCGTGTGAGCGACGAACATGAGCGCGGCCACGGCGCTGACCCACTTGCCGTTCGCCTCGAACCACTTGACGTGATAGTGGATGAGCGCGCCGATCATGAAGAAGGAGAGCTGGCCGGGAAGCTGCACGGCCAAGGTCTCGTGGCTGGCCATGGCGACGCGATAGATGACCGAGAGCGCGAAGAGCGTCCACAGAACGGCGTCGCGGTTGAGCCGTCGGCAGAGCCAGACGATCGCCGGGACAGCGATGTAGAACATGACCTCGATCTTGATGGTCCACAGGGCGCCGTTGAGTACGGGCGTGAAATTGTTGGGGAAGACGCCGGGAATCGTCCCGCTGAGGAAGGTGGCAAAGGTGAGGTTCGCGAAGAGGAAACGCGCCACATGAAAGCTGCCGTAGCTGAAGGCGATGGCCAGGCAGAGCGCAGTGGCGACCCAGTAGCCCGGCAGAATGCGCGCCGCGCGCTTGATGCCGTAGTCGAGCAGGGAGGAGGAGCGTTCCCAACTGGCAAAGATCAGAAAGCCCGAGATGGCGAAGAAGCCTTCGACGGCGAGGTGGCCGCTGAAGTAGCGGGGCAGAGAGCTGAAGATGGCCGCTCCGCTGATGTAACCGATGTGGAAAAGAACCACGACCGCCGCGAGCAGCAGGCGAATGATGTCGAAGTTGTTCTCGCGCTTCATCGAGCAGGCATCTCCCATGGCTTGGGCGAGAGGCTGCTCTCGTCAAGGGCTAGAAGATGCTCCCCGTCTTCCCTGCGCGCTCGTTCTCGAGTGTCACAGCAGAGATGCCGGCTTCCTCGCTGGTCAGGTGACGGCCAGGCCCGGCGATCCGCTCGATTCTCTTCTTTACGTTGCGGTTGTATAGGAAGACATACCCCCAGATCGCAAGGAAGATCAACGGAAGCACGACGAAGACGAAGATATTCGATGTCGCGTACGTCATAGGTACTATGACGGCGGCTGCGGGTTGTAAGGATACTCGGCGGCATCGAATTTCTTCCGGTTTCAAGCAAAGAAGCAGATTCCTCCGCTCCGTTGCGGAATGACTAACGGGTTATGCAGTTGCGTCGTAACGGCGCGGGCGCGGCTTGATGTGGCTGATGTCCACGTCTTCGAACTCGAACTTCGGCTGGTCGTTGACGAAGCTCGCCTTGGTGGTCTTGAGGAACTTCTCGTCGTTGCGGTCTGGGAAGTCCGGCTTATAGTGTGCACCACGGCTCTCGTCGCGGAGACGCGCGCCCTGCACGATGACGCGGGCGAGTTCCAGCATGTTGTAGAGCTGGCGGGCGAAGGCGAAGCTGGTGTTGGCCCACTGGCTCTTGTCGGAGAGATTGATGTTGCGGTAGCGGGCTTGCAGCTCGACGATCTTGGCGTCGGCCTCGTCCAACCCATTGTTGTAGCGGATGATGGTGGCGTGCTTGGTCATGGTGTCGCCAAGCTCGCGCCATATCTTGAACGGGTTCTCGGTGCCTGGGTTGTTAAGGAGGATGTTGTTGGCCTCCTTCTGACGCTGAAGCTCAGCCGCGTGGCCGCCGTCGCCCTCGGCTGCGGGAAGGGCCTTGGCGTACTGCATGGCCTGCGGTCCGGCGACGAAGCCGCCGTAGATGCAGGAGAGGAGCGAGTTCGCACCCAATCGATTAGCCCCGTGGATGGAGTAGTCGGCCTCGCCCGCGGCAAAGACGCCGGGGATGTTGGTCTGCTGGTTGAAGTCCACCCAGAGGCCGCCCATGGTGTAGTGCATGCCGGGGAAGATCTTCATGGGCACCTTGCGCGGGTCGTCGCCGACGAACTTCTCGTAGATTTCGAGGATGCCTTCGAGCTTGTGCTGGCGCTCGGGCGGCAGGTGCGAGACGTCGAGGTAGACCTGCGGCTGGCCGTCGATGCCCATGCCGTGCTCGTAGACGACCTTGAAGATGGCGCGGGTGGCGACGTCGCGGGGTACGAGGTTGCCGTACTTGGGGTACCACTCCTCGAGGAAGTACCAGCGGTCGCCTTCGGGGATGGACTCAGGGGCGCGCTTGTCGGTTTTGTCCTTGGGCACCCATACGCGGCCGCCTTCGCCACGGGCTGACTCGGACATGAGGCGCAGCTTGTCTTCGCCGGGGATGGCGGTGGGGTGGACCTGAATGAACTCACCGTTGGCGTAGTAGGCGCCCTGCTGGTAGAGCGCGGACTGCGCGGAGCCGGTGCACACAACCGAGTTGGTGGACTTTCCGAAGATGGCCCCGTTACCGCCGGTGCAGACGATGATGGCGTCGGCGGGGAAGGTGCGGACCTCCATGGTGCGGAGGTCCATGGCGCAGATGCCGCGGCACTCACCCTTGGAGCCGAGCACGGCGGAAAGGAACTCCCAGCCCTCGTACTTCTTCACCTTGCCCTCGGACTCGTAGCGGCGTACCTGCTCGTCGAGCGCGTAGAGAAGCTGCTGTCCGGTGGTGGCTCCGGCGAAGGCGGTGCGGTGGAAGAGGGTGCCGCCGAAGCGGCGGAAGTCGAGCAGGCCCTCGGGGGTGCGGTTGAAGGGGACGCCCATGCGGTCGAGCAGGTCGATGATGGCCGGGCCCTGCTCGCACATCTGCTTGACGGGGGTCTGGTTGGCGAGGAAGTCGCCGCCGTAGACGGTGTCGTCGAAGTGCGCCCAGGCACTGTCGCCCTCGCCCTTGAGGTTCTTGGCGGAGTTGATTCCGCCCTGCGCGCACACGGAGTGCGAGCGCTTGACGGGGACGATGGAGAAGAGGTCGACCTTGCCGCCCGCTTCGGCGATCTTAATGACGGCGGAGAGGCCGGCGAGTCCGCCGCCTACGACGATGATTCTGGGAGTTGCTGCTGCCATGTAGTTCTTCCTTCGTCACACTTGAAAATGCTAGCTATTGGCCTGCTGAGTCACGCAACTTCTTACCAATGTCTATCCAGTATTGGTCCGTATAACCTGGCGCAGTTGGAGATGGTGCAAATTCGACGTTGTGTGATCTCAGCTCTGTCCGCTGTTTCCAATGGTCCCACTGCCCGTTGCTGTAAATGAGTACAAATCCTGGTTTTCTTTCGCTCATTTTCTGGCACATCTTCTCGATTCTCTGCTGTCGAAAAGATTCGCGATCTCTTCTCTCACTAAGGTTGCGCGCCGGCAGGCCGGACAATTCAATCACACAGGTTTCACCTGATGTTGTTCCCCATTGATCGCGTTGGTAGTTGCGGAGAATCGTCGCGTCTCTATCCTTGTCGCCCGTGAGCGCTCCTTTACAAGCCATAAGCACAAGCATGAGACGTCGCCAAGTTGGTTGAAGTGCTGGTGTTTCCCTGTGCCACTTGGGCTCAATCGTTTTGTGAAACTCGCGACAGTCGCAGAGTCCCTCATCATTCAGTTCTGAGAAGGCCGTGTATCGTTCTGGGATATCATCTGGGTTGCCTTGTCCTTGCTCTGGGCCGATGAACCAAAAAGGAGCATCCCAGCGACCATAGCCGTAGCAATCGCGCGCCATCTCCTTTGTTGCTTGATCCATCGACATCGATTTACCCCAGGGGCTAAAGCCCCGTTTTCTCGGTTGCCCAGAGAGACCCAACGCTGAAGCCTTGGGCTACCTAGAAGCAAAAGTAAGAACCACTACGAAACCAAGACAAACTGTTGCGGCCCGGTCTGAACGGGTATGACGATGCTTGTGTGTACCTCTGGCATCACGTCTTCAGGTGCGGGCGGTGCGGTGACCACGGCGTAGATGCTGACGAGTCCCATGAGACAGAGGGCGATGCCGACGACGGCGCAGACGTAGCCGAAGGTCTTGCGCGCCTTTTCGCCGGGGGTGATGCCCCACTTGGCGGCGAAGAGCCAGGTGCCGTAGGCGAAGTGCCAGGTGGTGGCGATCATCGCGATGACGTAGATGGCGATCATCCAGGGGTTGGAGAGCTCGTGCTGCACCTTGGCGAAGGCGGCGCCGGGGTGTTCAGGAAGGCTGACTCCCATGAAGCGCTGCCGGAGGACGTGCTGGATGATATAGAGGAAGGCGATGATGCCCGTCACGCGCTGGGAGAGGTACATCCAGTTGCCGGCCCAGGGGTAGACGTTGACGTTCGAGCGCCCGCGGACGGCGATGAAGAGGCCGTAGAGGGCGTGGTAGGCCAGCGGGATGAAGATCAGTCCCCACTCGAGGACACGAACCAACGGCAGGGAGTTGAGGAAGAGCACCTGCTTGGCGTAGGCGACGGGGCCGTTGACGATCTCGAAGTTGGAGACGATGTGCTCGATGAGGAAGGCGCCGATGGGGACGATTCCGGTGAGCGAGTGCAGCTTGCGCCAGAAGAAGGAGTGGCCCTCGCCCGCGCGGAGCGGTTGCACGCCGCGGAGTGGAGCGGCGGGAGGGGCTGGCGGTGTGGCGGTGGCCATGAGAGGAACTCCTTGAAAACGTTGGGAGTGCTGCTGCGAGTGGAATTCCGCAGCAGGCTGATTATTCCGCTGCGGTTATGCCAGCGTCAAGAAATCATAGCGATTTGGTGCGGTTATCGTGAGGTTCGTGCGAATTTATGGGGTGTAGCGCCAGGGAGTGTCGTCGAATTGGTTTACCAGAAACAAGAGCCTGGTTGGATTGTCATTCCGACCGCAGCGCGTAGCGCGAAGTGGAGGAATCTGCTTTTGCCCGTGACGCCGGGAAGAATTGCGGTAGAGAAGCAGGTTTCTTCCACCCCAGCGAGCAAGCTCGCCGGGGACCCCGGTTCTCCACTCCGCATCTCACGATAAAGCTGTGAGATGCGGCGGTCGAAACGACACTTCTTTTGCAGAGAGCAGGTTTGATGACGCTCCCTAGGTTGCGGCGATGTGTGTGGCCAGCTCCTGTAGTAGTGCGGCGAAGGCCCGGCCCCGGTGGCTCAGCGTGAGTTTGGTTTCGAGGTCGATCTGGGCCATGGTGCGCTGATGGGTGGGCAGGTAGAAGAGCGGGTCGTAGCCGAAGCCGCCGGTGCCTCGGGGTTCGGAGAGGATCTCGCCTTCGACCGCTCCGTGGCCGATGGCGAGGAGGTGTCCGTTGCGCGCGGCGGCGAGGACGCAGTGGTAGCGTGCGCTGCGTTCGGTGAGCGGCACTCCGGTGAGTAGCGAGATGAGGTAGAGGTTATTGCGTTCGTCGGTATTGAGCGGGTAGGTGGTTTCGGCTGGATGAAAGTTGTAGTCGTCGGCGAAGCGCGCGGAGCGGACGCCGGGGCGGCCGTGGAGGGTGTCGACCTCAAGGCCGGAGTCGTCGGCGATGACGATGAGGCCGGGAGCGTGGCTGGAGTAGTAGCGTGCCTTGGCGATGGCGTTGCCTTCAAAGGTGGGCTCGTCCTCGGGTGGCGGGGCGATGGTGGCGAGGTTGGGGAGAGGCTCGACGGGGATGTGCGCCGTGTTGGCGACGGCGAAGTCGCGGAGCTTGCCGGGGTTGGAGGTGGCTACGTAGAGGGTCATGTCAGTAATTCATTACAGCATTGGTTCTGCGTGCATGACGAAGTGAAAGCAGATTCCTCCGCTGCGCTGCGGAATGACAAACGAAAAGGGAAACGGTTCGCGCGTTGCGCGAATGCCCACATCTGGTGATGGAACCGCCAGATATGGGCACCCGATTTTGGTGGGGGATGGGTTTGTGGCGGCTTGTGCGAATGCGGGGATTCCTCGACTTCGCTGCGCTCCGCTCGGAATGACACCTCATTTCCTACCGGCACATTTCGCCCCTTGGAGCATCGTCATCACTATTGCGCGATGCGGAAGCGGACGAAGGCGGCGACTCCCCAGGGGTGATCGCCGTAGGTGGCTTTAAGCGCTTGCGGAGTGTTGTAGGTCGTGAACTGCGCTCCGGGAGCGGCGGTGATGTGGCGGCCCAGGCGGAAGTCGTGGTCGTAGCCGAAGCTAAAGGAAGCGGCGTGGCCGATGGGCTCCTCCTCAAAGTCTGGAGGAACAGGTTTGCCGGGGGTGAGGAGTAGCTGATTGGTGCGGCCGGCGTTTTCGATGCGCGTCCAGACGTAGTTTTTGCGCGAAAATTTGAGCAACGATTCGGCGAGGTAGCTGTTCGTCTTGCCGTGCGAGACGGTGCGTCCCCAGACGAGAGTGTTGGACCAGTTGCCGGTGGAGAGTCCCGCAGCGTCACGCGGGCCGAAGGGGCGGTTGTACATGATGGATGCGGTCTGGCGTTGCTGGTCTTCGTGTGCGCCGGGCTCGGGGGCGGTGATGTGGGCGATGGAGTATTGGCCGCTCCAGTTGGCGTTGGGGGCGATGGTGATGCGCGTGGAGTAGCTGTCTATCGCCAGACCATTTGCCGAGGGCTGGAACTGCCAGCGCGCTTCGCCGGGTTCGCCGCCGTGGAAGCCGGAGCCTTCGACGCGGACCCAGCGCCAGGTGAGGCCAGTGGTGAGGACGCTGTAGGCGATGTGGGTGGAGTCCTCCTGGTGGTGGCCGATGGCGGCGAGCGGATTTTCAGACGCCGACATGCGATGCGGAAAGGCGGCGGGCCCGATTGCCGGGTCGCCGACGGGAGCGACGTAGAAGCTCAGGAGAGTTCGTTCGCTGAGCTTGATGTCGTAGAGCGCGGCGACCTCCATAAAAAAGTTATGCGGGTGCTGGCCGTCGACGATGGGTTTGCCGAATGCTGTTTCGCCCTGCTGAAAGAGAAGCGGATACTGGCGGCCTGTGACGGTTGCAGGCTCGAGCGAGAACATGGTGCGCAGCGTGAGTTGGCCGGGGCCGAGGCGTCGCATGGCCATGGGCATGATCCAGTTGGTGGAGAAGAGTTTGTCGCCGCCGCGGCGGCCTTCTGGTGTCTGTGCAGCATTCTGCTGGATGCCGGTGACGAACGCCTCGCCGTGCAGCATCCACATCCACGCGCCGTGGTGGCCCATCATCATGTACATGGGCGTCGATGCCGGTTCGACGCTGGTGCCGGAAGAGAGGCGGTTGAGCTGCGATTCGATGAGGTTGGTGGGCTGGCGCATCATCATCATGCCCGGCTTTGACTGCATGTTCATGGAGCTGTGGTCATGCTGCATGGATGACATGTCCATGCCAGACATATCGTGATCGGGCTGTTGCTGGCCTTGTGCGATGGTGCTGAGCAAAAGACAAAGAACGGGCAGGCCGAGGCGGTTGAAGCGACTGCGGGGTATCACTGGGGATTTCTCCTGAGGCTGAGGGAACGGAGGGCTGTATCGCGTGCGCGTCGATGCGCATGCGAAGACAAAGAGGCTCAGCGGAGGAGGTGGATCAGATACGGAGCTTGGTGGCCGGACGCGTGATCGGAGGGCCAGTCTTGCCGCTATAGGGAGGAGCAACCGTCGCCCCGGCAAGATGAATCTCAGGAAGGATGGCGGAACCCGCATCGAGTGAAGTGTCCAAAGAAGCAGCAGCCGTTGCAATAGCGGACTGATGATGGACTGTGCAGCACGAGATCGAGGTGTGCATGCCGCTGCCGCTCTTTGCGGGGCAGCAGTCATGATCGGACGCGATGGCGTGCGATGCCATGGACGAGGCTGCGAATGCTGTCATGGCCTGCACGACAGGCAGGTCGAGACACGCCGCCGAGCCGATAAACAGGGCCAGCAGGCAGACCGTAGCAACGAAGGTGGTGAGCGTGTTTCTCATCGTCCTGCTCACAGTATAAACCTCAGCCTGGTCCTCGGCCTCGCAGAAGGATGATGTCGACGCGGCGGTTTCTGCTGCGGCCTTCTTCGGTTGTGTTTGACGCTACAGGGTGGAATTCGGCATAGCCAGCGGCGGACAGGTTCGCGGGTGTGATGGAGCCGTGTTCGAGCAGCAGGCGCGCGATGGCGCTGGCGCGCGCGGTGGAGAGCTCCCAGTTGGTGGCGTACTGCATGGTGTGAATCGGCACATTGTCGGTGTGGCCTTCGATGCGCAGCGGGGCGTCGGGCAGCGACGCAGCGAGCGCGGAGAGCAATGCGATGGCCGCGGGCCGCACCTCGGAGGAGCCAGAGGCGAAGAAGCCGATCTCGTTGAGCGAGACGACGAGACCTTCAGGAGTGATGCGTGTGCTTACGCTGCCTGGAGGAATGCCTCCACCTGCCGTCTGCGTGCGAAGCAGGCTGTCGATGCGCGCCTGCGTCTCTTCGAGATGTGTGCTGCCAGCTGGCGGGAAGGGGAGGGGCATCGCCGCCGGTTTTGTGACGACCTGCGGTGGACTGTTTTCTGTGATGGCAGGAGTTTTTGAGTGCGACTCGAAGCTGCCGAGCGGCGTGAAGGCGCTCTGCATGGCTGCGGCGACCTGGCTCTGCTTCTTCTTGTCGGCCTGGCTTGAGGCGAAGAGCACGACGAAGAAGGCGAAGAGCAGCGTGATGAAGTCGGCGTATGAGACCAGCCAACGCTCGTGGTTGACGTGCTCGTGCTTCTTTTTTCGGCTCACGCTGCAGCCTCCGCTGTGCTGTCTGCGGGTTTGTCGTCAAAGAGGAAGGTGCGCAGCTTGGTCTCCATCATGCGCGGATTCATTCCTTCAAGGATGGAGACGACACCTTCGAGCATCATCTCCTTGATCATCTGGTCTTCGCGGTGGCGAATCTTGAGCTTGCCTGCAGCGGGAAGGAAGACAAGATTTGCAAGGGCAACGCCGTAGATGGTGGCAACGAATGCGACGGCGATGCCGCGGCCGACCTCGGTGATGTTGTCGAGGTGCTGCATCACCTGGATGAGGCCGAGAACTGCGCCGATGATTCCTACGGTGGGAGAGTAGCCGCCGGCGGCCTCAAAGACCTGTGGAATCTTTTCTTCCATCTCGGTTTTGTTGTCGATCTCCATCTGCATGATCTTGCGGACCTCGGTGGGCTCGGTTCCGTCGACAGCAAGCATCAGCGCCTGCTTGAGAAATGGATCGTCGACGGAGGCCAGGTCCTGGTCGAGCGAGACGATGCCGCTCTTGCGTGCCTTGTTGGCGAACTGAACGAGCTGCTTAAGCACCGCTTCGCCGTCGGAGGTGCCTGAGAAGAAGATGCGGGCCATCTTCTGGAGCGCGGCCAGGAAGATTTTCAGCGGAAACTGCAGCATGACGGCCCCCATGGTCCCACCGATCACGATCAGCGCCGCGGTTGGCTGCGTGATCTGCGCGATGCTGCCGCCCTCGATCATCATGCCGGCGAGAATGCCGAGGATGGCGACGACGATGCCACCGATGCTGGCGATATCCATATAACTCCCTTTATCGAAAACGAATGAGTACAGTTAAACGCCGCTGCCGGATAGATTCTGACTGGAGACGATCTCCTGGGCGTCTCGTACGGCGCAGGCGGAGAGCGCCGACGCGGCCTCGGGCCATGCAGTGCGCAGCACCTGGGAGCGGTAATCGAGGATGCGGCGGAGGACTTCGCTGCGCGGCTCAAGGACGACGAGCTTTTCTCCGGTAACGAGCGTCAGTACGGTGTCCGGGGCCGACTCCGCGTGCTTGACGAGGTCGCAATTGATACTGAGCCTGCTGCCGTTCAGGCGCGTGAGTTCGATCATGGGTGTTCCTCTCGCAGTCTTCATCGGCAGCGTTGCTTTGCAGCAATAGATGAAGAGTCGATTTCGCCGCAAGGTAATGTGCAGAGAGGTGTCGTGGCTCAAGTCGCAGCCTGAGTGGCCGATGAGGTGGGGGAACGCAACGCCTTTCGCAAGGTCGGGACGGACCAGGGGTAAGACCAGGGCCAGACCGCCCAGGACAGGCAGTGCGGTAACTCAAATCGAGTGATAGAGGAGCGTTCCCCAATGTCCTTGGGTGTATTGAACAACATCTCGGCAATCTATGCGCAGACCAACCTGAATCGGACCCAGGCGAGCCTGCAGAACACTCTCACGCAGCTCTCGTCCGGCTCGCGCATTAACAGCGGCGCCGACGACGCGGCCGGCCTTGCACTGGCCGATGGCCTTCACGCCAACGTTGCCGCACTTACACAGTCGGCGCAAAATGCCAGCGCAGGCGTAGGACTGCTGCAGACGGCCGATGGCGCTCTGTCGCAGGTGACCAACCTGCTCAACCGTGCAATTACTTTGGCGACACAGGCAGCCAACGGCACGCTCAACACCAACCAGGTCAGCTCCGCGGACCAGGAGTATCAGAACATCCTGACCGAGATCGCGAACATCGGCTCGACGACAAACTATAACGGCCAAGCGGTCTTCTCCGCTACGCCGGTGACTGTTTTTGTGAGCGATGGCACGGCATCGGGCGCCAGCACCTTCAGCGAAAAAGTTGGAATTCTCACCAAGGCCAGCGTAGGTACGACTTCAGCTGGAGCTGGTGCCGATCTGACGACCAATGCGGCGTTGACCGCAGCGACGGCCACGGCCATTCTGACCTCTCTTACGTCGGCAGTGCAAGACGTGGCCTATCAGCGTGGCACGCTTGGCGCGAACATCAACCAGCTCAACGCAGCGGCGAACGTGGCCAATACACAGTCGGTTAACCTGTCCGATGCCGAGAACAATGTTCGCGCGACGAACTTCGGACAGGCAACCAGTGACATGGCCAAGTACAAGGTGCTGAGCCAGACCGGTATTGCAGCGCTCTCGCAGGCGAACGCTGTACAGCAGGATGTCCTGAAGCTGCTGCAGTAGTCTGTGGCGGCAACAACCAGCCGGCTGCGTGGACGCTTTCACGCAGCCGGCTTCTTTCAGGTACCGGGATGAGAGATGTCTCATCTTCCGGGTGCTGGGTTTGGCGATGCAGTTGCGTTGTCTTTATGCAGGGATTCAGAGAGGCGCATGATGGGTACGGTTGGGCTGAACTTCGG
>JAFDVV010000011.1:0-56545 GCA_018268775.1 Acidobacteriota bacterium | reverse complement strand
ATTGCGATCGAGCAGGCCGTAGAGACGCCGTGGAAGAACCAGTTGACCGCACTAAAAGCCCAGGACACTGCGCTGAGTGGGCTGGGGGCGGACCTTTCGACATTGAGCACGGCTCTGCAGGCGCTGACCGACTTCAGCGGCGTGTTCGCCTCGAAGCAGGGATCCAGTTCGGACACGAATGTTGTAGCGCTTAGTTCGGCGACGCCGGCCGCTGCTGCGGGAAGCCATTCGATTCTGGTGAACTCTCTGGCGCAGACGTCATCGACGTACTCGGCTGCGATCGCCAACGCCAGCGATACATTGAGCGGCACGCTGACGATCCAGGTCGGCAGCGGGGCACAGCAGAGCATCACGATCGACAGTTCCAGCAATACTCTCACGTCGCTGGCCGCCGCGATCAACGCCGCCTCCATGGGGGTGCGCGCCAGCGTCATCACGGACACCAGTGGATCGCGTCTCTCGCTGGTGAGCGCTACAAGCGGCGCCGCCGGACAGATAACTCTTGGTGGCACGCTGACGGACACGAGCACCGCGAGCACCGTTGCATTTCAGCAAGGCCAGCAAGGCAAGGATGCGAGTCTGAATATCGATGGGCTCGATGTAACGACATCCTCCAACACGGTCTCCAATGTCATTCCCGGAGTAACGTTTCAACTGCTCTCGACTTCGGGTTCGGCGCAGCCGGTGCAGGTCCAGATTACGAACAACAACAGCTCGATCGAGCAGGCGATGAGCACCCTCGTGACCGCGTACAACGCGGTCGTGACGGACATCAAAACACAGGAAGGCAAGGACTCCAACGGCAATGCGCAGCCCTTATACGGAGACCCGACGCTGGCGCTGATCCAAAATCAACTGTCTACAGCTCTGCTTGGCGGCGCGGCGAGCGGCTCCATCAGCAATCTCTCCCAGTTGGGCCTCTCGGTGGGCCAGGACGGAAAACTGACGTTGGATACAGGGAGCCTCCAGGCCTCTCTCAACGCAAACTTCTCCGATGTTGAAGGCTTTCTACAGAACGCCGGAGGCTTTGGGCAGACGCTGACAAAGGCGCTCAACGGTCTCAGCAGCACGTTCACGACTGGCGCAATCTATCTGGCGCTACAGCAGAACTCCGCGCAGGAGGCATCGCTGAACGGCAACATCGCAACGCAGGAGACGCGGATCGCCGCGGACAAAGCAAGGTTGACGACGCAACTCAATGCGGCCAACGAGATTCTGCAGTCGCTTCCCGACCAGCTCAATCAGATCAACCAGATGTACAACGCGATCACCGGCTACAACAATTCAAACGGATAGAGGGAAGATGACGAGCTATCAGGAACAATCGCTGGCGGGCGCCACGGGCGTGGAACTTGTTCTGGCGCTGTACAACGGGCTGGTCCGCTTTCTGTATCAGGCGATGGCCTGTATCGACGAGGGCGATGTGAGCGGTCGACGAATCTCGGTAAAGAAGGCGCTCGACATTGTGATGTACCTTCAAGCGCGGCTGCGGATGGACCTCGGCGGCGAGACGGCAGTTTCGCTGAACGATTTTTATGCGGCGGTCTTTACGATGACGCTGGAGGCATCGCATTCCAACTCGCGCGAGAAGATGGAAGAGGTCATTCAGTGTGTGCGCAGCGTCCGCGAGGCCTGGGTCATTGCGGCGCGCGATCCCGAGGCTGGCCGCGTGCTGCCTCGTGAGCTGCGGACACGTGAAGAGCGTTTCGTTGCACCGGCAGTAATAGAAGCCGTGAGCGAGCGGACCTCGGCCGCATGGTCCGCTTAGCGACGATCAGTTGGCGACGGAGATCTCCTCTTCAAGCCGCTGCTTTTCGAACAGGCCGGTGTAGTAGCCATTCCGCGCGATCAATTCATCGTGCGTTCCCAACTCGGCGATGCGGCCGTTCACCAGCACTGCGATGCGGTCTGCGTTGCGAGCGGTTGAGATGCGGTGAGAGATGAAGATGGTCGTTCGCCCTTCCATGACGTTCGCGAGGCCGGAGAGGATGCGTTCTTCGGTGTAGGTGTCGACCGAGGCCAGCGCGTCGTCGAGGATGAGGACGCGCGGGTCGCGGACGACCGCGCGGGCAATCGCGGTGCGCTGTTTCTGGCCGCCGGAGAGCGTGACGCCGCGTTCACCGACCATGGTGTCGAAGCCGCGTGGGAATTCGAGAATCTCAGTGCGGATGTGGGCAATCAGCGCCGCCTCTTCAATCTGCCGATCGCTCGCTTCGGGTGTGCCGAAGCTGATGTTATGACGGATCGTGTCGGAGAAGAGGAACGTCTCCTGCGGTACGAAGCCAATGCTGGCACGAAGCTCGGCAAGCGGGAACGAACGGATCGGTTCGCCGTCGATGAGGACCATACCGGGTGCAGCGTCTTCAAGGCGCGGGATGAGTGAGACCAGAGTCGACTTGCCGGATCCGGTTGGGCCTACGATCGCGAGCGATGTCCCAGCGGGGATATGAAGGTTGATATCGTGAAGGACGGATGGTCCTCCCGGATATGCAAAGTTGAGGTTGCGAAGCTCCACGCTGCCCTGTATGCCACACGTCGGAAGAGACGAGGCGTTGGCCTTGGAGTCCATGTAGGAAGCGCTGCGCTGGGGGTAGCGGGCGAGCAGCGCGGGATCGTCTGCGATCGAGGGCTTCTGTTTGAGCAACTCGTCGATGCGAACAACCGACGCGGTTCCTCGCTGGAAGAGGTTGACAACCCAGCCTACAGCGATGATCGGCCAGATGAGTTGCACCATGTAGACGTTGAAGCTGGCAAATTCCCCAAGCGAAATGCGATGTTGCACAACCTCGTGACCGCCGACCCAGAGCGTGATCATCAGCGATAGTCCAAGCACAAACTCAAGCGTGGGCCAGAGCATTGCCATCAGGCGGACGAGATGGAGGCTGCGGCGTATGTACTCCTTGTTTGCTTCTTCAAAGGAAGCAATCTCCGCTTCCTCCTGTGCGAAGGCGCGAATGAGCCGCGCGCCAGAGAAGTTCTCCTGCGCCTTGGCCGAGATGTCGGAGAACATTGCCTGTATGCGCTCGAACCGGCGGTGAATGCGGTTGCCGAAGTACTGAACGAGCACCGATGCCGCAGGCATGGGTACAAAGGCGAAGAACGTCAGTCTGGGGCTGATGCGATACATGAAGGGCAGCGCGGCGCAGGTGAAGACGAGCGTGTTGGCGCTGTACATGATGGCCGGCCCAAGCAGTTGACGGACGGCGTTGAGGTCGTTTGTCGTGCGGGCCATGATGTCGCCGGTGCGATGCGTATGGTAGAACTCCGGAGACTGGCGTTCGAGATTGCTGAAGAGGTCGTTGCGAAGATCGAACTCGATCTCGCGCGAAGCCCCGATGATGACCTGGCGAGTGATGTAGAGGAAGACTGCCGAACATCCCGCAACGAGAAGCAGACGAAGTGCGTGGAAGAGTATCTTCTGCTCGGTGACGCCATGACGCATATCGTCGACTGCGTGGCCGATGACGATGGGCACCAGCACCTTGATGACGTTGTAGAAGATGACGGCAGCGCCGCCCCAGGCGAGGGACTTCCAGTATCGCCGCAGGTAGGGGTTGAGGGGTTTGAGGCGATCCATCATGTCAATAGTCTATGTCCGCATCGCTTTAGATACAGCGGACAGGGCGTTGGTTTCGCAATCGCCCTGCCGCGGCGAGGGCATCAATGGTTCGGCGAGGACGGAGCGGGCGGAGTCTGCGGCTTCACCGCGCTCGATGGAGCAGGTGCGTCTTTGGGAGTCGCGGGCTGGGTTGGCTCTGCAGGCTTGGCTTCAGGGGCGACGGGCGCAGGCTTCGGCTCAGGAGGCGTATCCGACTGTGCGACAAGCTCGATGTCGAAGATCAAGTCGGCCTTGGCTGGGATGACGGGTGGACGTCCGCTCTCGCCATAGGCAAGTTGGTAAGGAATGTAGAGCCTGCGCTTGCCGCCGACGTGCATTCCTTCAAAGCCAGTGTCCCATCCTGGGATCACTCTACGCGCGCCGTAGGGGAAGACAATCGGTTCACCGCCGGGATGGTCGTGCGAAGAGTCGAACTTGGTGCCGTCGGTGAGCCAACCCGTGTAATGGACAGTGTAAAACTTGTGGCTTTCGGCCAGCGGGCCGGTGCCTGGCTCTGTATCGATATAGCGGAGCGCATACAGATTTTTCGGTGTGCCCTCGACCTTGGGAACATTGGGTGGATTGTCAGCCGGGTTTGCGGCGGCGGGCGCAGCTTTCGGCTTCACTGCTGTGGCACGATGCGGTGTCGTCCTGCGCGGAGTTGTAGATGTCGTCTGCGCGGCCGCGGTAGCTGCGAGCAGGACAGTCGCGAAAAGGAATCGATGGCTCATTGTGGCTTATAGTGTACGTCCACACGCAAAGATTGTGCTGCTTACGTTGGGGTTCGAAGCAGCAAATAAGTGCCTGCGATTCCAAAGAGCAGGTCCGGGGTCCATGCTGCCAGCAGCGCGGGCAGCGTATTGACGTTCCCCATGGCCTGAAACAGCCCGTCGACCACCCAGTATGCGATGGCGAGACCGATGGCGGTTGCAATGCCCGCAAGCGAACCTCGTTTGCCCATCGACAACGCAAAAGGAATCGCGAGCATCGCCATCACGAGTGTTATCAAGGGGTAAGCGAGCTTTCGGTTCAGTTGAACGCTGAGCCGCTTGGTATCGAAGCCAGATTGGTCGAGATCGGAGATATAGTGCGAAAGCTCGTTGTAGCTCATCTCCTGCGCGGGGCGGTCTTCCTTGACGAAGTACGATGGCTGCTCATGGATCTCGGGGAAGGTTGTTACTGTAAACGGTTGATATGAAGCGACGGTCTCGCCCTGAAAGGTGCGCTGCCAGCCGTTTTCAAGCACCCACTGGTTCACACGATCGTTCCAATGGGCCGAAGAGGCGAAGATGCGCCGCTGGAGTGTGAAGTTTGTTGGGTCGAACTCAAAGACAGTCAGATTGGCGAAGACGCTCTTTGCCGGGTCGAAGAACTGGTAGTAAAAGACGCGTGATGGCGAGCCTGTGGATTGGGTCTGCCCCGACATCCACTTGCGATCGGGGCGAAGAAAGGTCTGCGCCGGCTTGTTCTTGATGATGGAGCGCAGCGCCTCCTGACGGCGGTTCGCTGTGGGCAGGTAGAACTCGTCAAAGGCGAACAGCCCT
The DNA here is from genome assembly GCA_018268775.1 of Acidobacteriota bacterium. Classification (GTDB taxonomy): domain Bacteria; phylum Acidobacteriota; class Terriglobia; order Terriglobales; family Acidobacteriaceae; genus Edaphobacter. Next base: position 51,403 of record JAFDVV010000011.1, on the reverse strand, counting down.
GCTGCGATCAGTATCGTGGTGATGAGCACCGGCGTGACGATGCGATAGAGACTGATTCCTGTGGCCTTCATCGCGGTCATCTCCGACGATCTGCTTAGCGCGCCGAAGGTGACTAGCACAGCGACCAGGCAGCAGAGCGGTGTGACGTTGTAGATGATGTATGGAACCAGATTGATGAGGTAGTCGCCCACGGTGACAAGTGGCGTGCGATTGCGAATGATGTCGCCGATCAGTTCGAAGAAGGTGAAGATAAGGAACAGCATGGAGAACGAGACGAGCACCAGTGCAAAGTTCGTCACATACTCACGCATCACGTAGTCGTCAAGCAACAAAGGGAACTGAAGTCTGAAGGTGCTGCGAAAGCGCCGCAGGAGTGTGGCAATATCGAGGCCGCTGCCGGCGGCGAGCTTGCGTCCGCGCAACAGGCGCGCCATGAGCCTATTGAGTTGAACGCCGAGCGAAGAGATGAGGCTGAGCGCAATGCCGCCGCGCGACATCTGATAGAGGAGAAGCGCACCCGTCGCGGCGAAGAGAAGGTTCGCTCCCCACACGCCGATAAACGGAGACAGCTTTCCGTTCTTGGCAAGCGCGATGCCGACAGACGAAAGGAAGTAATAGATGAAGACCAGCAGGATCGTCAGCACAAAGCCCGTCGATTTGCCGCCGCGCTTTGACGAGAGGCCTAAAGGAACACCGACAAGCATCAGGACCAGGCATGCAAAAGGGTACGAGAAGCGCTTGTTGACCTCGATGCGGTAGATGCGCGCGGGGTGGCCGGGAATATCGCTGTCGGGCGAGTTGCCGAGTTGCCAGAGCCTGGAGAGCGGTAGCGCAAGTATCGGCGTATCGGAGCGCCCCAGGTGCGGGTCGTCCTGCGCTCCTGTCTGAATCGGAAGATCGGTCGAGGTGAACGTGGTGATGTTGTACTGGTTGGGATCGTTGGGCGAGGTCTCATGACGTCCGCCATCCAGCAGATGCAGGCGGATGGTCTGCGGATTGTCACTTACGACAACGGCCTGGTCCGCGGTCGTGATGTTCGGGTTTGCGGGCTGGGTGAGGTCGGCAAGAAAGACATGGTGCCAGAGCGCAGCGCCGGAGGCTGGGCGGACGTCCTGGATATACAGCACATAGTTGCGAAAGTCTTCGTAGAAGACACGCGGCTGCACCTCGAACGACGCCTGACTTGCCTTCAGCGACTCTTCCAGGCGAAGTGTGGCCGCCGCGGCATGTGGAGCAACATAAAGCGAGTTGAAGAGCCCCAGCGCAACCGCAACGCCGGAGACGATTGAGACGATGCGAACGAAATCGAACGCCCCCATGCCCGAGGCGCGCATCGCCGTGATCTCGGAGTCCGCAGCGAGCCGCGACAGTCCGAGCAGGATGCCAACCAGCACAGCCATGGGGATCGTGACGATCAGAAAATTCGGCAGCAGGTAGGCAAAGATCCGCAAAACATCGGTGACGGAGGCGGAGTTGCGAACGACCAACTCAAGAATATGCCCAAGGTCGCGCATGAAGAGCACGAAGGTAAAGAGGACTCCGCCGAGCAGGGCGTGTGAGGTCACTTCGCGGAGGATGTAGCGGGTGAAGATGCGCATGAGGCGGTTCGTGCTCTACGTTGAGTGTAAAGCAGTTGCCGCCACATGCGTTGGTTGCAGGGCCGTTGTTATTCGGCCCGTAGCGCCTCAACCGGGTTGATGGAGGCAGCCCGGCGCGCGGGAATGAAACTGGCGAGCAACGCTGCAAGCGCCAACAGCAGCGCTACGCCGACGAGCGTCGGCAGGTCCCACGCGCGTGTCCCGAAGAGAAGTTTCCGCAGCAATGTAGCTGCGGCAATCGAGCACAGGATGCCTGCAACGATACCGATGAAGGTCAGCCGTCCAGCTTCGCCGAGGACAAGCCGATAGACAGACCCTCGTGCAGCTCCGAGAGCCATGCGGACCCCGATCTCTCGCGTTCGTTGGCTGACCGAGTAGGAGATCACTCCGTAAAGCCCCACCACACCAAGCAGAAGCGCAAGAGCCGCGAAGCCACCAACGAGCCACGCAGAGGAGCGGTGGAGATAGGCAGTTTGTGAATCGGCGATGCGCTGATTCATGGTTGCTGCCTGACTGACGCCGATTCCTGGATCAACCTCGTGGACGGCTGCGCTGAGGATGGGTAACAGGGCCTTCTCATCCTGAGTCGTGCGGACCAGGAGGGAATAGTAGGCACTGGGACTCTGTGCCGAGGGTTGATACTCAGCCGGCCAGATTTCGGTGTCGAGTTCACTTTCGCGAATATCGTCGACGACACCGACGATCTCGCGGATTGACTTTGGCGTGAGGTCGCCATCGCCGATCTTCTTCCCGAGAGGGTCTTCACCAGAAAAGTATTTTTGCGCAAAAGCCTTATTGATGACGATGACGTTCGGCTTTGATGAATCGTCCTGCGCGGTGAAGAACCGGCCGCTGACAAGGCCTGCCTGAAGTGTCTTGAGATAGTTGGGGCTCACTTCGCGTTCGTTGACTTCGTTGTGTTCGCCATGAAAAGGGTGGCCGACAATCCTGATCCAATCGGTGTTGCAATTGCAACTGACGGGAGGGACGCTTGTGGTCGTTGCCGACGTAACGCCCGGAAGGCTGGTTACGCGATCGAGTATCTTCTTCGCAACGATGGCCAGCTTTTCGTCTTTGTCATAGGAAGCCCGAGGGATGTCCACCTGAATATGGGCGAGATGGTCGGGCTGGAAGGAGAGATCGACATGTAGCAGACGATAGAAACTTTTTCCAAGTAAACCTGCTGCGACCAACAGGATGACCGCAATGGTGAGTTCGAGTACGACGAGATTTGAGCCGAACCGTCGCCAGATTGTGCCGGAAGATCCACGATCGCTGTCGTTGAGAGCTTCGCGAAGACCAGCCGCAGGTAAACGAAAGACTGGTGTGAGCGAGAAGATGACAATTGCAGAGAGCGCAATAATGGCCGCGAAAGAGAATACGTGTAGATTGAAGCCCAGCTCTTGCAGATACGGCATGTTTGCCATCATGTCTTTGGAGATAAGGTGCAGAAGTATCTGCATGGCTCCATAACCCACAGCCAGTCCCGAGAGGACACCGGCGGAGACCAGCACGATGCCTTCAGTGATGAACTGACGCACGAGCCGCGAAGTAGAAGCTCCGAGAGCGCCGCGAACAGCTAACTCACGGCGACGACCCTCTGAACGCACGAGTAACAGGCTTGCGACATTGATGCAGGCTATGAGAAGCAGGAGGCCTGCTCCCGCTAAAAGGGTAAGGAGGATAGGGCGGATATCTCTGACGATAAGCTCGGAGAGCGGAGCGATATATGCGCCCTGGTCGCGATTGGAACCTGGATACTGGATCTCAAGCTGCTTGGCGATCGCAGTCATGTCGGCGAGAGCCGATTTGACTGAGACACCTTCCTTGAGGCGCCCGACTGCGAAAAGATTATGGCAACTGCGGCGCTTTTCACAGTTAGAACGTTGATGGGTTGTCGTCCAAAACTCAGCGGCTCCACGAGGAGCAAACTGGAAGTCCTTAGGAAGAACTCCGATGACGGTAGTTGGGGCTTCGTCGAGAGAGATTGTTTGGCCGACGATGTCCCCGCGTCCGCCGAAGCGCTGTTGCCATGTACTGTACGAGAGAAGGACGGTAGCGGGTGCGTTGGGCTGGTCTTCACCTGAATAGAAGTCGCGGCCAAGAAGTGGACGGACTCCGAGCGTGCGGAAGAATCCATCGCTAACCCTGGCGGCGCGAACCGGTTCGACCCCAGAGGGTGTGCGGTAGAGATAGCCGCCGCCTGTGTAGACGTCAAGAGAAGAAAAGACCTTGTTGAGATGCTTCCAGTCCTCGTAGTCGAGATAAGAGAGGTTGGAGCGTGGGAACGAGCGTCCATGCTCCGCCACGTCAACGAGACCGTTCGGATCGGCGTAGGGGAGGGGCTTGAGGAGCGCGGCGTCGACGAATGCGAAGATCGCGACACTGGCGCCGATTCCAAGCGAGAGCATCAGCACGGCGGTGATCGTAAAGCCAGGGCTGCGGTGGAGCTGACGCAGAGCGTAGCGAAGGTCTTGCAGCAGAGTTTCCAGGAAGGGAATGGTGCGGCCTTCACGATGGGCCTGCTTGGTCTGTTCCAGGCCACCGAGTTTGATGTGGGCTTCGCGGCGTGCCTGCTCGGGTGTCATGCCCGCGCGTAGGTTGTCGTCGATATGCATCTGGAGATGGCTGGCCAGTTCGTTGGAGAAGTCCAACTCTCGCCGCTGGCTTGGGACGATACCGGTGATCCTGAGGAACCATGCGCGGATGCATTTCATGACTGCTCCTCCGTGGAGAGAAAGCGGGCGACAATGGCAGTGGTCTGCTCCCAGCTACGTGTCTCCTGATGAAGCTGGCGGCGGCCTGCACGCGTGAGCGAGTAGAACTTTGCCTTTCGGTTGTTGTCGGAGACGCCCCACTCCGACGCAATGGCGCCTTCCTGCTCCAGACGGAGAAGAGCGGGGTAGAGTGTGCCGTAGTTCAGCGAAAGTAAATCGCCGCTCGTCTGCTCGATGCGCCGCGCAATGCCATAGCCGTGAAGCGGACCCATGCTCTCGAGGGTCTTGAGGACCATCAGTGTAAGCGTTCCCTGCCAGACGTCGGTTTTGTCGCCCATGTCTGTCTCCTATTGGTTTGCAATAGGAGAGTGCCATAGCTTTATATGGGATTGCAATAGGAGAGCGCGCCTTTGTGACGAACGGCGTCAGGGGTTCGCAATGAAGCGGTAGCCGATGCCGCGCACCGTGACGAGGTGCTGCGGGTTGGCTGGGTCGTCTTCAATATAGCGGCGCAGGCGGACGACGAAGTTGTCGATGGCGCGCGTGTCGGTGTCTTCGTGCACGCGCCAGACCTGTTCGAGGATGTCCTTGCGCGACACGATCTGGCCTTCGCGTTCGGTAAGGTAGCGTAGCAGGTCGGCCTCCATCACGGTCAGGTTGGTTGTGCGGTTGGGCGCTATCAACTCCAGAGCGTCGAAGCGGATGGTGCGATGGTTGAAGGCATACTCGTCTGCGAGCACAGGTTGTGCTGGGTGGTCGGCCTGCGTCGCGGTGCGGTGCCAGGCTGTGCGCCGCAGCAACGATTTCACGCGCATCAGCAGAATGCCGAGGTCGAACGGTTTGGGCAGGTAGTCGTCCGCGCCGGCATCGAGACCTTCCAGAATGTCCTCTGGCCGCGATCGCGCCGTCAGCATCAGCACGGGCGTGTATCGCTTCGCTTCGCGCAATGCGCGGGCGATGGCAAAGCCGTCCGCTCCGGGGAGCATGCAATCCAGCACAACGGCGTCGATCATATCGGCGGTGTGGAGCAGGTATTCAAGCGCCGCGTCGCCATCCACCTCAAGATGGGTACGGTATCCCTCTGCCTGAAGATTGAAGATCAATCCCTGAGCCAGATGCTCTTCGTCCTCGACAACTACGACCAAAGGCGATTCGTTCATGCTTTTTCCATCGATGCATCTTCCAAGGTTGGAACACCGTTAGACGCGGCAAGTGGAAGTGTAAGAGTGACGGTAGTGCCCTGATTCAAGCCGGGACTTGAGGCGACGGCATCGCCGCCGTGCTGGCGCAGGATGTTCCTGACCAGAAACAACCCGAGGCCCGTGCCCTTGATGCGCTGCATGGTGCGCCCGGGAACGCGATAGAAGCGGCGAAAGATGCGTTTGTATTGGTCCGGCGGCAGACCCACGCCCGTGTCGGCGATCTGGAGAGTGGCCCAGGTGTAGTGCGTAATCAGCAGCGAACAGCGGACGTGGACGCCATCGGGGGAGTATTTTACGGCGTTGTCCAGCACATTCAGGACTGCGGTGCGCAGGTCTTCGACGATACCCATCACCCGCAGCCGTACACCGCCCGGCACAGGAGCGAGCACGATTGCATCCTTGTCCAGATGGTGGCGTTGCATGGTGATCGTTACGCACTCCGCGACCAGCGTGCCGAGGTCGATCAACGTCCGGCTTTGTAGACGGTGCCGCTGACCCAACTGGCCTGCCTTCAGTACCTGCTCCACGGTGGTGAGCAGACGGTCGGAGTCGGCCAGCATACTGCTGTAAAACTGCTGCCGCTGGGCCTCTTCCATGGGCCGGCGTTGCAGCGTCTCCAGGTAGAGGCGGATGCTGGCGATGGGCGTCTTCAACTCGTGGGTAACGGCGTTCAGGAAGGAGTCCTGCCGCTCGTTGCGACGGACCTCGCGGACAAGAAAGATGGTATTGAGGACAACGCCCGCAACCAGTATCGCAAAGAAGATGATGCCCAGAATGAGAAGAGCAAGGTGGCCTTCGTTATGAAGGATCCACGTAATGTTGAGGAAGACGGTAAGGCCGGTGAGCAACACGCCAAGCGTGATAAAGACTGCAATCGTTCCCCGGCGCCGTGTGATGTTCATGAGGTTGTCGAAGGCTCTTCCGTCATTGAAAAGTATATCGGGTGCAAATAGGGGGCTTGCGTATTGCCGTTCAAATCAAAAACCGGACCGCGATAGGCGGTCCGGTTTGGTGTGGACATCGGATTCACCAAAGGTGTTCAGCTTGATTTCAGCGGTTGGTGCGAAACTCTGCCCTGCAACCGCGATCGACGTAAAAGCCCCTGCCGTCGGCACCCCAGGTCTGCCCCTGAATGCATGCCGATCCGCTGATCTGCCTCGTCATCACGACTGCAGCAGGATTTGCTCCGTTGGGAACGGCGCAGTAGTGACGTCCGCCATCGTCGGAGGCACAGTTGAAGATCACTCCCGCGTTACCGTTGTTGCCGCCCCAGCCCCAACCATTTCCATTACCGCTTCCGTTGCCAGTGCTGAACTCGGCTCGGCAACCTTTGTCGACCCAGATTTGGTTGTTGTTCCATCCCCAGGTCTGCCCCTGAATGCAGGCCGACCCGCTAATCTGGCGGGTTAGCTGCACGCCCCCTCGGGTGTTGGCGTTACAGAAATTTCGTCGTCCATCGTCGGAGGAGCAGGTGATGGTGCTGCCATTGTTACCTCCCCATCCGCCGCCATTGCCCCAGCCATTTCCATTGCCGTTCCCGGTGGAGAACTGTGCACGGCAACCTTTGTCGACCCAAATTTGGTTGTTGTTCCATCCCCAGGTCTGCCCCTGGATGCAGGCCGATCCGCTGATCTGACGGGTTAGCTGCACGCCCCCTCGGGTGTTGGCATTGCAGAAATTCCTGCGTCCGTTGTCGGAAGAGCAAGTGATGGTGCTGCCGTTGTTCCCACCCCAGCCGTTGCCGTTCCCCGTGGCAAATTCGGCTCGGCATCCTTTGTCGACCCAGATCTGGTTGTTGTTCCACCCCCAGGTCTGCCCCTGGATGCAGGCCGACCCGCTGATCTTGCGGGTTAGCTGCACGCCGCCGCGGGTGTCGGCGTTACAGTAGTTGCGTCGGCCGTCGTCGGAGGAGCAGGTAATGGTGTTGCCATATCCCTGCGCATGGGCTGGCTTGGCTGGCATGATGAAGGCGAAGAGCGCCAGAATAAAGCTGAAGACTGACAGGAGATTCCGTTTCAGACACATAGAGCCTCTTTTCATAGGTCGTATCGGCGATTCAGGGAGCCCCATTGGCGGTGGCAAGTATCTGGCGAAGCAAACATACGCCTCGCCGGGCCAACTGTCGAATAGGATGTGATTTCTTAGTAGAGCGTATATATAGGCAGGCGTTGGTTTTATCTACGGATCGTTAAAAAAGGAGGGGCGTGGGTGTCTCCCACGCCCCTCGCGCCAGTCTTGCAGTTCGGTTACATGCCTGCCGGTTTCGGATTGGCCGGATCGAATTTGGCTATCTGTACCTTCCTGGCCAGACCAAGCTTCGACATGAGCCAGATACCGTAGTAGTTGATGTCGAACTCGTACCAGGCCAGACCGTGACGCGCGCTTACGGGGTGGGCGTGGTGGTTGTTGTGCCAACCCTCACCGCCGGTGAGCAGGGCGACCCACCAGCTATTGCGGGAGTCGTCGTGTGTCTCGAAGCGGCGCTTGCCCCACAGATGGGTTGCCGAGTTGACCAGCCAGGTCGCGTGAAGACCCAGGGTCGTGCGCAGGAACGTTCCCCACAGCACCATGCCAAGGGCGCCGACGACGCGATGTCCGGGGGCGGCAAGCGCTGCGCCGAGGGCAATCTGCAGGAAGCCGGCGATGGTCAGCGGCAGCCAGTGGTACTTCGACAGCCAGACATGAACGGGGTCGCGGGTAAGGTCGGGGGCGTAGCGGCCAAGCAGGGCAGTCTCCGAGTGCAGGGCGCGGCCCGAGATGATCCAGCCGGCGTGTGCCCACCAGGTGCCGTCGTGAGGGGTGTGCGGGTCGCCTTCGTGGTCGGAGTTCTGATGATGTACGCGGTGGGTGGCCACCCAGAAGATCGGCCCGCCCTCGAGGGCCATAGTCCCGCAGGTCGTCAGGAAATATTCCATCCACCGGGGGGTCTTGTAGCCGCGATGCGTCAGCAGGCGGTGATAGCACATGCCGATGCCGACGTTGATGGCGAAAAAGTACATGATCATCGCAACGGCAAGATTCGTCCACGAGAAGAAGAACAGGGCGGCGACGGCGCCGATGTGGAAGATCGTCATGGCAATCGCGGTAATCCAGTTGACGCGGCCTTCCTGGTGCTCGCGTCCCATGCGCAGGTCTTCGCGAACCTTGCGCGCGGTCTTGGCCGCTGCGGACAAGGATGGCTGCTGGAGCTCAGCGGATGAGGACTGGGCGATCTCTTCGGGAGAAATGATGGAGGAACTCATGGTCTTGTTTGCTTTCCTTCTGGTGACTTCTATTTCAGAAGCTAACAGGACGGGGGGTAGGGTGGGTGTAAGACTTTTGTAATGGTGGGTTTCGGAAGGCGGGCGGTGTCCAGGAAGGCGAATGACCGGAGACTCGTCAAACCGCACAGTTCGAGAGTATGCTTCTTCACCGTTGGATTCGGAGGCGAGGCCGGGATGCCAACCGGATAAGGCTGCCGGTGAAATGTATCCACGCGCTGTGTTTAAGAGACTTTGCGATTTCGAAAGAGATGTTTTTACATCTTGCTGACAATTGGCTGGTAAAACCGCTGGTGCAGCCAAGGGGTTCTATATATAGTTGTCCGACGAAAGCAAACCGAAGAGACGCGATCACGAGTTGCAGCTAAAGCTGGAGCGCAGTGTATTTTCCTCTTTCCGAGCATGACTCCAGCCTGTCTTTGGATGTGAGATGGAAGGCCATTCCTTAGCAGGGATGGGCTGCTCGCAGGTCTCAAGGGTTCTGACGAGGCGTTAGCGATGAAACTCTTTCTTCGTTCTCTCGCAGTCTTCCTGGCAGGAACATTAGGCCTGCTCGGTCCGATGTCCGTCTCCCAGGCGCAGACTGTAAACTCTTCCACCTCGGCGCGACGTCTTTCGAGGACGACACCTGCGGGAAAGTCGATCGCTCTGTCTGGCGATGTCGTCACCATTCCCGGTCCGTTGCGGTCGTTTTTGCGCATGGCGGGAATCAGCCAAAAGATTGCCTCTGACGATGTTATGCCGCTGCTGGCCCGCAACGTTTATATGGAGGGCTATTCGCGCGGCCACCCGACCGAGTTCCTTGCGCTGCTGGACCGGTATGTGCAACAGGCGCGCGAGCTGCAGATTCTTGCGGGATCGTCGAACACCATCCATGTCAACAACTGCGAGGACGCGGGCACGCTGATTCAGATTCTCGGCTACCGCATCTCGGGAAATTGCAAGGACAGGAATCTTACGCTGGCCACCTCGAACCCCGACCGCGCTTTTCTGACGATCGACTCGGGATTTCCTCTGGTTACGCTGGAGGAGTCGCTGCAAAAGGGGGTGGAGTTCAACTATCCCTACCCCTCGACCCGGGTTCCGGTGCTGCTGCATGAAGCGGACTGGCTTTCGATCAGCAGGAAGCGGACATCGAGCAATCTGGTCGACCTTCTGATTCGCGAGCCGGACACGGCACGGCTCTACTGGGCATTGGGCCGCAGCGACTATGAGACGGTGCTGGCGCTTCAGCGTTACCCGGGGCTCTCGAAGCTGTCGAACGTTGCGCCGGTCTTCGATTTCTACGGCAACCAGATATCGATTCGCTCCAATCGTGTCGCGGTCCCCGGCGGCGCGGCGGCAGAAGGAGCATGGAGGGACCTGGCCGGTGCCAGCCCCGACTCTGCGGGCGACTTTGTCTACAAGATGCTTTCGAAGGACAATGGCTGGCTCGCCGCGTACTTCGATGCACTCTCGCGGGTGAACCAGACCCAGCAGGCGCACCTGACGGAACCGGCCCGGATGAAGCGGGTCTACGAGGCGTTCCGTTCGCCCGATGCAGACCCACCGGCGACGGCAAGCGTCTTTCGCAAGGCTCCCGGGCTGCTTGTGCTGTTTACGCGCGTGGACTGGGACGCCGACGGCCAGCCGCATGTTCCCGGTGGCGTCGCGGTGTGGAAGGACATCCTGAACGAAAAGACCGATCTGAAGCTGGTCAAGACGTGGGGGAAGAGATCGCGGAGCTGGACAACTGGCGACCAATTGCTGGAGGCGATGGCCTCGCTGTCACGCATGGACACCGACACAGGCCCCCTGCAAAGTTATTTGACGTTGTCGGAGATCGATGCGGGAAGGCCGGCGGGCCAAAAGCTGTCGGCGGAGACGGTACGGCTGCTGGCGACTCGTTTTCAGCGCTTCGGGAGCTGGTACCTGCTCTTCTCGGAGTTTCCGGAGCTGTCGGATGAGTCGATCTCCCGGTTCATGAATGTGGCGGATGCGATTGGGGGCATCTCGAACCAGACGCTGCGCGGGAACGCGGTCGGCGCATTCCAGGCAAACATCGGTCTCTGGCAGATTCTTGCGCGGCAAGGCGAGATTCCGCAGGCCGAGTTGAACAACTCGTGGCTGAGCATGGTTGGCCCCTTCTCGAAGATTGGATCGCCGCCCGAGTTGTTCGATGCGACCCGTGCCTCGCTCAGCAATATGCTGGTGGCGGCTGCGGGCAAGCCTACCGTTACGCAGGACGAACTGGTCGAGATACTGGCCGGGCCACCTCAGCAGCGGGCCGAGGCCCAGCGCGCCCACCAGGAGATTGCCGATCGCATCCGCAATGTGCTGGACGACCAGCGGCTGGTTTCGCTGGATACGCTGTTCGCTCTCGGCGATGGACTGAATGCCATGGGGCAGGGTTCGCCTGTGCCGCCAAATATGCTTTCCCTTGCCGGAGAGTTGCGCGAGTTCGAGATGCCCCGGCCCATCTTCACGAACAACGAGAAGATCACCTGGGCGCCGGGGGTCTACAGCACGCACCATGCGGAGTTGCAGATCAAGACCGACCTGACCAAGATCATCAAGAGTTCGGGGAGCAAGGGGCAGTTGGATGCCGCCCGGGGCCAGTTGACGCCGTTTCTGCGGGACACGCTGGTTGGGTTGAACTATGCGTACTACGAGCCTCCGGGCGCTCAGGTGCTGCATAACAACTCGTTGTTTGTGCGCTCGCACGATTTTTCGGGGGTCTCTGTGGTTGCGGCGGACAGGTACTGGCAGTCGCCGGAGCTGATGGGGGTCGGTACCCCGGCCGGCGGCGGAGCGTACCTGATGGGTTCGCTGGCCGATCTGCCGTATGCGCTTGCGGCGACGGAGCAGGACTTCATCGCTCCGGAGAACGTGCAGGCGCTGATCTGGAAGGAGCTGGTTCCCGACCTGCTGGTCGGTGCAACGGTGCCGAGGTGGTGGAACATCACTCCCACGGAGCTGCACGCGGTTGCGCTTTACCAGAAGTCCGGCGAAGAGCTTTTGACGGCGGCATCTTCAAAAGCCGGTTTGCGCGGCAAGGTGATTCATATTCTCGCTGACCGGATGTCTCCGCAGAGGCTTGAAGGGCTGGACCAGTCGCTGGCCAATGGAGAAGATGCGGTCGCGGTTCTTGCGCAGACGATGCCAGCCGATACCTTCTATCTGTCGGCGGAGTTTCGGCGGAGCTATCCGGACGAGGCCGCGTCGTATGGCACGGCGAGCCGGCAGCTCGATGCGCTGCGAAGGCAAAGTCCGGCAGACACTGCTCCGGAGAAGCTCTCGCGAGACTTCGGCGTGCCGCATCCGGTCATGGCGCGGAGTTATGCTCCTGGGCTGCTGTACGTCAAGCCGTTTCCGTCTTTTGGCGGCGAGTCGAGCCGTCTGTTCGGCGAGTCGTGGGAGTCGAACAACCTCTACTGGGCGCGGCTGGTGGATGAGAAGGGATATGCCCCGGCTACGCTCAACCATCTGGTTCCAGAGCTGACGCGGCGCATGTCGGCAAAGATATTTGCCACGGACCTTGAAGACTGGCCGGCCCTGAATCGAGCGATGAAGGAGGCGGGAGACGAGTTTCTTCAGGGCAAGATCGGACTGCCACCCGTTGCAACGAACACATCATTACGCACGCCCGACGAAGCACGGCCTGAGGCGGGGATTGGAGGAGTACGGTGAAGAAGCCAATTTTTTCGATGCTTCTGCTGTCATCGCTGGTGTTGCTGGGCGGTACGCGCCGCACATCGGCACAGGACGATTCGCGGATCAGGGTCGATGTCGTTCTGGTCCAACTGAACGTTGCCGTGACCGACCGCAAAGGAAACTACGTTACCGGCCTCAAGCCCGAGGATTTCGTGATCACGGAAGACAGAATTCCGGAAAAGATCTCGACGTTTGAAGAAGGCAACGAGCCGACGAAGCGTCTGGTGCTGAGTGGTCCAGATGGAAAGACGATCGCGCAGACAGTTGTTCCAGAGCCGGTTGTCACAAATGAGGATGCTGCGACGAATCCGGGCGCGGTGTCCACGACGGGAGCGAATGTCTTCATCCTCTTCGATACAAGCAACTATATGTATCGAGGGTTTGTTTTTGCACAGGACTCGATTGCCGATTTTATCCGCTCGCTGGAAGGCGTGGGCCGAGTGGCCTTTTACTCGTACAGCCGCGACCTTTCGCGCGCGGTTCCTCTGACAGCGGAGCGCCCAACGGTGCTGCGAGGCGTACGTAGCACTGTGGCCGGAGACGATGCGGCGCTTTATAACAGCTTGCTCTTGACGGTGAAAGATGCTGCGCGGCTTACTGGCAGGAAGGCGATTGTGGTCTTCTCCAACGGGCCGGACAACGCGAGCCTGGTTCCTCCCGAAGACGTTGCCGAACTTGCGCAGTCGACCGGAACGATCATCTACATGATCAGCACGCGCGATGCGGAGGCCGAGCCGATCTCGACGGCGGTGTTTGAGCGCATGAGCAGGGCTACAGGGGGGAAGGCCTACTTCTCGAAGAGCTGGAAGGATGAGAAGGACGCCTTTGCGTCGATACGCGACGACCTGGCCCATCTCTATTCGCTGAGTTACTATCCGCAGCCGAACCCGAACCGCGGCTGGAGAAGCATCTCGGTAAAGCTGGTGGGCGAGGCGGCGCAGAAGTATCGCATACGCACTCGCGACGGATATCGCGTTCTGAAACAGCCCCAGGTGGCGTCGGCAGTGCCCCCGCCGGCCGTTTCAGCGGAGCCGCCGACCCAGTAGGCTGCGCCCATGTCAGTCTCCTTCGGTGAAGTAGCAGCGCAGCATGCCGCAGACGACGGCGATGATCGCGCCAACGAGCATGAACGTCGTTGCGACGGACGCCCTGTTCACGATGTAGGGGAGCAGGAAGACCGCGACTCCGCTGTACATCAGGATCGTCAGGAGCGTTCTCGCCGTTTGCCTATGCACTGGTTGAGCCATCCTCTACCTTCGCGGTTCGCCTGTTGCGCAGCTGCTCTAAGGCGGAATCGTGTAAAGTGGCACTGAGAAATCGAAAATCCTACCCGGACATATATACCCGCCCGCCCGTCATATCGCAAGATGGCAGCGAAGCCTTGTCGATGCCGGTAGAGCTGTCCCTGTGAGATTCGCGTAAATACCTTTTGCTCAAGGTAGTCCAGTGTACGCCGCAGACAGCCGGATACAGGTGCGGAGCCGGCGGCAGTTTTCTGCCCTGTCTGAGGGACACGTTTTGATGTTGATGCAAACGAAAGGATTTCCTATGCGGCGCTTCGTTTCTCTTCGGACAGTCATTCTTCTGGCCTTGCTCTTTGCCGTCCTGGGGATGGGCAGAGATACTCAAGCTCAATCCGCTTCAAAAGATCGGGCCGTCTCGCAGGACATAAAGCTGAAGAACGGTATAACGCTGAACTATGTCGTTCAGGGCGCCCCAAAAGGGCCAGTGGTCGTTCTCTTGCACGGGGCAGGGGATTCGTGGCACTCCTATGAGCGAGTTCTGCCTCTGCTTCCTGCAAGCTATCGAGTGTATGCGGTGACTCTTCGCGGGCATGGGCTCTCCGACCATCCCGATACAGGTTACTCACGCGCCGATTTTGCGGAGGACATCCTCGACTTTATCGAGCAGCTCAAGCTGGAGCACGTCACCCTCGTCGGCCACTCCCTTGGCAGCCTTGTGGCGCAGAAGGTGGCCGAGCAGGATCCGGGTCATCTGGATCGCCTTGTGCTGATCGGCTCGGGGCCCGGGACGCGCAAGGCAGGATCGTCGGAGCAGACGGTGACAAGTCCGTTTGCAACGCTCAAAGACCCCGTTCCGTACACGTTTGCCAGGGACTTTCAGGCCAGCACGATCTATCGTCCAGTTCCCGCATGGTTCTTCGAGACGATGGTTGGGGAGTCGCAACGCGTCCCTGCCGCGACCTGGCACGGCATCGGCTCAAACCTGAGCTCGTCAAGCTCGGTGGACGATCTTAAGAAGATCAAAGTCCCCACATTGTTGTGCTGGGGAGACCACGATTCGATCTTCCACCGCGACGATCAGCAGGTATTGCTGGATACGATTCCGCACGCGACCCTGAAGGTTTATCCCGGCACAGGACATGCTTTGCACTGGGAGGAGCCAGAACACTTTACCCGCGACCTGCTGATGTTCATTCGCGGAGGAGTGAAAAAGTCGTAGCAAAACCTCACGCAAAACGGATGGTGAAGGTGTCACCGGCCTGCACTGGCAGGATCAGCTCGCTGGGATTCTCGCTTGGAATTGTCTGCGCCGGTGTTGGTGAGACGGACGCAAAGCGCTGACCGTTGGGGGCCAGGATGCGGTGGGTTAGTTCGAGCCTTGCGTGAAGCGTGGCAACAGTGGCCTTTCCGTTCTGCCATTCGAGGTCGATCTCCAGTCCACCGCGAGCGCGCAGTCCGCGAAACGATCCCGCAGGCCAGGCTTTGGGGAGTGCTGGAAGCAACCGAATGACGTTGGAGATGGTCTCGACGCCGCGCTGTCTGGGGTCGCCGGTACCGCCTGCGTGCGATTGCAGCAACATTTCGACCATGCCTGTGGGCCCGCCGAGGTTGCCGTCCATCTGAAATGGAGAGTTGTCTTTCGTGCCGCAGATATCGAAGAGATTGCCGCGGGTCGATTCGCCCAGCAGCTTCAACAGGTTTGCGTAGGCGGCATCACCGTCTTCAAGGCGCGCCATGCAACAGACGATCCAGGCCCGGGACCAGCCTGTGCTTCCTCCGCCAGCGGTCAGTCTGCGATCGAGCGTCACGCGAGCGGCCTTTGCCAGTTCGGGAGTTCGATGCGGCGTGATCTGGTCTTCGGGAAATAGCGCGAAGAGATGCGAGATATGCCGATGGCCAGGTTCGGCATCGGCATAGTCTGCCTGCCACTCCTGAAGATTTCCTGCTTTACCCACCTGGAACGGCGGTAGTTTGATGAGGGCCAGCCGCGCACGGTTGTGCAACCCGGCATCGGCGGTAGCGTCCCACTCCGGCGTGGAAGCGAGGACCGATGCTGACTGTAGCAGACGTGTCAGTACGGCGCGCACAATCTCGATGTCCATGGTAGGTGCCATGCAGATGTTGTGCGATGTCCCATCTGGCAGCTTGTATCTGTTTTCCGGCGAGCAGGATGGGCCGGTGACGAAGCGCTGCGTTACGGGGTCGGTGACCAGGTAGTCGAGAAGGAAGAGCGCATTGTCGCGCAGCCGGGGATAGCCTCGATCCCGCAGAAAGGAGATGTCGCCGGTGTAGTCGTAGTGGTCCCACAGGTGCAGCGCCAGCCATGCGGCGCCCATCGGCCATACTCCACCGCCGAGACCGTCGACAGGAACGGTATCGCCCCATACATCGGTGTTGTGGTGGGCCACGATGCCGCGTGCGTTGTAGTAACGCTCCGCAGTCACGCGGCCTGGGTTCCTTGTTCGGTCGATCAAGTCGAAGAGGGGCAGATGCAGCTCCGACAGGTTTGCCCGCTCGGCCAGCCAATAGATCATCTGGATGTTGATATTGATGGTGTACTTCGATCCCCACGGCGGATCGACGGATTCGTTCCAGATGCCCTGCAGATTGGCGGCGAATGTTCCAGGACGTGAGCTTCCGATCAGGAGATAGCGCCCGTACTGGAAGTAGATGTTGAGCAGTCCCAGGTCTTCTGTGCCAGCCTTGATCTTTGCGAGTCTTTTGTCGGTTGCTATCTCCGCATTTGGATCGGCGTTGCTTCCAATGGTGATTGCGGCGCGGCGAAAGAGCCGTCGATGGTCGGCGATATGTCGAGCGCGCAGGTCGGCGTAGGGTCTGGCCGCTGCACGCAGCAGATTGTTGTCAACGGCCTGCTGCATGGCGGCAGCGCCAGCGGAGTAGCGCAGATTGGTGGCGCAGTCGATAAACAAAGTGGCTGCCGTGGCGTTTGTGACCGTTAAGACGCCGTCGCGCGTCGACGTGGTTCCGTCGGTCGAGACGGCAAGGAGTTCTGCGTAGTACTTTACGCCGACCTGGCGCTCCTTTACGGCAAGGCCGGGATTGTCGTTGACAGGGAGTGCCTCACCGAAGAGTGTCAGGCGGTTCTGCGCAATGGCCTCGGTCTTGAAGTTCGCCGGGCGGTCCAACGCGGCCTTGAAGCTGATCTTTCCCGGGTGGCTTGCCGTCAGGCGGATGACGATGACCTGGTCCGGTTGCGAGCTGAAGACATCTCGCCGATAGTCGATGCCTTGATGCGTGAAGGTCGTGGTAGCGATGGCGGTATCGAGGTTCAGTTCCAGGCGGTAGTTGGAGGTTGCCTCGATGTCGCCGAAGTCGAGATGCAGGTCGCCGAGGGTTTGATAGCAGGGCATTCGTCTGGGGATGGCGAGGAAGTCGTTGAGAACCAGGGCCTCGGCCTCGGCGACGTGGCCTGCAAACAGTAACTGCCGCATCTTTTGTACGGTTTCGTTGGCAAGAGGGTTGTTACGGTCGCGAACCTCGCCGTCCCAGATGGACTCCTCGTTGAGCTGAATGCGTTCTTTGCCGGGCTGGCCGAAGACACACGCTCCCAGCCGGCCATTGCCGACGGGAAGGGAATCGGGCCAGGCAACCGCGGGTTGGTCGAAGAAGAGTTTGTACGGAGTCGCTTCATCGGCGGTCACACCCTCTTGCATGCTTTGCATTCCCCAACCGAGTGCGCGCTGCTGCGAGACGGCAGCCACTGCTGCGGAGGTTGCAAGAAACCGGCGGCGGGATGTAATGCTCGGCATCGGGTGTGCTCCGTTGGGTCAAAGCCTAAACGGTTTGATCCATGTGAGTTGAACGTTCTTCGCGGGGTGTCCGGCGACCATCGCCCCAATCATTCTAGGCCGAATGGAGAGTGGCGGCGGGCCGATGACCGGGCTTTGACCGCATCGCCGGCATTTGCTATAACTGAATGAAGAGCAGCGCGTTCCTCACGCGCTCCAACAAGGCATTCCTGAGTAGCTCAATGGCAGAGCATTCGGCTGTTAACCGAAGGGTTGTAGGTTCGAGTCCTACCTCAGGAGCCATTCCTTACAATCATTTGCAAAATCTCATCTCCTAAATTTCACTGAATTGCCTCCGTACCTTGCTTAGCCGAAGGAAACGGCAGATTTACGAATCAGTGATACAAGGTAGCGTCCTTGATCTCTGCGGTCTCTCCGGCGTACTTCATCAGTTCCAGAAGCTGCGTCTTCAGTTCCTTCGCTTTCGCAAGGTACTCCTTGCGGCCTGCGAGGTTCACAAGCTCGTGGGGATCGTTTCTCTGGTCGTAAAGCTGCCACTCCATGTAGGTGGGACTGGATGATGTCTTGCCTCCGGAGATGTCGGCCACGCAGTACGTCCAGTCCTTCGTGCGCAGAGTTCTTGCGGTCATCGATTCGCTGATCTGCACGAGTTGCCGGTTCGGCCATGAGCGGCGCTCCTCGATGCCATCGAGCAGGGGCATCACGCTGCGCCCCTTCCACGAAGACGGTACCGCGACACCGGCGGCCTCGAGCAGGGTCGGTGCAAAGTCGATGATGGCGACGAGTTCATTGATCTGCTGCGCCCGGTTGAAGCCGGGACCATCGATAAGAAACGGCACTCGCAGACTGCTATTGTGCGTGGAGCGCTTGTACTCCTGGTTGCGTGTCATGAAGTGGCAGCCATGATCGGAGAAGAAGACGAAGATGGTGTTGTCTTTCTGTCCCGTCTCCTCGAGAACTTTGTGCAAGCGGCCGACAGAGGCGTCGATGCTCTCGCACGCTCCGTAATAATCGGGAAGCTGCTGGTGCCAGTCGCCGGGAAACGCGCGCAGGTCGGGCGGAACATAGCTATTGATGAAGCGTTCGGCGGAGCCCTTCGGCCCCACCATACGGTTCAGGTCGTTCTGTTGGTGCGGCTCGAGCTGCGACACGAAGAGGAAGAACGGCTTGTCGTGTGCCTGGCGAAGGAACCGTTCCGCGCGATCGGTGATGAAGTCGACGCGGTATTGGTCCTTGTAGGTGATCTCATTGCCGTCGCGGTCGTAGATGGTCCCCTCGTAGGGATGGGTGGTGTGTTCGAGCGCGTTGGAGCCTTCCCAGAGGTCATCGAAGCCTCCACGCCATTGCCCGGCGACGGGTCCGGGGCCTCCATCCTGCCCTGAACCGGGGGCAAGGTGCCACTTCCCAATCAGATTGCTGGTGTAACCGGCCTTGCGCAGCTCTCCAGCGAGTGTCGGCAGCGTCTGGCTCATTCCCGGCCCGTTGCGCCACACGTTGGTCTCAGTTGCATAGCGGCTGGTGAAGAGAACGGAACGCGAAGGCGCGCATACCGGCTGGTTGGTAATGCACTGGGAAAAGTTGGTCCCACGCTCCGCCATCGCGTCGAGATTGGGAGTCCTGGTGGAACTGTTGGCGCCGTTGGCCCCGACGAAGTCCCACCGAAACTGATCGGAGAGGTAGAGGACAATGTTCGGCTTGCGTTTAGCCGGTTCAGCGACGCTGGTGGAACTCAAGGAGGCGGCAGTCGCGGCGGCGGCGATTCCTCCGCTGCGGAGAAAGTGACGACGGTTCATCTTAATGAGACCTTCCTGTCTATTGGACACAGCGCCTAATAATAAAACTTCAGGCTGAAGCTCAGGGACAACCAGGGCAACCTGTTTGACGGGTGGGGTTTCGCGTTCGCGCTTGAATTACCGACAGGAAGGCCCGCTGGACGCGGTTGAAGCTGCGTCCTCGCAAGACGGCGGCGACGATGGTGCGGTTGGCTCCGGGATCGGTGAGGCGTACATAGCGGCAACCGGAATTTCGATCGACGGCCATCTCGGGGACAAGTGAGATGCCAACTCCGGCGGCGACCATTCCTAGAAGGCTGCTGAACTGGCCGCTCTCAAATGCGATGTTCGGCGTGATGCGAGCATGCGTACAAGCTGCGATGCTGAGATCGCGGAAGCAGTGGCCGTCGCGCAAGACGACGAAAGACTCGCCGCGAAGCTCTTTGAGGGCAAGTGAGCTGGCAGAAGAGCGTGGGTGGTCCTTTGGCAATACAGCAAAGAGCGGTTCGGTGCGGAGCGGGAATATCTCGAGGTCCTTGTGGCGGAGAGGGAGGGCGAGGATGGCTAGGTCGATGGACAGCTCGCGCAGGCTCTCGATCAGGACCGGCGTTGTGTCTTCGACGATGCGGAGCTTCGCGTCGGGATATCTCTTTGTAAAAGCTGTCGTGTAGCGCGGCATCATATAAGGTGCGACGGTGGGAATTACGCCTACGGCGATGCTGCCGCGAACGTCGGAGTTCTTGTCGGCAACGCTTGTTCGCGCGGCATCCATCTGCTTGAGGATGGAGCGCGCATGGGGTAGGAATGCGCGGCCGGGCTCCGTAAGACGGACGCTTCGTCCGAGACGATCGAACAGTTTTTCCCCGAGGTCCTTTTCAAGTTTGAGGACCTGTTGCGAGAGCGAAGGCTGGGCGACTTTGCACCGCTCAGCGGCGCGGCTGAAGCTGCCTGTTTCCGCAATGGCGCAGACGTAACGGAGCTGGTGAATTTCCATAGGAGACAACTATACCCAAGATGGAGATTATGTATTGGAACTATGCGGTTGCAAAGTGCTACAGTCGGTTCGTTCGTTCGACGCTTGGCTTGTTTGCAGCCAACGATGAACGGAACCATCAGAAGGAGAGAATGCGATGTCAAGCGAAGCGAAATGCCCCTTCCATCAAGGCAGCGGCACAGGTACAACGAACAGTGACTGGTGGCCAAATGAGCTCAACCTGAATCTGCTGCACCAGCACTCGTCTTTGTCCGACCCCATGGGCGGGGACTTCAACTACGCCGAAGAGTTCAAGAGCCTCGACTACGCGGCGTTGAAGAAGGACCTTGTTGAGTTGATGACAGACTCGCAGGACTGGTGGCCCGCGGATTTTGGGCATTACGGTCCTCTGTTCATCCGCATGGCGTGGCATAGTGCGGGCACCTACCGCATTGCCGACGGACGCGGAGGCGGCGGCAGAGGTCAGCAGCGTTTTGCGCCACTCAACAGTTGGCCCGATAACGTGAATCTCGACCGCGCGCGCCGGTTGTTGTGGCCGATCAAGCAGAAGTATGGCAGGAAGATATCGTGGGCAGACCTGCTGATTCTTGCCGGCAATGTCGCGCTGGAGTCGATGGGCTTCAAGACCTTTGGCTTTGCAGGCGGGCGCGCCGATGTCTGGGAGCCGGACATGGACGTGAACTGGGGGCTGGAGACGACGTGGCTGGGAACGGACAAGCGCTTTGCCGGCGACCGCGACCTCGTCAATCCCTACGGTGCCACGCATATGGGGTTGATCTATGTGAACCCCGAAGGCCCCGATGGCGTGCCCGACCCGGTCAAGGCCGCGAAGGACATCCGAGAGACCTTTAGACGCATGGCGATGAACGACGAAGAGACGGTGGCGTTGATTGCGGGCGGCCACACCTTTGGCAAGACGCACGGTGCTGGTCCAGGCTCGCTGCTGGGGCGTGAGCCGGAAGGCACCACGATCGAAGAGCAGGGGCTCGGATGGAAGAGCACCTATGCCTCGGGCGTCGCAGGAGATGCGATCGGCAGCGGTCTTGAAGTGACGTGGAGCGGCAAGCCGACGCAATGGAGCAACGAGTTCTTCGACAACCTCTTCAAATACGAGTGGGAGCTGACGAAGAGCCCCGGAGGCGCAAATCAGTGGAAGACGAAGGGCGACGCCGGTGCAGGTACGGTACCGGATGCGCACGATCCGTCAAAGAGCCACGCGCCGGCCATGTTGACCACCGATCTTTCTCTGCGATTCGACCCGATCTACGAGAAGATATCGAGGCGTTTCCACGAGCACCCCGATGAGTTTGCAGATGCCTTCGCACGCGCATGGTTCAAGTTGACGCATCGCGATATGGGGCCGCGTTCCCGCTACCTTGGCCCAGAGGTTCCAAAGGAAGCGCTCATCTGGCAGGACCCCGTACCGGCGGTGGACCATGCTTTGGTAAACGAGCAAGATGTTGCCGCGCTCAAGAGCAAGGTGATTGCGTCGGGGCTGAGCGTCTCGGAACTGGTTTCGACAGCCTGGGCATCGGCGTCTTCGTTTCGCGGTTCGGACAAGCGCGGAGGCGCAAACGGCGCGCGTATTCGACTGGCCCCGCAGAAGGATTGGAAGGCCAATCAGCCTGAACAGTTGGCGAAGGTGCTGAAGACCCTCGAAGAGATTCAGAGGAGCTTCAATAGCTCACAAAGCAGCGGCAAGAGGATTTCGCTTGCCGACCTGATTGTGCTGGCGGGTTGCGCGGGCGTCGAGCAGGCAGCTAAGAATGCAGGCATCAGCGCAACGGTTCCATTCACTCCGGGGCGTACGGATGCTACGCAGGAACAGACGGACGTTGAGTCCTTCTCGGTGCTGGAACCGGCCGAGGACGGTTTCCGGTCGTACTTCAACGGGAATGGAGATCGAGCGGAGTTGGCCCTGCTGGACAAGGCGCAGTTGCTGGCCTTGACGGCTCCTGAACTGACGGTGCTCGTCGGCGGCTTGCGCGTGTTGAATACCAATGTCGGTCAGAGCAAATATGGCGTCTTTACCAAACGTCCTGAAGCGCTGACGAACGACTTCTTCGTCAACCTGCTTGATATGAGGACGGCGTGGAACTCGGTCTCGAACGGCAAACAGACGTTTGAAGGGCGTGACCGCACGACGGGAGAGGTGAGATGGACGGCAACGCGCGCCGATCTCATCTTCGGCTCCAACGCCCAGCTTCGGGCATTGTCGGAGGTCTATGGCAGTACCGATGCGCACGCGAAGTTTGTAAAGGACTTCGTTGGGGTCTGGAGCAAGGTGATGAACCTTGACCGGTTCGACCTCCCATCGCATCAGTAGTCCTTCACAACACCGGCGCCCACCTCATTCAGGCCAGGCAATGCGGCCTGATTGGGGTGGGCGCCGTTTTTCATAGCCGCAATTGCGGCATGACGCTCACCCTGCATTGTGAGGTGTAGGATTCAATGTCGAGAGTCAAAGTGGCTGGATTTGCTACCCATTCATGGGAGAAGAGATGATCTCGAGACGGCAATTTATCGATGGACTTGCAAAGGGGACTGCTACGGCTGCGGTACAGGCGACTGCAAAGAGTTACGGCCAGATACTCGGCTCGAACGAGAGAGTTAACTTTGCCGTGATTGGACTCAACGGGCGAGCACAGGCGCACCTCTCTTCACTGAAAGCCAACGGGAAGAATGCGAAGATTACGCATATCTGCGACGTGGAGAGCACGATTTTGCAGCGCTTCGCTGGAAAAGCGGAGAGGTCGCTCGGCTACGCGCCAGCTTCGGAAAAGGACTTCCGCAAGGTGCTGTCATCCAAGGATGTCGACGCCATTACGATCGCCACGCCGGACCACTGGCATGCTCCAATGGCGATTGCCGGATTGCAGGCGGGAAAACACGTCTATGTCGAAAAGCCTTGCAGCCACAATCCTGCCGAGGGGGCGTTACTGGTAGAGGCCCAGAGGAAGTACGGGAAGCAGGTGCAGATGGGCACACAGCGCCGTTCCTCGCAGGTGTATATAGAGACCATTCAGAAGATACACGACGGTTTGGTTGGCAGGCCGTACTATGCAAGGGCGTGGTACAGCAATACGCGCAAGTCGATAGGAACCGGCAAGGTTGTTCCAGTACCCGCGACGCTGGACTGGGACCTGTGGCAGGGGCCGGCGCCGCGTCAGGTCTACAAGGACAACGTTCAACCGTATAACTGGCATTGGTTCAAAACCTGGGGGACGGGCGAAGCCCTGAACAACGGAACCCACGAGGTAGATGTTTGCCGTTGGGCGCTTGAAGTGGACCTCCCTAAAAGGATTACGGCCACGGGTGGCAGATATCAGTTTAAAGACGATTGGCAGTTCTACGACACACTGGTCACAAGCTTCGACTATGGAGACAAGCTGATCTCGTGGGAGAGCAAGAGCTGCAATGGAACGAAGATGTATGGTCGCGATCGTGGAGTAGTTATCGTCGGCACGACGGGGAGTATCGTCCTCGATGAGGGCGGGTACGAACTATACGACCTGAAGGGCGCGAAGGCCG
Source organism: Acidobacteriota bacterium (assembly GCA_018268775.1). Lineage (GTDB taxonomy): Bacteria > Acidobacteriota > Terriglobia > Terriglobales > Acidobacteriaceae > Edaphobacter. Next base: position 27,622 of record JAFDVV010000011.1, on the reverse strand, counting down.
GCGAATATAAGGCTGGCGAGGCCTCGCAGTCTGCCGATCTTACCGGCGCGGACCATATGACGGACAATCACTTCGCAAATTTTATTGCCGCAATTCAAAAGGGAGAAAGGCTCAATCAGCCGATCGAGTCTGGCAACGTCGCCGTGACCATGCTTCAGTTGTCGAACATCGCATGGCAGGTTGAGCGCGAGCTAAAGCTCGACCAGAGCACGGGGCATATTCAAGGCGATGCGGAGGCGATGAGGTTTTGGAGCCGTGAGTATGAAAAGGGCTGGGCCCCACATCTGTAATTTGGAGAATTGATCGATGTCATTGCGCAACATCTCTCTCGGCCTGGTTATTGGGTTGACTGTCTGTTCGTTGGCGAATGCGCAGTTCAACGCTGCGTCCGATTCTGCAAGCAAGACATCTGGCGGCTTTGTGCAGGATGTTCGTTCGCATCCACGAGAGCCTTCTCGCGACAATGCCTTTTCGATGACGATCAATACGTACGGCATTGCGGCGACGCTGCAAACGTTGGCGTCTCAGGTGGGAGCCTCCATCTTGGCGAAAGGAGGCAACGCGGTGGATGCCGCTATTGCGTCCAACGCTGCTGTTGGTGTGATTGAGCCGATGATGAACGGGATCGGCGGCGACCTGTTCGCCATTGTGTGGGAGCCGAAGGCGAAGAAGTTCTATGCGCTGAACGCCAGTGGCTGGTCGCCGCAGGCGGAGACGATCGAAGCGATGAAGGCAAAGGGCGTTACGAAGATGAGCGCCCGAAGCATCTATTCGGTCACGGTGCCCGGCGCCGTGGCGGGATGGGAGGCGCTTCATAAAAGATTCGGGAAGCTGCCACTGTCCGTCGACCTGGCTCCGGCGATCGCGCTTGCACGTGAGGGGTTTCCCGTTACAGAGACGGACTCCGCCAACTGGAAGCAATATGGGTTGCCGTATAAAGATCGTGCGGACTTTGCGTCGGTCTTTCTACCAAACGGAAGCTACCCCGCGGTCGGACAGATATTCAAGAACCCTGATATTGCTAACAGCCTTCATCTGATTGGAGAGAAGGGGGCCGACGCTCTCTATCGCGGACCGATTGCCGATGCCATTGTGAAGGTCTCCGATGAGAACAATGGCTTCATGACGAAGGCCGACCTGGCCGATTACAAGCCTGAGTGGGTCGAGCCGGTCTCAACGACCTATCACGGCTGGCGAGTGTACGAGACGCCGCCAAACACGCAGGGCATCGCCGCGCTGTCGATGCTCAACGTGATGGAGCTTTATCCTTTGCGTGAGTGGGGCCATGACTCGGCCAGGACACTGCATATCGAGCTTGAGGCCAAAGCTTTGGCATATTCGGACATGTTGCATTACGTAGGCGATCCGCGCGTTGAGGACATCCCTACGAAAAAGCTGATATCGAAGGAGCTTGCGAAACAGAGGGCGCAAGGCATCACCGACAAGGCGAACTGCAATGTTCTGCCGTCGGACCGCAAGGAACAGTTGGACAAGTTGCAGACCGACACCACCTATCTGGCAACGGTCGATCGCGACGGCATGGTCGTCTCGTTGATTCAGTCGAACGCCGGCAACTTCGGCTCGGGACTGGTGCCGGAGCACGCGGGTTTCGTCCTGCAGAACCGTGGCAGTGGTTTCTATATGCAGCCGGGGCAGCCGAACTCGCTCGCCGGGCACAAGCGTCCTTTGCATACGATCATTCCCGCAATGATGCAGAAGGACGGCAAGACGATTGCGTTTGGCATCATGTCGGGCTTCAACCAGGCCCAGGCCCACGCGCAGTTTGTTGCCAACGTGGTGGACTTCGATATGAATATCCAGGCTGCCATGGATGCAGCACGATTCAACAAAGGGAACTCCGGCTGCGGGGTCAACATCGAAGATGGTTATCCGAAGGAAGTGTTCGAGCAGCTTGCGGCGCAGGGGCACCAGATCGATGTCGTCCCGCGCTACTCACAGGTGATGGGGCGCGGGAATGCGACGATGCACGACGATGCGCTGGGGGTGAACTTTGGCGCTTCCGATCCAAGAGCGGATGGTCAGGCAGTGCCTGAGCTGCCGCCGTACTAAGTCGTCGCTTCATCTCGCAGTGGGTGGAACGGCAACCTCGACCAACACGCCGTTGCGTTCCATGCTGGTCTGGGCAGCCTGCATGACGACGAACTCTTCGAGAGTTGCCGCAGCGGAGACGGGCGGAGTCCCAGTACGAACGAAGTCGACGATGGCCTGGACCTGCGGCCGATAGTCTATAGGGAACGTCTCTACGTCTGAGAGCTTGCCGGATGCAAGCTGAAAGACAGCGCTGAATGGAGCGGACGGACGCACCAGATGCACAGTTCCTGCCCGTCCGTCGCGCCATACTGCTGTGATGGTGTCGCTGTCGTGGGTATGGATGCGAGCAACCTCGGTGATGCCCGGCCCCATCGCCGCATAGAGCATCTCGATCGAATGAATGCCGTACCACGCAAGATCAAGCCCGTAGCCTTCATCCAGTTTGCCCAGCGTTCCGGGACCCCAGATATACGCAGAGACGATGTTGCTGGCGAGTGCGTGCGAAGGGAAGCGAAGAGCGGATGCGCTGAACCATGGAATGTGGTTAACCGTGGCATACTGGCTGATCTGTTGCGCATCTGCGAGTGTGCCTGCAAGCGGCTTGTCGACGAAGACCGGCTTGTGGCACGCCGCGGCCTGCTTGAACTCGTCAAGGCGAGCAGCGGGATCGACACTGAGGATGAGGAGCCCGTCGACTCGCGAGCAGAGATCGCCGATGGATGCTACGAACGGAATCTTCCACTGGGTCTTCAGTTGTGCTGTGAACCTTTCTATGCGATCACGGCTAAGTGGCAACGATGGATTGCCACCGCGAAATGCCGCAACAATGGAGGCCCCCGACACATGGTCCTTCGAGTCCGCGTCGTTGAGAAGCCGCGTGAACTCCACTGAGTGTGAGGAGTCGGTGCCGATGATGCCGAGGCGAAGGTCCGCAGCGTAACCGAAAGGCGCAGCAAGCGTCACGCAAAGAAATGTGCAGCGCACAATCCACGGTAGTGGGTGCAGGGCAACTCGCTTCATTTGGTCTTCCTTTCGTAGAGAAATAGTTGATCTGTCATCAGCCGTCGGTAGATGGCTTGGCTGTTTTCATTGAGCAGTGCAAACCGGAACATCTCAGGATCGCTTTGATTGCAGGCCATCAAGTCGAAATGAGTGGGGATGACAATGTCCGGCTCAATCGCCTTGACGATCTGGGCTGCATCGCCATGGCTTAGATTGTGGAAGCCACCATTGATGCAGATGGCGCAGAGATCGACGTGCACAGGCAACAGACGGCCAAGTGCGTGTGCAAACGCTGTGTCTCCGGTGTTGTAAAAACGAAGTCCACCGGGAAGCGTGAAGAGCGCTCCCATGTGATTGAGGTCGGTCGCATCTGTGGGGAGGGCAAAAGTGCCTTCGATTTGTATTTCGTTGAGATGTACGCTTTGCGCTGGGTGAAGCAGGATGTGCCGCTCTTTTGGCAGGCCAAGCGTCTTCAGCTTTTCCAGCGCTTGCCAAGGGCCTGCAAGAGTTGGTGTGCAGGAGAGCCGTTGGATTGTTTCAATATCCAGGTGGTCGTCGTGAGAATGCGTGAAGACGACGAAGTCAACGTCCAGTTCCTCCGGCTTCAGGGGGGCAGGAAGAACGCGATCGAGATTCAGTGGATGGTCAGGGTTCCGCTCTGCGCAGCTATTCGTAAGGTAAGGGTCGATAGCAACGACGGTGCCTTCAGGGGACTTGAGAACAAAGCCGTTCTGCCCAAGAAACCACAATGCTATGGCGTTGGTAGGCACCGGAAATTCGCGAACAAACTGCATGCTGCTTCGTCCGGAATTCGGCAAAGGAATTGAAGTCATCGATTGAGAGTCAACCGGCGACGGTGAATGCGAAGCAGCCATATTGTCCCCAGATGAAAAGGTAATTTCAACGATACGTAAAAACTGCGTTGACAAGTTGGCCGGTAAGGTTCTAACGTTCACTATAAATCAAGTAGAACTAATTCTACTGAGAAGAATGTAGATGATAACAACCCAGAGAATCGACAGCGAAGAAGAACTCGAAGAGCGTCTGACGCGGCCCAATGGGGCAGATATCGAAGCTGCAGCGCAGTGGAACGGCGACCTAATGGTGCTTGGGGCCGGTGGAAAGATGGGCCCAAGCCTTGTTGTCCGCGCGAAACGAGCGATACAGGCAGCCGGATTGAAGCATCGCGTGATTGCGGTGGTGCGAAAGGACCGGGACGGTGTCTTTGCGCCACACAAGGACGGAGTGGACCTAATTGAGACGGATCTGCTCGATCCCGAGAGTTATACCAGGTTGCCGGACGCCCCCAATGTAGTGTTTATGGCTGGTCGAAAGTTTGGTTCTTTGGGAGACCAGCCCCTGACCTGGGCAACCAATGTATGGGCGGCAGGTCTTGCGGCGAATCGGTTTCGCTCGTCGCGCATTGTGGCGTTCTCCACCGGGAATGTCTATCCGTTTATGCCCGTCGACGGCCCTGGGGCCGATGAGAGCGTGGGAGCGGCCCCGAGGGGCGAGTATGCGCAGTCGGCGCTTGGGCGTGAGCGCATCTTCGAATATTTTGCGACGGCATATGGAACGCCGACCGTGATCTATCGCTTGAACTATGCTGTGGACCTGCGTTATGGCGTGCTGGTGGACATCGGAAAGAAAGTGAAAGAAGGCAGGGAGATCGATCTTACGACCGGCTACGCCAACGTGATCTGGCAGGGCGATGCGAACTCTTATTGCCTTCGTTCGTTTGCGCTTTGCACTTCCCCTGCACGTCTGTTGAACGTAACCGGTTTGAAGACAATCTCCGTTCGCAAGACTGCGGAAAAGTTTGGCAGATACTTTGGCAAAGCCCCTGTATTTGCGGGCGAGGAAGCTTCGACGGCGTTGTTGAGCAATGCAGGCCTATGCGCAGAACTGCTTGGGCCGGCAGAGGTTGACGAGGAAGCGCTGTTCACGATGACGGCCGAATGGTTGAACAATGGCGGCACAACTCTTGGAAAACCCACAAAGTTTGAGATACGCGATGGACAATTTTAGCGGCGACTGGAGTACGAAGCTCCGACAAGGAGCTGTGATCCCGGCGCATCCGCTTGCATTGACGGCGGAGCGCAGGCTGAACGAACGGTATCAGCGCGCACTGTCGCGCTACTATCGCGCGGCTGGTGCCGATGGCGTGGCCGTAGGTGTTCATTCCACGCAGTTCGAGATCAGGGAGAAGAAGTTTGGATTGTACAGACCCGTGCTGGAACTGGCAGCAGAGACACTTTCGGGCAGCGGGATGATCATGGTTGCTGGCGTGTGCGGCAAGACTGCGCAGGCTGTCGAGGAGGCCACGACAGCTCGTGGTCTTGGCTATCACGCCGCTCTGCTCAGTCTGGCGGCGATGGGCGATGCGCCGGTTCCAGAGATTCTTTCGCACGTGCGCGCAGTCGGCGAGGTGATGCCCATTGTAGGGTTCTATCTGCAACCGGCTGTCGGTGGCCGAATCTTTACCTACGAGTTTTGGCGTCAGTTTGCCGAGATTGAAAGTGTCCTCGCAATCAAGATCGCCCCGTTTCATCGTTACGCGACGCAGGACGTTCTTCGTGGTGTCATTGCATCGGGGCGGAGCAATAAAATCACCTTATACACGGGCAACGACGACCACATTGTGCTCGATCTGCTGTCTCCGTTTGAGTATGGTGGGAGCACCGTGAGGATGAAGGGCGGTTTGCTTGGGCATTGGGCGGTGTGGACCGAGCGCGCGGTAGCGATGCAGCGAGAGATACGTGAAGTTGCCGCCTCTGGAGCGGAAATCGATCCGAAGTGGCTGGTACGCAACGGCGAAGTGACGGACATGAACGCCGCGATCTTCGATGTGGCCAACCATTTTCATGGGTGCATCGCGGGAATACATGAAGTGCTTCGACGGCAGGGGCTGATGGAGGGTCGCTGGTGCCTGAACCCGCAAGAAGATCTGTCGAAGGGGCAGATGGAAGAGATCGATCGCGTGATTGCAGCATATCCGCATCTGGTGGACGACGATTTTGTGAAAGCGAACCTGTGTACCTGGCTGGCCTGAGCGGGAGATTGAGCTGCCTGCTCCGGTAGTGGAAAGAGCGATGTTTGGATCAGTACTAGATCGCGTGGTATTCGCAGCATATCTGCTGTTGAATCTCGCTCTCGGCCTTTGGGTGGCGCGCCGTGGAACGTCGGGAACGCGTGGATACTTTTTGGCGGGAGAAGAGTTGCCGTGGTACGCGATCGGCGGATCCATTATTGCGGCCAACATCAGCACAGAGCATTTCATCGGCATGGCCGGTGCGGCCTATTCAGTAGGGTTTGTTGTAGCGCAGTGGGAGTGGGGCAACTGGTTCACCCTCTCCGTTCTTCTATGGGTATTCTTGCCCTACTATCTGCGCGGAGGCATCTACACGATGCCTGAGTTTCTTGAGCGGCGTTACAACAAAACCTGCCGCTACCTGTTTGCCGTCGCATCGCTCATATTGTGGGTTGTAGCGCAGATGGCGGTTGTGATTCTTGCGGGAGCGAAGGCGCTCAACGGAATGTTTGGTGTCGATCCTGTCTACACGACGATAGGGCTTGCGGTGCTGGCGGGGAGTTATACGATCTACGGCGGACTCAAGGCTGTGGCATGGACCGATTTCATTCAGTTCCTCATGCTCACAATCGGCGGTGCGATCGTTGCCTTTGCGGGGGTCGCCAAAGTTGGCGGTGTTGCCGCGTTGATGCATGCGGAGCCTCACAAATTCAAAATTCTGTATCCAGCTACTGACCCGAATTACCCGTGGTTTGGCGTCTTTACACTCTTTTTATCGATCGGTATCTGGTACAACTGCACAAACCAGTTCATCGTGCAGAGGTGTCTGGGGGCCCGGTCGGAGTGGGATGCGCGGGCCGGCGTCATCTTTGCGGGATTCATGAAGCTGATCATTCCGTTTCTGGTGGTGATTCCGGGCATCGTTGCCTTCAAATTGTTTCCCGGGCTTGCCGATCCCGACGAGGCCTATCCGCGCCTTGTACGCGAGGTGGTTCCGTCGGGGCTTGCCGGAGTCGTGATGGCAGGTATTGCCAGCGCGCTTCTCTCGCATCTTGCGTCAGTTCTGAACTCTTCGAGCACTGTCTTCACGATGGATCTCTATCGGCCGCTTTTGAAGCCGGACGCTTCAGAGGAACATCTGGTGAAGGTTGGCGGCTGGAGCTCGTTTTTCATTTTGATCGTCGCTGTGGGGCTTTCGATTTGGCTCGCGCGCGGCAGATATGGCGTCTTCTATCTCATACAGGATGTGGGAGCATGGGTCGCTGCGCCAATATCCGTTGTTTTTCTGCTGGGCGTGATGTGGCGCCGGGCCACTGCCGTTGCGGCGACGGTGGTGCTATTTGGGGGATTCCCGTATACGGCATTTGTGCAGTATGTCCTGTTTCCTCACGTTGCATTGCTTCGCCCTTACGATAACTTTCTGAATCGAACGTTCCTTGTATGGATCAGTTGCATTGTGTTGATGGTTGTCGTTTCTCTTTGCACCAGGCCGATGCCATCGGAGGTTGTGGACGGTATCGTGTGGAACAAGTCGTACCTAAGGTTGCCGCAGGCCGAACGTCTATTGAATACAGGCCTTCGGAGTCCGTTGTTTCTCTGGGCGGTGTTGGTGGTATGTGCTCTCGCCTTATACAGCTATATGGTTTGGTTTCAGTTTTTCAGCTCTTATGCCGGCGCGAGTTAGACGGGAGGGATGTCCATGCAAATGACCAAGAGTGTTCCTGCGGTCGAAAGAGCTTTCGCAATGCTTGAGGTACTCGATTACTCACGAAGCGGAATGAACATCGCCGATCTTAGCCGCAAACTGGCGATCCCTCGAAGCACGGCCCATACGATTGCGTTGACATTGGAGAGATGCGGCTATCTGACGCGCGATGCGTCACAGCGAAACTGCATGTTGTCTTCAAAGGCTTACATGCTTGGACGTGACGCCATTCGGCCAGAGCGTATTGCCACCGCCGCTTACCGTCCGATGCGCAAGCTCTCTTCACAAACACTCCTGACCTCGCATCTTGCAATGCTCGAGCAGAACCAGGTTGTGTACATCCAGAAGATCCAGGGACCTGGGCTGTTGTGCGTCGACACTTATGTGGGCAAACGTACCAACCTGCACTGTACGGGAGTAGGGAAGGTGCTTCTTGCCTATGCTCCTGGCGGTTTTCAAGCCAAAGTCCTTTCGCGCGGCGTGTTTGCCCGATACACGCGAAACACGATTACCCAGCCAAGTTTGTTGCGCGAAGAACTGAAACGAGTGCTTGAAAATGGTTATGCGCTCGACAACCAGGAGGAAGAGTTGGACATCCGCTGCCTGGCTGTTCCTGTGTTCAGCGTGCGCGGGGAACTGCTTGGAGCGCTGAGTATCTCCGGTACCCTGCAGCAGCTTGCGGACGATCGTCTGGCGGAAGCAACACTGGCTTTGCAGCAAACGGCACGCTCGATCGCTCGCCGGGTGCAGGATGAGGCTTCGGATGTCGACTAGCATTTCTGAATTCGGAGTGCTTCATGCCGGAGTCGGTCGTTGCGATATCACGCCCGCTCCTGGAACTCCGCAGGGTGGATGGGGCGCGCAGACGCATGAACGCGGTATAGAAGCCGACATGCCGATGGAGGTGCGAGCGCTCGCACTTGCGCAGGCAGACCTCCGCATTCTGATCGTCGACGCGGACGCGATTGGGTTCGATGCGGAATGGACAGAGAAGATCGTCGCGGCCATTTCAGAGCTGACGAAGATTGATCGCAGGCATATACGGTTTTCGTGCAGCCACACACATGCCGGCCCCAATACATTCCGTTTGAAGAACATTTCGACAGGATTGGATATGGCCACCAGCTATCTCGAAGGGCTTCCGTTGCGAATTGCGGGAGCCGCGTGGCAGGCGCTTCAGAAGATGAGGCCGGTGCGGATCGGTGCCGGTGTGGGCACTTGCGAAATCAATCGCAATCGCCGCGTGAAGTCGCCTGAGGGTGAAACCGTCGTTGGCGTCAATGAAGAGGTCCCAGCAGACCATTCGCTGGGAGTAATCCGGATCGACAATGAAGATGGCGATGTGCACGCAACGGTTGTCCACTATTCCTGTCATCCCACAACATGTGGCTGGCAGAATGAGCGCTTTTCTCCGGATTATCCCGGTCCCATGCGGCAGACAGTCGAGCGTGAATTGGGCGGGACCTGCCTCTTCCTGCAAGGTGCCGCCGGCGACCTGGGGCCGCGCCGAGGATTTACCGGCGACCTCAATGTATATCGGCAACTCGGACACGAACTGGGACTAGCAGCGGCCGCAGTGGCAGGCGGTATTCACACCAGAGAAGAACGGCAGGAGTATCAATCGCTGATGCCTTCCGGCGCAAACATTGCGCAGTATCGTTATGTCGAAGCCCCTCCGCTTCAACCTGTTTGCACCATGGTTTCGCAGACTCTTCAGCTTCCCATACGGGAGTTGGGCTCGCAGGAGAAGATTGCGCATGACCTTGAGCTGCTGCGTAAGAGAGTTCAGGAGCTGCGAGACGCGGGCGAGACGGAGGCAATGCGCTTGATGCAGGCGCGGGCCACGCAGATGGGATGGCGGATGGAAAACGCGCGGCTGTATTCCTCGCGCACTCACGCGGAGTGGCCTATGCAGGTCATCCGTCTGGGTGAGATTGCGCTGGTTTCGGTGGCGGGTGAGCCGTTCTCGTCGATTGGAACGCGCATCCGCGAGCAGTCGCCAGCGCGGTATACGTTTGTCTCCGGCTACTCGAATGGCGGCTTTGGATATATCCCGGATCGGGAAGCATATACATCGGGCGGATACGAGGTTGAAGCCACGCCATTTTCAGAAGAGGCAGCAGATGTTGTGGTGGAGAGCGCGCTGAAGATATTGAACGAGTTATTTGGAGAAACGAGGGAAGCTTGAAGATCACAAAGATTTCGACGTTGGTGGTGAACGCGCGAATGCGCAATTGGATTTTCGTGAAGGTGGAGACTGACCAGCCAGGGCTGTACGGATGGGGTGAAGCGACGCTCGAATGGAAGACGAAGGGCGTTGTCGGCGCTGTCGAAGACCTGTCTGTTCTCCTCATAGGCCAGGATCCGCGGAGAATCGAGCATCTCTGGCAGATCATGCACCGCCAGTATTTCTGGCGTGGCGGTATCACCAACTATTCTGCTATGAGCGGTATCGACCAGGCATTGTGGGACATCAAGGGCAAGGCCCTCGGAGAACCGGTTTGCAACCTTCTCGGTGGTCCGGTGCGCGATACGCTTCGGTTCTACGATCACCTTGGCGGCGGGCTGCTTGAAAATATGTACAAGACAATTGAGCCTGAGGCCTTCGCCGAACGCATTCATATGAGCGTCGAGAAGGGATTTACCGCTGTGAAGGCGATGCCGATTCCGGTTTCAGAGTACATCGAAAGCGCTTCGACTTTGAAGCGTGCCGCGAAGTGCGTCGAAGCGATGCGCAATGCCGTGGGCGACGACTTCGACATCATGCTCGACCTTCATGCACGGTGCACGCCGGCCGCTGCCATACAGTTCGGCAGAATGCTGGTGGATTACAACCTCTACTGGTATGAGGAGCCGTGCTGGCCTGAGCATATCGATGGACTGGTGGAGGTCGCGCGCCATCTTCCGATGCCGATTGCAACCGGAGAGCGGCTTGTGGGAAGGTGGGAGTTCCGCGAGCTCTTCGAGAAGCGCGGATGCGCCATCGTTCAGCCCGATGTATCGCACTGCGGTGGGATCAGTGAAGCACGCAGAATTGCGTCGATGGCCGAGGCGTATCAAATATCGGTCGCGTGTCACAATCCGCAGGGGCCTGTTAGTACGGCGTCATCGACGCATGTGGGCTTCGCAACGCCAAACTACCTGATTCAGGAGATGGTGCGCGCCGACGTGCCGTGGCGTAACGACATTGTGACGGAGTTTATTCCTCTTGAGGCAGGGCAGTGCACCGCTCCAACAAAGCCAGGGCTCGGAATCGACATCAACGAAAAGGAAGCGGCCAAATATCCGTTTCAGCCAGAGGTGACGATGGCCTACAACCACCGCGACGGTTCCGTTGCAGACTGGTAAAGAGATGGGTCCCGATCTTCGAGGCAAGTGTGCGCTGATTACGGGCGCGGCCCGAGGAATCGGTCGCGGCGTGGCCATTGAGTTGGCCCGCCGCGGTGCCCATGTCATCGTCAACGATTGGCAATCAATGCACGAAGCCGAAGAATTGGTCGCAATCGTCAATGCCTTCGGTGGTCGCGCGCTTGCCGTTCAAGCCGATATCTCCGATGCAAGCAGCGTCGAGCGCATGGTCGCTAAGGGAGCCGCAGTCTTCGGCGGTATCGATATTCTCGTAAACAATGCCGCTTTCAGCGTGAGGAAACCGTTTCTAGAAATGCCTCTTGACGAGGCCGCTCGATCGGTTGGCGTCACGCAGTGGGGAACATATCTGTGCAGCCACTTTGTTGCCCGGTACATGGTGGAGCGAGGCGAAGGAGGTTGCATTGTGATGATTGGCTCCATTCACGCGGAACGGCCATATCCCAACGCCTCCGCCTACAACATGGCGAAGGCGGGGGTGAGACATCTTGCGGCTTCGTTGGCGTTGGAGCTGGCACCCCATTCCATTCGCGTCAATACGATTGAGCCAGGTTGGATCGATACTCCCGGGGAACGGTTGCACAATACAGAGGCCGAGATCAGCGAACGAGGCTTGGCGTTGCCGATGCGCAGGCTCGGTACAGTCGAAGAGATTGCACAGGCCGTAGCATTTTTGTGCTCGGATGCCGCCAGCTATATTACAGGTTCAACGCTTCGCGTCGATGGAGGGTTCGCCCTCAAGTTCTAAGAGCTTGAGGACGAATCCGGGACCCGCACGCCGAGATGGATAATGCGCTCATTCAGTTGAAGCCACTTCTGCGGATCGGTCTTTAGATGCAACGGCATCCTCAAGAGGCCGATTGCGTAATCCAGCTTTGTTTCATTCCCATTGCGGTAGGGATTGTAAGGATAGACGGGCCACTGCAACGTGGCGTCGTTATCGAAGGTAAGTGTCCATCCGTTATGAGTGATGGAACCTGCGAGATCGCCGGTCTTCAACTCAATGCGATCGCCAGAGAGTACTAGTCTGCGGCCAGTGCCTGTTTGCAGCACTGCGCCTGGTTTGAGCATCAACTGCAAGGCCAGCCAGGCTTCCTCTGGAACGGGTCCACGCCCGTCGAGACGGATATCGATGTTGACCTGTTCTTTCGATGGTGTAGGGATGACGATCTCGGCTGAAAAGGTGTTGTGCGCGACTGCGAGAACGTCTTGCGACGGCGACTGTACGAGACGGCTGCCCTTTGGCTTCATGAACCATTCGCCGTTCAGTTTTTCAGAAAACGTTGCCAGCTCGGGCTGATGCTTGGAGTGGGCGCCTGAGATGATCAGCCCGGTCTTCGCATGGAAGAGAGACAGGTCGGCCTGACGGTCGAGAAACCACTGGCTGCGTGGAAGCGGCGTGTCGACGATTCCGGCGAGGCCTGTGACCCAGGGACCCTGCTTGCGCACTCCGCCCTCAGCGTGAAGCCGATAGAAATACGCCGGTTCTGCGGGTGGCGGGGCAACGACGGGGCCATCGTGATAGTAGAGCGCGTTCTGGCCCAATAGACCGAGCGTATCGAGATCGACTGTCTCGTCGTCGAGGTTGTGGGTCAGCAACTCGGCATAGCCGCGGCCATCGCTGAAGTTCGAGAAGGCGAACTGACCCCACGGGCTGACATGCCAATAGCGATTGCGGTCGTTGAACAGCTCGACAAGGTTTCCATCGGGATAAGTAAGATGACCGTGGAAATCCGTCGCGCGGCGCAGGGCCCTGAGCGCCGCAGGGTCTTTTGTGTGCTCCCAATAGACGCCGACGGCCAACGTGGTGAGATAGTTGTAACCGCCGGTCGGGCCATTGGGATTGTGTTCGCCCCAGTATCCATCGGGATTTTGTTCGGTTGTCGCAAAGCGCTTCAAAACGCGACCGGCGATGTCGATCCAATCTTTCTTTTCGAGATGTACACCGCCTACGAGTACAGTCGCCGCCCACCACGCGAAGTGATTTGGCGAGGTACCAATGAAGTTTTCCGTATAGGCCGGGATATCGACCCAGGCGACCAACTCGGGAACCAGCAATTCGATGTTGCGCTCAAGGCTGGCACGCCATTGGCGATTGCGTTCTTCACCGAGTTGAGGCCGTAGCAGAGCATAGGCTTCAACCCACATATAGGTGTCGCGGTAACTGTCCAGCCGCGGAGAAAACGTTCCTTGGCGGTCAGCCTTCGCCGCGATGTCGCCTATCTGCAAAGCCAGGCGTAGCGTCCGCGCGTCGTGAAAATGGGGGTTTGTACGATGCTGCTTTGCATAGAGCACGGCAGCAGACAGAACTGTGTATGGGAAGTGATACCAGCCCTTTTGTGCCTCCAGATCGCTTAAACTGGCGGTTGGATTTTTGTCCAGAGATGCTTGCAGGAACGCGCACCACTTCGCCATCCGTCTGAAGTACTCGCCTGGCAGGGCATCGTCGATATGAAGATTGGGGGATGCACTCCAGCCCCGGGTCGATAGCAGTGTTGCTGCAAGGGCGCTTTGCTTCAAAAATGTGCGACGGTCAGGCAAGGTCTCCTCCACGCCCTGGATAATGACCCGGGCGTCTCCCACGAAATGCTAGGTTGCCATGTTTTTGTACGTCAATTCGGCTAACGAATCTGTCCAATTAGCTGCCGGATTTCGACAGGGGATGGACATAGCCCACATGCCTAAGATCTTCCGTGATGCTCTTTCCCGTTGCGATCACGGCAGCGATAAGTGCCTGTTTGCGCTTCGCCGAGCATCTCGCAGTGGGTGTATTCACGCTGAGGGCCCCGCATACGGAGCGCGAAGAATCGAAGAGCGGTGAGCCGACGATCAGCGCACCGGCGACCGTCTCCTCATCGTTGATCGAGAAGCCATTCTTGTGCACCCGTGCCAGATCCGATTTCAGTTGCAGGAGTTTGGTCTTCGTACGGTCGGTGTACTGGGGCAGCTTCGAATCGCTCAAAAACAAGTTGAGCTCCTGAGAGGGCAAAAACGCTGCAACCGCTTTTCCCAGTGCAGTTGCATGCACCGGGCAGTCGTCTCCGATTTGGAAGGAGAGCCGAAGCGGGTGCGAAGTTTCGAGTACATCAATTAGAACGACAGACTGCGACCGCCGCTCGGCAAGCGCGACGGACTCGTCGAGGTCCTCGCGCAAGCGCGTGAGATGTGGCCGGGCGACATCGGCCAGCCGAAGGCGATCAGTGTTAGGCCTTGCCAGGCCGCTGGTTTTCAGTGTCAGCCGGTAGACGCCGCTGCCTTCCTGCTCTACATAGCCGGCCTCTTTGAGCGTATAGAGAATGCGAAAGACGGAGCTCTTGACCAGATTGACTTCGGCGGCAATCTCCTTGAGCGCCTTGCCGTATTCGCTGGTGGCCAGCGACTCCATGACGGCTAAGGTCTTCACTACAAGGTCGATATGGTTTTTCGCCGGCATGATGCAGTATCCGCTCTCCACAGAAAAAGGACCACAGGGACTTCCGCGTTGGTCCTGTAACTCATCGATGAGATAATAAAACATATTCTACTCATAAGAATTTACTTCCCCAATCCCCAAGGCAAATTTCATCGGATGTTTATATCGCGTCCAGCATTTGGGATTAAGTGGCCTTGGCAGTTGCCAGCTTAACCGGCTTGGGAACATGCTGTGACATCCCTAAGCAGTATCTCCGGAGATCGACCCATGAAACGCCTGATCGCTTTGTCTGTGACCCTCTTCTTAACCGCATTTGCGCTGTGCCAGAGCACCACAGGAACCTTGATTGGCACGGTCTCCGATGCCAGCGGCGTCATCCCCGGCGCGAAGGTGGAAGCAATCAACAGCGGTACTGGGATCGTCGTCGCGAGCGAAGCGAACCAGGAGGGGATATACCGCATCTCCAACCTGGTGGCGGGAACGTACACGCTGAAGATCTCGGCTCCGGGATATAAATCAGTTGAAATCAAGAATGCTCACCTGGTCTTGAATCAGACACTGCGCAACAACGTCGTACTCGCTGTGGGCGGCGTCACAGAGACCGTCGAGGTGCACCCTGATGCGGGCGTCACTACATCGGACTCACCCTCCATCGCTACCGTGACGGACTCGAAGGCGCTTGTCGAACTGCCGGCGAACGGGCGCACGATCTCGGCGATCCTTGCAACGGCCCCGGGAAACAGCGGAGACGGCTCCGATTCGAACCCGAAGATATCGGGTTCGCAGCATTGGGGCGGAACGAGCTTTCAGGTAAACGGCGTGAATTACGACGACCGCGGAAACGGTGGCGGTTCGTATGCGTATTCCACTTCGCTGACCACGCAGCCCTCGCTCGATACCATTCAGGATGTCAAGATCGAGAGCAATGCGGCCAAAGCCGAATACGCCAGCTCCGTTGCCGTTGTGATGACCACGAAGGGTGGCACGAACAGCTTTCACGGTACAGCGTTCGAGTTCAACCGCAATATGGCGGTCTCGGCGAATGAGTATTTTGCGAAACTTCTAGGTACGCCTCGTCTGCCATTCAACCGGAACGAGTTTGGCGGGACGATCGGCGGCCCTATCGTCCGCAACCACACCTTCTTCTTCTTCTCCATCGAGAGGTTTACGCAGAGACAGCAGCGGCAGGGAATCTTTACTGTTCCGACCGACGCGCAGCGCACGGGGCAATTCACGACGACGATCAAGAATCCATATACGGGAACGAACTTTCCGAATAACAAGATCCCGGACTCAATGCTGAATGCGAAGTTCCAGGCGATCCTCGCCCTGGTCCCTCATGCGAATACCTCCTTTGCGACGTCGAATCTGAAGCAGCCGCGAGCAAACAACCTCGACCTGAACCGGTATTCCGGGAAGTTGGACCACACCTTCAACGCCAGGAACAAGATTTCTTTCGACGCGAACTGGGCTGAGAGCGGTCTCTACTATGTCAATCTGGGCTACCCCGTCCAGTATGGCAACTACTCCGATGCGGGCTTCCAGACAAAGTCTGGCGCGCTGACGTATACGCGCGTCCTGTCTTCCTCGATGGTCAATGAGTTCCGCGCCTCCTACTACACCATGCGCTCCAC
This sequence comes from Acidobacteriota bacterium, assembly GCA_018268775.1. GTDB lineage: Bacteria > Acidobacteriota > Terriglobia > Terriglobales > Acidobacteriaceae > Edaphobacter. Next base: position 11,420 of record JAFDVV010000011.1, on the reverse strand, counting down.
GCGTCTTGGCCAGAACACGAACTTCGACGGCAGGACCTTGTTCCCTGGTCTCTATCCGCATGAGATCGGAGGTATCCCGATCTTCAGTATGACCAGCTATACACGCATCGGCGATGTGGGGGGCTCCCGGTCGAATCCGCAGATGACGCAGCAGTACGGCGACACCTTCCTTTGGAACCGTGGGCGACACACGATCAAGGCTGGCGCGGACGTTCAGATCACGAAGGTCTCCACGAATCCTGGCTCCAGCACGACGACGCTTGGGTATTTCAACTTCCTATCGAGCCGCTACACGGGCAACGGCCTGGGAAATGCGCTGCTCGGCATTCCTACGTCGACTCTTCGTTCGACGGCCTCGCCTTCGAATGTTATTCACCAGAACCGCTACGGCTTCTACGTGCAGGACGACTGGCAGGTCATGCCGCGACTGTCGCTCTACTACGGCCTGAGGTATGAACTTCAGACAGAGCCGACGGAGCGCTTCGGCGGATGGACGAACTTCGACTTCAACACCGGTAGCCTCATCATTCGCTCCGTTGGTGGACAGTTGCCAAGCAGCGCAATCCCGAGTTTGGTTGCTGCCTATCCTTACAAGACGTCAGAGGCCGTCGGCTGGGGATCGGATGTTCTCGTTGCCGACCGAAAGAACTTTGCTCCCCGGTTCGGTTTTGCATTTCGTCCCTTCAGCACCAACGATGTCGTTCTGCGTGGAGGTTACGGCATCTTCTACAACATGCCCGCGATCTACCAGGGTATCTATCAACTGGGAGTCAGCAACCCTCCATTCAAGCTGACTCAGCAGTACAACGGAGGAACGACGCCGACGATCTCGCTGGACGATCCGTTCGCGACATCACCGATCGTAACGGCCAACCCGGTCCTCTACTCGGTCGACCGCAACCTGCACAACACCTACTCGCAGCAGTGGAACCTCTCGCTCGAAAACAAACTTCCGGGTGCAGTTGGTCTGCGCATCTCTTATGTAGGCAATCGAGCGATTCACGCGCCGTATGTGAACTACGATATGAACCGTCCGCGCACGCTTGCAGCGCCGACGTCGCCAACGCAAACCAATCAGGACTTTCTTCCTTACCAGCCGTACAGCAATATCTATGGAATGCGCTTTACCGGCACTGGATTTACAAATCAGCTCCAGGTGCAGGGCACGCGCCGCTTCAACAACTCGCTCTATCTACAGACCAACCTGAGCTGGACGAAGTCGCTTGACGATGTGCCGGACACTGGATCGCCGCAGAACCCTTACAACCAGCGTGGTGACTATGGCAACGCCGATGGTGTGCGAAAGATCACCTTCTACTTTACTGGCGGGTACGAGCTGCCTTTCGGACGCGGCAAGATGTTCCTGAACAACCGGGGTGACTTTGTCTCCAGGCTGGTTGGCGGAATCCGTGTGACGAGCGTCACGAAGCTGCTCTCGGGTGCACCTTATTCGGTTCTCTATACGAGCACGGCGGTAAACGCCTATGCCTCACGCGCCGACATCAATCCGGCCGGTGGCGATCCGAACACGGTTCCTAACCGTTCCTTGACAAATTGGATCAACGTGAACGCATTCAAGGCACCTGCAACGTATGGCTACGGAAACAGCGCTCGCAACATGCTGTTTGGTCCAGGGCAGAAGATCGTCAATCTGAGTGTTGCCAAGACGACTCCGCTGTACGAAAAGGTCTCGCTGGAGCTTCGTGCCGATGCGTTCAACCTGACAAACAGCACAAACTTTGCAAACCCGGCGAACAGTCTGAACGTAGCGGGTTTCGGCGTAGTCTCCGCAACGGCGACTGACCCGCGTCAACTTCAGTTCGGCGCAAAGGTCCTGTTCTAGCAGGGTTTCTGTACTCCTTGTCGGAGCATCTGTATCGAGATGCTCCGACAGGGTCAAGGTTGAACTTTGTTGAAGAGATTCAGGAGCAAGCTGTGCAGTCAAGCAATACAGACGTAGCCGCAGACCCAAGGGTACTTAGCCGCCGCTATCTGGCGGGAGGAATCGCATCTATCAATCGGCTTGCCGACCCCGATATCGTTTTCACCCGCGCTCAGGGCGCGTATCTGTGGGACACCGGTGGCAAGCGTTACATCGACTATCACGCAGCATTCGGTCCATACGTACTCGGCCACAACGATGCATACGTCAACGATGCTGTGCGGCGGGTGCTTGATGATGGGCACAGCCTTTACGGCAGCGGAACGACGGAGCTTGAAGGACGTCTCGCTGAGCTGATCTGCGGTTGTGCGCCGTTTCTTCAGTCTGTCGCGCTGCTGAATACAGGAAGTGAGGCGACATACCAGGCGCTGCGGCTTGCGAGAGCATGGACAGGGCGAGACCACATCATCGTCATGCAGGGCGGCTACAACGGCTGGCACAACGATGTGGCATGCAACCTCATGACGCCGCTTGGCGCCCTGGGCCCTCGCCGCACAGGAGAGGAGTATGCGTTTCTTCCAATCAGCGCAGGCATCCCGCAGTCTCATCAGGCACTGGTGCATCCGGTGGGATTCAACGATATTGAAGCCGTGCGCGCCATTGTGGATAGATATCCGGTTGCAGCAATCATCCTTGAACCGATCCTACAGAACATCGGCATTGTGAAGCCGCTTGAAGGATATCTCCAGGGGTTGCGCAAACTGGCCGACGAGAAGGGATTTGTCCTGATCTTAGATGAGGTCAAGACCGGGTTCCGCCACGCACTGGGTGGATATGCTTCTGTCTGCGGAGTCTCCCCCGACCTTGCGGTCTACGGTAAGGCAATTGCGAACGGCTATCCGATGGCGGCCATTGGCGGACGCAAAGACATTCTCGACCTCTTCGTCGATGCCGATACTCGCAAACGCGTTCTGCTTGCGGGGACCTATAATGCGCACCCTGTGATGGTTGCTGCCGCGATTGCAACCATCGAGCGCCTCGCGGCCGGCGAGGGGGCGATCTATCGGGAGTTCGAGCGCAAAGGGAGCTGGCTGCAAGGCGAGATTGAGGCATTGGGGCGAGAAGCTGGATTGGAGATGTTTGTCTCGCGTCAAGGGTCAGCGCTCTGCCCGTATTTCATGGACCATGAGCCAACCGATTGGCACGATCTGGCGGGGAACCATAACTTCGAGCTGGATGCTGCAGTTCGCAAAAGCGCAATCGCACAGGGAATCTATACGTTTCCAATTGCCGTCAAGCAATGGTCGATTTCCGGGGCCCACGCGGACCGCGATTTAGAAGAGACCGCGGCTGTGCTGAAAAAAGTGTTTGCTTCGGTGAAACTATAGACATGGTGCGTTTGTAAGGACATTCTTTCGGGGATTTGTTATGACGTTGAAGAATGCGAAGATTCTGTCGGCGGCTTTCGCGATAGCTGTTGCATTCTGCGTCTGCTGGAAGCCCGTCCAGGTAAAGGCTGGCGTGCAAGATGAAGCCAAAGATCCAATGGCTGCCGAAAATGTGAAGCGCGGTACAAAGCTCTTTCAGTCAAACTGTGCGTTTTGTCACGGCCCTACTGCGAAGGGTTCTTCAACCGGCCCAAGCCTGATTGACTCATCTCCGGTGCGGCATGACAAAGATGGCGACCTGATCGGCGCTGTCATTCGTCAAGGTCGGATGGACAAGGGTATGCCACCGTTCACAACCTTAGATGCGGCACAGATCTCCGATCTGGTCGCCTACCTTCACGCTCGCGTACAAGCGACGGATAGTCGCGAAACGGCTGGACCAAAGAGTGGCTATCAGCTCAAGCATCTTCTGACGGGAGATCCTGCCGCCGGGAAGGCGTACTTCGAAGGGCAGGGCGGATGCGTCAAATGCCACTCCGTTACGGGAGATCTCTCCGGCGTTGCGACAAAGTATCAGCCCACCGAACTTGAAGGGAAGCTGCTCTATCCTCGCGGCAAACCGTCGAAGGCCACAGTGACTCAGCGCGATGGCCGGAAGTTTAGCGGTACGCTCTCACACGTCGATCAGTTTTATGTTGCTGTAATCGATACAAATGGCAGGTATCGCTCGTGGGACCGCTCTAACGTCAAAGTTGAAGTCGAAGATCCGATCAGCGGACATCTCGCGCTGCTGGCGAAGTATACGAACAAGGATGTCCATGATCTCTTTGCCTATCTGGAAACGCTCAAGTAAGTTGCGCTTCGCCTGGATCATATTGCTGACGATGCCTGCCTCGCTGCAGGCGCAGAAGGAGTTTGCTTCCGGAAGCATTGCCCCCGTCCGCGAGCAATGGACGACGTTCCACGGCGATTCGTCGGGAAAGCGTTTTAGTGCCCTGACGCAGATCAATAGGGACAACATCAAGTCGCTCACTCTCGCGTGGGCGTTCCAGGCGCATTCTACGACGATCAAGGCGACCCCGCTGATGGTGGACGGCGTTCTTTACTTCACCGTTCCCGACCATACATGGGCTGTCGACGCGAAGACAGGCACGAAGATATGGGAGTACGTCCGGCCCTCGGAAGGCAATCACATCGGCAATCGCGGTGTCGCCTACTACAAGGAACGTATCTATATTGGAACGCCGGACGCTCATCTGGTTTGTCTTGATGCGCATGACGGAAAGAAGCTCTGGGAGGTCGAGGTTGCGGACGTCAAATTTGGCTACTACATCTCGCTTGCTCCTCAGATTGTGAAAGATCTCGTGCTGGTAGGCACTTCAGGCGACCAGGCCGATGTGCCGCATGCGATTCATGCCTATAACTGGCAGACGGGTAAACAAGTCTGGCAGACGAGTACCACACCGCTGAAGATGGGCGATCCCGGTTCGGAGACATGGCCGAATGAAAAGACGATGCTCCGCGGTGGCGGAGCTGCGTGGATGAGTGGTACGTACGATCCCGATCTCAATCTTGTATATTGGGGCTCCGCCAATCCGCATCCGGTGCTTGCCGGTCCCGTCCGTAAGGGGAATAACCTCTTCACGAACACGATCCTTGCCATGGACGCCGATACCGGTAAGGTCAAATGGTACTTCCAGGTCAACCCGCATGACACGCACGACTGGGATGCCGTCCAAACTCCGATTCTCTTCGACGCTCCGTACAAGGGTAGACAGAGAAAGCTGCTCGCGCAGGCGAGCGGCAATGGTTACTACTTTCTTCTCGATCGCGAGACAGGAGAACACCTCGTCACAGCGCCGTTCGTAACGCAGGACTGGTCGAAGGGGATCGACGAGAAGGGGGCACCAATCCCTGACCCGGATAAGGAGCCGCATAGCGACGGCGCGTTGACTGCGAGTGCAGGCTTTGGTGGTACCGACTGGATGTCGTCGAGTTACGACCCGCAGACCAGGTGCATCTACGTCACTGGCCGCGAAGGTTACAGCTTCTGGTATTTGGCGCTCGATGAAAATGGCTTGGCCGCAGACCATCAAGGCGGAGGCTCACTTGCTCTGTATTCGAAGTACTACACGATTGCGATCGATTACGAGACAGGCAAAGTGAAGTGGCGCCGCGAGGCTGGCGAAGGCTACGGTTTCCCGGGGATTCTCACTACCGCTGGGCATCTGTTGCTCACGGGCGACCTTGATGGCAATGTGTTGGCGCTCGATCCGGCAGACGGCAAGGCCCTGTGGCATAAAAGGCTTGGTGGAACGATGAACAGCACGCCGATGACCTATCAGGTCGACGGCAGGCAATATCTCATCACCTGCGTCGATAGCGTAGTCTACGCTTGGAGCCTTCCAGAAACTAATTAGCCGGTGCGAGGTCGGTCGACGGGGTGCAAAAGAGAAGCCGCATTTTTTACGGATGGTACATCGTTGCCGCAGCGGCAGTGACCTACGGTATTGCACAAGGCATCCCTTACTATAACGTCAGTTTTTTCTACGACTACTTTCAGCGGTCGTTTGGGTGGAGCCGCTCACAGATTACGCTCGGCTTTCCTCTTGCCGCCCTGCTTACAATCTGGGTGGGGCCTGCTGTCGTTCCAAAATTCAGCCAGCGCAAACTGATTCTTTTTGGCACCGTTTCAACGGCGGCATCGCTTGCGGGCTTCGCATGGATGAACGGCTCCATCGCGGTCTATTTCGCTCTATGGGCACTCTATACGATCGGCTATCTCACCTCGGGCCCGATCCCGCACCAGCTCATCATCTCGCATTGGTTCGGCAGGCGTCGCGGCACGGCCATGGGCATTCTCTACTTCGGCGTCGGAGTCGTCGGAGCACTGGGATCGTATATCGTCAAGCCGCTTACCGAGGCGCATGGCTACCGCGTTGCGCTGCTCGTGCTGGCTGCGATCATGTTCGCGGGTTGGCCGCTCGTGCTATTCGTGCTGCGCGATAAGCCCTCCGACTGCGGCCTCGCAATGGACGGCGAGATCGTCAGGGTATCGACGCAAGCAGCGCTCTCTCCGGCAATTCTGATACGTCGAAGGGCTTTCTGGTTATTGTTGTTGGGAAGTGTCTGTTCGATTGCTTCCGTGGGCGCAATCAGCCAGCACATGAAGTTTATCTTCCTCGATTCCGGCTTTACAAAAGGGGCCCAGTTGGATGCAGCCTGGAGAACGGCCTCGATTCTTATCCTCGTCTCCAGCACCGCTGGCCGCCTGCTTGTCGGGGTCCTTGCCGACTGGCTTTCGACGAGGGCCGTGATGATCGGCAGTTATGTCCTGACCGCGCTGACCGTCATCCCTCTTTTGACGCTGCAGCCGCCCCACGTCCCCTACCTCTTCGCAATAGCGTTCGGCATTGCCATGGGGGCCGACTACATGCTGATCCCTCTGATGCTTGCCGAAGAGTTCGGGATCGAAACACTGGCATGTGCCCTCTCGATCATTCTTCCCCTGAATACCATCGCGCAGACATGGTTCCCATATTTTGTCTCAGTCCTGCGCGAGCACTCCAGCAGCTACCGTTCTGCGCTGCTTTCGGTTGTAACGGTCGCTGCAATCGGAGCAGTGGCGATCATTGCACTGCCGCGTCGTCGTGGGGAATTTAGAGCTTAAGTATCCAGCGACGGCGATACATCGTTACGGCGACGGCCGTTACGATCGAGAGATAGGCGAGCGCGAATAGCAGCGAACTTATCTTCGGCGAAGCAAGATCGCGGAAGACCGCGTTGAAGAGGAGCTCATGCGCAGACACTCCGCGAACGCGAACGCGCAAGAGAAGTGCTCCCACGCTCTCGGATAGGATATAAACCGCGAGCGCATTCTGCCCAAATGCCAATGGAACCGTTAGCCCATGCCGCACGCGTTTTCCATCGATGACCCAGCGCATCAACCCAAACAGGCCGTAGTCGATACCAGCCATCAAAAGGCAGTAGGAGACAGTCCATAGCTTCTTGTTGATCGGTTGCCAGTGGCTACACGCCAGCCCGGCACCGATTAGCGCAGTGCCCATGGCGCATAATAGTACGGCCTGACTGGAGATCGTCTTGTTCCTATTCAGAACGAGCTTGCCGGCGATCAGCCCGAACAATGTAGTTGCGATTGCAGGAAATGTGCTGAGTATGCCTTCAGGGTCCCAGGTGCCTGTTCCCGAATAGTTGTGCCGGCCAAGCGCAACGCGATCGACGTAGTGCGCAAGATTTCCGTCGACACTCAAATCTCCTGCATGGAATCCCGGAGCGGCCACATTGCTCAGAAGCAGCCAATATCCCGCCAGGATTGCTGCGATTAAGACAATCTGCGACCTTCGCGGAAGAAAATAGCTGATGCTTGTTGCGAATGAACAAATCGCAATGCGCTGTAAAACGCCCAGAACGCGAAACGTTGCAAGATGCGAATCTGCTATCGCATAGATCCCGACCCCGATCACAAAGAGCAGCATGCATCGTTTAGATGACTGCTTGAGCAGGCCGGAAGGTTTCTCGCCTCTGGCGCGCCTTCGTGTAAACGATAGATAGAGTGACAACCCAACGACCCATAGGAATGTAGGGAAGACGGCATCTGTAACGGTCCACCCGTGCCATGGCGCATGGTCGAGTTGCTCAAAGATATCGGAGCTTCCTGGATTGCCGACGAGCACCATGAAGGCCATGGTGAGGCCGCGGAAGACATCCAGCGACAATATTCGTTCAGCGGCCGGAGTCGCCTGCGAGCTGTTCATAGGGTTGTCGATACTCGTTGCTATGCGTTCAACTGCTTGTACTAGCTCGATGGAGCCTCTGTAGTCGCTGCCGTGTAGAATCGCGGTATGTTCTAACCTTTAGAACATGTTCTGGTATTGTCAATCGGCAAGTCAATTTCTTTGCTTGGAATGTCCCATATGCTGACGCTTCGCTGTTTTCTCGCCAGTTTTGTTCTTGCATTGGCCCTGCCGCCCGCGATCGGGCAAAGCAAGGCGCTCTCGACACAGACGACCACGAACGAGATATCCGATATACAGCGCAAAAGCCTGGAGGAACTGGCCAACGATCTTCCTCAACTGAAAAAATACCGGGAAGCCAATGCGGCGTTGCCGGTCATTAAGAAAGGTGAAAATCGCATCGTATTCTTCGGCGATTCGTTGACTGAGGGATGGGGAATGGCCCGCAATGGCAGCGTATTCTTCCCCGGCAAGCCCAATTACCTCAATCGCGGAATCTCGGGACAGACGACGATCCAAATGCTCGTCCGCTTCCGGCAGGACGTTATCGATCTCCACCCTGCCGTGGTTCTCATTCTTGCCGGCACGAACGATTTTGCCGGAAACCTCGGCCCGTCCTCCGTCCAGATGGTTGCGGACAACATCCGTTCCATGGCAGAGCTGGCGCGCGCTAACGGTATCCGAGTCGTTCTATGTAGTGTTCTGCCTGCCGCCGGATATCGCTGGAGAGCCGACGTCCATCCTGTCGGACCCACTCGCGAGTTGAATCGCTGGCTTAAGAACTATGCTCAGGCGCAGAACACGGTGTACGTCGACTACTACAGCGCGCTCGTCAGCGAAGATGGTGCTATGAAAGACGGGCTCTCCTGGGACGGAGTTCACCCCACGGCTGCTGGCTACCGCATCATGGCACCGTTGGCAGAAGCAGGCATTCAGGCAGCCCTGCGTCGCTGATCGGCTTGTTTCATTTGCCAGAAGCTTCAGCGTCAGGCCTGCGCGCAAGATTTTCGGCTAGCAACAGCGATCCATTCGTCCTGTCTTGTGAGACGTCGTAGGAGAAACGTATACTTCACCTGCTTGCCCGGTGTGGAAGCCCAAAGCCCTGAATATGTTGCACACACTCAAAGAGCAGACTCTTGAAGCCAATCTTGAGCTGGTACGCCGCGGACTGGTTCTGTACACCTTTGGCAATGCCAGCGGCATCGATCGCGAACTGGGTCTTGTCGTCATCAAGCCCAGCGGCGTGGACTACGATAAACTCAAGCCGGAACACATGGTCGTGGCCGACCTGGAGGGGAAGGTCGTGGAAGGCGATCTGCGCCCCTCCAGCGACCTGAAGACCCACCTCGTGCTCTATAAGGCGTTCGAAACGATCGGCGCGGTGGTGCACACGCACTCCGAAAACGCGACTGCGTGGGCACAGGCGGGCCGCGACATTCCTGCCCTGGGCACAACGCACGCCGATTACTTTCACGGCCCCGTGCCCTGTACACGAAAGCTGACCGACGCCGAGATCGACGGCGACTACGTTCTGAACACAGGTCTTGCCATCGTCGACCGATTTGCGGGAATCGATCCCATCGGCGTACCGGGAGTTCTTGTGGCTGGCCATGCGCCGTTTGCCTGGGGAAGGACTCCTCATGATGCGGCGCACAACGCCGTGGTGCTAGAGGCTGTGGCCAGGATGGCTTTTATGACGGTGATGCTCAATCCGGATTGCGGCGTCTCGAAGGCGCTGCTCGACCGGCACTACTACCGTAAACATGGCTCGAATGCTACATACGGACAAAAGTAAGGGAGAAGAGAAATGGCTGTTGTAGCCGGAGCTGATTTCGGAACGCTAAGTGTGCGTGTAACCCTGCTGGACTCGGAGAAGGGAAGACTGGCTACCGCTTCGGCGGAGTATCCTCTGCATCGGCGCCGCGACGATCCGGACTTTGCGACGCAATCGCACGAAGACCAGATGCAGGCCCTGGTCAAGGCTACCCGCGATGTGCTGGCTGAGGCAGGTATCGACGGAAAGGAAGTCATCTCGCTGGCGATCGACACGACAGGTTCGAGCGTCGTGGTTGTCGATGAAAACCTGCAACCGCTCGACGATTACTACCTCTGGTGCGACCATCGCGCGTTGCACGAGGCACAGGAGATTACCCGCAAGGCCCACGAAACAAAACTTGAGGCCATCGAATGGTGCGGCGGCGTCTACTCGCACGAGTGGGGATGGGCGAAGCTGTTGCACTGGCTGCGTCATGCCAGTGAAGAAAAGTTTGCCCGGTTCGCTACTGCACTCGAACACTGCGACATGGTGGCGGCTACCCTCACGGGCGTCAAAGACCCGTCAGGCATCAAGCGGTCCATCTGCGCGATGGGGCACAAGTGGATGTGGAACCCCAAATGGGGAGGCCTGCCATCGGAGGAGTTCCTTGTATCGGTCGACCCGCTGCTGCGTGGTGTCCGCGAAAAGATCGGCGGAGAGTTTCTCGCGTCGGACAGCATCTATGGCAATCTCTCTCCCGCGTGGGCGGAGAAGCTGGGCCTTCCCGCCGGCATTCCCATTCCCGTCGGTGCATTCGACGCGCACTGGGACGCGCTCGGTGCAGGATGCCGTCCCGGCGATGTCGTGAATGTCGTTGGCACCTCCACCTGCATCATTGCCACTGCGGAAAAGACCGAGTTGATTCCGGGAGTGTGCGGTGTCGTCCCGGGCAGCGTCGACCCATCGCTCACGGGGATTGAAGCCGGGCTGTCGGCGGTCGGCGACATCTTCGACGCCATCGCGCGTCGTGCCGGAATGAAGGTGAAAGACCTGGCCCAGGGACTGGAAGACTACAAGCCTGGACAAACCGGCCTCCTGCGTTTCAGTTGGGACAACGGCGACCGCACTGTCCTTGTGAATCCAGAATTAGGCGGCATGACGCTCGGCTGGAACCTCGTTCATACAGCTCAGGACGAACTCTACGCAGCCATTGAAGGCACTGCATTTCACACACGCATCATCCTTGAGCGTATGGCCGAGCATGGCGTCCTGGTCGAGCGCGTGATCAACGGCGGCGGTATCCCGCAAAACAGTACGGTGTTGAATCATGTCTATGCCAACGTGCTGAATAAGCCCGTGCTCGTGCCCGACGGAACCCCCACCAGTCTGGGCTCCGGGATCGTTGCGCTGACGGCGGCAGGCGTATTTCCGTCGATCGCTGCAGCGCAGGAGAAGCTCTGCCTGCCCTTCAAGACCTTTGTGCCAGACCCCGCCGCAGTTGCGATCTACGAGCAGCTCTACCAGCTTTATCGCAAGGTCTACTTCGCATTCGGCACTTGGGACGCTGCCGCAGTTCCCCTGGGTGAGATCCTGCCGGAGTTGAGGCGCATCGCCGAGCTTGCCCGTATTGCCTGAAGAGA
>JAFDVV010000111.1 GCA_018268775.1 Acidobacteriota bacterium | reverse complement strand
GCCGAACGTGCAGGTCGTCTCCGTCTATGTGGACGAAAGGATTCGCAAGGCCACAGCGGCAGCCAACGAGTTTCAGCTAGCTCTCGCAGGCAAGACGAGACGTCAGCCGCCGCCTGCTTCAGGAGCAAAGCACGATGAGCGATGGGAGCCCGCGGCACCATCCTCTGAAGAACAAGGGCTCATGGGCGACCTGAGCCCGGCGCGCGCGCAGCAGTTCGGATTCCGTCTCTGCCACAACATCCCTGAGGCGTTGCGTTGCGGTGGCGACAAGATCGCGGTCGACGCAGTGCTGACCATCGTCGAACAATGCGATGAATATCCCTACCCCTCCAACGACCGAGACCAGACTCTGCTTCCGCGTTACGATTTCTTCCAGCAGTGCACGCAGGTCTTCGAGACCGAAAAGCGTTCGGTTCCCTACTTCAACCACAAACAGCTCTCTTTCAGCTTCGCCGAAGCTCAAAGCATGGTGAAGACGGCGGAAAGACTCAGCTTTTCATTGATGGCGGGGTCCTCCATGCCCGTGACTTGGCGCTTACCGGACATCGACATCCCACACGGAGAGCGCGTCCAAGAGGCCGTTATGGTTGGCGTTGGCCCGCTCGACGGCATGGACTTCGATGCCCTCGACGCAATGCAAAGCATGTTGGAGCGTCGCAAGGGTGGGGAGACGGGCGTAAAAGCAGTGCAACTGCTTGAAGGCGATGACGTATGGGCAGCAGGGCAGGCGGGGCGCTGGTCCCGAGACCTGCTTACCTCCGCGCTGTCGCGTAGCGATACGCCTCTCGGGCTGACCCTGCTCGACGGACGCAATCAGGACCTGGTTGGCGATGGCGCGTTGCCGCAGTTGGTCAAGGACCCGGCCGCCTATTGCATCGAGTACTCCGACGGCACGAAGGCCACGTTGTTGATGCTCAACGGGGCCGTCAGGGACTTCAATATCGCCGCGAAACTGGCTGGGCAAAACACCGTTTCGACCCAGTTCTTTATGTCGCCCGCGCCCAACGAGACTTACTCCGCATGCCTCGCGGGGAAGATCGACCAGATGTACCAGACCCACGCGACTCCCTATCCTGTACAACGCACTCTTCTTACGACAGGCATCCTTGAGGCCTGCCTTAATTCGAGACACCGTCTCAACCAAAGGCTGGAGACCCCTCATCTGGCAATAAGCTACCAGGCTCCATCCGAATCGCAATATAGCCGCACCTAAAGGCGATGAGTCCGGAGAATCCTGGCCGCCATGCCGTGACAGGTCGCCCGCAGGGTGCGCTTGTCTTTCAGCTTGGATTAATCTAGCTTTCTTACTCTTGGCAGGCCGGCGATCCGCCGAGTTCATTCAGGAGTTCCCCCATGCGCTCTTTTCCAGGAGCAGTCGCTTTGACCCTCCTCTCTCTTGCAGTGTCAGGCACTGCGCAGAACTATCACGTCTCCGACCATTGGAAGCTGGGCGGTCAGGGCGGGTGGGACTATCTATTGAGCGATGACGCTGCGCATCGGCTCTACATCACCCACAACTCGCGCGTCGAAGTCGTCGACAGCAAAACAGGAAAGCACCTCGGTGCCGTAACCGGATTGAAGAGCACACACGGCGTCGCGTTGAACCCCGACGGCAAGACAGGCTACATCAGCGACGGAGCGGGAAATGCCATCGTGGTCTTCGACCGCGCGAGCCTTTCCATCAAAGCAACGGTACCGGCGGGCACAAACCCCGATGGCATCACGTTCGAACCCACCACAAAAACAGTATGGGCGTTCAACGGACGCAGCAAGAACATCTCTGTAATGGATTCAAGTTCCAATGGCATCATCGCGACGGTCGCGCTGCCGGGTAAACCGGAGTTCCCGCAGGCCGACGGGCATGGAGCTGTCTTCGTCAATATTGAAGACAAAAACTCCATTGTGAAGCTGGACGCGGCAACGCAAAAGATCGTCGCTACCTGGCCGCTTCAGGGTTGCGACTCACCCTCGGGCATGGCAATCGACCATGCACACCACCGCCTGTTTTCCGTTTGCGATGGAGGAAAGATGGCGATTGTCGATTACACGTCAGGCAAGATGCTTGGTCTCGCCTCGATCGGTGACTCGCCCGACGCAGCCGGCTTTGACCCGAAGAATGGGCTTGCCTTCTCTTCCAACGGCGGCAGCGCCACTCTGAGCGTCATCGACACAGCAAAGCCGGGATTCCCCACCGTCCAGACAGTGACTACCGCGAAGGGTGCCCGTACGATGACTCTCGATGCTTCGACAGGACGCATCTATCTGGTCACCGCTCAGTTCGCACCGACTCCCGCCGCAACGGCGGCGGTGCCTCATCCGCGTCCATCGATTGTTCCCGACAGCTTTGAAGTGCTTGTCGTCGAGAAGTAATCTCCAATCACCCGAATGCCCGCGACTATGTTGCGGGCATTTCTTCTGCCTTCACGGAATGAGACTTCGTCAGCAGGTAGTACACCACCGGCGTGACAATCAGGCTCAACACCATCGAGATCAACAGGCCGCCGATGACCGCGATCGCCAGCGGCTGCAACATCTGCGAACCCGAACCCAATGCGAACGCCAGCGGCAGCATACCGCACACCGCCGCGGTCGCAGTCATCAGGATAGGCCGCAGGCGCCGTTGGGCAGCATGGACCATCGCCTCTCTTGGGGAGACGCCTTCGCGGCGATAGCGCTCGTCGGCGTCGAGCAACAGAATGCCGTTTTTCGCCACAATGCCGATCACCATGATGATGCCCATAAACGACGCGACGTTGAACGTTGTACGCGTGGCCAGCAGGGCGAAGACGACGCCTGCGACGGAAAGAATCGACGATATCAGGATCGCGGTTGGCGCAAAGAAGTTGCGGAACTCCACCAGCAGAACACCGAAGACCAGCGCGAGCGAAAGCAGGAGCACACGCAGCAGTTCATGAAACGACTGCTGCTGCTCCTGGTAGGTCCCCCCATACTCGATGCGCACGGTCGGAGGCAGGCGCATCGCCTGGACCGTCTGCTGCACCTTCGAGATTGCCGTCCCGAGGTCGGTCCCTTCAAGTCTTCCGGTCACGGTAATCATCTGCTGCAGGTTCTCGCGCTTGATCTCGTTTTGAGGAGGCAACTGCGTAAT
>JAFDVV010000110.1 GCA_018268775.1 Acidobacteriota bacterium | reverse complement strand
ATCCAGCGCGCGATGGCGGAGTGATCAGGAGACGGCCCGCGCAGCGAGCGCTCGTCCAGCAAATTCGGCAAATAAATTCTGGATGCTTGTAGCTGGTGACAGTGCGCGGTGCGAATCATTGTTCGTGGGCGTCAATTCGAGAGCAGCAGCCGTGTACAACTGCCGCTCAACGAGGCGCTCGCAGAGAATCTGATAACGCCTTGCATATGATGCGTCCACAAACTCCTTGAACACCGGGTAATGCGGTTCCTCGCATCGCACCGAACGCATCGACCCGTCACATTCCTCCAGCAGCATCAACCATCCGAGAAATGGCGGCCTCGGGTCGGAGTGAAGTACAGGATTCAGAACGGATGGCGTGTGCTCCTGAATCATTTCGCGAGTGCGCGGTCCACCATACGCGCCATGATAATGGGCTACCCACAGATCGGCTGCGGAGCCAATGACCTCTTCGCTGCGGTTGTTGAAATTGTTGCCGAAAGATCCAACCTGCGACTTGAATTCAAACACGCCGAGCAAGCGTTCCTGATGGATCACAAGCACATCCCAATTCTTTGTCGCGCGAAAGAATCCGGGCAACACCACCTTCGATTTTCGGCAATGCACGCTTTCGGGAGCCAGCCCACAGTGCCGAACGACTTCACGAACGACTTTGATGAAGCCGTCCATGTTTTTACCTCCCACCACCGCATCGCGACTACCACCCTGACTACCCGATACGGTTCCGCTGCCTCTGGAATGCCAGAACGTGTGAATTGCCCCTCGCACAAGCTCCTCGAACGAGGGCGGCAACAGTGGGCCAGTCATTTCGTGCGACTCCGTCGGGCATGTTCTGATTCAATGGTGCGCCGAATTTGCATAATTTCAGGGGCGGACAACCGGTACAGCTCGAAAACCGGAGAATCAACTTCTTCCTGCTCGCTGCAACCACCGACCCGTATCAACTGATCCCGAAGCTCCAAGCTGATTTCATCCCAACGTGGCACACAAATTCGACGCAGGTATTGCGCCTGAAATCTAAGAAAGCCTCCTGACATCCTCGTGCAGTAAGCCGCGACCGTCATGCGCGTCAATGACGACCGAAGCACCGCCTGCAAGGCCTCGAGTTCCCACTGTTCGGAAGTGATGTAGTACAGGTTGTGATGCGGGTAGTAATCCCCGCGATCCAGGACAAATACACCCTCGCTCTTGATGTCCGGGACAAGCAGCTTCGGAGTTTTGAGCAATCCAGGTTGCACGCGATCGATGGTTCGATACCAGCCTCTCCCGCTCCGCTTGGCAACGTTGCGATTCTTGAGTGCATCGGCATGTGCGCACGCATAAGCCTTGAAGCGAGGGAATTGCGTGAGCTCTATCAATTTCCCTTCTTCGTCAAATGGATTCAGCAGAGCCTTGCCTCCCCATTTGATTTTCCCATCCACAAGATCGCGCGCCATCACAAGGGGCAGCTTGCGATCCGGCTCTACGGGAAGCTCTTCGAGCGCGCGAATGAAAATCTCGTCACGGCCAGTGGCGACCCCAATTCCAACCTTGCAGCCGGCCTGTTCAATTGTCAGGCAACGCTGTTCGATACGGCGAAGTACCGGCAAGCAGGGGGTGTTGCCGAGCAACAACGGCGCAGAGCTGTCTGCCTCAAGAAAAGTCTCGTCGAAGATTTGGGGCGACGGCGGACAAGCTCCCAACGCTCGCACAACGTCCGGCAATCCGTGCTGACAGACTGCACTTCCTGATACTGTCCGGGTTGGCAGTCCGGAAGCTCCCGTGGAAGCGCGCTGGATCACGGTTATCGCCGGGTATGCAAGGACCTCGGAATGGAAAGCATCCGCGTACTCCATATCGACGAAGTACTTCAACCAGAAGCCTCGCGAAACTTTTTCCCTCAGCGGGGCTCCATATCGGTTTTTCAACCATCTGTTGGCGCAGATGAACCCTACTGCGCCACCTTCAGCTAGCAGGTCGAGCGCTCGCTCGAAGAATGGAACATACAGATCTGCGCGATCGAAAAGCGTTTGATAGCGTCTGCGATATTCTGTCAGCAAGGGGTCCGGTATGCGTTCCTGGCGTACATAAGGCGGATTGCCAACTACAAAATCAAAACCCGCTTGCACCTTTGTCAGCAGGAAATCGTCATTGAGTAACCACGCCCGGCACAACGCCTCTCCATCCAGTCTCTTGAAGCCTGCTTCCAGCAACAACGTTCGCACAGCTCCAAACGTACGTTCGTAGCTGTCAGGATGAAGTTCCACTCCGCGTACGGCATCTTTCAGGTCATCAAGTGCGCAGGCTCCGGGGTCGCGACTATTCCGATAGGCCCTCAGCAACCTTCGCACAATTGGCAGCAAAAAATCGCCGTTCCCGAACGATGGTTCGAGTATGCGCAGACAATGCAACTGCTTGGTCGGAAAATATCCGACCAATTCCAGAATTGCCTCTGCAACCTCCGGGCGGGTGAAGATCGCGCCGCGCTCGCTTTCGCTCTGCGATGCTATGCACGCGATCGCTGCCTCGAGTTCAGGCGCCCTCGCGGCATTCTCAAACAGGTCGTAAGCAACATTCATGCGTCAATGTTGCTGCGTGTCATGCAGCCTGTCTAGCGCTTGGCGTCAGCACTTACACCGTCACCGGATTCGGCTTGTCC
>JAFDVV010000010.1 GCA_018268775.1 Acidobacteriota bacterium | reverse complement strand
CTCCCTTTCATCCCATCTGAGCCGTAGGCGAAGAATCCCTGTAGTTCAAAGCCCGATCCAAAAGCAAAATACTGGGATTCTTCGCTACGCTCAGAATGACGGCCTGGTGGTGGAAGTTTTCAAACTGACCCAATAAGGAGCCCTCAAAGGTTGGAACACGCAATCGAGCATGTGTATTCTGTGCACGTGTCCAAACCATCTGAAGACCTGCTCTCTCTGAAGGCCGGTGAGACTGCCGTATCCTCGCCTGTCGACCGCCGCAAATTTATCAAGACCGGCTCTCTGGCCGCGGGTGCACTCGCGTTTGGCGGGCCTGCGTTTGTGCGCGGGCAGAACCTCAACAGCAAGCTGAACATCGCGTGTATCGGAGTCGGCGGGAAAGGACGCAGCGACACCGACTCCTGCGCCGGCGAGAACATCGTCGCGTTGTGCGATGTGGATACAGGCTCCGAGGCGTACGCCACCCAGACGAAGAAGTATCCGGACGCGAAGTTCTATAAAGACTTTCGGCAGATGCTGGAGCAGATGGGCGACCGCATCGACGCGGTGACGGTTTCGACGCCGGACCACATGCACGCGATCGTGGCGTCGATGGCGATGAAGAGGAACAAGGCCGTCTTCTGCCAGAAGCCCCTGACGCAGACCATCTACGAGGCGCGCTATCTGCGGGAGATGGCGCGCAAGAGAAAGCTCGTCACGCAGATGGGCAATCAGGGCAGCGCCGCCGACGGTCTCCGCCGTGCCGTCGAGACCATTCAGGACGGACTCATCGGCCAGGTGCACGAGGTCCACGTCTGGACGAACCGCCCGGTCTGGCCGCAGGCGATGGAGCGTCCCACCGGCGAAGACCCGGTTCCCTCGACACTCGATTGGGAGATCTGGCTTGGGCCAGCTCCCATGCGGCCATATAAGGCAGGCAGCAATCCAAAAGCTGGAGTCTACGAGCCGTTCAACTGGCGCGGCTGGCAGGACTTCGGCACCGGCGCGCTGGGCGACATGGCCTGCCACACCGTCAATATGCCGTTTCGCGCTCTCGATCTCGACCACCCGGCAGAGATTGAAGCGATGCCCTTCGGGCAGATGAACAAGGAGTCGTACCCCGTCGGCTCAAAGATTCGCTTCGCCTTTCCGAAGCGCCAGGGTCGCATTCCCCTCGAGCATCCGCACCTCTTCCACCACTACAAGAAGATTGAGCACGATGCGGTGACGCTGTGGTGGTACGACGGCGGCCAGCCTGCCCCGGCACTCCGCGGCGGCCACGACCTGACCAACAAGCCGCCGGTCGAACTGACCGCCGATATCGTCGCGCTGCTGGGCAAGGTCCCCGACAGCGGCTGCCTGCTGATCGGCGACGGAGGCACGGTCTTTACCCCGGACGACTATGGGACCAACTTCTTCGTCAAGCTCAAGGGCGAAGAGAAGTTCGTCAACTACCTCAAGCACCCGGCCATGGCGCAGTACCCGGAGCGCATTCCGCGCAACCGCCACACCGGAACCGGTGTACAAGCCCATGCGCAGGAGTGGCTCGAAGCCATCAAGGCGAACAAGCCCGAGATGTGCTACTCGCGCTTTGACGTCGCCGCACGCCTGACGGAGATTATGTTGCTGGGCTGCGTCTCCTTGCGAGTGGGCCAGAAGATCGAGTGGGACGGGCCGAAGATGGTCGCGAAGAACTGCCCTCAGGCTGCACCGTTTATCCGGCGGCAAAACCGCGCGGGTTGGGACCTTTCCTGATACGCCAGAGCCGCGTTCGAAGTCGCCGCGAGATAGAGCTGGAACCGTACGGCGTCGCCCTTTTGTTTGTCATTCCGCAGTGAAACGAAGGAATCTGCTTCGAGTCCCGGCACGAAGACCAAGACAGCAGATTCCTCCGCTACGCTACGGAATGACAAAATCAAATGCGTGCCCATTGACCGGTGCGGCCTCACGTCAGATGTGGGTTCATTCGCTCGAACGATTCTGGCGGGTTCCTCCCCTCTCTTTTTGTTTGTCATTCCGCAGTGAAACGAAGGAATCTGCTTCGAGTCCCGGCACGAAGACCAAGACAGCAGATTCCTCCGCTTCGCTACGGAATGACAAAATCAAATGCGCCCATTGACCGGTGCGGCCTTATCGCCAGATGGGGATCATGCATGTGAACAATCCTTGCGCGGGTTCCTCCCCTCTCTTTTTGTTTGTCATTCCGCAGTGAAACGAAGGAATCTGCTTCGAGTCCCGGCACGAAGACCAAGACAGCAGATTCCTCCGCTACGCTACGGAATGACAAAATCAAATGCTTGCCCATTGACCGGTGCACTATCATCCCCACGCGCCATGACCCCGGAAAAGCGTTATATATAGATGGGGGCAGGAGCATGAGCGCCGAGAAGGTCAAAGTCACCGTCGCCGTCACCGGAGGCATCGCCGCCTACAAGGCGGTCGAGGTCGTGCGCCAGCTTCAGGACGCGGGCTTCGACCCGCACGTCGTCATGACGCGCGCCGCCGAGGAGTTCGTCCGTCCGCTCACCTTCTCCGCCATCACCGGCCACAAGGTCATCACCTCGCTCTGGGGCGAGGACGCCGGAGCCTCGGGCGGTGAGTTTTCAGGCATTGAACATATTGATGCGGCGCAGACCACTGCCGCTCTCATCGTCGTCCCGGCCACTGCCGGCATCCTCGCTAAATTCGCCAACGGCATCGCCGACGACTTTCTCTCGACCATGTATCTCGCCACCAACGCGCCGGTGATCGTCGCGCCTGCGATGAACGTGGTCATGTGGCAGCACCCGGCGGTGCAGTTCAACCTCGCCACGCTGCGCGCGCGCGGAGTCCGCATCGTCGAGCCCGGCGCGGGATATCTCGCCTGCGGCATGGTCGGCGGCGGACGCCTCGCCGAAGAGTCCTCCATCGTCGCCGCGGTCGCCGAGGCGCTCTCGCATTCGCAACCCGCCGCAAACGACCTCGCGGGAGAGACCGTGCTCGTGACCGCTGGTGGAACGCGCGAGCCGATCGACCCCGTGCGCTTCATCGGCAACCGCTCCAGCGGCAAGATGGGATACGCGCTCGCCGCCGACGCCGCACGCCGGGGCGCGCGTGTCATTGTCGTCAGTGCGCCGACCGCGCTCAAAGCGCCGGAAGGATGTAAAGTCGTCCCGGTGACAACCGCCGAAGAGATGCGCGCGGCAACGCTGGAACATCTGCCGGAGGCGAGCATCGTCATCATGGCCGCCGCAGTCAGCGACTATCGCGTGGCCGAGGTGGCCCCGCAGAAGCTGAAGCGCAACGGCGCACGCACGCTGAAGCTCGAGCCCACCGCCGACATTCTTCATGAGCTGGTCGAGCGCCGCAGGCCCGGAACGCTCGTCGTCGGCTTCGCCGCCGAGACGGAGGACGTGCTCGCCAATGGCCGCGCCAAGCTGGCCCGCAAGGGAGTAGACGCGCTCGTCGTCAACGATGTCTCCGGCACCGGGACCGGCTTCGACTCCGATCGCAACGCGGGCACATTCCTTACGCCGGACGGGGCCATCGACCTTCCAGCAAGCACAAAGGCCGTGATGGCTGGCCGCATCGTCGACCGCATCGTTGGCCTGCGCACCGGCTCGCCGCAAACCTCCAGGGCCTGATTCTTTGGACTCCGGTCAGAGCGGACGGTTGCCGACGAGGCGCCAGATCCCGGCCAGGTGATGGTCGTCGTGTTCGGCGACGAAGTAGAGATGGTCGACGAGGCGCATGGGCGTCTTCATGCGCGGGTGCGGGATGGTGCGTGTGAAGGCAACGGCCGCATCGCCGCTCGACTGGAGCTGCTCGATGCGCCGGATCAGTTGCACGCGGTGAGTGCGGAAGCTGAAGAGGATGTCTTCGAGCGGCCGCGCGTTGTGGTTGGCGTCGTGGGTGCGGCGGTTCTGGAGGTCGGTGGGCGTCAGCTCGGCGGCCCCGGCGACGAAGTCGTTGATGCGGGCGAGCCAGAGCGGCTCGAGGTCGTCGAGATGCCCGGCGTGCTCCTGCGGCGACCACTTTTCGCCGGGCCTTTGGGTGAGTACACTCTGCGGGCGGTTGCGGAGAGCTTCATCGAGACGCGCCGGGGTACCGCGCAGGCGAGCGACAAGGTTGGGCAGGAGCTCGACGGGAAAGGTGAAGTCGAACTTCCTCTCAAACCAGGCAGGTATCTGTGACATGGCCCTTCGATGATAAAGAGGCGGGTGGGGTTTCGGAAAGCGTGAATGCGGCAACCCACATCTTGCGATGAGACTGCCAGATACGGGGCACCCGGCTGTTTGTCATTCCGTAACGAAGTGAAGGAATCTGTTTTTGTTTGGGTCGTTTTGGCGCAAACAGCAGATTCCTCCCCATACGACTTCGCTCAGGGCAGGCAGTTTCACTGCGGAATGACAAACCAACGAGGCCCGAGCGCTGCGGAGTGACACGCGAAAACGGTTCGAGCGTTGCTCGAATGAACCCACATCTGGCGATGAGACTGCCAGATATGGGGCACCCATTCGTAGACTTCCTTTGGTTCCTGCAGCCCACCTTAGCCGCTTCGCGGCGAAGATGGGGCACCCGGTCTTGTGGAGGTGCGGCGATAGAGCAGGGCGATCGCGATCGCCAGACCCATGACGAGGATGTAGGCGATGGTTGTGTTCCTCTCGACGCTCCGCTCAAAGCCAGGCTGGGGGACGATGCGGAAGAGACCGGGATCATCTTTCGCACCGAAGAGCCAGAGCGAGAAGTTCAGCGCGGCGTGCGCGCCGATGGGCATGGCGATGCCCCGGGTGATGAGGGCGAGCAGACCGAAGAAGAGACCTCCGGCAGCCGCGCCCGTGATGGCGTGAAACCAGGTGACTCCGCCGGCGACATGCTCAACCGCAAAGACCAGCGTGACGACGAGCAGCGCGGGCCAGGGGCCAAGGCCGCGGTCGAGGCGGAAGAGCGGGTAGGCGTGGAAGGCGAGCTCTTCGCGGAGCGCGCCGAAGAGGAAGGCGACCGCCGCGATGATGAGTGTGCCATGTATCGAGGACGGAGAGAGGATCCAGCGCGTGTGCCCGAGGGCGTGGGAGATGAGCGCCTGCGCAGCTCCGATTGAAAGGCCGATGAGCGTGCCCAGAGCGAGATGCGAGATGGTGCGCTGGCTGGGATCGATGCCGATGCCGCTGAGGCGGAGTTGGTCCCACCGGGCGAAGCCGAGGGTGAGGCCGAGTGTGAGGACACTGGCGCTGAGCTCGACCAGCGCCATGGAGCGATAGCCGGAGAGATGCCGCGCCAGCGCGGAGACGACGATGAGAACAATCGCACAGGCGAGCCAGAAGAGGACGGCGCGGGCGAGAGCGGTGAAACGCTGCTTAGCGGAGATGGTTAGTACTCCTGACGGAATATTGCAAAACGAGGACCGATGCCATGATTCCATACCTCGTCGAGGAGTGGACGTACTGGATACGTATCGTTGTTCTATTCGGTTCGCAGGGCCTGCATGGGTTCGACGCTTGAGGCGCGGCGAGCGGGAAGGGCGCTGGCGGCGAGCGCGCTGAGGATGAGGACTCCGCATGCGGCGAGGATGGTGCGGAAGTCATAGCCGCTGGCCTGATAGAGCTGCGACTGAAGAAGGCGTCCGGCAACGAGAGCCGTGGGAATGCCAATCAAGAGGCCGATGCCGATCTGGATTGCGGCTCCGCGAAGGATGAGGCGGACGACGCTGGCGCGGTTGGCGCCGAGCGCCATGCGGAGGCCGATCTCGGGGATGCGGCGGGCGACGCCGTAGGCGGTGACTCCGTAAAGCCCGATGGAGGCGAGGATGAGAGCGACCGCGCCGAAGATGGCGGTGAGGCGGACGACGAGGGTCTGGCGGGTGAAGTAGTTGCCGACCTGTTCGTCGTAGGTGACGAGGTAGGAGATGGCGATGTCGGGGTTCACCTGTTGTATGGCGCGGCGTACGGCAGCGATGGCGGCAGCGGCGTCACCGTCGTAGCGAACGACGATTCTCGATGCGAAGTGTGCAGACTGCTCGTACTTTGTCTTTTGATCGCGAATTCCCTGGGGAGCGTTGAGGCTCTGGTAATCCGCTGTCTGCGAGAGAGGCATGAAGAACATGGGGCGTGTGGGTTGAGAGGGATCGCCGTACTTGGAGTCGTCGACGATGCCGACGATCTCGTACTCGGTCGTCATGCGCGGGTCGGGGCCGAAGAGACTTCCGATGGGATTTTTGCCTTTGAGAAATTTATCGACAAAGGTTCTGTTGACGACAGCGACATGACGGCTGGTCGATGTGTCTTCGTCGGTGAAGGTGCGTCCCTGTAGCACACGGGTTCCCACGGCGTTGAAGAACCGCTGCGAGACGAAGGAGAAGCTGGCGAACATTCGGGCGTGAGGGTCGCCGCCGTTGAGAGCTATGCCGGTGTTCCAGTTGTTGTACGACATGGGGCTGTAGGTGGCCCATGCGGCGTCGTGAAGGTTGTGGGCGGCGGCGAATGACTGGTCGAACTGACGGTAGAGGTTGTCGAGCTGATCGTAACGGATGCCTGCGGCCTGAAGGTCGATAAATGCGATGAGGCGGCCGTGGGTCTCGAAGCGGAAGTCCTGATGCTGTAGCCGTTGCAGGCTGAGGATGAGAAGGCCGGAGGTGCTGAGCAGAGCGACAGAGAGCGCGGCCTGAAGGATGACGAGAGCGCGCTGTAGTCCGCTGATGTTGCCGGTGGTGCGGTTGGCTCCGTGCAGTGCTTCGGCGGGGTTGAGGCGCGAGGCCATGAGCGCCGGAGCGATGCCGAAGAGGATTCCGGTGAGGGCAGAGACACCGAGGGTGAAGAGGAGAACAGGCAGCGAGGGCGATGCGCTGAGCGGATCGACGGTGACGCCCTTCATGACGATGGCGAGGATGGCTTTGACGCCGGTGAAGGCGACGAGGAGTCCGAGGGCGCCGCCGAAGACAGCGAGCATGATGGACTCGATGAGCATCTCGCGGACGAGACGCGAGCGGGAGGCGCCGAGCGCGCTGCGAACACTGAGCTCCTGGCGGCGTGCGACGCCGCGGACGAGCATGAGGTTTGCAAGATTGGCGCAGGCGATGACGAGGACGAAGGCTGCGATGAGCTGGAGCATGGTGAGACTCTTCTCGTACGCGTCGCGAAGGTTATTGATGCCGCTGGCTGCGGGGGCGAGCTCGGTAGTTTGTTTGGCGATCTCGGTTTCGGGGTCGTTTGAAGCGGGGTCGCGGTGCGCGCGGATCCAGTGGAGGAGCTCGACGCGCAAGGCGTTCTCGGCGGGAGCGACGTTGTTTGGATTGGAGATACGCGCGATGAGATCGAGCCAATGCGAGTTCGGCTGGCGGAGGAGCTGACGGGTCGGGTCGAACTCAGGTTCCAGGTTGAGTGGCAGCCAGAAACCTGCGGGGTCGCCGTCGTTGCGTTCGCCGAGGAAGTCTTCCGCGGTAATGCCGACGATGGTGACGGGATGGCCGCTGAGCATGACGCTGGAGCCGACGAGCGCGGAGTCGCTATTGAACTTCGACTGCCATATGGCGTGGCTGATGACGGCGACGGGCGGCGCGCCCTCGCGATCGTCTTCGGGTGTGAGCAGGCGGCCGGCGAAGGGCTTTACGCCCATGACGGCGTAGTAGTTTCCGGAGACGAAACGAACATCGAGGACCTGACCGGCGGAGTCGCCTTTGCGACGGGAGCTGACGGTGACGGAGCCTGCCTGCACGGCGGCGAGACCGTCGAGACCCGGGGTTTCGTCACGCAGGGTGCGATAGAGGTCGTAGGAGAAGAGACGCCAGTGCCCTTGCTGGCTTCCGTCGACGCAGCACTCGATCTCTTTGCCGACCTTGTAGAGCTGCTCGGGATGCTCGACGGGCAGGGAGCGTAGGATGACCTGGTAGGTGAGAGTGAAGATGGCGGTGGTGGCTCCGATGCCGAGAGCAAGGGTGGCGAGCGCGGTGGCGGTGAAGCCGGGCGCGCGGCGCAGGCGGCGAAATCCGTGGCGCAGGTCTTGCAGGATCGTTTCCATCTTCCACTCCTGGTGACAGGCTGAAGTACGACGCTGGGAGGCGCGTTGGTTCCATGGATGCACGGGCGGGGCCATTACGCGCCTATGGCGAATCAATGGGTTAGGAATGGAGAGTTGTTGAGCGATGTCCAGTTGCGAAGAAGGATGTCCGGGATTGGACAGAGAAAAGAAGAACAGTAAAAAGAAAAATGGCCCCCACGCAGGGAGCCATTTTGAGTTTCACCGACGATTTGCTGCTTCAGCGTTTGCCCTGGATGACGGGTGCTCCGGCCTTGCGGCGGGCGCGTTTGGCGGCGATCTCGCGCATCTCTTTGCCGAGCGAGGTCTGGTTCATGACCCACTGCTGCGCGATGCCGAAGAAGTTTCCGACCGCCCAGTAGAGGCCCAGGCCCGAGGCATACGTCCAGACGAAGTAGCCGGAGACGGCTGGCATCATGAAGGCCATCATCTTCTGCTGCTGCGGGTCGACGCCGGGCGATGGCGTGTAGTACTGCATCAGGAACTGGCTGACGACCATGACGATCGGCAGAATGTGCCAGGGGTCGGCGGCGGTGAGATCGGGCAGCCAGCCGAAGGAGGCGTGACGCAGCTCGACCACCTTGGGAATCATGGTGAAGAACGCGAAGAGCAGCGGGAGCTGAATCAACGTCGGGATGCAGCCGCCGAACATGTTCACTCCGTTGTCCTTCTGGAGCTTCATGATCTCGGCGTTCATCTCGTTGCGCTTGGGGTCGTTGATCTTGTACTTCTTGTACTTCTCCTTGATGGCGTCCATCTGCGGCTGAATGCGCTGCATCTTGAGGCCCGACTGCATGGTCTTGATGCGCAGCGGAAGCAGCAGCACGTTGATGATGAGCGTCAGAATGATGATCGACCATCCCCAGTTGGAGACGATGTGCGAATGGATCCACTGGAGCGAGAGGAAGAGGACCTTGCCGACCGGGCCCCAGAAGCCGAACTCCAGCAGCGGCTCGAGCGTGACGCGCTTGCCGTCGACCGGCGTGGAGTAGATGTTGCGCAGCACGTTGATGGCCTTGGGACCGGCGTAGATGCGCGTCTGGGTGTGGCCGCTGAGGTCGCCGAGCGCGCCGCCGAGGATGGGAACGTTGATGGCCTTCGTCGCGGGCGAGCCGGAGCCGAAGCCCGTGCGCTTGATCGTCTTGGCCACATCAAGCTCGTTGTGCATCGTGGCGAAGGTGGCGTTCGCGGGCTGGTCGGGAAGGAAGATCGCCGCAAAGTAGGCGTCGGAGACACCGGCCCAGTCCAGCGGGCCGTTGATGGTGTCGCCGCCCGAGACCTTCTTGGGCGCGCGATGCTCTTCGGCGGTGCTGCGCGAGAAGTCGACCTGCGCGCCGGCGTAGGCCTGCGCGTTGTCCTGGTCGCCGAAGCCGCCTGGCCACGCGATCAGCGCGCGCACGGGCGAGCCGTCGCGCGTGACCTGCGTGTCGGCGTGGACGATATAGGTGTCGTCGAAGGCGAAGGTCTTGGTGACGTCGAGACCATTGGCCGAGTAGCGGAAGGTGATGCTTCCGGGGGCGGCGACCTGGCCGGTGGCCGAGGGCACATACAGCGCCTGCTTGAGCGCGGTGGTCAGCGAGGCATCGTATGTATAGAGCGAGAGCGGGTAGCCGTACTGCTCCGCCGCCTGGGTATGGACGAGGTTCAGCGGCTTGTTGTCGGAGTCCTTATATTGCTTGAGCACCCAGCTTTTGACCTGCGCGCCGCGGTTGGTGAACTCGATGCGGTAGAGGTCGTTCTCGACAACGGTGGTCTGCTCGGCGGCGGCCTGTATAGCCGGGGTGGCGCTGGGGGCTGAACCCGCCTTAGCCGCCTGCGGCGTCGAAGATGGGGCACCCGAATTCGCAGCGGGGGCCGGTGGCGCGGTCTGCTGGGCGGCGGGTTGCGACTGCGTGGCCGTGGGCGCGTTGGGCGAGACCGTTTTGGGGTTCGTCTTCTGGCGGTAGTAGCTGAGGCCGAAGAAGACGGCCAGCATGACGAACATCATGACGAAGAGCGACCGGCTGTCCTGCCCGCCGCCGCCCTGCTGATTTGGGTTTTTGAACTCTGCCAAGGTGTTCCTGTTCTGTGGTGCTGCTTGAGTGAACGCGCAAAGTGCGCGGAAAGACGCAGCCTCTATGGTAAATCAGGGGGATAGCTGGAAGTTGAATTGCACCAAAGGCAGGGCACCCGGTAAATCAACCCGATGACTGTGCTGATTCATCCTTGATCTCCTCAAACTTGTCATCCTGAGCGAAGTCTGGCGCGTTCTTTGCGCCGAACGGAGTCGAAGGACCTGCATTTTTTATGCCTGGTAGATTTCCTTTTGAAAGAGAAAATGCAGGTCCTTCGACTGCGCGCTTCGCGCTCCGCTCAGGATGACAAAGTGAGGGGGTCACTGGTGCGCTCCGCTCATGATGAACAAGTCGTTTCTTGTTGCTCTTTACGAGTTCAACTGTTGAGCTTGAGGGAGACGATCTCGGGGAGAGGGTCTTCCTCGAAGATCAGCTCCTCTGTCTGTTGCGCGCGTGCCCGGGTTATCAGGTGCATGGCGGTGGCCGCGGCGGCGAGGACGAGCAGCATGAGCAAGAGGCCGCCAGCACTCGTGAGCAGTTGGCCCTCAAACTCGGCTGCCTGCTTGAGCCAGTAGATAGAGCAGAGGAGCGCGGCCCAGAAGACGAAGTGCAGGTTCGCCTTGCCGGGAAGATAGGAGCAGGCGAACGATATCTTGCGGAAGGTGAAGAGGCAAAGCTCGACGATGAGCGCACCCAGAAGCGCCATCGCCGCGAGATGCCCGGCGATCTGCAGCGTTGCATAGTGGGTGAAGAATGCCGTGGAGAGGACGAGCAGCACGGGTGCGACTCCCAGCAGAAGGAGCGAGATGCGCACAGCGCGGTGATACATGTGCGCCGGACGTAGCTGCGTGGCGCGGAAGATCCAGTTGGCGCGGAGCGTGATGGGGATGGCAATGACGACGCGCAACGCGAGCACGGTCAGCGAGACGGTGAGGATGCTGGCGAGAAGGAGGGTCGTGCTGACACTTCCAGGTGATGGCGCGAGTCCGATGAACTTTGTGTGGATGAAGCCGAGGATGATGGTGAGTCCGATGCCGACGTAGAAGCTGAGGACCATGCGGTGCTGGCGGCTGCGCAGCAGGGTGCGCAGGCTGAAGAGCGTGATGACTCCCGCGAGCGAGCTGCCGAGGTTGAGCGAGCGCGAGCGTGTGGCTGGAAGGATGTCGGGCTGCTCGACGATCCTGGGCAGCATACGGAAGTAGGAGAGCAGAAGCGCCGCGAGTGCTCCAAGCGCTGCTATGCCGAGCGCGAGCCATGCGCGGTGCGCGAGCGGGACAAGCTCAGGCCGCATCGATCCGTTGAGCTGGTTGAAGAGGCCGAGGAACCAGTACGCGGGCAGCCATTGAAGGATGCGCTGGTTCCCGGGCGCGCCGAGCGCGGCGGGCGAGTTGAATGAAGGCCCGAGAAAGTAAGCAGAGAGAAGAAGACACAGCAGAGTGGCCTGCACGAATGCGGAGAGGTGAAGAAACAACTGACGCGGAAGCAGATTCGCAGCGAGTCCTTGCAAGGCAAGCACGCTCAGGACAAAGAAGGCACCGGCGGCGAAGATGGTGAGCCAGTAGGCAGGCAGTGTGCGCAGCAGGCTGATCTCGCTGCCCAGTCCCACGGCAAAGACCATCGGCCATCCGGCACCGGCGAAGAAGTTGAACGCGATGATCCCAAGCGCGGGCGCGGCAAAGAGCGCGGCGAGCTTGGAGAGAAAGAGCGTGTGCGCGCGCACAGGCAGTGGGCCGAGCACGAGCATGTCGCGGCGGTCGGGAAAGGCTGAGTCCCAACTGAGAACGGCGATGAGGCCGGCGATGGTCATGGTGGTCTCGATGAGGTAGTGCTCGAACATGTACATGGCCGGCGCAGGCAGCGGCTTTTTTCCCCAGAGGATATAGGGGACAGGGAAGGTGCTGAAGAAGCTGATGGAGCCGAAGACTGCGGCGAACTGCCCCATGAGGCGTGAGGGGTCGCCATCGGCGGAGAGAATCTCAAGGTCGATGACGCGCAGAAGGAAGACGCGATAGAGGACGCGGAACTGGTAGATGAAGCGGTGCCAGAAGTTTGGTACGAAGTAGATTGTCATGTCCCCGCGTCCCTTTCTTTGTTTGTCATTCCGAGTGAAGCGAGGAATCTGCTTTTCGCCTATGGTGCCAATTGATGTTGGCGGCTCTACAGCAAAACAGCAGATTCCTCCACTACGTGACTTCGTCGCTTCGGTCGGAATGACAAATCAAAATTAATCGCAACGGCTCCGAATCTACGCTTAGGCATGGATGAGGTCCGCGATCTCACGTGAGATTGCGTTGAAGTCGTGTTCGATGGCGAGCTGCGCGAAGATGCCTTCGAGCGTGGGCAGCTCCATCAAGGTGCGCAGGTGTTCGATGGAGTCGTCGGCGACGACCTTGCCGCGGTGCAGGATGACGACGTGCGAGCAGATGCGTTCGGCCGTCTCAAGCTCGTGCGAGCTGAAGAGCACGACCTTGCCGCGGCGCGCGAGCTCTTCGATGAGCGAGCGAAGCACGAGCGATGAGCCGACGTCGAGCCCGGAAAACGGCTCGTCGAGCAGGACGAGTTCGGGGTTGTGCATGAGCGCGGCGGAGAGCAGGATCTTCTGCCTCATACCTTTCGAGTACGACGACATGGGCACGTCGCGGTCGCTGTAGAGCCCGAAGAGATGCAGCAGGCCGCGGATGCGCTCGCTGGCGGCGTTGCGATCCATGTCGCGAAGCTGCGCGACCATCACGAGGTACTCGATGCCGCTGAGGTGCGTGTAGAGATGCGGCTCCTCGGGGACGTAGCCCATGCACTGGCGAAAGGCCATGGGGTCGTTGCGGATAGATTCGCCGTTGAACAAGACATCGCCGGAGCTGGGCTGGATGAGGCCGGTGATGATCTTCATGGTCGTCGATTTGCCGGAGCCGTTAGGGCCGAGGTAGCCGGTGATCTCGCTAGGCCGCGCAACGAAGCTGACTCCCGTAACGACGGAGAGGCTGGAGTAGCGTTTGTGGATGCCGCGAAGCTCAAGCATGGATGACCTCAGTTTGCTGCGGGAAGCATGCCGATGAAGGCGTTCATCTCGCGGAGCACGTCAGCTTCGTTCGAGCGAAAGACGTAGTGGTTGGCGTTCGGAATGCGAACGACGTGCGCGGAGGGAGCCTGACGCTCAAAGGCGGCGATCTGGCTGTCGGTGTTGTGCTTGTCGTTGGCTTCCATGGCAGCGCGGAATTCAGGCTTGTCTTTCATGACCTGGCCGAGATCGTGAGGAGCGGCAAAGATGACGAGCGCGGGGGCGCTGATGGTGGTGAAGTGTTGTTGGCCCGTCATGATGGCGACGGCAACCGGGGGAGGAGAGTGGCGAGGCCCCGGAGGTAGAGGCGGCATGTGCTCCATGCTCTGCCGCTGCCGGATGGCGTCCTTCTCGACGAGCTGAAGCTGGGCGATGAATTCATCGAGTCCCTTCTTCTGGTCTTCATCGGGAGTGCCGCCGGGAAGAATCTTGTTGAGCTGACTGCGCAGGTCGAGGGCATCGATGAGAAAGTCGCCGTTGGCCTTGTTGTACATCGCATAGGGATATCCGGCGTCGAGATAGATGAGGCCAGCGACTTTGTCCGGATGCTGGCTGCCGATGTAGCTCAGCTCCTCGCCTGCGACGGAATGCCCGGCGACCACGGGATGATCGATGTGAAGTGCGTCGATGACGGCGAGCACGTCTTCGCCGAGACGCGCCGCCGTGTAGTTGGCTGTTACGAATTCAGGTTTGCTTGAGGCGCCGAAGCCGCGGCGCGTGATTCCGTAGACGTGGTAGTTCGCGGCGAGCTTTGGGGCGAACTTGTCGAAGACGTGCGCGTTGTCGCCCAGGCCGGTAAGGAGAACGAGCGGACGCCCGGTGCCTCCCCAATCGAGGACTTCGAGCTTGACGTCTTTATCGACGGCAACCATCTGAACGGTGTGCGGCGTGGAATCTGTGGGTGCGCCCGGTTGCGCGTACAAGGCCGCGTGAAAGACAAAAACTCCCACTGCGGCCGCAAGTCCTATGCTCGGCTTCCTCATTGCTGTCTCCGTCTTGTCGCTTGCTGAAGGTGTACTTACCTGCTAACGAAATGCCTGGGGGTTGTGCTTCCATAGCGTGTTGCCATGCAAGGCCGTTGGCGTCGAGCTTCGATGAATGCTGCCGTAGAGCAGACGTCCGAGAGGCATGGCGACACCGGGCACCATCATGCTCATGAACATGGTGAGGCTCAGCGTGCAGCACAACGCGACGAGCCATTGCTGTGCGATGCGCTCCGCTGGGATGGTGGAATCGATCTCGATGTAGATTCCACCGGCGGTCTCTGCCTGCACAGTTTCCGGCCTTAGCGCGCATTGCACGACGATGGAGCGGAAGCCGTCCCATAGCAGTGGGAGCGCACGGCCGCTTTGAGATTCTTCATCGAAGATCCACAGCATCTCGTCGCCGAACTCGGCGCGGAAGTCCTGCGGATGCAGGCTGAGGATGGCGCGGTAGGCGAGGCGTAGGAGGTGTCTCATGCGTTGCGCGGCCTCCTCGCCCGTAACCGCGATTGCGCCTCGACGACGATGTTGTGCAGGCGGTCGACCTCGGCGGAGAGGACGGACTTGCCGGCAGGGGTAAGACGATAGAAGCGGCGGTCGTCTTCGTCGTCCTTGCCACGGGCGTTGCGCGGCGCGTCGACGACGAGCTTCTGATCCATCAGCTTCTTCAGGTTGTCGTAGAGCGTGCCGGGGCCGACGCGATAGCTGCCCTGCGTCTGGCGGGCGATCTCCTGAATGATGCCGTAACCGTGCAGGTCTTCGCTGGCCAGCGCGAGCAGAATGTACTGGGCCGCGGTGGAGAGCGGCGGCGGGCTTTTCGGGTCGTTCTTCATGGCCCCCTCTTGGTCGGAAACCGACTATATCGGATTCTGACTATTAGCGCAAGGGCATTTTTGCGGAGATGCGCGCGGTGGTATAACTCTCGCCGGATGGGAGTGGAGCGTTTGCGATGCGGCGAATCTGGAAAGTGGCACTGGGGATTGGGTTTGCGGGATGTGTGGCGTTTGCGGCAGCACAGACCCCACAGGCACCGGCGCTGCCGCAAACGGGGACGGCACAGCATCCTCCGCGGCCGCCGATGCCTGTGCGCGACCCGCACTCGCCGGGGTACGTAACGGCAAAGGAGCTTCCGGATGGCGCTCTGCCTCCTGCGAATGTGGACGGCGACTTCATTATCGGGCCCACGCACAACGCCGCGCCGGAGATGCAAGTGCGTGAAGGCGCACCGCAGGGCACGGTGATTGAGTTCACCATGAGCTCAACGGACAGCAGGCTGTATCCGGGCATCGCGCGCGAACCCTACACCTTTGGCACTCCCGATCCAAAGGACCCGGCGAAGCTGGTGGTGACGACGAGCCATCCCGCGCCATACATGCGCAAGGTGACGGTCTACGTGCCACAGCAGTATGTGGCAGGGACGGCCGCGCCGTTCATCGTTGGTGCGGACGGGCCCGACAGAATGCTCTTCACGGCCCTCGACAATCTGATCGCAGACAAGAAGGTTCCCGCGATGGTGGCGATCTCGATCGCAAACGGCACGGGCGATGCGCAGGGCTCGGAGCGCGGCCTGGAGTACGACACCATGTCGGGCCGCTACGCCGAGTTTGTCGAGACCGAGGTCCTGCCTCTGGTGGAGGAGAGGGCCCACATCAAGCTGACACATGACCCGGACGGCCGCGCGACGATGGGAGGAAGCTCCGGCGGATCGTGCGCGCTGATCATGGCCTGGTATCACCCGGAGTGGTACCACCGCGTGCTGACGTACTCTGGCACCTACGTGAACCAGCAGTGGCCGCCGAACGCGGAGACGCCGCACGGCGCATGGGGGTTTCACGAGACGCTCATCCCGCATTCGCCGCGAAAGCCGATACGGCTGTGGATGGAGGTCGGCGACAAGGACCTGCTGAACCCCAATGCGATGCGCGACAACATGCACGACTGGGTGGAGGCGAACGAACGCATGGCCGGGGCTCTTAAGGCCAGGGGCTATCGCTACCAGTTCGTCTTCGCCGAGAACGCGGGCCACACCGACAGGACAGTGAAGGCGCAGACCCTGCCCGAGGCGCTGGAGTACCTTTGGCAGGGTTACGCAGCGAAGTAGCTTGCTACAAATCCACTCGTGCGCTGAAGCCGCATGCAGGGCGTCCCCGATGCGTCGATGACTCCGCTTTCTTAGTTCTGAACGATCAACTGCAGAGTAATGCTGTGGCTGATCCCGGATGAGCTATCCGCAGCCGTCAGGACAATACTGTACGGCGTGCCGGTGGTTCCGGACGAGGAAGAACTGGATCCGGATGAGCACCCAGATGCCGGGATGAGGCAGAGTGCCAGACACACGATAAAGAGGCCGGTGTTGAGGCGGCGACTGAGACGTTTCCATAACTTTCTTCTCCTGAAGCCGAGAAGAAGAAGCGCTGCGCCTGGTGCGCCGTAACGCAGCATTGGACCGGTGGGCCCTGAACCGGGCGCTCTGGTCGCGATGGTCAGTTGACCTGTCGCGGTCTGTCCGGGGCCCACATAGGTCTGCGAGGTTTGACAGGCGGGCTGGCAACTGAGCGTGACATATCCGGCGTAGTTTCTCAGCGAGGCGATGCTGAGGTTATAGGTAGCGGTTCCACCGGCTTTGACGGTAACACTCATCGGGGTTGCAGTGAATGTGTAGTCGGGGCCGTCGACGACGGTGATGGTGTAAGCAGACGAAGCGCTGGGCTGATTGGATGTGTCGCCCGCATAGTTTGCCGTGATGGAATAGCTGCCTGGCGCGTTGAAGACGTAGCTGACGTGAGTCTGATACAGCGACGGGGACGTTCCGACGCCACCTGCCAATGACGACCCTGCCCCGATCACATTCGATCCGCTGGAGAATGTTACCTGACCGGTGGGACTGTAGGCATTGACCGTCGCATAGATGAGAGAACTGCGGTTGGTGTAGAAGGGAGTCCCCTGATTCAGGATCTGCGAGATCTGTGTCGTCGAAACGAATTTCGCAACAGTTACAGTCACAGGACTTGAGACGGATGGAGCGTTGACGCTGTCGCCGGAGTAGCTGGCGGTGATGGTGTATGTTCCCTCGTTTGCAAAGGAAGTCGGGAAGTTGGCGTAGCTGTAGTTGATGTATGGCTTAAGAGTCACCTGGCTAAGTACCTTGCCATCGGAAGCGGTATAGGTGATGGTGCCGGTGGGATTGATGATGCCGCTTACCTGCGCCTGGATGGAGAGCGGCTGCGATGGATAGGCTGAGAACGAATTGGGGAGTGTTGTGTTTGTGGGATAGAGAGCGAGAGGCCCCGGTGCGGGGTTCGTCTGGTTGAGCAGCGAGATGGCGGCACCATCCGCAAAGGCGATGTAGTCGAGGCGATTGTCGCCCGGCAGCGCCGGTGCGGAGTTGTTGAGGCGGCCCAGCACTCCATTGACGGGCGTTTTGGTGCCAAAGGTGTACGCGTTGCTATCGGTAGTGAAATTGCCGCGACCGTCACCATACGCGACCGTGAGTGTCGCCATATCGGAGAGGGACTGGATAACGATGTCGGCGTTCCCGTCGCCGTTGACGTCGCCGACTGAAGCGGAGACGAGGGTGGAACCGGCAGGTGTCGTTATGGTGGAAAGCGGCGTGGCGAGAAAGCTTCCGTCGCCTTTACCCGCGTAAACGCTTTTGCCAATGATGACATCTGCAATGTTGTCGCCATTGAGATCGGTTACAGCCAGCGCGGTTCCCGCAACGGGAAGAGGAACTGGCGTGAAGGCAGCGCCACCTTTATTGATATAAGCCGTGTCTCCCCAGACGATGTCGAGTTTGCCGTCGCCGTTGAGGTCGGCGGCGAAGGGTCTGGCCTGAATGATGGTGTTGGAAGAAGCAATCGATTGCGGTGCCTGGAAGGTTCCATCGCCGTTGCCACGGACGAGAGTGATTCCGCTGAAGTTGACCCCGTAGCTTGAGTCGCTGTAGGCAACAACGAAGTCCTGCTTGCCATCGCTGTCAAAGTCGCCTGTAACGCCGCTTGAGGCGCTGAAAACAGCGAGACTGACACTGGGCCCCACACGGTTGAAGACGCCTCCTGCGCTCCCCTTCGACCAGACCAATCTCGTTGCATTGCCCGAGGTCTGATCTGAACCAAAGCCTCCCTGGGAGTAAATCTCGACGAGATCGAGGACCCCGTCGCCGTTGAAGTCGGCGAGCAGAGGAAATGCGATCAACTGATTGCTGTAAGAAGGCAGCAGGAAGAAGGTGCCGTCGCCCAGCGCGAGAATTGTGTTGTGCGCGCCGTAGCTCTGGTCTGAGGCGACGAAGTCGGTAAGTCCATCGCCGTTGAGATCGGCGGCCGCGATCTTATCGGAACGATAGAAAGAATGAAGCCCATCGAAGTTCCCTTTGCCGTCTCCGTGCAGCGTGTAGAAGCCTCGAGGCGTGGAGAAGACCAGATCGGTGCCCGCCGCGCCCTTGCGCGAGGTATAGAAAGTGCCGGGAGTGGCATAGCTTTTCCCGAGAGTCAGGTTCCCCGCACCATCGTTGAAAAGTATGGTCGTTGTGCTTCCCGTGAGAACGATATCGGTGTGTCCGTCGCCGTCGATGTCGATGGGCTGGATGCGTGGAATACCGGGTGAAATATCGAAAAGCGTTTCGACCTTGTTCGTGTTTGGAAACGAGATCATCAGGCAGTTGTTGGATGCTGTCACTCCGTTTGCGAAGAGGCGCGCGATATCGGTGCGGCCATCGCCGTCGAAGTCGGCAAGGGCAACATTGTCGTCCAACCCCGAGAGAAAGGTCCCGGCTTTAACCGTTCCATCCCCGTTGCCATAGAAGACTTGTGCCTGACGGCCTTGAATGACGCTGGGATCTCCGCCGGCGACGATATCGGGTTTTCCGTCGTTGTTAAGGTCGCCAATCATGAGCTGCGTGCTGCCGTAACTTCCGCCGTAGACCTTTGGCGCGGCAAATGCGATTTGGCCCGTTGTACCCGCGTTGAGCAGGATGGCAAAGGTGGCCGTCGTATTGCCTGTGCTCATTGCGATGACGAGGTCGGGGTTGCCGTCTGCATTGAGGTCGGCGGCTACCGCTCTTGCGGCGCTGGCCACGGCGTAGGTTGTCGCGGTGGCAAAGGTTCCGTCTCCCTTGCCGGCGAGCACCGCGACGATGCCTTCATTGCAGGTGATGACAGCGTCGAGTTTCTTGTCGTTGTTCAGGTCGGCGAGCAGGATGGAGTTCGCTGTACACGGTGCGGTGCCTGCGGAGATCGTCTGCGACGTGGCTCCGCTTGCATTACGCGTTGCCGTGGTGAGGAGGGAGGAACCTGCTGTCGTGGATGCCGATGCGTAGAGCGTGTCCGTGATGCCGTCGCCGTTGAGGTCGCCCTCGGCCATGGCGAGAGGCGAGGTCACGGCATAGGGCTCGTAGGTGAGCACCGGGAACACGGGCTGTGTTGCGGCAAAGGCTGCTGGTACGAGGGCGAGGACACAGATACTTGCTTGCCCTGCTCGACGCAGGGTCTTCAGGCAGGAAGACTTCATCTCGGCAATCCTTACAAAGGCGGTGCAGGGGGTATTTTGCCGAACCAAAGGTCAAAAGTGAAGCGAAATTCGGCGTAACGGCCAAATAAAAGGCGTCAGCGGTCGGGCACGGGATCGAGGCCGCCTTTGGCGAAGGGGTGGCAGCGGGCGAGGCGGCGCAGCGTCAGCCATGTGCCCTTGACGGCCCCGAAGCGGGTGAGCGCGATGTACGCGTACTCCGAACATGTGGGCAGATACAGGCACTGCGATGGGCCCAGGACGTGCAGCGCGGGCGAGAGCACCGACTTGTAGAAGCGGAAGATCGCGCGCGCGACGAGTGAGGGTTCTTCGGCCATGGCTTGCCGGTTCGATTTTATGCGGTTCGAGGGGGAGTGATCTTCTGGCAAGCGGTTCACGCTTCGCGCGAATGTCCCACCTTAGCCGCTTCGCGGCGACGATGGGGCACCCGGCTTTTGCAGGGGCGAAGTTTGTGTCTTCTGGATCGTGCGGAAGACCTGCGCGACCTCGCGCGAGAGCGCGGCGAAGTCGAGCTCAATGACCGAGCGGCGCGGGTGCAGGATGACGTCGACCGGCAGCGTGATCTCGTGCAGGTTTCGCCGGATGGCCTCGCGCATGCGGCGCTTGATGCGGTTGCGGTCGACGGCCTTGCCCATCACCTTGCCGACGGTGAGTCCGATGCGCGGCACCGGTTCGGTGAAGTGGCAATCAGCCGGACGCGCGGCGGCGAAGTAGCTCATCTGTTTGGAGAATTGCTTGCGGCTTGCCTGGTAGACGCGCTGATAGTCGGCGTGTTTTCTCAGGCGGAAGATGAGCGCGGTCATGGAACCAGTCTATCGCCCGCAAGCTGATCGAGCAGCTCGCGAAGCCGCGTGTGGTTGCGGCCGCTGAGCTGGAGCAGTTCGACGCCCAGCGTGTTGTCGGGGTTGACGCGGCGGACGATGCAACTGGCGCGGAAGGCGAGACGGTCGATCTCAAAGCGCAGATCGAGGACATCGCCGGGCCGATAGCCGGTCGAGAGGTCCGGCTGAAGCAGGCATCCGTCGAGGCAGAGGTTGAGAATGCGCCCGCGGCGCAGATACCAGTTGTGAACGCGGAAGTCGGCCGGGCCACGGCAGGCGTGGCGCGGCGAACGGCGGCGCTCCTCGGGTGGCAACGGCATCTGTCGTTGCCTATCGGCTGGCTGAAGCAGGTGTTTAGCTACATGTTCTCCCGTTCACGAATACCTGCGTGGCCTCGTCCTTTCAGCGTGCAGCGCCCCCAGCCTACGGCATTTGCCTTAGCGGCAGTATCCTCATCACGAATCGTTTGCGCGGACCAGCGCGTTCGATTGACACTTCCTGTAAAGACGAGGGAATATCAAGCCCATGCGCCGCATCCTTCTTCCTCTGGCTCTCGCCGCACTGACCTCCACCATGCATGCACAGACCGCACCCGATCCCGCCTCCACCATCACCGCTCTCCAGGCCAAAAAGGACGTCGACCTCAACCTCGACCCGAAGTCTTCCTTCTGGAAGTCCGCCTCGCCGGTCTTCATCGCGGCCGACACCATGGGCAAGCCCGCGCCTTACAAGACCGAGGTGCGCGCCCGCTGGACGAAGGACAATCTCTACCTGCTTTACACCGCGCCCTACGACGAGCTGAACCTCAAGCCCAACCCCGACACCGTCAACGAGACCAACCGCCTCTGGAACTGGGACGTCGCCGAGGCCTTCATCGGCTACGACTACCAGAACATCCGCCAGTACAAAGAGCTTGAAGTCTCCCCGCAAGGCGAGTGGGTCGACCTCAACATCGATCTAGACAAGAAGGGCAACCGCGACGCCATCAAGTGGAACTCCGGCTACAAGGTCGCCGCACACATCGATAAGGACAAGAAGATCTGGTACGCCGCCATGAAGATCCCCTTCTCTGCGATCGACAACCGCCCACCCGCCTCAGGTCAAACTCTCCGCATCGGACTCTTCCGCTGCGCCGGCACCACGGCCAACCGCCTCATCCTCTCCTGGCAGCCCACCATGTCCATGACCTTCCACTCACCCGAACACTTCGGAACCCTGTTGCTCTCCTCCGGCAAGAAATAGTCGACAAGGAATCTGACCGCCCAATCATTCCTTGTCATAACCAAATTGTTCTTTGCCATTCCCAACTCCTGTTTGTCATTCCGTAGTGAAACGGAGGAATCTTCTGTTTCCGCGCCAACACAAACAAAAGCAGATTCCTTCGCTACGCTACGGAATGACAAAGCAAAGGGTGTTTCGTGGGTTGAAAGCAAAGGGTGTTTCCAGGTTGAAAGCAAAGGATGTTTCCCAGGTTGAAAGCAAGGGTGTTTCCTAGCTTGATTGATGCAGTGGCAGGCTACGGCATTCGACGGCGAGGCGGTGGGTCTGGGTGATGAGGCGGGTGGCGATCGCGCCGCCGGGGTCGGTGGCGGGGTTGATGGGGATGAAGACGGCGGTGTCTTCGCGGCGGGAGAGCGCGTTGGCGGCGACGAGCATGCGCATCATCCAGACGGCGGTGTGGACGCCGGGGCACTGGAGGCCGAGCCATCCGAAATATTGATGAGAGGTGGGAGAGAGGCCGGTCTGCTGTTGGATCGTGCGGGCGGTCTGCTCTCGTAGCGTGTCGTGGGTGGCGGTGAGCGTCTGCATCCTGCTCTCCCGCGTCTCTACGAGATATGGGGCACCCGTATTCGTGGCGGGGAGGACGGCGGGGGATAGTAACGGTGATTCTTCCTGCATGGTTGCGAAGAGGCTGCCGATGGCGCGGTGCTGCCGGGCGGAGGTGTGGCCGAGCCAGTAGTGGCAGGTCTTGGCGATGGAGGTGATGACGTTTTTTGTCTCCTTCTCGACGCGGTAGAAGGGCCCGGCGGGCAGGAAGAGCGCCATGCCCTGGAAGCGCGCGGAGATGTTCTCCATGNNGAAGGCGGCGAGGCCGGTGGTCATCTCGATGCCGCGGCAGATCTCTTCTGTGACCCAGCGGTAGCGGTCGGGGTGCTCATCGATCTCGGCGGCGGGTGCGGGTTCGAGGAGGGTGCCCTTATGCGGCGGGCCGCCGGCCATGGCGAGGTGGCAGAAGGATCCCCATATCTCGTCCCAGGCAACGCGGCCCTCGCGGTCGTACTTGAGTCCGGCGGAGCCCATGGAGACGGGCTTGATGTCCTCGTAGGTCTTCTTGTACTGCTCGGGGAGGAGGGTCTTGAGGCGGGACTCGAGCTCGGCGAGGGTTTGCATGATTTGTAACTGATGTGGTTGCTTA
This sequence comes from Acidobacteriota bacterium, assembly GCA_018268775.1. GTDB lineage: Bacteria > Acidobacteriota > Terriglobia > Terriglobales > Acidobacteriaceae > Edaphobacter. Next base: position 6,998 of record JAFDVV010000010.1, on the reverse strand, counting down.
TGTGGGCGCGCCTGACAAAAGCGGTTCGAGCTTCGCTCGAATGACCCACCCATGCGATAAAGCCGCATGAATGGGGCACCCGGTGTTTGCGAAAACCCACATCTGGCGATAAGGCCGCCAGATATGGGGCACCCGATTTGTATTTGTAACTGGTTTAGTGCTTGACGGCGACGACGGAGATCTCGATCCTGGCGCCGCCGATGAGGCCGGCGACCTTGACGGTGGCGCGGGCGGGCTTGGGGTCGGGCATGTCCGTAATGTAGACCTTGTTCATCGCGGGGACGTCGTTGAGGTCGGTGATGTAGACGGTCGCCGAGACGATGTCGCTCATCTTGAAGCCCGCCTTTTCGACGACCTTCTTGATGGCGGCGATGGCGTTGCGGGTCTGCGCGGTGATGTCGCCGGCGACTTTGCCTGTGGCGTCCGGGCCCTGCTGACCGGCAACGTAGAGCGTGTTTCCGGCGACGACCGCCTCGCTGAAGGGGTTGCCCTGCTTGAAGTCGATGGCCTTGTTCTGGGCGAAGGCGCCGGTTGAGGCGCAAAGGGCTACGGCGCCGGCAAGAATCAGGCCGCGCTTCAGGACGAGCGAATAGAGTGTGTTCATTGCTGGATTCTCCTGGTGTTGTCGCTGCTGCATTCTCTCATCTTCGCGGGGAGTCTGGCTTGGTGGGGGCGTCGAGTTCGCGGCTTTGCTCGAACCACGGGCAAGGTGCCCGGGATGAACAACTCACCGCGCCGCGCGGACCATGTCCTCGACATCGGCAATCTTGTCCACGATCAGGTTCAGCTTCGACGACAGCGCCTGTATCTCCGTCTCGGCCCTGCGGTTCACGTCGAAGTCGAGCTCACTGCGCAGCCTGTCCTTCGTGTCCTGGCGGTTCTGGCTCATCATGATCACCGGAGCCTGGATCGCGGCCAGCATCGACAAAAACAGGTTCAGCAGAATAAACGGATACGGGTCCCACGTATGCCGCTTCGCGAAGATGTTGATGCTCGTATACACGATCAGCACCGCGATGAACGACAGGATGAAGTTCCATGAGCCGCCGAACCTCGCCACGGCGTCGGCCACGCGTTCACCCCACGTCGTCTCTTCGTCGATCATCACGTTGGCATTGCGATTGGCGCGCAACTGGATCAGCTTCTGCGACGCGTGAAACTGCCGTCCCAGCACGGTCAGCATGTCCAGACCCGCCATCGGTTTGCGCTTCAGCAATTCGGCGATGTCGTGGCGGTCGAGCTCCAGACACACCGTCTCCTCGACGGCCATCGCCGCCGACTGGTGCGGCGTCCCATCCAGCATCGACGCAAACCCGAAGAACCCGCCGTGCGGAGGCTCCTCGATCAACACCTCCTGCTGGTCCTCGTCCACTGTCGTCACCCGCACCTTGCCCGACATCATGATGTAGGCGCGGTTCCCCGGCTCGCCGATCTTGAAGATCCTCTGCCGCGCCGCAAAGTGCTTGATGTCCACCTGCGCGGCCAGCACGGCGAGCTCCTCCTCGTCCAGCAATTCGAACAGGGGAACGTGTCTCAACTCTTCAGGCTCACAGGGCATGGCGGCTCTCTCTTTCGCGAAAAAATTGCGTGCGCGAAACGAAGAGTAGCAGACCGCAAACAACAGGAACCAGCGCCTGGAGCTTCGTCACTCCGCAACTTTGTCATCCTGCCGTTCCTCCACTTTGTCATCCCGCAGCGCAGCGGAGGGATCTGCTTTTTCCTGGCCTTCGCCGCGCCGAGCGCGGGTGCCCCATATCTGGCGGCCGGGTGCCCCATTCATGACGCGGCCTTATCGCGGCATGGGTGGGCCATTCGCGCGAAGCGCGAACCGCGCCCCCCCCAACGCGAGTACCATCACACAAGCGTCCTCATCAACGGAGCACCGATGATCCTCCCCCGCGCCCTGGCCCTTCTTCTCTTTACCGCCGCCGTTGCCGGCCGCGCGCAGACGCTCGAGCGCCACCCCGCGCCGCCGCAGACCCAGCAGCAGGCGGCCACGCCCGAGAGCGTCCCCAACACGCCCACCGGGCGCTGGATCTCCGAGCACACCTCCGCCGGCGGCATCGGCACCTGGTGGGACTTCCGCCCCGACGGCACGCTTACCATGTACATCGGCGCCGCCGTCACGGCACCCATCTCGCACACGGCCAACACGGTGGTAGTGCCCGGCTCCGGCGGCAACCGGCTCACGCTCGACTACCGGATCACCGGCAACATCCTCAACCTCAAGCGCGCGGGCGACCCCGACACCCTCTTCACCCGCGTGGGCCCCGCTCTCACGCCCTCCGACCCCCTGCTGGGCCGTTGGCGTCCCAACCCGCCCGCCACCTACAGCTCCGACCCCAGACTCGCGGCGCGGCAGAAGGCCATGACCTCCGGCGTCTACGTCTTCTCCGCCGACGACACCCAGACCGTCCGCATCCCCTTTGTCTCGCGCACCGGCACATGGGACGCAACGGCGCACACCCTCAGGCTCGAGGGCGAAAGCCAGACCTTCTCCTTCAACCGCACCGCCCAGCGACTCGTCCTCGGCCAGCCGCCCGACAACACAAAGACAGGGACTTACATTCCCGACCTCCTCTTCCCGCAGTAGGCATCGCAAACGAAATGGCCTCTCGTGAGCGAATCCTTTGTCATTCCGCAGCGCAGCGGAGGAATCCGCTTTTGTACTGGAACAGACACAAGCAAAAGCAGATTCCTTCACTTCGCTACGGAATGACAAACAACAGGGGCGGGTGCCCATACGTAACGCCGGGTGCCCCATATCCGGCGGTCTCATCGCCAGATGTGGGATTGCACGCCGCCAAGGGGCCCAGCCCAGACCCTCTGTGAAAATCCCGCCCGCTTGGGGTATAATCGGAAATTGCTGCAATAGCTAAAAGTTCCGGCAGGAAGAGTTGCGCGTAGCCGCCCCTGCCCATCAGGAGTCAGTTCCATGCCGAAGCGTACCTTTCAACCCAACCGTCGCCGCCGCTCCAAGACCCACGGCTTTCTTAGCCGCATGAAGACCAAGGCTGGCGCCGCCGTTCTCAGCCGCCGCCGCGCCAAGGGCCGTCATAAGATCGCCGTCAGCGCCGGTTACCGCGACTAGTTTCCTCTTGCCTTGAAGGGTGCCCACCGGCACCCTCGGCAGGCCCGCAGACCGAAAAATCCCAGACGCATTCAAGATGTGTTTACCGGCACTTACGCCGAAGACGCCTCTTTCCGCGCCATCTCCCTGTTGAAAACAAGGGCAACCCGCTCCTGCGCCTCAGTCCTGCTCTCAAGCCGCTGATAGGCTTGTGGAATGGCATCGGCCCAACGCGACATCTTCGCGGGCTTAATTCGCCTGCACGTCTTGCATCATGCAAGTCGAGAACCTATTTATGGTCTGGAAATGATCAACGAGCTCTCCAGACATGGGTACCGCCTGGGGCCGGGTACCCTGTACCCGCTGCTGCATGGCATGGAGGCGCAAAAGTTGCTCGTCTCGAAGACCGTGGTCATCGGTAGACGCCATCGCCGTGTCTACACAGCGACCGCGGCAGGCAGAAAGGCCCTGTCCGCTGCCCACGCGAAGGTCCGGGAACTTCTCCGCGAGATGGATGAAAGAGATTGAGTTTCGTTGCAAACCCCCATCTCCGCTTGATATTATCCAAATTCGATACAAGTAAGATCGACGACCTTCAAACATGGCATTGGCCGGTTCCATGCGTTGTCTTCTCCTGCTTCTCGCGCTTACCACGATGCGTTGTCAGGCGCAGGCGGGGCCGCCCTATCTCACCGACGATCCCGACCCGGTTCCGCGCAATCACTTCGAGGCCTATGCCTTCGAGCTGTCCGATGGCACCCGCGCCGGAACGGCGCTCCAGGGGCCAGGCTACGAGATGAACTACGGGGCCGCTCCCAATCTGCAACTGCATCTGGTGGTCCCGTTTGTGACATCGTTCACCCCCGGATCGCCAACGACGCGCGGCCTCGGCGACATCGAATTGGGCGCGAAGTACAAGCTGCTCGACGAGAAGAAGTACATCCCCGAGATCGGAGTCTTTCCTTTCATCGAGCTCCCCACCGGCGACGCAAACAAGGGGCTTGGCGTGGGCAAGACCTGGTATCGCGTCCCCATCTGGGCCAGCAAGCACCTCAACGGCAACTGGAGCCTCTATGGTGGCGGCGGCGAGGTGTTCATTCGCCAGGACGGCTATCAGGATTCACCCTTTTCCGCTCTCCTTGTCCAGCGAAAGTTCGGAAACAAGCTCGTCCTCGGAACCGAAGTCTTTGGCCATGGGACACAGAATCCAGTTCCAAATGGCGTCCACCATGCAGTCCTCGTGGATTTTGGAGGTTACTATAGCTTCACGGATCACATGCAGTTCATGTTTGCGGGTGGTCACAGCGTCGTGTGGCAGGCGGAGACCTATACCTATGCCGCCATGTACTGGACATGGGGCAAGGACCCTCCGGCCAAAGGCGCCGGTGGCCCGAACGATACGATGATGTTCTCTCACTGAAAGAGTACGGACCACGATGGAAATAACCTGGCGCGGTTTGTGGACGTTGATACACGGGATGGGCTTCGGGGCGCTGTTTCTTCTGGGCTGCTCCGCGGCCATTGTGGAGCTTTGGCGCATCTGCACCCTTCAGGACGCACCCTCCGAGCGCTTCGACAGAATGTTGCGATGGTACCTGCTGGCGATGGCGGTGCTGGCGTGGCTCGCCGTCTTCTCCGGGGCCTACATCGTCTACCCGTGGTACCGCGCCGCCGCTCCGGCGGGCGCTCACGACCTGGGCCTCTACCCCCAACTGCTTTTGAAGAGCAGCCCCGCCACCGCCGGATGGCACTCGCTCGGCATGGAGTGGAAGGAGCACGTCGCCTGGATCGCGCCGATCGCCATCACCATGGCGACCGCCGTCTTCTTTCAGTACGGCCGCGAGCTTCGCAGGCAAAGGTACCTGCGCACCGCCGTGCTGCTCTTCGCCGTCGCTGCATTTGTCTCCGCCGGCGTCGCGGGCTTCTTCGGCGCGATGATCAACAAGTACGCGCCCACCAACGGCGGCCCCACCATCACCCTGGTCCACGTGGAAGGGAAGTAAATGCACACGGAAGATACAAGCGCTTCACTCTCGCAACGCCCAAACGGGGCCGGGGCCGCCGCTGTGCTCTCGGCGGGAATCGGCGTCTTTGTTCTCGGCATTTTGACCCTCGCAGGAGACAAATCGCCCGCCATCAAGAACGCGCTCATCTTCTACAAACCCACTGGCGCGCTCTCCGGCGTTACGTCGCTGGCAATCGTTGCGTGGCTGGCATCGTGGCTGCTTCTCCACCTCAGATGGAACAGGAGAGAGCTGCCGCTGAAGGCGATCGCGACAGCGGCATTCGCACTCCTCGCGCTCTCGCTGCTGCTCACCTTCCCGCCCTTCATCGATGCCATCTGACAGGTAGGGGCCAGGGCGGCAACCAATACCCAAACTTTGTCATCCTGAGCGAGCCGAAGGCGAGTCGAAGGACCTGCTTTCGCACTTTGTCCGGCAACCGCACCCGCTAAAATGGCTCCGTGCCTTTGACAGCTAAGCTCTCCTTCGTCGCCATCGCCGCGGCGCTGCTCGCCGCCTTCGCCATCCACGCGCAGGAGACCCCCGGCAACACCACGCTCCGCGACCTCACCCCCGCGATCCTTCCCACCCCACGCCTCGACGTTCCCTGGTGGGCCGAGCGCCACCAGCGCATCGTCGACGAGGTGCGCCTGCACCACGACTTCAACCTCCTCGTCATCGGCGACTCCATCACGCAAAACTACGAGAAGTCCACCCCGCCCGGCCAGGACTTCGCCCCCATCTGGAAGCAGTTCTACGCCCCGCGCGGCGCGCTCAACCTCGGCTTCAGCGGCGATACCACCGCCAACCTGCTCTGGCGGCTCACACACGGCGAGATCGACGGCCTTCGCCCACAGGCCGCCATCGTCCTCATCGGCACCAACAACACCGGCCACGCGCACCAGACCGCCGAACAGACCGAGGCCGGAATCGGCAACGTCGTCGGCACGCTCACCCAGCGCCTGCCCCAGACGCGCATCCTTCTGTTAGGGATTCTGCCCAGCGACGTCTCCCCCGAAAAGACCACCGCCGACAAGGCCGTCAACGACTGGCTCGCCAAACGCTACGGCAACAAAGCCTCTTCAACCACCGCAACCTCACCTTCAGCCACAAACGCGAATACGAACGATTGTCATCCTGAGCGAGCCCAGGGCGAGTCGAAGGACCTGCTTTCCTCCGCCCCACCACCTGCCTCCGGGTGCCCTGCCACTCGTGAAGCGAAGGGCGGGCAGAACGAATCATCCCCCCAGACCGACGCGCGCGTCACCTACCTCGACATCTCCGGCATCTTCAAAAACGCCGACGGCACGCTCAACGCCGCGCTCTTCTACGACCCTCGCCTGCCCACTCCCGGCAAGCCCCTGCACCCCGACACAACAGGCCAGCGCATGATGGCCGAGGCCATCGAATCCACCCTGGCAAAGCTCATGTACGACAAGCCGCGTACCACGCTGCAAAAATGAGCCGGGTTGCCGCGATGGCAATCGTCGTCGCGATCGCCGGAGAGCTGGTTTGAGATCGTCAATAGCAGACTCTATATCCGCTGTCATCCCGACAGGAGCGCAGAACCGGGGTCCCCGGCCAGCTTGCTGGCTGGGGTGGAGCGGAGTGGAGGGACCTGCTGTACAAACCCGCGGACTGCTATCAAACCGTTGCGGTGGCGAGAAAAAGCAGGTTCCTCCACTACGGCCCTTCGGGCCTTCGTGACGACAGACAGATTGTGGGCAAGGCCTCCCGGCGGGTTGCAAAACCCCTTGCCGCCTGTGTAGCCTTTTTTTTGCGGGGAGAAAGATCACGCCCTCTCCTCTCTACATCCTTCCACCGTCAGGAAATCGAACCATGCTCCGGAGTCTCCGCCTCTCCCTCGGTCAAACCATCGCTGTCGCAGGTACCGCGCTCGTCTGCGCCACGCTCGCCGGCTGCCG
>JAFDVV010000109.1 GCA_018268775.1 Acidobacteriota bacterium | reverse complement strand
CCGCTTTTCATAGAAGAATGACGAGGCTCGGGATCCGGGGCCAGTGCAGGCTTGAATCTTTATCTTGATATCAAGCATCTCTATATCGAGACATATGAAGACTACGGCACAACTCGAACAGGACCTGAGCGGCATGCACCTCTGGCTGCTTCTTTGGAAGGCCTCGCGGGCGGTTGAGGCGCACTCCGCGCGGAGCATCGCGCGCTTCGATATGGGAGTCAGCGACTTTGGCGTTCTCGAAGCGCTGCTGCACAAAGGGCCGCTGACGGTGAAGCGGCTTGGCGAGAAGGTGCTGCTGACGAGCGGCTCGATGACTGCCGCTGTCGACCGGCTGATCAAGCGCGGGCTGGTCACGCGATGCGACGACGACAAGGACCGTCGCGCGCGCATCATCAACCTTACCGAGAAGGGCAAGGAGACAATTTCGGAGGCATTCACGCAGCACCGGCTGGCGATGGAGCAGGCGGTGGGGAACTTCAGCCAGCAGGAGAGAGTGGAGCTTCTTCCTCTGTTGCGGCGGCTGGGGAAGATCGCGGAAGAGAATTTTTAGCCGTCGCCGGAGATGCTGCGAACCCACTCATGCGATGAGACCGCATGAATGGGGCACCCGGCACCCGGCACCCGGCACCCGGCTGGAAACCCACCTTAGCGACGATAAAGCCGTCGCGAAGATGGGGCACCCGAGTGAAGGTTTTAAACGCAACACAACGCACCACGCACACGAAGTGGCGCCCTCGTGCGCCGAAGGGAGCAACACCATGAACACCACAACCACCACGACGCAGAAAAAAGTCATTGGAACCTACGGCCCCGGCAGCAATCACTGGGTCGGCGACGGTTTCCCCGTCCGCAACCTGTTTCCGTCGAACGGACTTCAGCTTGAGGTTTCGCCGTTCCTGATGCTGGACTACGCCGGGCCGCAGTACTTTACGCCGAGCGCGAAGCGTCGCGGCGTTGGCGAGCATCCGCACCGCGGCTTTGAGACGGTGACGATCGCCTACCAGGGTTCGGTGGGACATCGCGACTCGGCGGGCAACTCCGGCGTGATCTACCCCGGCGACGTGCAGTGGATGACGGCAGCCTCGGGCGTCCTGCACGAAGAGCTGCACGAGGCCGAGTTTTCCAAGGCCGGAGGGACCTTCGAGATGATCCAGCTCTGGGTGAACCTGCCTGCGAAGGACAAGATGTCAAAGCCCGGCTACCAGGCCATCACCCGGGAGCAGATTCCAGTCGTCAACCTGGCGGGCGGCGGACACATCCGCGTGATCGCGGGTGAAGCTACCGTGGCTGGCTCGACGACGAAGGGCGCGGCCAGTACCTTCACTCCGTTGAACGTGTGGGACGTGATCCTGAAGGCGGGAGAGAAGGTGGAGCTGACAGTACCTGAAGGCCACAACACAGCCGTCGTTCTGCGCAAGGGCGATGCGGCGGTGAATGGCACGGCGAAGCTGACGGGCGAGGCGCGCATTGCGGCGCTTTCGCAGGATGGCAACAGCGTGACGATCGAAGCGAAGGAAGACTCGCAGCTTGTGTTGCTGAGCGGCGAGCCGATCAACGAACCGGTCGCCAGCTATGGTCCCTTTGTGATGAATACGCGCGAGGAGATCATGCAGGCGGTGGCCGACCTGAAGGCTGGCAAGTTCGGGCAACTGTAATCGACCGCGGGGGTGCGTCTGAAGCAGCGCCGATTCAAAGCGGGCGAGATATTCAGCTCTTTCGACTGAAGGAGGCCTTTCAAAACGGCAGACCATTTCATGGAGGCTGCCGGTAACTTGAGCGGTGCGGTTCGCGCTGCAGCGCGAATGACCCACACATGCCGCGATGAGGCCGCGTCATGTATGGGGCACCCGTTGGCAAGTTCGGGCGGTTGTAATCAAGCCGATCGAGGGCCTGCGAAGAATGCAGGTCCTTCGACTGCGCGGCTTCGCGCTCCGGTCGGAATGACACCTCAAAAGAATATGTCGATGCAAACTAGAAGCCGTTTGCCGTTACGAAGATCTCTTCGGGCTTTGCGGCGATGACGCGGTAGAGCGCGAACTGGCGCGAGCTTTGGCCGCGCAGCTCGAAGAGCAAGCTGGCGCGGTTGCTTGCCTCGACGTCGACGGCATCGACCAGCCGCATCCACGGCGTGCGGTCGAGGTGCGCGGCATCGGTGGCGGAGGCCAGCGCAACCTTGAGGTACCCCATGCCATCGTCCTGCGCGATGACGGTGACGTAGCGCATCACCGAGCCTGTCTCCACCGTGTGCGCCGTGTAGACGTAAGTTGGGGCTCCGCCGTAGCTGAGCAGGTAGCCCTTCAGCTCTTCACCGGCGAGAACGACGACAGGAGCATGGGCCGGGGTAGCATGGTGGGTCTTGCTGTGGGCGCTGATGGAGGCAGATGATCTCTTCGCCACAGCAGCCGTCGTGCCGTCCGTGGGAATACCGCGCTTGAGCTTGGGCGGACCTTGCTCGCCGCTGGCGGCAGGTGCAGGCGTTGGAGCTGCGGGTAGACCTGTCGCGATGTCGTCGGTGGGGATGCCGCGCTTGAGCCGGGGCGGGCCTGGGCCTTCGCTGGGTGCGGGCGCGTTGGCGCTACCTGCGGCGGCCACCCTAGTGCCGGTCGGTGCGGTGGACGGAAGCTGCTGAGGCGGTGTGACGCCAGGGACGATGCCGTACTCGGCGAGCTTTGCGCGTGCGAAGCCCTGCATCTTCGCAAGGATCGCCGCGTGCTCCTGCGCGTCCTCCCACGGGCGCGCGAAGGGATGCGGCTCGCGGTTCTTCGCGTCCGAGACGGCGACCATCTGCTTCATGTCAGGAGGAACACCGAGCAGCTTCGGCATGTCGTTGTCATCGTCGCTCGATTTGGTGCTGTGCTTCAGACGCGGGCGGTCGGGGTCGTCGTTCAGCGAACCGGCGCTGGTCACGGTGGCGACGTCTGTCCGCTTCTTCTGCTTGTCGTTTTTGGTGTCTTCAGGAGAGCGGCGGCGCAGCGTGGGGCGTTCGGCCTTGTCGTCAGGGTCGGTCGTGGACTGCGATGGAGAGGAGTCAGTGTCGCTGGCCGTCGAAGCGGTGTCGTCGCTGCGGCGTTTCAGCGAGGGGCGATCAGTGTCATCGCTCTTCTTTGCGGAGTCGTCGGAGGCGTTTGCGGGTTTCTGCTGATCTGTCGGCTTACCTGCGTCGGCCGGCTTGTTTGCGTCGGCGCTCTTATTCGAGAAGTGCGGCTTGTTGGGGTCTCCGCCGGAGACGGAGATGACGGGGAGCGTTTTGGATGGCTTGAGCTTGGATGCGGATATTCTTTCTTGCGCCGGCGCCTTGTAGCTGCCGTATGCCGTCCAGCCTTCGATGTAGGCCGGCGCGGGAGAGCCCTCGGGCAGCGTGGTCTTCATAGCGGTCTCAAGCACGAGGGTGCCTTTACCCAGACCGGCGTCCTCAAGCTCGTAGACGTTGCCGGTGAGCAGCGCGAATGGAATAGGCTGAGGGAGGTAGACTCCTGCGTCCTCGATCTCGCCGTCGATGAAGACGGTGACGGGCACAAAGCGGCTGCCGGTGGGCTTGGCGAGGTCGCCTGTCCACTCGTACACACCGACGGCGCGGACGACCGTATCGGGGTTGGTGACTTTGTGCATCTGGGCGGACGCGCCCGCGCTGCACGCCATTGCGCCAGCCACGACCGTGAGAATCGCTGTTTTCATACCCATCAAGAGTTTAGACGTATAAGCCTCTGCGATGGACTACGATACGCCCTGGCTCGGTCATGCGCTCCAGTACGGCGGCTTTGCAGCTACTATGGCAACAATGCCCTTGCCACTTGTCTCAGTCGAAGACCTGTCGATCGCCTTTGCGGGGAAGACCGCCGTGGAGGGTATCTCGTTCTATGTGAACGAGGGCGAGACGCTGGGGCTGGTAGGCGAATCGGGCTCGGGAAAGTCGGCGACGTCGTTGGCGCTGCTGCGTCTTTTGCCTCCCACGGCGACGGTTGGTGGCGGCATCCGCTTTGCGGGTGAGGACCTGCTGGCCCTGCCGGAGGACGCCGTGCGCAGGCATCGCGGACGCAGCATGTCGATGATCTTTCAGGAACCGATGACGGCGTTGAACCCGGTGATGCCGATCGGTGCGCAGATCGCCGAGGCCGTGCGCGCGCACCACCCGGAGCTTGGCCGCGGCGAGGTTCGCGCGCGTGTGCTGGAGGCGATGAATGACGTCGCGCTGCCGTCTTCTGAGCAACGATGGAAGGACTATCCGCACCAGTTTTCGGGAGGGCAGAGACAGCGCATCCTGATTGCCATGGCCATCGTCAACCGGCCGAGGCTGCTGATTGCCGACGAGCCGACGACCGCGCTCGACGTTACGGTGCAGGCGCAGATACTTGCGCTGCTGAAGCGGCTGCGCGCGTCACACAACCTGGCGATGCTGTTCATCTCGCATGACCTGGCAGTGGTCTCGCAGGTCGCCGACCGCGTAGCGGTGATGCAACACGGGCGTATCGTGGAACAGGCCACGGCGGAGCAGCTATTTCGTTGTCCGCAGGATGCTTACACGCGCCGCCTGCTGGCGTCCGTGCCGACGATGCAGACCGATCGCACAAAGCCGCTGGCGACCGTCTAACCTTGGAAAACCTAACACCGATTGACACCGATAACACCGATCTCTTTTTGGGGTAAGAGATGGATGAAGTTTTATTCGCTCAGCCCCGTGCCGAAACAGTCTTGTCTTCAGAGAGTTTTTAAATCGGTGTTATCGGTGCCAATCGGTGTTAAGCCTTACCCGGCAAGTAGCCCGATCAGATGTTTTATCAAGTAGACTAATCCTTGGGCCGGCAGGCCGAAGATGACGCATGCGAGCCCTCGTTTTATCCGACGTCCACGGCAACCTTGAAGCGCTCAACGCGGCCCTTGCGGCGGCGGGCGAGGTCGACGCCGTGTGGAACCTCGGCGACGTCGTCGGCTATGGCGCAAGTCCCAATGAGGTCATCGAGATCGTCCGCGAGCGCGCGCAATATAGCGTGCGCGGCAACCATGATCGCGTCTGTTGCGGTTTGGCTTCGGCGGCCGGCTTCAATCCAGTGGCCCGCACGGCGGCGGAGTGGACCCGCGAGGAGATGACTCCGGCAAACCGCGAGTGGCTGGCTCAGGTGCCGAAGGGGCCGCTGACGCCCGAGGGGCTGCCCGGCGTCTCGCTGGCGCACGGCTCGCCGCTGAATGAAGACCAGTACATCATCACGATGCGCGATGCGTGGGTGCCGTTGCAGCAGAGCGGAATCGACATCACCTTCATCGGGCATACGCATCTGCAGGGCGGCTTTATGCAGAAGGACCAGGACTGGAGCGAGTTGCGTCCGCGCTACAAGACGCGCAACGATGCAGAGACGTGGACGCT
>JAFDVV010000108.1:4286-10694 GCA_018268775.1 Acidobacteriota bacterium | reverse complement strand
GGGCAGCCAGATGTCGAGCAGCACCACGTCGTAGTCGGCGTCGCGCACCAACTCCAGCGCCTCGGTGGCGGTGGCGCTGGTGGTGACGAGATAACCCTCTTCGCGCAGGATGCTTTCGAGCGTCTCGCGTATCTCCGCTTCGTCGTCGACGATCAAAACGTGGTTCAAGCCGTCACTCTCCCGGTGTTGGTGTTGGCTGCGATGGAGTCGGCTTCGCCCTCGGCGGCAGGCCGCAGCTCGATGATGAACTTTGCTCCCGCAGGAACGTTTTTTTCGGCGCGGATCGTGCCCTGGTGCTCCTGGATAATTTTCCCGGCGATGGCGAGCCCGAGGCCAGTGCCGCGCTGCTTGGTGGAGAAGTAGGGCAGGAACAGGCGCTCGCGCATCTCGTCGGTCAGGCCCGAGCCGGTGTCGGCGATCGTCAGCTCGACCATGCCGCTCTCGATCAGGCATGTCGTGATGCGAAGCTCACGCAGCAAGCTCGACTGCATTGCCTCGGCGGCGTTGTCGATCAGGTTGCCGAGCGCGCGCTTCAAGGCTTCGGGGTCTGCCATTACCAGCGGCAACTTTTCACCCATGCGGCGGACGACCTTGATCGACTGCATGCGGCCGGCAAACATCGCCAGCGAGTTCTCGACGATCGTGTTCAGGTCCGCAGGACGAGGCTGTGCCGTGGGGAATTCGGCGAGCGCGGAGAACTGGTCGACCAGCGACCGCATACTCTCGACCGAGCTGGAGATGACCTCGCTGGAACGGCGAATGACGCCGGGCGAGTTTGATTCGATCCCCGCGGTTTCGAGTGTTCCCGCGAGCCTGTCGATGTGCCGCCGAATCTGCTCGGCGCTGAGGCCGATCGGCGTGAGCGGATTCTTGATCTCATGCGCCACGCGGCGCGCAACCTCTTTCCATGCAGACTGCTTCTGCGCGCGCAGCAGTTCCGTTGCATTCTCCAACACAATCACATAGCCGCGGTGTTCGCGCCGTACCCTGTCGTTGCCGATGGGCGTTTCAAGCAGCGCGACCGTGGCCAGCAGATGGAGCGTCCCCTCGAACGTGCCTCCGGGTGTATCGACCTCCAACTCGCTCGATGCCGTGCCCATTCTGTGGCTGCGTTTGATGAGGCGATCCAGTACGTCGACGACCTCCGGAGGAAAGACCTCGTGAATTGCGCGGCCCAGGAATGGGTTTTGCCCGCCAGGGTCCATCATCTCGATCAGTGCCCGGTTGGCCAGGACGATTCTGCCCTGCGGGTCCAGCGTGGCGACCCCGTTTGGGATCGTCTCGAGCATGGTCTCCAGCTCGCCTCGCCTGGCCTCGAGCGCGGCATTGGCAACGCTCAACTGTCCCGTGGACTCTTCCACGGCGCGGCGGCTGCCTTCGAGGTCGGCGGCCATATGATTGAAGCTGCGCACCAGTTCACCCAGCTCTTCGGTGGCGCTCTCTTTCACGCGATGGCCGTAGTCCCCGGCGGCGATGGCGTCCATCGCGTCTGCCAGCGCCTCCACCGGCTTTGTGACCTGCTTGGAGAGGTGCAGCGCGAGCCAGGTCGATGCGAACAGCGCCAGGCCCGTCATCATGAGCAGAAGCATCATGTAGAGATTTCTGATCTGCCGGCGCTGACGAAACAGCTTCCAGTAGTTTTCGGCGCGTACGCGAAGGTCGGCCATCGTGGATGCCATGCCATAAGGCATGGGGAGGCCGACGACGACAGTGCCGCCCTGCTTCATGGTGGCCGTTCCCAGGGCGTAATCGTTCTTGTTCAGCGAGAAGATCGGCTCGTCATTGCGCTGCGCCGCAGCCAGAATCGCGGCATCAGTCGGATCGCTGAGCGCGGGCTTTTCGGGCAGGTCGTTCCGGCTGCCCGTCTCTTCGTCCACGCTCTTTTCAGGAAGCCAGGGCTTCACCTCGGCCGTTGCGCCGTCGCGCTGCGGCATCTGGAACGACGCCACGGCCTGTCTGTTGCGATAGACAATCACAAAGCCGTTTTGCAGTGTGATCTCGTGCTGGCGGAGGACCCCGCCGATCTCATCGCGTTCGCGGCCGGTGATGGCTCCCGTGCCACCTTCGAGCAGGTTGTGCATCTCGGGTAAAGTGGCGGCGATCGCAGTTGCCTCGGCCCGCGCGTTTGCGGCGGTGTAGCGCGAAAGCTCCAGTGCAATGCGGTTGCTGTCGTCGCGCATCTCAGTCACAGGCTGCGAGAACCAGCGGTCGACGGAGCGGTTCATCAGGCCGTAGCTGAAGAAGAACATGAATGCGATCGGCACCAGCGAGACCAGTACCGCGCCGGTAAGCATGCGCGTGCGAAGGCGCGAGCCAAGCACACGGCTGCGCTGGTCGGCATAGAGCTTGAGCACGTTGCGGACCAGCAGGACGAGGATGGCGACAAACAGGAGAAACGCGAGTGCGGAGAGCCCCGTGAAGACGAAGGTCTGCTCCGTCGTCGAGGGGTTCAGGAAGCTGACCTCGCGGTTGAATGCGTTCAAACCGATGAGCGCCGTCAACAACACAAGCAGACAGGCCCCGAGCACGATGGTTACAACCTTCCGCCGATTTGTTGCGGTCACCATCGCTATCGCCTCGTGCGCTCTCCCAGAAGTCAGTCTTCTATACCAGATCTGCCACGCTTTTCCATTCTCGGTTCTGTGCAGAAGCGACGGCGCCATAGGTCAAGACGCCGTCGTAGGTGTTTACGCCCTCTGCGATGCCTTTGTCTTCCTTGATCGCCGCTTTGGCCCCCATCTTCGCCAGCTTCATCACGTAAGGGAAGGTGGCATTGGTAAGCGCAAGCGTCGAGGTGTTGGGTACCGCGGCTGGCATGTTGGTGACGCAGTAGTGCACAACGCCGTTGACGTCGTAGGAGGGATTGCTATGGGTGGTCGGATGCGCGGTCTCTATGCAGCCGCCCTGGTCGATCGCCACATCGACGATGACGGCACCCTTCTTCATCTTATGGACCATCGCCGTAGTGACGATCTTGGGAGCGGCTGCGCCGGGAATCAGCACGCCGCCAATCAGCAGGTCGGCCTCGGTGACGGCGCGCTCGATGTTGTAGCTGTTCGACGCCATGGTGAAGAGGCGGCCGTTGAAGATGTCGTCCAACTCGCGCAGGCGGTTCAGGTTCAGGTCGACCAGCGTCACCTTCGCTCCCATACCCAGGGCGATCTTTGCGGCGTTGGTGCCGACGACACCGCCGCCGATAATGCAGACGTTGCCGGGAGGGACGCCTGGGACACCGCCCAGCAGCAGGCCGCGTCCGCCATGCTCCTTCGTCAGGTACTCGGCGCCCACCTGCACGCTAAGGCGTCCGGCCACCTCGCTCATGGGCGTCAGCAGCGGAAGCGCGCCTGAGCGGTCGCGGACCGTCTCGTAGGCGATGCCGGTGACCTTCTTTTCCAGCAGAGCGTTGGTCAGGGCCTCGAGGGGGGCGAGGTGCAGATACGTAAACAGCACCAGGCCCTCGCGGAAGTGCCTGTACTCGGTCTCAACAGGCTCTTTGACCTTGACGACCATGTCGGCCAGCCGCCAGACATCGTGCGCCGAGCCGACGATCTCCGCCCCGGCCTGCTGGTACTCGTCGTCGGGCATTGCGGACAGCGCGCCGGCTTTCTGCTCGACCAGTACTTTGTGGCCGGCCTCTACCAACGCTTTGACGCCGGCGGGGGTTACACCAACGCGGCTCTCGTGGTCCTTTACTTCCTTGGGTACGCCAATGATCATTTATGTCGCTCCATTTCGATTGTATCTGCCCATATTGTTGTTGTCTGGCCACTTCTACCGTCGGGTAAACTCTCTGCAATGATCTCCCCAGGTCGCAACTTTGCCCCCATCGACTTCAAGACACGTTTTCCCGCTCTCGATGGCATCCGGGCACTCGCTGTAACCATGGTCTTCGCGCTCCATTATGGTGGCGGTACCCATGGCGACCGCTTTCTGAGCATGCTCAACGCAATTCGTCAGCGGGGCTGGATCGGCGTCGATATCTTTTTCGTCCTCTCCGGATTCCTTATCACCGGCATCCTCTACGACACGCGAAACGACAGCCACTTCTTCAAGCGATTTTTCGCCCGCCGAAGCGTACGCATCTTTCCGATCTTCTATTTGGTCTTCAGCGTCCTCTTGCTGCTAACCCCTTTGTTCCATTACAAATGGCGACTTGGGCATCTGCCCTATCTCGTCTACATGGGCAACATCTCCGCTGCTTTCGACGACACACTGGGAGATGTGATTTCGTCCACGCACCTCGCGGCCAGCGCCCATATCGGTCACTTCTGGTCGCTCTGCATCGAGGAGCAGTTCTACCTGATCTGGCCACTCATCGTGTGGTTCGTCCGCAACCGGGTCCGGCTTATCTGGGTAGCGAGCGCGCTTTCGATCGCGGCCCTCGTCCTGCGTATCGTGGTTGCCCTGCACCTTTCGCCTCGTCTTTACGAGCAATGGATAGTTCATCTCCTGCCCTTCCGCATGGACGATTTGCTCGTTGGCGCGATACTTGCGCTGGCGCTGCGCGGTCCTTCCGCCGACCTCTTCCAGCGCTCCTGTAGGTGGATATTTCTGCTGGCTTCGGCAGCCGTCGTCGCGATCCTCATCGTTTCGCCCGCCCCCGACTCTTTCTGGCTGACAACTGCCGGGCTTTCGGCCATTGCAATCGCGGCCGCCGGACTCATCGGGACAGCGCTTCGCCCGGGGGGCCTCGCTTTTCGCTTCTTTCACTTACGCCCTTTGCGGGTGCTGGGCCGGTATAGCTACGGCTTCTATGTCTATCACCTCATCTTTGCCGGGAGCTGGTGGAGCCTGGTGGCATTCCTGACGGCGCGTTTCCACTCGTTTCTGCTGGCCAACGTGGTCTCGATCGTCCTCAATTTCGGACTGACGTTCCTTGTCTCAATGCTCAGCTATAATCGCTTCGA
This sequence comes from Acidobacteriota bacterium, assembly GCA_018268775.1. Lineage (GTDB taxonomy): Bacteria > Acidobacteriota > Terriglobia > Terriglobales > Acidobacteriaceae > Edaphobacter. Next base: position 5,787 of record JAFDVV010000108.1, on the reverse strand, counting down.
AAGTCGTTTTCTGCACTTGAAAGAACGCTTTGAATACGACTCCGAGTTGACCGCGCGTTAGGCCTGTCTCCACATCTTGAAACTTTCACCTTGCCGTACAATTAGCTTTTATTCCCCTCGCTGAGGATCGAACCAGCCGAATGTCTTCGAACGCATTTCAGACCCGCTACTCTCGCATTCACAACATGCGGTCGCTGTTCAGCCTGTTTTCGAGCGACCTCGCCATCGACCTCGGGACCGCGAATACGCTGGTCTACGCGCATGGCAAGGGAATCATCGTCAATGAGCCCTCCATTATCGCCGTCAACAAGGTAACGAACGAGGTCGAGGCCGTGGGCAAAGAGGCCAAGGAGATGCTCGGCCGCACGCCCGGCAACATCGTCGCCATCAAGCCCATGAAGGACGGCGTGATCGCCGACTTCCGCCATACGGAGAAGATGCTGAACTACTTCATCCAGAAGGCGCACAACCGCAAGATGATGGTGCATCCGCGCATCGTGATAGGCGTACCGTCTGAGATTACGCAGGTGGAAAAGCGCGCGGTCATGGATTCCGCTTATCGCGCGAAGGCATCCGAAGTTCATCTTGTCGAGCAGGCCATGGTCGCCGCCATCGGAGCGGGACTACCCATCACCGAGGCCGGCGGAAACATGGTCGTCGATATCGGTGGCGGAACCACCGACATCGCTGTCATCTCGCTGGCAGGCATCGTCTACTCGCGTTCGGTCCGCATGGCGGGCAATCAGATGGACGAGGCCGTCATTACCTACCTCAAGCGCAAATACAATCTGCTGATCGGCGAACGCACGGGCGAGCAGATCAAGATGCAGCTTGGCTCGGCCTATCCGCTGGACAAGCCGCTGTCGATGGAAGTCAAGGGCCGCAACCTGATCGAAGGCGTGCCGAAGACCATCACCATCGACGACTCGGAGATCCGCGAGGCTCTGTCGGAGTGCATCTCGACGATCATCAATGCCATCCGCGTGGCGCTTGAACGCACACCGCCGGAACTCTCCGCCGACATCTCCGACCGCGGTATCGTGCTGACCGGCGGCGGCGCGCTGATCAAGAACCTCGACAAGCGCATCCGCGAGGAGACGGGGCTTCCGGTTTCGATTGCCGACGACCCGTTGGCTTCCGTCGTCCTGGGGACCGGCAAGATGCTCTCGGACTTCAAGCTGCTCCGCAAGATATCCATCGACTGATCTCACCCCCTCGTCAAACACGCGGAAGCCCGGCAAATGCCGGGCTTTTTCATCTCTGCGATGAGATTGAGACAAATGACGGACGAATAGGACAGGAACAAATGACGTTTCGATGAATGCAGCCTGACAACTTGTCATGCCTCTTTCCATAGGCTCGTCTCAGATCGCGGTCGAGGGACATCGCAGCGTGCGGACCCTCAAAATACAAGCCGCGAAACCGGAGCTTCCATGTCGATTGTCGAGAGCCGTCCCTTCTCCCCCGGAAACCTTGGTCGCGTGTCGCGTGCTGCGCGATC
>JAFDVV010000108.1:0-4188 GCA_018268775.1 Acidobacteriota bacterium | reverse complement strand
AACATCGTCTCGGACGGCTCCGTGCAGGCGCAGCACACCGACCCGACGCTCATCAATCCCTGGGGCATCTCCATCGGCCCGCAGTTCTGGATCGACACTACCGGTACGGGCATGTCTCTTGTCGAAGGAGCGGGCGGCAACGAGTTTTTCTCGGTCACGGTTCCGGCGGCCAACCCTGCTGCGTCGCACGGACTGCCAGCCGGAACGGTTTACAACCCCGACGCGAGCATCTTCAATATCCCAGGCAAGGGCTCTGCCAGCTTTCTCTTCGGCACCCTCGACGGCACGATCTCTGCATGGAACACAACGACGCCACAGGCGGTGATTGTCGCCAATAACTCGTCCTCCAAGGCCTCATACACCGATATTGCGCTCGTCAAGAACAACGCAGGCACCTTCCTGCTAGCAGCGAATTTTTCCGGCGGCACAGTCGACGTCTTCGACAGCAACTTTGCCGCTTCGCACCTGACCGGCAACCTCTCCGACCCATCGCTGCCAGCGGGATTCAAGCCCTTTGGCATTCACACCATCGGCAACAACATTTATGTCGCTTATGCACAGGCAAACGCTCAGGGCCGCGAGGCCGTGGGCGCGGGGCTTGGTTACGTCAACCAGTTCGACCTGAACGGCAACCTTGTGAAACGTGCCATCAGCCAGGGCAATTTGAACGCTCCATGGGGGATGGCGCTTGCGCCTCAGGGGTTCGGCGCCTTTGGTGGTGCGCTGCTGGTGGGGAACTTCGGCGACGGTGTCATCAACGCGTATGACCCGGTGAGCTTTGCGCTCAAAGGACAGATCACCGGTTCGGACGGCGCCCCATTGGCGAACTCCGGTCTTTGGGAGATCGTCTTCGGCGCCGGCACCTCGACAGGAGGAACGGCGGCAACGGCAGGGGACCCCAATACACTGTACTTCAGCGCGGGTATCAACGGAGAAAAGGGTGGCCTCTTTGGCTCCATCGTGCCGTCGGCGCCCGCGGGGGCCGCGGACTTCACCATCACCTCGTCCACGCCCACGGTCTCGGTCAAAGCGGGGCAGGCAGGCAATCTCTCACTCAATCTTGCGGCGGTCAACGGCTTCAGCGGGACCGTGACGTTGTCCTGCTCCGGGCTGCCGACAGGAGACAGTTGCGGCTTTAGCCCTGCATCGGTCAACGTCGGCGGCACGACTCCGGTCATGGTTGGTCTTGCAATCACCACTGCTGCGGGAACTCCCACGACTCCACCCCCTACCGGCTACACGGCATCGCTTGCAAGACATCGCGGAGTCGTGCTGGCAGGACTTCTCCCGCTAGGCCTGCTGGGTTTTGCCGGTCTGCGCAGGCGGTCGGCGCTGCTTCGCGGGTCGGTGCTGGCGTGCGTCTGTATGCTTGCCCTCGGCACGTTGTCCGGATGCAGCAGCGGAACGATGGCGTCGCAGCCCACCCCCAATCCTCCAACGCCGACGCCAACGCCAGCAACGTCGCAGCTCACCATCACGGCGACCTCCGGTACGCTCTCACACAGCGTGACAGTGGGTCTCACCACAAACTGACGGTTGTTTCATTTGAATGCAGAGAGGCTCTGGCGATCCCAGAGCTTCTCTTTATGCGCCGCCAGAGGCTGTGATGAACTTAAAGGGAACGATTACGCGATGTCCTAAGTCGTCATTCTGAGCGCAGCGAAGAATCTCGGCATTTTTTGTGCAGCGCCGGATGAAACTACAGGGATTCTTCGCCTCCAGCTCAGAATGACGGCAAAGGGGCTTGATGCGGATGGATAAAGTTCATAACAGCCCCTAGGCTGAATGACCGGCTAGGCTGACGCGTACGCGGTCGATTCTGCGATCGGTCGAGGCCAATACCTCCAGCCGCAGGCCGTCCTGCTCAACGACTTCGCCTGGCGTGGGAATGTGTCCCGCGAGCTCGGAGACCAGGCCGCCGAGCGTCGTCGACTCGTAGCCCTGCGGCAAGCGCAGCGGGTCGGATTCCTCTTGTTGCGTCTTGTCCTCTTCGGAGGTCTCGCTGTCTTCGGCCGGCCTCGTCTCGGTGCTTCCGATCTGATCGGAGAAGAGGTCCCTGAGCCGCGAGACTTCGAAGTTGCCGGGGACGATAAATGAGCCGTCGGGGCCTGGTACAGGAGACTCCTCCGGCTTCGGCTCATCGTGCTCGTCGGAGATGTCGCCCACGATGGCCTCCAGCAGGTCTTCGATGGTTACAAGGCCCGCGACGCCGCCGTACTCGTCGATCACGATGCGCATGTGCTGCTTCTCGCGCTGCATCTCGCGTAGAAGCTCGGCGACTTTCTTGGTCTCGGGCACAAAGGCGGCGGAGCGCTGAATCTGCGCCACCGTGCGGGTCCCGGCTTCAATGTCCAGGACCTTCAGCAGGTCGTGCGAAAAGGCGATTCCTGTGACGTGGTCGAGCGACCCCGCATAGACAGGGACGCGTGAGAAGGCGTGTTCGTTGATCTCGGCGGTGAACTCGCGCAGGGTCAGCGTTCCCGGCACGGCGAAGATCTCCGGGCGCGGCGTCATGACCTCACGCACTACTTTGTCGCCAAACTCGACGACGGAGCGCACCAGTTCGCGGTCGGACTCTTCAAGGATGCCTTCCTCCTCGCCCGCCTCCAGCAGGGCCTCCATCGCCTCCGATGGCCGCTCTTCTTCCGTTGTGTCCTCCGGTTCGGCAAGCGCGGCGATCGAGAGCAACAGTTGCAGGACGATCGTGACCGGAAGGATGAGGTAGAAGAGCACCTGAAGCACATAGACCATCTTCTTGAGCCACAGGCCGCGCGTACGTGCAAAGAGAATCTGCGGAATGAGACGGTCGAAGATGAGGATGAGCAGGATCAGTTCGGCGGCGGCCCGCGCAATGGTGGCGGCGCTGGGGATGGCGACCAGAGCACTGTTGGGGTTGTAGAGGTGCAGCCCCCAGAGCAGCGCCATTGCTGCCAGCGTCAACTGACGCAGGACGGAGGCGGACAGCGCGATGGACTCGCGGCCCAGGCGCAGGCGCGGCTCGATGAACTCCTCCCAGGAGTCGATGTTGTCCTGGTACTCCCGCGCCAGGAACTTGCCCATCTCCGAGTACACGCGGTCGACGTATGCCGCGAGCGCAAGAACGATGAGCAGCACCGTCAGAGTGATGAAGTAGGTGAGGCTCATGCGCGCGGCCTCCCCGCCGTCTTTGCGGCGGGTCGCGAGGCACGCTCGATCAGCGTCGACGGCAGCTTGAGTTCCACTCGGAGCTCGGCTTCGCGTGCAGCCATCTCGCCGCGATCTACCTCGTGGTCCATGCCAGAGAGATGCAGAAGACCATGCAGCATCAAGACGCGAACCTCATCGCCGAGCGAGTGTCCAAAGCTGGCAGCTTGTCTGGCCGCGGTTTCGAGAGAGATGGCCAGGTCGCCAGCGTGTTCGTCGAAGATCTCTTCGGGGGCAGGGAAGCTCAGGACGTCGGTCGGCTTGTTCTTGCGACGGAAGGCCCGGTTCAGCTTTCTGATCTCTGTGTCGGAGGTCAGTAGAACGTCCACCTCGCCCGCGATCCCCACGGCTTCTCGCGCGCGATTGAGGAAGCGCGTCAGAGTGGATTTCGCAGGCGTTTCAGCCTGCACCGTACTCGAAGGATCGATGGTGATCATCGCACTGGCGTCAGCGAGGGGGCGCATCGGTTTCACGCCCTCTGCTGACGATAGTATCGCAGCCGTTACTGCGGTTTAGCGACAGGCTTGCTCTTGCCGTTGGACATCGCGGGCTCCGGCATCACGGCATCGCCCATGGTCAACGGAAGCTCCTGCTGAGCGCGTCCGTAGCTGTCGTAGGCGCGGACGATGCGCTGGACCAGGTGATGGCGCACAACGTCGACGTCCTCGAAGTGGCAGAAGCGAATGCCCTCGACGCCGTCGAGGACTTGAAGCGCCTCCAGCAGGCCGGACTTCTTTGGGTTGGGAAGGTCGGTCTGCGTAAGGTCGCCGGTGATGACGGCCTTTGAGTTGTTGCCGAGGCGGGTGACGAACATCTTCATCTGCTCGGTGGTCGTGTTCTGCGCCTCGTCCATGATGATGAAGGCGTCGTTGAGGGTGCGGCCACGCATGAAGGCCAGCGGCGCAACTTCGATGACGTTGGTCTCCAGCATCTTGTCGATCTTGATTGGGTCGACGAGGTCGTACAGCGCGTCGTACAGAGGGCGCAGGTAGGGGTCGACCTTCT
>JAFDVV010000107.1:2136-6935 GCA_018268775.1 Acidobacteriota bacterium | reverse complement strand
GCGCACGCCGAAGCGCTGCTCCTCATCGACGACCAGCAGGCCGAGGTCCTGAAACTTCAGGTCCTTCGAGAGAATGCGGTGCGTACCGATGAGAATGTCGATCTTTCCCTCGGCCGCCTTCTCCAGAATCTCTTTCTGCTCTTTTGCCGTGCGAAAGCGCGAGATCATCTCGACGGTGACGGGGAAGTTCGCCATGCGGCGCTTGAAGCTCTCATAGTGCTGGAAGCTGAGTACCGTCGTCGGTGTCAGCACGGCCACCTGCTTGGAGTCCTGCACCGCCTTGAAGGCCGCGCGCATGGCGACCTCTGTCTTGCCGTATCCCACGTCGCCGCACAGCAGGCGGTCCATCGGCTGCGTCGACTCCATGTCCTGCTTGATGTCGACGATGGCGTTCAACTGGTCATCCGTTTCGTTGAAGTCGAAGGCGTCTTCAAACTCGCGCTGCATGTTGGTGTCGGGCGAAAACGGTGTGCCCTGCGTAGCCTCGCGCTGCGCGTACAGCTTCAACAGCTCGGCGGCCATGTCGGCCATCGCCTTCTTCACGCGGGCCTTGGTCTTCTGCCATCCCTGCGAGCCGAGCTTGTTCAGCACGGGAGCGGGGCCGGTCTCGGTCGAACGATACTTCTGAATCAGGTCGAGCCGCGTCAGCGGAACATACAGCTTCGCCTCGTCGGCGAACTCGAGGATCATCAGCTCGAGCGGCGGCTGGCCGTTCTCCTCGATCACGCGCAGGCCCATGTAACGCGCGATGCCGTGTTCCACATGCACGACGTAGTCGCCGACGCTGAGGTCGCGGAAGTCGGAGATGAACGCCGCGGCCTTGGACTTCGCGCGCCGCACCGGACGCACGGAAATGTCGGCCTCATCCGTGAGATCCTGCGCGCCGAAGACGACGACCTGCCGCGCCGTCGCCTTGTCCTGATCGAGTATCTGCACGCCCGCTGCGATGGCCGTCTTCACGATCACGGGCGTACGCAGGTCGCCCGCGAGGTAGCTCGACTCCGAGTAGACGGTCGACGAGCCATGCTGCTCCGTGCGCGAACCCAGACGGTACGGCACCTGGTACTCCTGCAACAGACCGGCCAGCCGCTCCACCTCACCCTGGTTGGGCGCGGTCAGCAGGATGCGCGCCTCCTGCCGCATGAGCGCGTTGATTGCTTCGATCAACGCAGGTATAGCTCCGTGGAAGCGCTGCGTGGGCCGCGTCGAAAATTCGATCTCCGAAAGCTCGCTGCGATCTGCGTCCAGCACATCAACTGCACCTAGCTGGTCGAGGTCGCAGCCCGTCGTGCGCCGTAGCCGGTCCTCGAGCTCCCACGGCGAGAGATAAATATCCTCAGCGCGCACCAGCGAGCCGATGCCCGAGCGCTCGTGCCTCTGCTCGACCTTGTTCCACCAGCGCTCGCCCTGGTTCTTTACCATCGCCGGTTCTTCGACAAACACGCGTGTCGACGAACCAAGCAGGTCGAGCAGCGTGCTCTTTGCACCGGCAACCGGAGCGAAAAACTCCCATCCGGGAAAGACCGTCGCCTCGCCCGTGCGTGTCGCAACGTGCGTCTGCAACTCTACTGGCTCCTCGCCACCCTCAAGCGCCGCTCCAGCAGAACCCGCGCGTGTAAGCCGCGCGTTGATTGCGCCGAGCACCTTCTCTGTAACGGGAGTCTCGGTCAGCGGCAGCAGCAACGCTCGATCCAGCGAAGAACTGCTCCGCTGCGTCTCCGGATCGAACCTACGAATCGACTCGATCTCGTCGCCGAAGAAGTCGATGCGTACGGGGCTGTCCTGCTCGGGCGAGTACACATCGATGATGCCGCCGCGAATTGTCACCTGCCCCGGCATCTCCACCACATCGACCTTCGTGTAGCCGACCGAGAGCAGGTGCTCCACCAGCATCTCCGGCAGATGCTCCTCGCCAACGCGCAGGTCCAGCGCAAGCGCGGCGTAATAGTTGCGATCAAACAGCCTCATGCACGCCGACTCGATGGGCGCAATCACCAGCCGCGGCGTACCAGCCTTATGTGCGCAGATCTTCCACAGAGCGGACGCGCGCGTCTCCTGAATCTCCGGGTGAGGCGAAAGATTTTCGAAGGGAAGGACATCGTGCGAAGGCAGACGCAGCACCTGCGACGGCTCCAGCGCGCCCGTCAACTCGCATGTCTCGATCACCGCATCGTGCAACGCCTCGGCCGACTTGTTGTCCGATACAACGATCAGCGCCGGGGCCTGCGCCGCGCGCACAAAGTAGGGTAGGTACAGCGCGCGCGCCGTCACGGTCAGCCCGGAGACACGACGACGCCCCGATCCGGCGCTCAGGTGGCGCCGTACACGCTCAAAGGCCTCTGTGTGCTCCAACTCCGCAAGCAGTTCGCGGACGAACGGCAAAACCATGCTGTCTTCGATTTTAGTGGAAGCGCAGGAGCCAAAACGGCTTGTAGAGGCGTATTATCGCGCCGCCGCATTTTTTGCAGCCGCGGTGCTGCCCGCGCAATCGGGTTGAGCGAGTGCTTCGGACAGCATGTCTTGTGCGGAGGTTCGAAGAATGAGTATCTGGACGAAAGGCATTATCGTCGCTGTCATTGGTGTGCTCCCGCTTCTTGAAGGGTGCACGCGTCACTCGAAGAGCGAGCGCTACTACCTGGTAACCGTCAATGTCGACCTTCCTTATTGGAAGACCGCCGCTGAGGGCTTCCAGAAGGCCGCGGCCGACTACGGCGTCACCTCCGACGTGCGCGGCCCGCGTAACTTCGACCCGCAGGCCGAGGTGCAGGAGTTCCGCTCCGTCGTCGCCTCCAAACCCTCCGGCATCCTCGTCTCAGTCACCAGCGCCCCGCTGCTCAGGCCCGAGATCGACGCCGCCATCGCCGCCGGGATCCCCGTCATCACCATGGATTCCGACGCGCCCGCCAGCAAGCGCCTCTACTTCATCGGCACCAACAACCTGCAAGCTGGACGCCTGGGCGGACAGCGCGTCGCCGCAGAGCTGAACGGCAAAGGAAACGTCGTCTTCTTCACCATGCCCGGCCAGCCCAACCTCGATGAGCGCCTCAAGGGCTATAAAGACGTCTTCGCCGACCACCCCGACATCAAGGTCGTCGAGGTCTTCGACATGAAGGGCGACTCCGGCATCGCCATGGACAAGGCCCAGCAGTACCTCGCCCTCAAGGGCAAGGACCACATCGACGCCTTCATCTGCCTCCAGTCATCTGCCGGTAAAGACGTCGGCGAAGCCATTCGCCGCGCCAAGGCCGACGGCGACCCAGGCCGCCTGCTGATCGCCATGGACACCGACGTGGCCACGCTGCAACTGGTCAAGGACGGCATCATCGACTCCACCATCTCGCAGAAGCCGTACACGATGGCGCTCGTCGGCCTCCGCGCGCTCGACCATGTGCACCACTACCCGGTAAAGATGGGCGAAGACTACGACCTCGATCCCTTCTCGCCCTTCCCCTCCTTCGTCGATACCGGCGTCTCGCTCGTCGACAAGAGCAACGTCGAAACCATCCTCTCGCGCAAGGAGGCCTCAGCGCCGCAGTAGCGCAAACTCAAGTGAGCTTTGAGCTCGGCGCTTTCAATGCAGAATCATGCTGTGTGTGGCACATTCGAGCGCGCTCGAACCGCCTTGCTTAAGGGCACGGCTTCAGCCGCTGAGGTACTCATCCAGACGAACCTTCGCGTTCGCCGAAGAAAATCCGTAGCCTTCGGCCTTATCACATAGCCGAGCCTCCACCGGATTGCGATGGATGTATTGCAATCGCACGTTGAAGTCCTCGGCATCGCGAATGCGGTGATCCGTAGAGCCGCGCTGCCACACAGACATCTTCGATCCAATGCGATGCGAGTAGCCGCCCTTGATAAGCTGCATTGCCCGCTCAAGCGCCACAGTAGTCAGCGTCATCAGAAGATGGATATGATCCGGCATTACGACATAAGCGTGCAGCAGATAGCTCTCGCGATAGTGCTCCAGCGTCTCAACAAAGAGCTGTGCGTTCGCTTCGACCTGGAAGTGTCGCCGCCGATTGTGAGTTGCACTGGTGATGAAATAGGTGCCCGGTCTGGCGGTACGGCTCGGAATCGCCATGCCAATGATTCTAAGGCGTGTACCCCAGGGGCTAAAGCCCCGTTCGTTGTAGCCCGTAGCGGCACGGCTGAAGCCGTGCCCTTAAGCATGACATCCCACGCCGTACGGGGATCCAGTCAAGTATGGGCCTCGACAAAAACCTCCTTGAGGAAGCCTCCTCCACCACGCCTCTCGCACGCCATCGTTTCTTTCCTTTGCTTGATAAAATCGAGATGACCATGTCGACCGCCACCGCGCTCTCACCCGAGGTCCTCGCCAAGTACCAGCCCGTCATCGGGCTCGAGGTCCACGTTCAGCTCCTCACCCAGACCAAGGCCTTCTGCGGCTGCGTGAACCAGTACGGTGGCGAACCCAACACGCACGTGTGCCCCACCTGCCTCGGCCTGCCCGGAGCGCTGCCCGTGCTCAACCGCCAGGCCGTGGAGTACGCCGTGCTCGCGGCGAAGGCCATCAACTGCGAGATCCGCGAGACCAGCATCTTCTCGCGCAAGAACTACTTCTACCCCGACTCGCCCAAGGCCTACCAGATCTCGCAGTTCGACAAGCCCGTCGCCGAGAACGGCTGGATCGACGTCCCCGCCTTCGACGAGAGCGGCGCGCCCATCACCAAGCGCATCGGCGTCACCCGCCTGCACATGGAAGAGGACGCCGGCAAGAGCCTGCACGACGGCTTCGCCGACTCCATCAACCGCACCTACATCGACCTCAACCGCTGCGG
>JAFDVV010000107.1:0-2021 GCA_018268775.1 Acidobacteriota bacterium | reverse complement strand
TCGCTGCGCTGCGACGCCAACGTGAGCGTGATGCTCAAGGGCGCGAAGCAATTCGGAACCAAGGCCGAAGTAAAGAACGTCAACAGCTTCCGCTTCATCCGCTCTGCCGTGCAGTACGAGATCGAACGTCAGATCGGCGTGCTCGAAGACGGCAGCCGCGTCGTGCAGGAGTCGCGCCTGTGGAACTCCGGCGAGGGCCGCACCTACTCCATGCGCTCCAAGGAGCAGGCGCACGACTACCGCTACTTCCCCGAGCCCGACCTTCCGCCGCTGGTCGTCGGAGCTGAGTGGCAGAAGGAGATCTTCAGCCGCCTCCCCGAGCTTCCCGAGGCACGCCGCGCGCGCATGATCGCCCAGTACGAGATCAGCGAGCAGGATGCAGCAACGCTCACCGCAACGCAGAGCTTCGCCGACACCTTCGAGACCGCCGCGAAGAAGGCAAAATCGCCGCGCCGCGTCGCCGCGCTGCTCACGACCGAGCTGACGATGCGCCTTCGCCTCAAGAACCTCGAGCTCGCTGATTCGCCCGTTACCATGGACGGCCTCGTGATGGCCGCCAACCTCGCCGAGTCCGGTGAGCTTTCGAGCAAGATGCTCAAGCAGCTTCTCGACACCGCCTTTGAAAACAACGAGGACTTCCCAGCCGTCTACGAACGCGAGAAGCCGCAGCAGATCTCCGACTCCGCCGCCATCGAAAAGATGATCGACGAGGTCATCGCCGCCAACCCCAAGCAAGTCGAGCAGTACAAGGGCGGCAAGAAGACGGTCTCCGCCTTCTTCGTAGGCCAGGTCATGCGCCTGTCCAAAGGCCAGGCCAATCCGGCGCTACTCAACGAACTTGTCACAAAGAAGCTCGACGCCCAGTAGACGGCCACCATTTAACAGATGTGTCATCCCGACCGGAGCGCGAAGCGCGCAGTGGAGGGACCTGCTGTTCTCTGTGGGGCACCCGCATTATGGTGTCTTCCCCGCGGTCGGTCTAACCCTTCCCCAAGCGTGGTATCCCAACCTTTCCCCCGCCTTGCTACGATTCCCACATACGTTTCTGCATCGAAGGGATTCATGACCCAGAAAATCCGCAAAGCCGTCTTCCCCGCCGCGGGCCTCGGCACCCGCTTTCTCCCCGCCACCAAAGCTATCCCCAAGGAGATGCTCTGTCTCGTCGACAAGCCCCTGATCCAGTACGGCGTCGAAGAGGCCGTCGCAGCAGGCTGCACCGAGATCATCCTCGTCTCCAGCCGCGGCAAGGCGTCGATGGAAGACCACTTCGACCGCGCCCCCGAGCTTGAAGCCAACCTCGCCTCGAAGAACAAGACCGCCCTGCTCGAGGTCGCCCGGTCCGTCGCGAAGCTGGCCAAGGTCACGGTCACTCGTCAGGCAGAGCCGCTCGGCCTCGGCCACGCCGTTCTCATGGCGAAAGAGATCGTGGGCAACGAGCCCTTCTGCGTCATCCTGCCCGACGACATCGTCGATGCCAGGACCGCCTGCATGAAGCAGATGGTTGAGGCCTACGAGGAGACCGGCTCCTCCATCATCGGCTCCGAGATCGTCGAGGGCGACGCCATTCAGAACTACGGCTGCCTCAAGGTCACGCCCGACTCGAAGAATCCGCGCCTGCTCCAGATCTCCGACATGGTCGAGAAGCCCAAGCCGCAGGACGCTCCCTCGCAGAACGCCATCATCGGCCGCTACCTGCTGACGCCGCGCATCTTCGAGATGCTCGAAACCATCACCCCCGGCGCAGGCGGAGAGCTTCAACTCACCGACGGCATCAAGGCACTGCTCAAGTACGAAAAGGTCTACGGCTTCACCTACGAGGGCAAGCGCCACGACGCCGGCGACAAACTCGGCTTCCTCAAAGCCACCGTCGAGTTCGGCCTGAAGAACGAAAAGCTGGGCGCAGACTTCCGCGCATGGCTCAAGCAGTTCCCTCTGTAAAGGTTCATTTCGCCGGGTGCTCCATCTTCGCGCCGCAGGCGCTAAGGTGGGCCGGGTGCCGGGTGGCTGTAGAAGGTCAAGAG
>JAFDVV010000106.1 GCA_018268775.1 Acidobacteriota bacterium | reverse complement strand
ACGGAGACGACCTGCACGTTCGGCATATGCCAGTCGCCCTCGTAGGGATAGCCAACAAGAAAGCGGTCGGCGATGGTCTGAAGATTCGAGCCGCGGCGGTATGTAGAGCCAAGAATCGCGAGACGCACCGGGCGTTCGCCCGCTGCCGAATGCGGCTGGCCGAAGGCCGAGCGCAAAAGCGGTGGGCAAATCAACGCAGAGGACGACAGGGCAGAATAGCCAACGAAGCGGCGACGTGTCAGCATTAGCTTCTCCAGAAGGTAGACTTGGGGTTGGGCTGATAGTTTACGGCTGCCAGGTTCGGTGTCTGAAGCTGCTGGCCCTTCTTGTCGCTTTCAACGCCGGCGATCAGCAGTCCACTGGTCAACAGCGTTCGTTCAATCGGATACTGCGCCTTGCCAGTCAAAAACATCTGCTCGGCATTCCAGACCAACGGGCTGAAGAAGCTGGCCAGCGTTGTGCGGCCGTCGGGCATGGGCAGATACATCTGTGTCGAGAACGGCTTCGACTGACCTTCAATGGTTGCGGCGAAGGTAAAGTCGCGGACCATGCCGTTCAACAGGATCATTGTGCTGAGCAGGCCGTCGCGGTGGCGATAGTGATATGCCACGGGATCCGGCACCATGGCCTTCATCTGGTCGAGCGTGGGAAAGATATTGGTGAAGCTCGGATCGCCGGGTCGTACGGTTGAGCTTCTGCTGAGCGCGGACTTGAAGAGTGCCTCCGACCAGATGCCATCCTGATGCGCCTTCCAGAAGGCGGCGCCGCGATAGGTCTGCAGCCATTCGACGCCGGTCTCGCCGCCCTTGCGCCGTTCCACCATGCACTGAATGGTCTCCAGTCCATGAAAGTCGTAACTGGTCATTCCACCGTAGCCGATGGACAGGGCCTCTTTTGCAACGGCTCCCAGAGGAAACTCGACGGATGGGATTCTCCACGTCACTGCCAGACTGGAACCACCTTGCAGCGGAAAATTGAGCTCGTGCGAGACATCCACCATCTTCTTCGACCAGTCCCAGTTCCACGAGAGTTCCTTGTCGTTGAAGTAGGGAACCGAGCGCCCGCTTGAGCGAAATACGTTGGTGATCTGCTCGAAGAACTCGTAGTGCGGGTGCATCATGATGCCGTTGGGGCTGAGCGGATATACGCCGTGCTCCGCCACGACGACCACGCCATCGACAGCGAGCTTGCTTGTGCCGAGGGTCACGGCATCGGCGATCGTGGGGCAGATCTTCATGCCCGGATGCCTGTCGGCGCGCTCCTGGAAGAGGTCGCCTGGGCCGCGTTGGTCGACGTAGAGCGAGACCACATCCATCTCGGGCCGGTGGTATGTGCCGTCCCATCCGTAGCCATCGAGGAGACGGTCTACGACGTGTTGCGGGTGAAGAAGTTTTTTATAGGAGGTGACTACGGCCGCCAGTCGCGGACGTTTGGCGGATGATCCGTTGGGGGCCATGGCAGATCCTTCGATACGGGTATTTCGAGGCAATCGACGACGGGAGGATATTACCTATGAATCGTCTGCTGCTGCTAGGTCAAATGTCTTGGATGTTTTTCGATATGAAAGAATACTTCCGGTTTCCTGTATACTTCCCCGCATGTTGCCTGCCGTGAATCAAACGCCTGTCAAAGCTGTCTCCAGTGCAATTCATGTCGTTACGAGAAGCGGAAAGTGCTGACTCGTCGCAGGTTTCTTCGCGATAGCGCCGCAGCGGCCACGCTCTCAGGCCCATTTCTCTGGGGTCGAAATTTATTCGGGAGCGTTGTGGCGGATGTAGCAGCTCCGCAGATATCTCCGCAGGCGATGGCGATCCATAAGCGCGCGTTCATCTTCGATGGACACGTTCACGCGCTGGACCGCGAGTTCTATCGCGGCGGCAGCATGGGAGACCGGCACACCGACGGACAGTGGGACCTTCCTCGCGCGCGCGAAGGCGGCGAAGGCGCGTTCTTTCTGTCAATCTTCGTCCCCGAGGAGTATTACCCCGGCCGCTTCGAGACGAAGCAGACTCTGCGGCGGATCGACCATGCTCTCCGCCAGCTTGAAGAAAATCGCGCGCTGGTCGAGCTTGCGCTGAATGCAAGCGATGTCGAACGCATCCGCGCCAAGGGCAAGATGGCGGCTGTGCTGGACATTGAGGGCAGTTACGATCTGGATGGCGACCTGGGAGTGTTGCGGGATCTCCACCAACTGGGTCTGCGTTCGGCTCAACTGTCTGCTCACAACTGGAACGAGAACTATTCCGATTCGTGCTGCTCGACTCCGAAGTTCAATGGCCTGACCGCCCACGGCCGCGATGTCATTCGCGAGATGAACCGGCTGGGGATGATGATCAACGTCTCGCACTCGTCCGACGAAACGATCTCGCAGACGATCGACGTGAGCGACGGCCCTGTTATAGCGACCCACCACGGTCTGCGCAGTGTTAACAATATCCCCAGGAACATGCCGGATTGGCTGCTGAAGAAACTCGCCGCCAAGGGGGGAATCATCGGATTTCAGATAGGGAGCGAGTTCAGCTATCGCAAGGAATACGAGTGGCTGACCGCGCAGCGGGGGAAGACCTTCTTCGACACATCGAGTATTCCCGACAGGGTCAAAGGCAAAACAATCTACGAGGTAGACGCGCTGGTTGCGCCGCAGTTCCCCATGCCTGGCGCGCATGTACCGGACTCGGTGATGATGGCTGTGGACGACTGGGTGGCCGTTGTCGACCGGGCGATTCAGCTTGTCGGCGAAGACCACGTTGCGCTTGGAACAGACTTTGACGGCGGACCTACGCTGGCACGCGGCATGCGCGATGTCCGCGACCTGCCTATGATTACCGATGCCATGTTGCGAAGAGGATATTCAGAAGAGCGCATCGACAAGTTTTGGGGCGGCAATCTATTGCGGTTCTTCCATCGGGTGAGTCGGGCTTAGTCTCCCCGATGTCAAAATTGTCACCATTTTGTCTCAAAATTGTATTTTGGTGATAATTCACCTTCTGCAACCGGCGATTTCTGTACACACTGGAAGTGTTGGCGCAGGTGACAGACATGAGCAAGGTTCTTGTAATCGAAGACGATCCACGTATCCAGAAGGCCCTTCAGCGGCAATTTACGACCGAAGGGTTTCTCGTTCATGCCGCAGTCAATGGGAC
>JAFDVV010000105.1:3360-5704 GCA_018268775.1 Acidobacteriota bacterium | reverse complement strand
GCGATTGTTGATCGGGATGTTCTCGATCTCCTTGTTCGAAAGCTGGCCGCCAAAGGCCGGGGTGTCGAACTTCAACACGGGGACCTCGGCCGTGACCTCGACCGTCTGCGAGACGCTGCCGGTCGTCAGGTGCGGACTCAACGTTGTCACGCTGTTGACCTCCACGATTACGCCGTTCTCGCGGCGCTCCGAGAAGCCCTGCATCGTGAAGGTCACGGTATAGGTTCCGGGGGGAAGCAGCGGCGCGCGGTACAGGCCCGAGGCATCGGTCGTCAGCGCCACATCTCCATTCGTCGCGTTGTTGTGGATGACAACCTTCGCGCCCGGGATCGCCGCATCGGTCTCGTCCGTTACCGTTCCTGCAATCGCTCCCTGTGTCGTCGACTGCGCATGGGCGGAGAGGCAGACTCCACTGCACAGCATTGCTATCAATGCGTAACGCATTAAATTCCTGATCGTCATCTGAGGTCTCCTAAAAAACGAATGCCATGCCTGCTGCATGGAAATATGCCGCAGGTTCATCACACGTCAGTTGCTATGAACAGACTCCACCGCGATGGCTGCGCGATGAACGCCCTTTATCGGAAGGGTACGGCCGGGCCAAAGGTGGCCCGGATCATGATGTCGCGGGATGCGCTCTAAAACTCTTTACAACTTCGTATCTATATAAAGAGCAGGCAGACCCCGATCCAACAGAACAGCCAAAAACTGTATGCGGTAGTTTATAGCGAAGCCTTGTAAACTGGTTGTGAAATGTTTATCGATGAGGCAAAGATTCGCCTGAAGGCGGGCGACGGCGGGAACGGCTGCATGGCCTTCCGCCGGGAAAAGTTCGTCCCCCGGGGCGGTCCCTCAGGCGGCGACGGCGGCCACGGCGGCGACATTCTGATGTCTTCCTCGTTGAGCCACAACACTTTAGTCCACTTTCGCTTCAACCCGGAGCACAAGTCCGAGCGCGGCGAGCATGGTATGGGCTCCAACATGTCCGGCCATGCCGGGGAGCACCTCCACCTCGAAGTCCCCGTCGGCACCCTGGTCTACGACGAGGAGACGGGCGAGCTGCTGCACGACTTTACCCGCCCCAACCAGACCATCGTCGTCGCCCGCGGCGGCCGCGGCGGCCGCGGCAACCAGCACTTTGCCACTTCGACCCACCAGGCTCCGCGCGAGCACGAGCTGGGCCGCCCGGGCGAAGAGAAGCGCATCCGCCTGGAGCTGCGCCTGCTGGCCGACGCCGGCCTGGTCGGCTACCCCAACGTCGGCAAATCGACGTTGATCTCGCGGCTCTCCGCCGCCCGGCCCAAGATCGCCAACTACGCCTTCACCACGCTTGAGCCCAACCTCGGCGTCGTCAAAGTGGGCGAGTTTCCCCACGAGCAGTCCTTCGTCATCGCCGACCTGCCCGGCCTGATCGAAGGAGCGCACCTCGGCGCGGGGCTCGGCGTGCAGTTCCTCAAGCACATTGAGCGCACCAGCGTCATCGTCCACCTGGTCGATGTCTCCGACGCAAGCGCACGGCCAGACCCGGTCGAAGACTTCAAGGTCATCACCGCCGAGCTGGCGAGCTTCGACCCCGCGCTCGCGAAGCGGCCAACGATCCTCGTCGCCTCCAAGGCCGACGTCGCCAACCCGGACAAGCTGAAAAAGCTGACCACCTACGCCAAGCGCCGCAAGATGCCCCTCTACCCCATCTCCGCCGTGACGGGCGAGGGCATCGACGCGCTCAAATACGCTATCGCCAAGGCCGTGGCCGAGCACCGCCCTGCTCCCGTGGACACCGAACCAGCCGAACCGGTCAAGCTGAAGCCGGCCTACCCCCCACCCGCAGCCTCGGCGCGTCGCAGCCGCCGCTGAGCCTCACCCCATCGGAATGGCTTTTCCGAGTTTGTGCCGTGGCAGGTTCGCCTAAAATAGCCGTATGTCTTACGCAGCGGCGGTCGACCATCTCTATGCCCGGGGCCTTGAGCTCGCTCCCGGGTCCCCGTCCGCCGTGCGGCGCAAGTTCGACCTGGAGCATATGCGAGTGCTTGCGGCGGCACTGGGCGGCCCGCATAAGTCATTTCCTTCCATACTGATAGCCGGAACCAACGGCAAGGGCTCGACGGCGGCCACGCTGGCCAGCATTCTGGGCGCGGCAGGCTACAGGACAGGCCTCTACACCTCGCCCCACCTGACGCGGGTGAACGAGCGGGTGCAGATCGACGGCGAACAGATCTCCGACGACGACTTCGCCCGCCTGTACTTCAAGGTAGACTCGACCGCCGAGGACCTGGTCGCCTCCGCCCGTCTGCCGCACCATCCCAGCTTCTTCGAGACGCTGACGGCGCTGGCCTTCTGCTACTAC
>JAFDVV010000105.1:0-3332 GCA_018268775.1 Acidobacteriota bacterium | reverse complement strand
ATCGTCGACCCGCTGATCTCGATCATCACCGACATCTCGCTCGACCACCAGGACTACCTCGGCAACACCATCGCCGCCATCACGCGCGAGAAGGCGGGCATCCTGCGTCCGCACGGGACGCTGATTACCCTGCCGCAGCACCCCGAGGCCAACCAGGCCATCGGCGAGGCGGCTGCGTCTCTGGAACTGCACGCGATCAGCGCGGCGAACTACACGCCGCCGGCGGAGAAGCTGGCCCCGGCTGCACCGGTCGCAGAGGGGTTGCCACGCAATCGTTACACGTTGACGGTGGGCGGGCAGCCGCTGCGTGTGGATTCGCCGCTGGTGGGCCAGCACCAGCAACGCAACATCGCTCTGGCTATCGCCGCGGCAGAGGAGTTACGTAACCCACAGGGTTACAATCTTGCAAAAAGCAACCTGAAAAGTTACAAAATCTCAACCGGTGCCATCGAGAAGGGAATCCGCGAGACACGCTGGCCGGGCAGGCTTGAGTTGTTGCCGCTGAAAGGCTCGGCGCCGCTGCTGCTGGATGTGGCGCACAACCCGGCCGGGGCGTGGACGCTGCGCTCGGCGATTGCGCGTCTGCCGGAGTCGCAGCCGAGGACGCTGATCTTCTCCTGCCTCAGGGACAAGGACCTTCGCGAGATGGCGCAGATCCTGCTGCCGCTGTTCGATGCGTCGTCGGACCGCCCGCAAGACCGCGTCTTCTTCGCGCTGATCGCCTCTCCGCGCGCGGCATCGCTCGACGATCTCGCGGCCATGGCGCGCGAGCTGGAGATTCCGGCAACGACAGCGCCGTCGCTCAAGGACGCTCTCGCGCAGGCCCGGGCGGTCACACCCCCGGATGGACTGATTGTGGCGACGGGGTCGGTCTACCTGGTGGGTGAGCTGCGCGGCCTCGCGCTGGATGGAGGCGCGGTCTCCGCATGATCGAACCCACGGCTGAAACGCAGATGGAGCCAGTCGCCCCGCCAAAGGCACCGGCGTTCTTTCGCTGGCTCACCTACATTCTGTTGATCCCGTTGATGGTCCTGTCGACGGCGTTCTTCGGCACCATCTCGCTGATCTGCGGGCTGTGGGACAGGCCGGGGCGGCAGCAACACTTTATCGCGCACCTGTGGGCGCGGTCGTTCCTGATGCTATCGCTCTCACCGGTCCGCCTGGTGGGCGCCGAAAAGCTGCACCTGCACGAGACCGCCGTCTACGCCTCGAACCACCTCAGCTACTACGACACGCCGGTGCTGTTCGCGCGGCTGCCATTCCAGTTCCGCATCCTCGCGAAGCAGGCGCTGTGGAAGGTGCCGTTTATCGGGTGGTATCTCAACCGCTCGGGGCAGGTGCCCATCGACCAGTCCACCTCGCGCAACGCCGTCGCCAGCCTGAACCGCGGCGTGCAGACACTGAAGTCGGGGATGCCGCTGGTGATCTTCCCCGAGGGCGGACGCTCGGCAACGGGCGTGACGCAGCCCTTCGTTGCCGGAGCGGCGTTTATGGCCATCAAGGCGCAGGTGCCGATCGTGCCGGTAACGCTGGTGGGGACCTACGAGCTGCTGCCGATCCACATCTATCATCTGTACCCGCGCCCGCTGGAGGTGGTCGTCGGCGACCCAATCTCAACCGAGGGGATGACCACACGCGACGCGGACGCCCTGACACAACGCGTGCGCGAGATCGTCACGGCGACGTATATGCAGCGGCATCCCTCCAGCCGGGAATAAAATCTACCCGCTTGTCACGAGTGGCGTGCCTTGCGGGCGTGCAGCAGGACCATCGCCTCGATAAAGAGAAGCATGGCTCCGGGCATGACCATGCGTGTGCCAAGCATGGAAGGCCAGAGCGAACGAAAGCCAATCCTCCAGTCGGCAAAGGTGAGAACGACGCCTCCAAAAAAGAGGATGGAGCCAAGCCAGCGCCGGAAGCGCGGAGAGATCTCGTCGCGGTCGCGGTATTGTGCGCCGCGTATCTCGCGGACAGGCGCGCCGGTAAAGCCCTCATGGCCGTAGACGCGGAAGCGCACTGCGGGCTGAAGCGCAGCCTGCTGCCCGGCATAGCACACGGCATCTTCGAGCGTGGGGAAGACGAAGCAGACGTGCGTCGCGCTGGAGCTCGATGAAGTTGACGGGTGGACTGCGTACTCACCGGCGGCCATGCGCTCGTTCCACGACGCAGGCTGAACGGCAGGGTCAAAAAGCGGCAGAATTCGCGGCGGGGTCACAGTATTGAGTATAAGTGGCGGCGGCCAGGAACATCGGTTTGTCATCCCGCAGCGCAGCGAAGGGACCTGCTTCTCCGCTTTGGCGGTGATGGATTTTTCATACAGGGCCGTTGCCGGAATAGCGCGGTTGAAAGCAGATTCCTTCGCTACGCTACGGAATGACAGACAAGAGAGGCCTGCTTCGCGAAAGGGCTGTTACATGACAAACGTGTTTCGATCTGCGTGTCCTGTTTACGGCAGCTTCAGGCTCTTCTTCGCGCGCGCGTACTCGTCCGCGGTCAACTGCACCAGCAGAGGTTTGCGCGCAGGGTCGAGCCAGCGCAGCAGCGTCTCCATGTTCGCGGGGGCCATGGCGGTGCATCCCGCGGTGCCGTGTCCGGGGCCCTGCCACAGGTGCAGAAAGATGCACGAGCCTCCGCCGCGCACAGG
Source organism: Acidobacteriota bacterium (assembly GCA_018268775.1). Taxonomy (GTDB): domain Bacteria; phylum Acidobacteriota; class Terriglobia; order Terriglobales; family Acidobacteriaceae; genus Edaphobacter. The sequence continues at coordinate 688 of JAFDVV010000105.1, read as the reverse complement.
CGGTATCGCCGCCGGCCCCGCGATGCCGTTGTGGTCGACGACGATGCCCAGGCGGTAGGCCTCGCCTGTGTCGCGCATGTGTTCGGAGCTGTGCCAGTCGACCGAGGCGACCTTCGCGCGGTCGACGAGGCGGTTGTAGTGCGCGGAGCTTACATCGTCGACGCACTCGATCGAAGGCGTCAGCTCGATATACTTGAGCTTCGTGCCGTTGAGCGCCGTGGGAGCGTCGCCGAACGCGGTGCCGAGCTGAAAGACCCCGGCGGGAGATTTTCCGTCGCCCTCCTTCTTGATTGGACCGGTGGATGTGGGTGGCGCAACCGGCGTCACTCCCGCGCCCCAGCCCAGGCCGTGCTTGCCGACGACGATGGCGAAGACGTCGCCGGCCGGCTGCCAGGCATCGCGAACCGACGCCCGCTCATAGCGCTGCATGTGGCCATCGACCGAGTCCCACCCGGGCGTGGTGACGACGATCAACTGCGTCGAGGAGGACAGCGGCGCTTTGCCTTTGGCTGATGCGCCCATGGCAGCGACCCCCAGCATAAAGCAGGCGAAGATGGTTCGAGGTGTCATTGCGGACAGTGTAAGCCTGCTGACAGGGTGTCCTGCAATAAATACAGGCCATGAAATACAGGCCATGCCATTCTTGATCTGTCATCCTGAGCGGAGCCTTTGTCATTCCGTAGCGCAG
>JAFDVV010000104.1 GCA_018268775.1 Acidobacteriota bacterium | reverse complement strand
CGGCCAGACTACCACGCTTACAATGCGGATCGATCCCTGATGGGACAGTGTTCCTGCGTGATACTGAAGAGGATGCGCTCGGCAGGTCGGACAGGCGGAAAGTACAGCGAGAAACATCAGGGTGATGAGAGACAAAAGCCGCAAAGCCTTTGCATGTCCTTTCATAAGATCAACTGTGCGGAATTTGGGGGCAGGTCAGAGCAAGGACGACTGCACAGGCGAAAAAGAGTCGCAGATTATCTCCAACGAAGAAGCAAAAGTAGCCTCTACTTTCCAAACCCAAGGGCTGGCGATACCGGCCATTGCTCTTTTTGTCAACGATGAATTGCTCACTAAACGTTCCGCCGTTTTTCCTTAGATCGAGTATCTAACCACGCAATTGGCACAATACAAATAGCATATTCGACGGCAATGACAAGTCCAATCATTAGATAGCCATGAGGCGGAAGATGAGGATATACGAGTAGCATAACTGGGAAATGAAACACAATTATCAGAACGACGACGACACATGACAAAATATCAACAATAAATGGCCATGCGTAGGTGACCACCATCCCCAGAAAAATAACAGACCACACAGCCATCTTCAATGCGTCATGATAGCGTGAATGGGGCAAAGCAGCGATGGATAAAACCGTCGCTAAACACAACACGAATTTCCACGTGCGATTTCCGATAGCTACTTTCCTATCAAATTCTTCATCTAGCATAACGAGCTGCCTTTTTTGGGGGACATCATGGATTAACAGAGCAGTAAGCATACGCTTCCTTCGCATCCTGAAGAGCTATGCTCCCTTGAACGATAGCTAACGCCGGAACTAATTTTTCAAAACCACTTGCGGCGGCTCTCCCCGCGGCCGCCGCAAAGGGCTTGGAAACTCCTTTCGCGGCTTGAGCAAATTCTAATGCTATAGCGCCGGCGGCTTTTGATGCGTCACAGGCTTGCGGTAGAGAGGATTCCATCGTTAGCCCCCAGGACTGCTGCTCTTAACCATCCCACTCGATCCGTTCGATGCATCTCCCGGTGCAATGCCACGATAAAATTTCCTCCGTTCCAATTATGAGGTAACACTTTCTTTGAGAAACGTCTTGTGATCCTCCTCAGAACTAAATCGGGGGAACCATTCGTAGATGGTCGGCAGAAGAAACAGGGTTAGCAGGGTGGAGCTAACCAGTCCGCCGATAACGACCGTTGCTAGAGGACGCTGTACTTCGGCCCCCGTTGACGTTGAGATGGCCATGGGGACAAATCCCAAGCTGGCTACAAGCGCAGTCATGAGCACAGGTCTTAGACGCCGTGTTGCACCTTGAAGTACCGCACGATCCAGGGACTCGCCCTCATCTCTCAGTTGATTGATAGAGCTGACCAGCACAACGCCATTGAGTACCGCTACTCCGAGGAGCGCGATAAAGCCCACTGATGCCGATAGGTTCAGATTTAGATGGAAAATCCATAGCGAAGCAATGCCACCCACCAGCGCGAACGGTACGTTAACCAGAATAAGCATTGCCTGATTGAACGAGTGGAAGGTTAGGTAGAGCAGGCCGCAGACAACTCCAAGCGCTAGGGGAATGACCAGCAGAAGCCGTCGCATGGCGCGCTGCTGGTTTTCGAACTGGCCACCGTAAGTAATGGTGTAGCCAGCTGGTATCTGCACATTGCGATCGACTTTTTGCAGAACTTCGTCAACAAAGCTGCCCAGATCACGACCCCTGACGTTCGACATGACGACGATACGCCGTTGTCCCTGTTCGCGGTTTATCTTCTCGGCGCCGCGCGCTACTTCGACATCGGCGACCTGTCCGAGCGTAACGGTCTCTCCGCCCGGGGCACGCAAAGGAATCGCTCGCATGGCCGTGACATCAGAGCGATACCGGTCTGGTAGACGCACAGCGATTGTGTATCGGCGCTGACCTTCAACCACCTCAGAAACTACACCACCAGAAGCGCCTGCTTCCACTACCCGCTGCACATCAGAGACATTCAGGCCATAACGTGCAAGCGCATCTCTGCGTATCTTTATACTGACCTCGGCTACGCCTGAGTTGATCTCCATTTGGGCATCGGCGGCTCCATGTACTCCATTGACCTGACGCAGCACCTGTTGTGCAAGCAAATCGAGCTGCTGGAAATCGTCTCCAAAAATCTTGACCGCCAGATCGGCCTTCACGCCTGAGACTGTTTCATCGAGACGCATGGCCATTGGCTGAGTGAAGTCGTAATTGATGCCTGCAATCTGTGACAGCGCCTGATCTAATGCATTGATGAGCTCTTCCTTGGAGTGGACTCTCCACTTTGATTCGGGAGCGAGTTCGACATAGACATCACCTTCATTAATACCCATGGCCTCTGTCGCGAAATCTGGACGGCCAATCTTGGTGGTTACATCTTGAACTTCAGGAAAAGAGCGCAACACTTTCTCAACACGGTTCGAAATCTCAATAGAATCTGTAAGAGAGATGCCGGGGAGCTTACGCGTTTCAATCAGGATGGAGCCTTCGTCCAAGCGTGGCATGAACTCTGTGCCGATGAAGGCGAGCGAAGCCAGCGAGGCGAGCATGATGGCAGCCATGGCTGTAATCACAACGGCGCGGTGACGAATTACCCACGATAGGCCCTTTGTATAACGACGGCTTAACCAATCCATCCAGCGCTGCGTCTTCGGCTCCTTCTTTTTACGACTCAGACCGCTGCGAAAGACAAACGAGCTGAGTACGGGGATAACCGTGAGGGCGAGGAGTAAGGAACCAAGCAGCGCAGTACAAACTGTAATCGCCATGGGACGGAACATACGCCCTTCCAGCCCTTGCAGAAACAGGATTGGGATATAGACGGCGATAATAATGCCGACACCGAATGCCATAGGACGAGCAACTTCAAGACCAGCGGTCGCAATGGAAGTCATCCCGTCCTCTTGATCGCCATGCTCCTGCATACGATGCACGGAGTTTTCGATCATAACCACTGCGCCATCGACAATCATGCCGAAGTCGATGGCTCCCAGGCTCATCAGATTTGCACTGATTCCGAAGAGCTTCATTCCCAGGAAGCTGAAGAGCAGTGAAAGCGGAATAATGGAGGCTGTAACAAGAGCGGCACGAAAGCTGCCGAGAAAGAGCAGCAGGACGACCGTAACAAGGATGAAGCCTTCGAATAGATTATGTTCCACGGTATGGATGGTTGCATCGATCACCGTGGACTGGTCATAGAAGGGTTCAAGCTTGACCCCGCTTGGAAGGTGCATGGCTGCGATCTTCTCTTTGACCTGCTCGATGACCTTCTTGCCATTCTCGCCCTTGAGCATGATGACCATGCCTGAAATGGACTCACCATTGCGCAGTACAGCTCCCTGGCGCGGAGCTGGGCCTATCTTTACTTCAGCGACATCGCGAAGTAGGACGGGAGTACCTCGATCGGCAAGCAGGACAATCTTTCCAATCTCATCGAGATTCGATGCGCGGCCCCATCCACGCATCGTGTACTGCTCATAAGCATGCTCGATGTAACCTCCGCCAAAGTTAGTATTGTTATCCACTACGCGTGAGGCTACGTCTTTGAGCGTCAAACCATATTGTTGTAAGAGAGCCGGATCTACCTGGATCTGGTACTGTCGTGTTTCACCTCCCCATGTATTTACATCGCTGACCCCAGGAACGGTTCGGAGTAATGGCTTGATCTGCCACTCCTGCACGTCCTTCAGCTCCATAGGCGTGAGCCCTGCTCCATTCAGCGTGTATTGGTACAACTCTCCGAAGGCCGTCGATGGCTGGCTCAGAACCGGCTGTATCCCAGATGGAAGCGCCGTAGTGACCTGTTGCAGTCGTTCGTTGACAAGTTGGCGCGCGAAGTAGGTTGGGACCTCATCATCAAAAACGACCGTCACCATCGAGAGTCCCAACTTAGAGAGCGAGCGTACTTCCTGTTGCTTCGGCATGCCCATCAGTGTGCGCTCAATAGGAAAGGTGACAAGCTGCTCGACCTCCGATGGAGGCATAGATGGAGCTTCGGTCACAACGACTACCTGGTTGTTGGTTAGGTCAGGAAATGCGTCGACCGGAATTGTGTAGACCGCCCAACTTCCAGCCAGGGTCAGTGCGAGAACACCAAGTAGTACAACCCAGCGGTGAGCCAAAGAAAATGAGAGAATTTTGCCGAACACGTGTATCAATCTCCCTGCATGGAAGCTTTAAGGAATTGGGATTTCAGGAGGAAGCTCCCGTTGGTTACAACCTCTTCTCCCGCGCGAACCCCCTCAGCAAGAACAACCTTGTTGTTGATCGAATTGCCTACACGTACAGGGCGCAGCACGAAATGGTCTGCTGACTTGCGAACAAAGACGACGTCCTGCCCGTTTACCTGCTGCACCGCTTCTGGAGCGATGACGATGAGCGGACGACTTTCTCCAATGGCAATCTCTGCAGTTGCTAACATCTCGGGACGCAGAATACCGCCAGGATGTTCGAGGTCAATGCGAACTTGAAGTCTCCGTGTGGTGGGATCGAACTCCTGACCGAGATTGCTAATTCGTCCGGTAAAGCGTTGATCTGGAATTCCTGGGACTGTGACCCACGCGCTTTGTCCAACTTTCAATTTGCTCAGCAATTCCTGCCCTGCTGAAGCAAGCATCCACAGGTGTTTTGTATCTCCCAGAATGAAAATGTCAGTTGCTGGTGCCACAGTTGTGCCCGGTGTTGCGTTCTTTTGCAGAACGTACCCGCTGGCAGGCGCGATGATCGGAATCAACTCCGCAGTTTCGTCATTCGCGTTTGGAGGCAGGTCTGCGGGGATACCGAGATTCTCCTCCAGGTGCGTCTTGCTGCGAAGCACGTCCGTCATTCCGTTGGCCGACGCAGTTTTCGCGTTGACCAGCTCCTGCCGCGCCTGCTCTGTTTGTTCGAGCGAAGCAGCACGCAGGGCATAAAGCCGCTGCATGCGGTCGTAGTTCACCTGTGCAAGCGATTCGGCAGACTGGAGCCGATTCTTCTCGGCAAGAGCCATGGCATAGGCAGCCCGCGCCTCATGTACGTCATGGCTATGCATGCGCGCCAAAACCGCGCCCTTGTATACGTAGTCGCCCAGGTTGGCGTACACACGCTCGATTCGTCCAGTCGTCAGCACACCGACATGCCAGCTTTCGTTGTCGGGCAACACGATTCTTCCCGGAAACTGTAACAACGACGGTTGGACTTGGGCGACGAGCGCGGTTATGGAAACGGTTTCTTTCTGTTCTGCGACAGGCAATGTTATTTCCATATCGTCCGAAGTACTCTTTGATACGGCTCGCTCGCTCGTTGTGCCCGTTTGTGCGGCATTGGCTTCAGATGCAGCCGAGCGATGACAGCCTCCTGCTATGCCTGTCACGATAAACAGCGTCGCGAAAGCCAGCATCCTGTTGATAGGCCGAACAGCCCTTCGTTGGTCGATAAACATCGCTATGAAATGCCTCAGCTCCAAATAGATTGTTTTGTTCATGGCTCAAGGCCCTCTGCGTATTCCAGAGATAGGACACTCTGGTGATAATTTCCCAACGCCTCCACCCACGCACTCTCGGTATCTACGCGCAGCCGCTCCGCATCCAGCAACCGAAGTAAGTCGGTGCCGCCCTCGCGATAGGCAGCGCGAGATATCTGCGCAATGTCGATGGCCTGATCGAGCAAGGGGCGATAGCGTTCCATCACCTGACGCCGCCACGTCTCGTATGACATGCGCGCAAAAGCCAGGTCGTTGGCACTTTGCTGGCGTGCTGCGGCAAGCATGGACTGGCTGGCCTTTATATCAAATTGCGCGGAGGCGACGGCACCCTGGTTGCGATCAAAGAGAGGAAGGTTGACCTGGAATCCGGCGATCATTGTATCGAGGCCTGACGTTCGCTTATAGCCGAACAGTGCATCAATGTCCGGCCGTCCCTGTGCTTTTTGCGCCAGAAGATTCGCGCGGGCCGCTTCAACCGCGCGTTGCGCTTGTCTCACCTCGATACGCTCGTCCTGTGGAGCGTTCGCGCCGACAGGCTCTTTCGGAACATTCAGCACGTCATAGGATTCGCCGAGCTTCCAATTTTCTGCAACGGTCAGCCCCATTTCGCGAGCCAGTTTTTGTTTCGCCTGGTCTTCAGCAAGACGACTCGCATCCAGGCTCGTCTCGGCGCGAGCTTCCTCCAACCGTACACGAAGCAAATCGGCTGCAGCGATTTTCCCTTCGTTGAAGCGTTTCTGGTGGTAATCAAGAATTTCGCGATAGTATCCGACGCTTTGTTCTCCCAGTGTTCGCAGGTATTGCAGTCGTAGCGTGTCCCAGTATGTTTGGGCCACACGAAGCTCAATCGCACGGCGTTGCTGCTCCAGGGCGAGTTGAGCACGGCGGATAGCGCTGTCAGCCACCGCAATGCGAGCGCCGCGCCGGCCCGATACTTCTAAAACCTGGCTGGCGTATGCATATGTATCGACATTTTGGGTGAAGTCACTCCCCGGACGAAGGTTCTCCGATTGATAGAAGATCCGCGGATTCGGAACGATGCGGGCTTGGCGACGAAGCTGAAGCGAAGACTCTTCCGCCTGCTCAGCAGCTCGCAATTCAGGCCGCTCGGCTAACGCAGTCTCAAGGGCATCGTGTAGAGAAAGCTCCCGCTGTGCGCTCTGAGCGGATAGGAGTTTGGAGAAATGGGCCAGGATGACGGTCCCGGCTACCAGAAATATCAATACTTTGTTGATCGCTAGCCTCATACGTCTGCCATAAACAGCGCAATCGAATGGCCAAATCAAAACATTACAAATCGCTGGAAATCAGGCGACGAAAGTGTCTCTTCGCCTCGATTCCAAACAAGAATTCGAACAGGTGTTCAAGATTTTGAACACCTGTTCTATGTACTATTTAGAGGTCGTATTTTGACAGCTTATAGCTGAGATCGCTCTTCGAGAGTCCCAGCCTGCGCGCAGCTTCCGTTTTAGAGCCATTGGTCTTCGTAAGTGTCTGCTTGATAATACTTCGCTCCCACGATGCCAGCGTGCTGCGTAGATGAAACTCTTCCGGTAATGACGAACCATTAAATACAGGAAGGGCGAAGCCCATTCCAGCCAAGTCATCAATTACTTCAGGAAGATCAAACCAAAGTATCTCCGAACTGCTGGTCAGAATGCAGGCACGCTCCAACAAATTACGCAGTTCTCGAACATTGCCGGGAAAGCTGTAGGCTGTGAGTTGCTGTAGCGCGTCTGGGTGAAGCATCCGGCTTGGCGTCTTAAGATCGTTAGCAATTTGATGCAACAGATATTCCGCAATTTCTGGAATGTCACCAGTCCTCTCCCGCAACGGTGGAACATGGATGGGAACAATAGCAAGCCGATAGTAAAGATCCTGGCGAAATCGCCCTTCCTGAACTTCCTTCCTCAGATCACGGTGCGTGGCAACCAGGACTCGAACATCGACATCACGTGCAACCGTAGAACCGAGACGTGTAATCTTGCCCTCTGCCAGGACGCGCAGCAACTTCGCTTGCGCTGCGGGAGACATCTCACCGGCCTCGTCAAGAAAGAGTGTGCCCTCGTGCGCAGCTTCAAAGAGCCCATACCGTGTTCTGTCAGCGCCTGTGAATGCGCCTTTTTCGTGTCCGAAGAGTTCACTCTCCAACAATGTTTCGGAGAACGCTGCACAGTTGATGCTGATCAGTGGCTTACTCGCACGCGGACTTCCTTTATGAATCGCCCGCGCGACCAACTCCTTGCCTGTACCGGTCTCTCCCGTGATGAGGACCGTCGCACTTGTTGGACCGACCAACGAGATAAGTTCACGCAGTTTCACCGCAGCCTGGCTACTGCCCCGAATTTCAGATTGACCTTCAAGTCGGTCAACGGCGCTGCGCAATAGAGAGTTTTCACGATGTAGGGTAGCCCATTCGGCAGCACGATGAACGATCGCACGCAGATTCTCCGGAGAGAACGGCTTTGTCAGAAAGTCGAAGGCTCCAATACGCATGGCATCCACAGCAAGCTCGACTGTTCCATAAGCAGACAGCATCACTACCGCAGTGGATAGCTCTGCTTGCTGAATGGCCTTAAGCACATCAGTGCCTTCACCATCAGGTAGCCTTTGGTCAAGGAGAACAACATCGAAGTCATTACCATGGACTGCCTGCAACCCGCTTTTAAGCGTGGCAGTTTCTACTAGGAGATGTCCGTCCGGGCGAAGGTTTGCCGTGAGCACCTTACGCATATTCGGTTCGTCTTCAACGATGAGAACGCGTGCCATGCTAAAACTCTGTCTCCATATGCAATTGAGAATCCTTGGTCGGTTTGAGTATCGGAAGCATCATCGTGAAAACTATATGATCGGGATCATTTCGTTCCAACATTAATTCCCCGTGGTGCCTGTCAACGATGCTACGAACGATTGCAAGGCCTAGTCCTGTACCGCCTTCCTTTGCGGTAAAGAATGGTTCAAAGATGTGCCGCACAACATGGGGTGGAATTGCGCTGCCGGCATTTTCAATCCGGATATGAAGATACTCTTTCGTGATACTGCCCGCTGTGATCGAGATGATTGCGTTCTGCGGGGATGCTTCGATTGCATTGCGCATCAGATTGAGAAGCGCCTGTTGTAATTGGCCTTCGTCTCCAAATACATGACTCCCGTCGCACATCTGAGTATTAATTCGCAAATTGTTCTGCAAGGCATGCGGCTGCACGATGGAGACGATATAACCGATAAGCACGGATACATCGACAAGGTTGAAAGCGCCACTACCTGGACGAGCGTATGTAAGAAAGTCAGTAGTCAGCCGCTCAAGCCTCTTGGCCTCAAGCGTTGCAATGCGGGCCATCTCTTCCCGCTCTTTTGCAGAGATGGATGTTGACGCAGAGGTCTCAAGCGCACTGGAAATAATGGCAACGGGGTTTCTGATTTCGTGTGCAACTGCGCTTGCCAGACGCCCAATGGCAGCAAGCTTCTCCTCTTCAATTAGCCTGCCGCGAGCTGCATTCAGGTCGTTTACCTGCTGGCGGAGGCGTTCTTCGCGATCACGTAGCAGATTGACGAGGAGCCACACCAGGCATCCGACGACAAAGTACACCAGCACAAGTGTGCTCGCCTCAAGAATCTCACCACTAGCGTAGGGTGGATGAAATCCAGCGACATATACGACCCAAAAAACAGAGATAGCCGCGGCTAACGCAGCTACGGCCATCGTCGTAACCAGCGAGAAGTAGATTGCAGCTTCGAGGATTGGCAGAATCAACATGCCAAAGTAATTGGTATCTGGTTGGCGTGTGAATAGAGCAAGGAGAAGTGCAAAGACGAGTGTCCACGCAATCGACGGTACTGCAAATAGCCGGTTTCTTGAGTCGTCTCGTATTGGTATCTTCCTTGCCGCAAAAATCTCAGCCCCCCTCAGACCGATGCCGATTGCGACCAGGAAAAAGACCGGGAGCGGTGGAGTGGGAGCGAACGAAGCAAAGACAAATTGCATGCCAAAAAAGAGCAATAGCACCACTAGATAGACCCAGCCAATCACCGAGCGATTGACGATGCTATCTGCGAAGGAAAAGCGATGCAGTATGCGCTGTTTGTTTTCGATTATGGAATCAGGTCTTCTTTGCATTCGTTTAGAGGCTGTTATGAACTTTGAACCTGAATAGAGTCTTTGCTGGGGTTGTAGGAATGGCCAGTATAGAAGGATGGGCAACAAGGGTC
>JAFDVV010000103.1:5119-5585 GCA_018268775.1 Acidobacteriota bacterium | reverse complement strand
CATGCCGAGGTCGTCGTGGCAATGCGTCGAGTAGATGACGTTCTCCGAGCCGGGAACGCGCTCGCGCACCATGCGGAAGAGCGCCTCGTACTCTGCGGGAGTCGTGTAGCCGACCGTGTCCGGGATGTTGATCGTCGTCGCGCCCGCCTGCACCGCCACGGTGATCATCTTCACCAGAAAGTCGGGATCGGTGCGTGTACCGTCCTCGGTTGAGAACTCGACGTCGTCGGTGTAGGTGAGAGCGTGCTTCACCGCTTCGGCTGTCTGATCGAGCGCCTGTTCGCGGCTGATGCGCAGCTTGTATTCGAGATGGAGGTCCGACGAGGCGAGAAAGAGGTGGATGCGGTTGGACTTCGCCGGCTGGATCGCGCGGCCCGCGGCGTCGATATCTTCGCGTTTACAGCGTGCGAGGGAGGCGATGCGCGTTCCTGCGACCTCGCGAGCGATCGTCTCGACGGCATGGAAG
>JAFDVV010000103.1:0-5037 GCA_018268775.1 Acidobacteriota bacterium | reverse complement strand
GCCGTCGCGCAGGGTGGTGTCGAAGAAGACGATCTGGTTGGGATCACGCATATCGGTAGTCACTCTCGAACCTTGAGTTATCATAACGCAGGCTTATGATGGTTTGCGCGTATATCAAAACTTCTAATTGGTCTATTCGCGCGGCCTGGCCTGTCGGCCCTGAAGCGAGGTGCAAAGTGGATCTGGTCCAGATGGAGACGTTTCTGGCCGTAGCGGAGGAGCGAAGTTTTTCACGGGCCGCCTCACGGCTCCATCGTACTCAGCCTGCGGTGAGTCAGGCAATCGCCAAGCTCGAAAGCGAGCTGGGCGAGGTGCTCTTCGACCGCTCGTCGCGCGACGGCACCCTGACCGACGCAGGTGAGGTGCTGCGCGAATATGCCGCCAAGTTGTTGAACCTGAGGGGAGAAGCGGCGTCGGCGCTGAACGATCTGCGGTCGCTCCACCGGGGCAGGCTGAACCTCGCGGCCAACGAATATACCTGCCTTTACCTGCTGCCTTTGCTGGACGAGTTTCGCCGCCAGAACCCCCTGATCAAGCTGGCCGTGCAGCGGTCGCTGGCGAGCCGCATCTCGGACGAGATTCTGATCCATTCGGTCGAATTCGGCGTGCTCTCGTTCCGGCCCGACGATACGCAGTTGAAGTCGATCGTGGTCTATCGCGACGAGTTGGCTTTTGTCGTCAATCCCCGGCACCCTCTGGCTTCTGCAGATAAGGTGTCCATCCGGCAGTTGGGGACGCAGAACTTTATCGCTCACAATATCCCGTCGCCCCAGCGGCAGAAGGTGATCCAGACCTTCAAGCGGCATAAGACCCCTCTGCAAATGGGTGTGGAACTGCCCTCGCTTGAAGCCATCAAACGGTTCGTCGAGATGGGCAACGGTGTGGCCCTGGTGCCCCGGCTGACGGTCGAGCCGGAGCTCAGGAGCGGTGCGCTGGTGCGCATCGAAGTCCCGGAGTTGCAGACGGAGCGCAGGTTACGGCTGGTCTACCGCAGACAGGCCAACCTGTCGCACGCCGCACTGGCGTTCCTCAAGGTGGTCGAGTCGTATGCCGCCTCGCAGGGAGACCCCTACAGCTTTCATGCGGAGCGCTGATCGCTGTTGATAAACGGGAGAGCGTCCCAGATCATTGATCCCCAATAATTTGTCATCCTGAGCGAAGGGTTCGCGCTTTTCCGAACCCGTAGTCGAAGGACCCGCATTTCCTTCATGGCGGGCAGAGTGTTGGTGAGGGAAGAGTGCAAACCGCAGGTCCTTCGACTGTGCTCCCGATGGTCGCTTCGCTCAGGATGACAAAGCCTTCGTTGTAATAATTCTGACCTTACAAGAACATTTTCCATCCCCCTCTCGTCTGTACGTGCAGAATTCGCTGTCTGGCGACAGTCAGGCTGCGAGATGAGGTGAACAGATGACGGGAACAACTCTTCGCGTAAAAGCAAGACGAACCCTGCTGGTTGCGCTCTGTAGCGGCGTGCTGTGCGCGGTTCCAATGTTGGCGCAGGATGCTGCGCCGGCAACTCCTCCCCAGGGTCAGATGGGACCCCGTGGAGGGGGAAGGATGGAAGGCCGTCAGCTTGAGATGCTGACCAAACGGCTGAATCTTACGGCGGACCAGCAGACCCAGGTCAAGGCGATCGACGACGACACGGGAAAGCAGATGATGGCGGTTCGAAACGACACATCGTTGTCGCAGGAAGACAGGCGATCGAAGATGATGGCGATCCGCAAGGCGTCGCAGGACAAGATTCGCGGCGTCCTGACCGACGATCAGAAGACGAAATACGACGCTCTGCTGGCAGAGCAGCAGCAGAGAATGCGGGAGCGCGGGCAGGGAGGAGCACCCCCGCCGCCCCCTCCGCAGTAGTCGCGGGCGCAATTTAGTTGGCTCCATTTCGCAAAAGGGCCGGGGGACAGTGGCATTTCCCCGGCCTTTCTTTGTGACCGGGACCCCACCTGTGACGGTCGCTCCGGTTACAATGAAGGCACGGCAACGATGGCTCAACAGGTTGCGAGTCTGCCGCTGGCCGGTCAGGACGATTTCGAAGGGATCTAGCGAAGAATGAAGAAGACGATGTTGTTTGGTGCGCTGATGCTGCTGGCGTCTGCCGGATTTGCGCAGGAGAGCCGGCAGGATGCCAGCGTAAGCGCAATCGGGGTATTTGCGCCGCAGGTGAATGGAAACGCGGTGCAGGCAAATGCATCGAGCACCATCGGGTTTCTGGGCAGCTACCGCTACATGCTGACCCCGCGCAGCGCGCTGGAGCTGAACTACTCCTTTGCGCAGTACTCCACCCGCTACAGCACAAGTTTTTTGCCGAATGTGCGGATTCATACGCGCCAGCAGGAGATCACAGGCGCCTATGTCTTCAACTTCCGCAGCTATAGAAACTTCAACCCGTTTCTGGAAGCCGGCGTCGGCGGCCTGATCTTTACACCGCTCCGCGACTATGGGACGACGAACTTCGACACCAAGCAGAATACGAACATCGGTGCTTTGTTTGGCGGCGGCGTCGCTTATGAGCTAAGCCCAAGCTGGGACGTTCGCGTGCAGTATCGGGGCTTCTTCGTCAAGACGCCGGACTTCGGCCTGACAAACTTCAAGACCAACCGCTGGGAGGTCATCTCTCTTCCGGCAGTCGGCGTCGCCTACCACTTCTAAGCAACCTCTCGGTGCAAAGCAAAAGCCCCGGCACGCCGGGGCTTTTGCTTTGTTTGGAAGCTGGCTAGCGCGCGAGCTTGCCTGCGCCGAAGTGGTATGCCGCGCCGATGGTGATCACGGTGGGGGTCAGTCCGTTCGGCGGGAAGCTCATCCACCGCTGGTACTCGTAATCGGCGCGAAGGTTGAGGTAGGGGAGCAGCCGATAGTCCAGCCCCGCACCGCCCGCGAACATGTTGTAGGCGAGATTGGCGTAGGTCTGGCCGTTCGTGGCGTAGTTGAAGACGCCACGGCCGTACATCAATTTGACGTAAGGCACGTAGCGGTTGCGATAGACGCGTGAGTACCTGCCACCGACCTCATAGGTTTTTTCGTAGATATTGGTCTTGCCGTCGTTGAGGTAACGGAACTCGGCCTCTACGCCAAAGTGCTTGTAGAAGTCGAAGTCGATGTAGCCGGTATAGCCGTTGACGCGATATGGCAGGTAGTCGGTATTGGCATTGGAGAAGCCAGCGCCGATCTGCAGATCGCCGGCGCGGGATGCCGTTGGCGACGCCTGGGCAAGCAACATGGCCGGTGTCCCCAGCAGGCTGACGGCGATGAGAATTCGTTTGAACACTGTTTCCCCCTGATACTGGCCTCAATCTTGCAAGGCGGGCACTTGGCCCTTGAAAAATGTAACAAACTGCTCAAAACACATGCTCTGTGTTCCGGCAGTGGCCTTCCACCGGCGGCTAAAAAGCATAAGCTGCTCCAAAGGTGAGCGCTATAGGAGTAATTCCGCTTGTGGGAAATCCGGGCCACTTCTGGTATTCCAGATCGACTGCGCGAATATTCAGATGTGACCGGGCCTGAAAATCGACCCCGCCCCCTAAGCTATAGATCTTATAGGTGTAAGTCGCCACGGGATTGAGGTACTGGTAATGAAATCGTCCAAAACCCACCAAGGCTTTAGCGTATGGGTGGATGCGGCCGTGGTGGAAGACATACCGCGGTCCCAGCAGGTAAGAGTCTTCGCCGATATTGGACGGCGTCTTCATGCTGGTCCGGTGGACATCTCCTTCGATCCCCCAATGCTTGCTGAAATCGAAGGTCCCATAGATGGAAAATCCTTGAATTCTGGAAGGTGCGTAGTCCGGTGAGACGATGCTCCATCCAGCACCAATCTGCGAGATTCCTCCCGACCGGGTTGCCGTAGGCACCGCCTGGGCGTGGAGCCAGTGCGCAGTCACCAGCATCGCGGTGAGCAGTCCGGCTTGGATGCGTCGCTTCAACTTACAGCAGCTCCGAAGGTTATCGTTTCTGGGGTTTGGTGTAGAGAAGAAGCGGGACACTCTCTGCACTGCCTCCGCGCGCGAGAATGACCCGAAGGCCAATCTCATGCGCGGAGACGGTCATTAGTTTTGCGGCGGATTTGTCGGAGTAGTTTGAGGTGCCGCTGTGTTCGCCGGCGGCTGGGCTTCAGCGGGAGCGGCCTGAGCGCCAGTTGCGGGAGCGGCGGCATCGGCCGGGGGCTTGTAGTAGCTCAGTTTGATGTAAACCGGCGCCACCTCGAACGGCATCTTGTCGGAAGGCGACAGCAGCGGCTCATAGGACGAGTGCAGCGTAATCACCTGGTCCGTCCATGGGTCGCGGCGCGTGAAGCTGGCCAACGGCATCGCCGCCTGCTGCTTCAGGTCCTTCATGTCGAGCTTGGGAGACTTGGCCATCATCGCAGCGAGCCAGAAGGTCTGGTCGTTGTCGCTCTTGACCAGGCCGTCGCCGATCATCGGCTCGTTGAGGGCCTTGAGAGCCTTGACGCGCTGCTGCAACTGCTGCAGGTAGAGGCCAAAGTACTGCTGACCTCCCTCAAGCTCCTTCGCTCCCAGCAACTCGATCGCCTTCTTCGCCGCTGCGGTATTGTCCGCGTCGGTGTGGTGCATCGGGATGCGGTTGAACACGGAAGTAGTGGGGAAGAGCAGACGATCGTTGAAGGCGTACTTGGTGTCCAGCCGGTGCCCAAGGATGATGTGCGCAATCTGGAAGGCAAGGATCGCGTTCAGGTTGCCCATCTGCTGGGCGCCGTCCTGGCTGACGATGGCCGTGGTATCCAGCAGGCTCTTCGAGATGATGATGGTGTTGCCGATGGCGATCGACTCCAGCGGCTCGGTCAGCAGCGTACGGCAGCGGATCGGGCGCGAGAGCGTGATGTTGTTGTACGCGAGGATGTTTCCGGCGAGTGCCTCGAGCGTCTTGTCGAACTCGCTGGGGGCGTCGATCAGACCGGCCTGAAAGAGCCGCTCCACGACGTTGTCCTCCGCCTGCTGTACCCATGCGCGCTGTGCGCCGAGAGGACTGACATCCTGGGCCTCGTTACTGACGTCGGTCGCTCCGACAACATCC
>JAFDVV010000102.1:8401-31447 GCA_018268775.1 Acidobacteriota bacterium | reverse complement strand
GACGACATCGGCTACCTGGACGCCGGTGTTGTCGATGTAGTTCTGCACGCCGACCTCGTAGTCGGTCTTGTAGGCGTCGGGGCGAAGGAGGCGCTGAAAGGTGTCGCCGAGGATGGCGTTGCGCAGGTGCCCGATGTGCGCGGCCTTGTTGGGGTTGATACTGGTGTGCTCGACGAGGCGGAAGCCGGGGCCGCCGATGTCGGCGTGCTTGTCGGCGGCGATGTGCTTTGCGATGTAGGCGCGGTCGAGGCGGATGTTGAGGTAGCCAGCACCGGCGACCTCGACGGAGGCGATACCTTCGGGAAGCTGGGCAGCGAGTTCAGCGGCGAGCTGGGTGGCGATAGCGCGCGGGGCCTTGCGAAGGCGCTTGGCGAGCTCGAATGCGACGGGGAGAGCGAGTTCGCCGAGGGCGATGGAGGGGGGCTGCTCGACGGCGAGGGTCGTGAGGGCGACGTCGTACCTGGATGCGAGGATGGCCTGGATGCGCGCCGTGAGCGTCTGCTGGATTGTGCGATACATGCTTCTGATTTCACCGCTTATTGAGGTTGATCTCCAGTTTACGTGAGTTCTGCGTTTCTCTCAGAGAGGCCCTCTTGAATGGGCGGGGTGGCAGGGGCCAAATGACACCGCCTTGCCCGCAACAAGGCGGTTCGCGTTTTTCGCGAATGGTCCCACACATGTCGCGATAAGGCTGCGTCATGCATGGGGCACGCTGCTCAGGGTCGCCCGGACTGACATCTCTTGAAAGTGTCTATTCCGGCAATTCTTCAGGAAGGTGTTCGATCTCCTGGAGCAGAGGCGTGCGGTTGTGGATCCTGATGCGGTGAATGAGGAAGATGATTCCACCGGCTCCAGTGACGGAGACGAGCAGCCATGCGTGGAGTGCGAGACCGTAGAGCGCGGCGTGGGGTTCGCTTGCGCCGTGGCTGACGAGCGAGGTTTTGACGGCCCACTCAAAGGTACCGATGGCCCCGGGCGAGCTGGGAATGAGGTAGGAGAGGTTGGCAACGGAGACGGCCTGCCAGGGGCCGATGCGGTCGGCGTTGAGGGAGATGAGGCGCGCTCCGGAGACGAAGATCATACCCTCGCAGCCCCAGATGATAGCGGACTGAACAAGCAGGAAGAGTGAGCCGGCGATGCCAATCTGACGGATGCAGTCGAGCGCAAGCAGCAGCCAGTGCTCGATTTTGTGCAACTTCGACGGTTGGCCTGGGTTCTTGTGAAGACGGGCAAAGAGACGCTGGATGATGGGTTCGAGCGTCCTCGCGCCCAGGATGACGATGAGCAGGCCCGCGGAGGAGATGGCGAGCAGGACTTCGGCGGTGAGGCGCGAGTGCGGGCTGACGCCCCTGCCCATGAAGGCGACAAAGAGCAGAACGAGGACGAAGATGTCGAGGAGCTTCTCGAGAATGACAGTCGAAAGGATGGCAGAGGGCGAA
This sequence comes from Acidobacteriota bacterium, assembly GCA_018268775.1. Classification (GTDB taxonomy): domain Bacteria; phylum Acidobacteriota; class Terriglobia; order Terriglobales; family Acidobacteriaceae; genus Edaphobacter. Next base: position 30,008 of record JAFDVV010000102.1, on the reverse strand, counting down.
GCGCCGAGGTCGCTGGCATAGGTAAAGACGCGCATAATGTCGCCGATGCGAAAGGGCATGATGTTGTTGGCGGCAAGCGACGTCATGAGGACCCGGGCGCAGACCGGAAAGCGCGCCCCGGTGGAACGCATCATGTGGGTCCACCGTACGCAGCGCAGGGCATAGCTGGCGAGGGTAAAGCCAAGGACGCTGGCGATCCAGCCGGGATGCGAGAGACGAAGCGAGCGTATCTGTTCAAACGAGATGCCACGGAAGGTGTACCAGAGGAAGAAGGCGCTGATGAGAAGACCCGGGATCGTTTTGAGGAGGTTGCGGCTGCGGGGTTTGGTCATCTAGGCCTGAGAAGAAGAGGTTGGATTGGTACAGCATGAAATGCACATGAGCGTTTTTATTGTAACGTTACATTTTCCTGTCCTGGGGTAGACAAAGCAGCACCGGAATGCGTCTTAAACTGCATTGCATCTCTATGAACGCCTGAAGTTTATCTGCTCCGAGATTGTAGCGTTTTGTGAAATTCTTGCTTGCGGCGCAAAGCCTGCGCATTGAACACCTGTATTGCAAAGCCCAACAGGAGCACATTCTTTGGCAACACCGGTACTTTTTCAAACCGCCCACAGACGGGAATCGACGAAAGAGCGGCAACGCGAGAGGCCACTCTACGCGGCGGGCCTGATAACGGGCTTGACGGGGTTGGCCCTGGTGGTTCACGGGTTCCATCCCTATGCGGAAGACGGCGGACTATACATTGCGGGCGTGAAGCGCGTGCTCGACCCCACGCTGTATGCCAGCGGGCCAGAGTTTGTACTGGGGCACCTTCGCTTCTCTCTGTTCGCTCCCTCTGTGGCCTGGCTGGTGCGCGCATCGGGGATGCAACTGGAGACGGTGCTTCTGACGTTGCATCTGGCAAGTATCTGGGCCGCGCTAGGGGCGGCGTGGCTGTTGGCAGGACGCTGTTTCAACAGCCTGCGTGAGCGCACAGGCGCAGTTACACTGCTGGCCGTGTGGCTGACACTGCCGATTGCGGGAACGTCGCTGATGCTGATGGACCCGTATGTGACGGCGCGCAGCTTCTCGACTCCGCTGACTTTGTTCGCTTTGGTTGGCGCACTGGATTTTCTGGGATCGACGCGCGGAGGCAGCCGATGGAAGTGGGGCAGCTTTGCGCTGTCCATGGCTGCGCTTGCTGGGGCGGCGCTGGCGCATCCGTTGATGGCAGCCTATGGTCTTGCATGTGTGCTTGCGCTTGCAGTCTCAATCCCCGAACGCCTGGGAACGCGCATCGGCGTTGCGGCTGGACTGGCTGTAGCAGCTCTTGTTACCGCAGCCATTTTGCAGACCGGGGCAACGCCGGAGCATGCAGCGTATCGGGCCGTCGCTATGTCGCGTTACTACTGGTTTCTGAGCGAGTGGCACTGGTATGAGCTTGCGGGAGCGATTGCACCGCTCGCGATCCTCGGGGCGGTGGCGTGGAGTGCCCGGCGCGAAACGGCCCGCCGCGAACTGGCGCTGATGGGGCTGACGGCCGGATCGACGGCGCTGCTTGTTGCGGCAGTGTTTGCACGAGAGGGGTCGGCGACGCACTTGGTTGCGCGCCTGCAACCGATGCGGGTCTTTCAACTGATCTACATTGTGATGATTCTTTTTGTAGGCGCCGCGCTTGCGAGGTATCTCGGGATGAGAAAGCTGCGCTGGGCGGCCGCCCTCGTCCCGCTTTGCGCTGTGATGTTTCTGGCCGAGCGCGAGACATTTCCCGCTTCCGCCCATATCGAACTGACAGAGACGGCCGGGACCAGGACCAACGGATGGGTGCAGGCCTTCGAGTGGATCAGGGAGAACACACCGAAGGACGCGATGTTCGCCCTGGACGCGGACTACATCACGCGGCCGGGCGAGGATGCGCAGTGTTTTCGCGCCATCGCGGAGCGGAGCGCGCTGCCGGATTATTCGAAGGATGGAGGCGAGGCGGCGATCACCCCCGCATTGACGGAGGAGTGGAAGCAGGGGCAGGAGGCCCAAACGGGACTGAGCAGGAAGAGCGACGCGGACCGGTTTGCCGCGCTTGCGCCAAAGGGTGTTGAGTGGCTTGTGCTCGAGAAGAGTGCCATAACAGCGTTTACCTGCGACTACACCAACGCCACCGTGAAGGTTTGCCGTCTGCCGAACAGCGATTCGGCAGACGGCGTCAGGCTCAGTTTGAAGAAGCAGCCGCCGTCGCCGCAGCAGCAGGCCCTGCCGTGACGACGATGTTTTCCTGGTCCTTGGATTCGAGCTTGTTGTAGAAGGCGCGAAGCTCAGGATATTCCTTGGGCAGGAAGAGAAATTCACCGATGGTGAAGTTCCGGCGGATCGTCACAGAGTTAGCAGCGGACTGGGGTTCGAATGTATAAAGCGCGAAATCCTGAAGCTGTTGCCGGTCCTTCGCAGGCACGGTCTCGACCTTAATGTTCGAAGGCAGTTTGATGCGCATTGCATCCTGGACCATACGGGGGTAGTTGAAATCGACGGCGACGTCACGCTTCTCGTGCGGAAAGGTCGCCTTCTGGTTGTTCACGAAGATGTCCGCAGGCAGGAAGAGACGCTTTCCGGTCGGGGCACCGATCGGCCCCTTGATGGTGTAGTTGACCACGAGAGGCTCTTCGTACGCATCGAGATTCTGAATGGTTCCCACCTTGACCTCGATTCCGCCGGGCAGCAAGCGCTCAAGGTTCGTCTGCAGCTCGTGGTTGAAGCTGGTGGTATCGCCCTCGAGCGAACGCTTGCGCCAGGTTAGCGCAGGCGATCCCATGTAGGTCATCTTGACGTTGCCTGTGACCTCGCCGTGCTCGTCCATGGTGAGATCGGCGACGCGCTGCGTGCGCGAAAAGGAGTAAGGCTCGCCAGGGGTCTGACTGATATCGGCACCGCCATCGATCTGCCTGACGCCGCCAGTAAAGGTGTGCTGCCACGCAAGATGGCCGTAGGGGCAATAGCGGCTGCCGGGATCGAAGAAGCGCTCCTTGCCGTCGACGTTGACGACGGCGATATTGTCGTCGAGCTGGGCCATGTTGAGGTACGCAGGCGTAAAGATGCTGCGGCCGCGATTGGTCACGGAGAAGAGATACGCCTTCATTCCCGCCGCGCGGGCCATGGCGACGAAAAGCTGTGTCAACTGGTCGCCGGAGCCGCGCTTGCGCTCGATGATGTCGTCGGTGGAGTGAATATCGTGAAGGCCGGTGGCCTTGTCCTCGGCGCGATCGTGCGTGCGGGTGAAGTCGGTGTTTTCGAGCTTCATCACCTCGTTGTATATCTTGTGGAGCTTCTGGTCCTGCGTGTCGGACGGCGAGGTGAGCGCCTGAACCGCGGTAGAGACCTTGGGCCCGGGACCGATGAATTTGTCCGATTGTTTGGCCCAGTACTTCGCTTCGCTCTTCCAGAACTCGTCGCTGGAGCGGTAGGCGGAGTAGAAGAAGAGCACACGGTAGCTGAAGCTGCCGATAGGCGGCATGTACTCTTCTCTCGGTGATGGAGGAACGTCACTGATGTTGAGATCGAAGATCAGTTGGCCATCCCGGTCCATACCGGTGGGAGGCAGCCGTGTCATCTTGACCTCGGCCCCCTTGGGAAGAACGGGAAACCATGAGATGCCATTGCTGAGCTGTTCCCTGCCCTCGCGCTTGATGACCAGCGTCGCGCTGGTGGGTTTCCAGGTATAGTGCCCCTTGCGCATGTAAAGCTCCGATTGAATGAACCAGTCGGGCGACATGTAGTAGTAGTCGTCGTAGCGCAGGGTGTAGCGGTACTCGATGATGCTGCCCACCTCGACGTCGGGCATGGTGAAGATCTTCGCCATGTACTTGACACCGCCGTAGCCTTGGGTCTTTTCGATGAGCTTCTCGTAGGGCTTGCCCGTAAATGGAATGACGGTTCCGTCGGGATGGATGGTACGCCCGGCGATATCGCTGACCGTGTACCCGCCGCCGCCGTTGGTGGAACGATAGTTCAGCTCCACGTTGGCATACTCCTTACCCTTCTCGGTGAGTACCTTCAGGCGCGTATAGACGCTCCACACGTGCAGCTTGTCCTGGGTAATCTCTTCGCGCGTGAGGTAGACGGCGGCCGCACCCGGAACTTCGGGCTGCGAGGTCATGGAGAGTTCTTCCTTTGTCGGTTCCGTCCACTGGTCGGCGTGAAGCAGCGGTGAAGAGAAAGCGGCAAGCGAGAGAACGATTGCTGTTCGCAGGAGTCGTTGAGTCATCCCATTCATTCTGTATGTCCTTCTCTAAGGTGTTGCGGGAAACAGTCGTATCGGCTACTGCTTTTTGAAGACGGCGCGGCTCTGCTCGTCGGTTGCGATGACGCCGGAGAGCTTTTGCAGGTCGGAGTATTTCTCGGGAGGAAGAGTCACCTCGCGAACGGTATAGGTGCGCGTGTAATGCAGAACGTTGTCTTTGACCTGGCTTGAGCTCTCATAAGAGGCGAACCCCAGGTCGAGTTTGACGGCTTCAGGAAGCTCGTCGACGGCATAGCCAGCGGGCAGCTCGATGTTGTACTCGTCGATTGCCTGCATGGTCTGACGCAGGTCGATAGGGACCGTGCGGCGTTCGTGGTCGACGGCGGGCGCCTCGCTGCCGAGAATGCGTGGACGAACCATGAGAAGCTGCCCCATCGAGCGGCCATAGCGCTCGACGTCGAGCGTGTAGGAGTTTGTCAGGTCCTTGTTGAGCGCCTCGGCGTTCTCGACCTTCATCTCGGAGACTTTGAAGGTTGGGAAGTCCTGTTCGAGCGCGTGGTCGATATAGTCGCTCTGCTCCTTGGCATCGCCATGCGTGTAGAGCGCTCGCCTGCGGTCGGAGATATCGCCGAAGCGGCGCTCGACGACGCTCCCTTTGAGGGTGCCGTCGGCATCGAGACGCATGTTCGCGGTGCGGCGAACGGTATTCAGTTCGGGAGACAGTACCGGCAGAGCAATCACCTGGCTGTCCGCGCCTTCCATCAAAACGCCGTAGCTTCCCTGCAACTCATGCTCGAACTGGCCGAAGGGCGTCTTCTCCCATGTGGGGTCAAAGACCAGATAGCGGCGGCCCGTCTTTGCCGTCACCACACTGCGCAGCTTCTTCGACTCGTAGCCCTTGGGAATCTCGATGGCTGTAACCATGTGGTTGCCGACGATGGAGGGCGCCTCGGGGTCGATGACGCCGCGGTGGTCGTCGACCATCAGCAGCGCAGCATGAACGCCGACGGTCGAGAGCATGGACGAAAGGAGCGTCGCCTTGTCTTTGCAATCGCCGTAACGATTGCGGTAGATGTCGGCGGCGAAGTGCGGCTGATAACCGCCAATGCCCATCTCGATCACGAAGTAGCGGACCTGCTTCTGTACAAATTCGGCGATGGCCTCGGTCTTGTCGTAGAAGTCTGTCTTGCCGGCGGCAAGCTCGTTTGCTTTGGCTGCAATCTCGGGAGTGGCGGCAAGACGGTCGCGGGAGAGCCCGTCGTACCACATGCCGATGCTCTTCCAGCCGTCCGCAACGACGGGCTTACCGGCGGGGGCGTAACGGATGGTCATGCGGCCTGCGAGTGCAAGCTCCGACGGCCTATGAAGTACGCGGTCGAGATCGATCGCTGGAGTCTCTTTCATCTCCCAGCGCCAACGGCGGTTCTCAAGGTCGGCCTCCTTGATAGAAGCGTGGTGGGCCCAAACGGTGGAGTAGGTATAGCCAGCGGGCAGTTCGAGCGTGAAGGTCTGGTTGAGATGAGGGATGTCCCCTTGAAAGAACCAGGTCGTCTCCGCGATGTAAGGCCGTTCGCTCCGCTCATATTCATAAGCGACGACTCCGCCGGGGTCGCGTCCCGAGGGTCTTGCAGCCTTGACCCGCATATCGTTATATAGATTGCCCTGGCCAGGATAGCCGAACTCGACGATCTCCTTGTCGCTGAGGGCGAACTCGTGGCCGTCGGGAGAGATGCTCCAGACATGGAGCGAATGAACCTTGCGGTCGTTATCGAAGGGAACAAAGACGAGACCCTCATCGCGGCCCTGAGGACGGAGGATCTTTACCACCCGGCGCACGCGCTCGACCGCTGTGCCGTCGGGAGACACGATATACGTCGTGTCGTTAAGCAGGACGACGGCATTGGTGTCTGATGAGTATTTGGGAAGCTGCTGGGCAGCAGCGGCCTTCACCCAGTCGGGAACGCTGTCCTTGGCGGCAAGCAACGGTGTTGCCGGAAGAACGAAAAGGACAAAGACGGTAAATCGACGGAGAACCGTTTGCAGCAAGCCGTACAGGAAGTTCATCAATGCCTCGCACGCAACTCCCAGAAAGCCGACGGTCAAAAAGGAAGATAGCCGGAGGCGAGATTGTTTGCGTGTCGTGGTTATACGACGGCATGGACGAAGTTGCAACGAAATCTGTTGATAGATGCCCGTTTCGGGGCCCCGGCTTGCAGAGGAGTGGCGCAAGCGAAAGCGGATTCCTCCGCTCCGCTCGGAATGACAACAACTACGGCAAGGAGGAGGACTACGGAACTCGCAGCGGACGGAAGCCGGTGTTCGGCGGGAAGTATCCGCGCGACGAGGTCTCCGTGGGAATCTGCGATTTGAAGAGATAGCGCACAAAGAAGCCGCCGGAGATCATGTTGTAGTTGCTGGTATTGTTGGCCGTGATGAAGCCGCCGACGTACCAGCGGTCGGTGACACGGTAAGCGCCTTCCGTGTCGAGTCCGTAGTTGAGACCCGTGCTGCTGTTCTGCGGATAGTAGGCATTGCCGGACGATGTCTGGAGGGGGCGATCGAGCGGGAAGAACGGCGCGCTCTCTTCCTGGAAGGTCTGGATGCCCGCGCTGCCGTTGATCGTAAAGTGGAAGTTGTTTCCGTAGTTGCCCTCGTAAGCGAGAGGCACCGAGGCGAGGAAGTAGGCCTTGGGGCTGAAGTATCCGCCCTGGCCGTAGGTCATGCCGCGCTCGTTGTGGTCGTAGTGCATGCCGAAGAAGTTGGCGCCCATATTGAGCTTGCCGAAGCCGGGCCAGCGATGCACGAGGAAGTAAGCGCCCATCGTGCCGTCGTAACGCCGGTTCTCGAGGACGTGATAGCCCTCGATGTTTGCTCCGCCTACCTGGGCATAGAAGCCAGCGCGTTCGTTGCCGGTATCGATGCGAAGACCGCCGCCGGAGGAGACGACGCCGCCCCAGATGTTGCCCTGGAAGATGGGCGAGATGCTGCCGGGATCGCGGAGGCCGGCGTAGGACAGTTGGGTGTCCTTGACGGAGTCGCGATCGCCATAGAAGGTGATCGGGCCGCCCAGAGGACGCCAGCGGAAGTGGCCGATGACGTTGGAAACCAGGAACTCATAGGGCGTGTAGCCCACTGAGAGGCCGATGTTCTGCGTGGTGAGCTGAAGCTCGCCGCCTATGCCGGAGGAGAACTGCTGAGCAGGTGCGACCAAAGCGTTGCCCGGCAGGGTACCGAGGACAGGAATGACACCGCCGTTCTGGTTCTGGAACGCGGTTGTATTGACCGCTCCCGAGCCGAGGAAGACCGCACGCGGAATCACAGAGACACGGAGCGCCTTGCCGAGAACGGCTGAGGCCTCAAACGGAGCTTCGAGGTCGCTCAGGCGGTCGAAGCCGGGCGTTCCGCTGCGGTAGCGCGCATAGCCTGTACCGCCGATCCAGCCAGAGTAGGAGCCTTCGAGAGCGGCGAGGTCCTGCTCCGTCTTCTCACGCTGCGAGAGCGGGCCGCCGGGAACCACGCCGCTGGGATCGTAGGAGCCGCGCAGCGGAGGTACGTTTTTGGCGAGAAGGTCGGCGTCGGTCGGGGGCGTTCCCTGCGACGGCATCGGCGTCAGAGTCGGATAACCGGAGTCGGTGAGCGGACGCTGCACACCCGGGTAGCTCAGTGGCGGCTGCGAGGTGATCCGCTGCGAGGCCGTGTTGGAGGAAGACGAGCGGCGTGTGTGGGCGGCTCCGATGCGCGGGCTGGTGCCGGGCTGAGGATACTGCTGGCCGTAACTGTCGCCAGCCTGCGAGGCCGCCTGCGGGTTGTACTGCGCGTTGCGCGTCGAGAGCGATTCAAGTCCGGCCTGCGAAGGGTTGCTCTGTCCGATCAGAGGGCGCGAAGAACCCACGCGCGCATTGGGCATATAACGTGCCGTCGGGAGGACATCGGTGACATCCTTCTGCGGAGGGTCGATGCGCGGCGTTGCATCGCCAAGCTGAACCGTTGTCGGTGTAGGAGTAAAGCCCCACTCCGGGTTCTTGATTGCAGCCTGCGGTGCGGACATGTCGACGGCCATCGGCGACGTCGCGACATAAGGAACGTAAGGACCGTAGGTGTCCCGCTGCGGCTGGGTCGAGATCGGGGGTTGCGACTGTGCCTGTTGGGTGAGACGCGCGATCTGCTGGCGTTGAAACTCTTCCGCCTCCGTCGAGGTCGTCGACATGGCGACGATGTTCTCCGCCGGGGGATCGCTGACGCCGGTTGTGGGTGCAGAAGAGGCTACGGTCTCCGGCACATAGTCGCCGAGACGCGAGCCGCTGCTCTTTGGCTTGCGGGCCGCCGGGTTCGACATGTACGACGGGACGACGCTCGATCTTCCGGTATAGGGATTCTGCACGGGTGCCTGGCCCGACGAGTTCGAGTAGCTGGGCAGATAAGGCTTCGAGGGTGCCCGCGCGCCCTCAATGTCGGAGCCGTCGGAGACGCCGAGCAGGTTCGCGAGGTCTGCGGCGTGGGCCGCGCTCGGCAATCCGCGTACTGGCGCCGGCTGGCTAAGCTCACCGGCAAGCTCTGCTCCGGGGTCGCCGGGAGGAAGCGCCGCGAGCGACGCCTTAAAGTAGTCCGCCGCACGGCCGCTGTTGCCGCGCGCCTGTTCGAAGCGGGCCCCGAGGTTGAGCATCTCGGCATCCCGGGGATACTGATCCAGGCCATAACGCAGCCAGGTCTCAGCGTCCTTGTTGTTGCCCGAAGCGAGGGCAGCGCCAACTGCTGCCTTGTAGTCCGAGGCGGTTGCCGCGGTCATGTCCTGCGACTGGAAGATGACGACCGCCTGCTTAGGCTGTCCCGCGCGGGCATAACCGGAGGCAAGGGCGCGCAAAACACCGGGGTTGTCCGGGAAGGACTTTGCCGCTGCGTTGAGAATCGCCAGCGAGCGTTTGACGTTACCCGTAGCAGCGGTCTGATTGGCACGGCGAACGGCCCAGTTCGACCAGATCGTCTGCACGGTGCGGCGCTGCTCATCAGAGAGGTCCGCGCGTCCACCGAGGAGCATCAACTGGCGGTAGAGCCCGGCGTCGTTGCCGCCGTTGTAGAGCAACCAGGCGTCCTGAACGTCGATGTCGGCCGGAGGAGCGGCGTGCTGCATGGCGTAGTGCTGCTGCACGCGCTGCATAAAGACCATCGCCTGCTGCGGCTGGCCAAGCGCGTTGTAGACGGCGCCTACAGCCTGAAGGTACTCGGGGTCGTTCTCGAGCTGCTGCCGGACCGCGGGTGGAATCTGCTGCACCTGGGCGAGCGCCTCCGAATCGCGATTGGTCGCGTGCAGGATAGTGACGAGGCCCTTCCACGCGTCGGCACGTTGCGGATCGTCCGTGAGTATCTTGCGATAGATGGGATAGGCAGCCTGCGCATTGTTGCGGGAGAGATAGATGCCGGCCAGTTGCAGCAGCACGCCGGTCGAGGGCTTTTGTCCGGCCTGCATCTGCGCGGCAACCGACTTCTCCAGAATGTCCTGCGCGATGTCGAGCTTGTTCTGCGACTGGTAGATGGAGGCGACTGTCGTCTGGAAGCCGGGGTCGCGCATCGCCATCTGATAGCTGGACGGCGGCATGCTCTGAAGCGCCTGCACCGCGAGGTCGTCCTGCTTCATCGCGTGTTCGACGCGGACCAGCCCCTGCCACGCCTGCGTGTTCGAGAGGTCTGTCTCAACTGCCTGCCGGTAGAGCGCCTGTGCCTGATCCAGGCGGTTGGCCTGTAAAAGGAGAGCGGCGTATTGAAGCTGCGTCTCTACCTTGAGCCCCTTGGCCCCGGTAGGAAACGGAAGTGCGAGCGCGCTCTTGAGGACGCGCTGCGCATCGGCATCGCGGCCCACGGCGGAGTATGCCGACGCGAGCGTTCGCAGGAAGTCGGGATCCTTCATCAACTGCGCGCGAACAGCCGCTGGGATCTTGCGCTCAGTAGTCAACGCGGCGGGGGCGTTGCCGGCGTTGTACTGCGCCATGAAGAGTCCACGCCACGCGGCCGGCGAGGAAGGCTTGGCCTTGGTGTAGCGCTCGAAGATGTCGACTGCGGCGTCGTTCTGCTGCGCCTTGAGCAAAGTGCCTCCGAGTCCTTCAAGTGCCTCGGAGCTATTGGGACGGAGCGAGAGCGCCTCCTGATACTTTTGCTCGGCGGTGGTGAGATCGTTCTCGTTCAGAGCGGTCTGGCCGTCCGCCATGGTGCTGTAGAAGCGCGACGTTTCGAGAGCGCTATCGAGCCCCGTATCGCGCGCGCCATACTGCTTGGCCTGTTCAAGAAAGCTGATCGCTCCGCCAAAGCTGCCCTGCTGCATACGGACGTAGCCGAGTCCAGCGAGGGCGCGCGGATTGTCGGGCTCCTTGGCGAGGATCGCCTTGAAGCGCGTGTCGGCTTCGTCGAGACGCTTGGCATTCAGCGCGGCGTAGGCCGCCTGCTCTTCCTGGCTGCGGGCGCGCGCGGCAGAGGCTTCGGCCAACTGCTCTGGAGTCTGCGGAACTGTGGTGCTCGGCTTCGGCTGCTTCTTGAGCGCCTCGGCCAACTGCGCATCGTTATGCTTGGCCAGGTAGGCGCGGATGTCGGCAGCGGATGCGGGGTTGGACTGGTCCCAAATAAGCGACTGGTGCAACGCCTCAACTGCCTGCGGGTCGTTGGGATGCTTCTCGAGGAAGCGGCGGCCTTCGGAGCGGGTAGCAGGGTTGTAGGTAAGGATGCGTCCGAGGGCGACCTGATAACGCGAGTCGTTAGGGTACTTTTGCACCAGCGCGCGGAGACCGGCGATGGCATGGGGGCGGTCGTCGGGGATAGCAGCTTCCGTCTCGTAGTAGGCCAGCGACCAGTCGCCGGGAGGCGGCGCGTCGCCGAAGGTCTTTCTATAGATGGCCATCGCCTGCGCGTACTGGCCGGACTGCGCAAACTTGCCCGCCTGCGCCAGGGCGGCGGACTGGTTCTGCTGCGACCCCATGTTTTCGATGCGCTGAATGTTCGGGTCGTTGGGATTGATGGCGCGCAGACGGTCGATATATGTCCCGGCGAGATTGTTGTTGCCGCTCATCTTGGCGGCACGGGCGAGCCCGGCGAGAGCATCGGTGTTGTTTGGGTCGGCGAGCAGAACCTGCTGCCAGGTCTGCGCGGCCATGTCCATGCGTCCACGGACTTCAAGCGCGTGGGCCTTGTCGAGCAGGGCCTGCGTGGCGGCAGACTGGTTCTGCGCCTGGAGTTGCGCCGGCAGTGAAACAAAGACGCCTGCTCCCAGCACGGCTGCTGCACAGAACATCCGAATTGGGCTTTTTCGTCTTCCTGGACTCACTGGACTCATTCGCCTCGTCACTAACCGGATCAAACTATCTGCTATTTCTTCCGCCGACAGCTCACACATTCTAATGAAGCTTACCGCTTTTCTCCGGTTTTGTACCTTTTTTTCTTGTATTTACTGCTTTGCCAATAGTGCTTGATGCAAGTGGGTTTACTTCCACTTTACGCGGAGCTTTCCATCGCGGTCGAAGCGGAATCTCCCTTCGGACCAACCAGTTGCGAACAGTGCGAGATTCTGATCATAGTAGTCGGCGGTCTTTCCGTACAAGCCGGTTGTAGCGTCGCGGCTTGCGGCGAGGCGGTCGGACTGGATCTTTGCCTGGGCGGTCTTGCCGAGAGCGCGAAGATACGGGGTGACGGCCGCCGAGAATCCCGGAGACCCGTTGGGGTTCAGCACCCTGCCCTGCGCGTCCACCTGCTGCGGCGGGATGGGGTGATTGTCGAGATAGGCGGCCATCGCCGGAACTCGGGTGAGGAGGCTACGGACACCGCGGGTCTCGGGGTCGGCGATGCCGAGCCACAGGTAGACGCGGATGGCGTCATAGCTTCCCTTCGGCATCGCTCCCGCATCTCCCGCAGCGTGCTGGGAGGGGGTGGCGGAGGGGTGGATGCCGGAGCCGGCTGTGACCCAGTCCATGGCATAGCCCGCTCCCGAACCTTCGGCGAGGATGGGGTTGAGCGAATCGAGGATGGCGGCCCATGGCCCATTCGGCATGACCTTCGAGAGGCGGGCGAGGATGGAGGGCTGCAGGTAGCTCGGGTTCAGTATCCAGGTCTGGGCGTCGGGATGAAAGCCATAGGCGCCGGCGATGAGCGTGGTCCCGAGTCCGGGAACGAAGGCCGCTTCCTGCTGGGCGACCTGGGCGGCGAGCGCCATGCCGAGACGGTCGTAGTGGGGATCGCGCCAGAGACGGCCTGCCTCGATAAGCGAGTAGGCCATCCAGAGATCGGCGTCGGAGGCAGGATGCAGGTCGAGCGGCTTCCAGGAGCCGTCGGGGGCCTTGCCCCAGCTCCAGGCTGGAAGGTGCTGCGTTAGATCGCCCGCCGCGAGGTTGATCTCCGTCCAATGGAGCAGCTTGTCGAAGCGCGCCCGGTCGTTTGCGACGAGGGCGAAGAACATGGCGTAGGACTGGCCTTCGCTGGTGGTGCGGTCCTGCGCGCTGCGGTCGATAACGCGGCCCTGCTGGTCGATGATGATGCGGTTGTAGCTGTCCCATAGCGGCCACGCGGGTTGCGCAGGGCAGAGGGGTGAAAGCAGCAGAAAGGAGAGCAGGAACAGGCCGCAGATGCTTCGGCTGCGCCTGTCGCGGTGAAGTTGCGACAGGCGTAGATCGAGATGACGCATTTTTCCAAAAGCCTTGTTGACCACACCAATCATTCCTGATCCTGGAGTTCGTTGCATCATTGGAGTCCTGAACGCGGGTCCTTCGACTCCGTTTGGCGCAAAAACGCACCAAACTGCGCTCAGGATGACACTTCATATTTTGTAACGAACATCCGATTTTGCAGCGAACATTCGCAACACCGCACTAGTCGTTCCCCTGGAGCCGGACGCGAGCGCGATGGCGCAACGATGCCCGGACGATGGTTGCCAGGAAGAAACAGATGACGAAGGTGCCGAGGACCATCGACCACTGGAACTGCGAGAAGAACAGGTTGATGCGTGTCCAAAGCGACAGCGAGCCTACGTAGTAGACGTCGTTGCCGATGCGGTAGGAGGAGAAACGGCGTCCGTGCAGCACGCTGACCGACTGCGAGATGTCGCTGGACTGCGCGGTCTTGAGGAAGACGGAGAGGAAGTTGGGAACGACGGCGTGGTCGCGCAGGGCGACGAGCACGACGGAGCGCCCGGAGCGCGCGGGCCACTCCATGCCCTCGATGAGAACGTCGGGGAGGCCGCCAGCGGTCTCAAGCTGGCCGGACTGAATGTGGTCGGAGCTGCGGACCTTCCACCATGCGTGTTGCAGCGAGGCGAAGAAGCCCTGCGTGTCCTGGATATGAAGACCGCTGCCGTCGACGACGACGGGAAGCGAAGGGTTGAGGCGGGTGAGCGCGGGCGAATCATCGACGGTGCCGATGACGAGGTAGTCCTTGCGGCCGTCGGTCTTCATGCCGTCGGCATCGGTGACGCTGACGTTGGTGACGGGATAGCCGGTCTGGCTGCCGAAGTGGCCCATCAGCGTGAGGTAGGTCTCGATCTCGTCGGCGGCGGGTGAGCCGGGGAGAACGACCGTCGTGTCGGAGAGGTCGGCGCGGCGGGTGAAGGGATAGCCCGCGTTGGCGAAGATTTCAAGGTTGGGCAGAGCGGTCCAGTGCGGAATGTCCTTGATGTCGAGATAGGAGTCCTTGAGGATCGCGGCCTTCATGTTGTAGGGCGCGGTGTCCTGGCACTTCCCTTTCTTGGCGAGCAGAAAGATGAACTGCGACATGAAGGTGTTCGAGAACGGCCGCATGTTTCCGACCGGAACGGGTATGACCGTTTCAAGCTGCGCCGAAGCGTTCTCGGTATGCGGCAACGGCGTGGAGCTGATGTAGGCGTCGTTCATATAGACCTGCATCGAGCTCTCGTTGGAGATGGGAATCCCGTTGTAGCGGTAGCCGAGATGGAAGGAGAGGTTCTGCATCTGGCCGTAGTAGAGGTCGGGTGGAACGCGCATGTAGATGCGCATGGGAACGGAGCCGTCGCCCTGGAGGTCGCCCGTCTGGGCAATGTCTCCCACGGGAGTGATGCGATCGGTTGAGAGCCAGCGCGGTGCGTCGTCCGGCTCGCGGACGGCGGGCATCTTGAGCGAAGCGACGCGGGCGGAGTCTCCTGAAAGCATGTCGCGCTGGAGAGCAAGGCCGAGCGCGGCGGTCAACAGGTCGTCGGCGTTGTCCCCGGTGAGCACCAGCACCTTGGAGTATGGGTCGTTCGGATTGGGCCGCATCGTGATGGTGGCGCCGGAAGACCCTCCTGCCTTCAGACCGGCGGGAAGGTCGCCGGAGTTTTCGGCGATGACGATGGCATTGCCGGCCGGAATGGTGCCGAGCGAGACGGGAAAGCGGACGGCGCGGGAGTCGGTAAGGACGCCAAACCACGACGAGACGATGCCCGCGGCCTGAAGCGAGCGGGGCGACGGCTGTCCGAAGAAGACGATCGGAATCGATGGATGCAGATTGACCTTGGAGTCGTAAAACGGCAGCGGAAGCAGCTTGAGGTCGTCTTTAAGCGGCAGCAGTGAACCGGCAAGCTCGAGGGTCGACGTGGCGTCGACATGGCTCCACAGTGCGGTGTGCGAGGGGTCTTCGCACTCCATGGTGTAGTGGCCGACAAACTCAAAGGTGAGCTGGTTGTCGCGCACCAGCATCTCGGCCGGCAGCGTGAGCGTCGCTTCGAGCAGGGCGCTGTTTTCGGCGCGCGCGCCATTGGGATCCGAAGGCCCGGGAGGCGTTGGCTTGAGCGTCACCGGCAGCGTGGCAAAGAGCGTTCCGTTGAGCGAGACCTTGAGATGGCTGAGCGACGGAATCAGGCCCGGCGAAAAGTGGTACTGCAACTTCATCGTGGCCGTTTTGACGATCTGCGTCTGCGGCAGAGAGAAGTAGACCGTGTGGTACGCATCGACACCGCGGAGCACGATGGTGTCGGGCACTCCGAGGTCGGCGAGCGTGAAGAGATTGTCGAAGGCCCCCGGGGCCACTGGCCGGGCCTGCACTCCATTGTCGGAGACGGTGAGGGCCGAGGTGGGGTCGGGCTGGGCAATCAGCGTTGTGGCCGAAAACAGCAGCGCCAGCAGAAGCAGGGGGGAGATGCTGGTGACGAGCTTGCCCTTCGGTGGAGCTTTTTTCGTGGTCTTCATCAAACCTCTTGCGGTCTCCGACAGTCCCTTGACGGCGAGCTTCAGAATAAGTCCAAGGCTCTTCATGGGTTGGTCGGGTTCACGGTTCTCTCCCCATCCCAGCCATGTGTCGGCGCGGGAGTAGAGAATCATGGTCAACGCTTCCTCTTCCTGCAACGTGAGCGGATCGAACTGGGCGCGAATGACGTTGCCGCTGATTTCGACGACAGTTGCGGGCAATATCGCATCGCCGTCGAGGACCGGCATCGAGAGCTTGATCGAATCGCCGGGGGAGGCGACAAAGTCGCGGTCCATCTTCATCATCAGACCGCCGCTTGACATATCGTAGGTGGTCCCCTGAATCAGGCTTCCGTTTGCCATCCTGGCCTGCACCGGGGCGGCCATCTCGATGCGTACCGTCTGGCGGCGCTGCTGGCTCTCCCATGCAACGGCGGAGCAGACGCCGAGGATGACCATGTTGAAGCAGACCCAGACCAGGTTCATGATGACTGTGCCGGAGTGGCCAGCGTCATATAGATCGCCAACATAAGGCAGCGGGAAAAAGAAGAGGCGCGGAATGGCGAGCAGCGCGCCCAGCAGATTGAGCGACATCATGAAGAGAAACGGTCGCGCTATACGGCTGTCGAAGAACCTGCGGTTGACGACGCCGCCCTTTGCCGTCACATCGAAGCTGCCGAGCTTGGGGTTGACCAGCGCAAGCATTGTGGGCAGAAAGATGAACGGCGCGAGCACGGTCTCGTAGATCTCGTTCCAGAATGAGTGCCGGTGATTGCCCTGAATGCGCGAGTTGGTGATGCTCGACAGGAACAGGTGGGGGAGGGCGTAAGCGAGGATCGCGGCCCAGTAGCCGGGGACGTTGACCTGGCCGAGGATGAGATAGATCAGCGGCGCCGTCAGGAAGATAAGGCGCGGCAAAGCGTAGAGGAAGTGCGTCATCGCGTTGAAGTAGCAGAGACGCTGCGCGGGCTTAAGGCCCTTCGCAAAGAGAGGGTTGTCGGTGCGCATGATCTGGATCATGCCGCGCGCCCAGCGAATGCGCTGCTTGACGTGACCGCTCAGCCGCTCGGTGGCGAGGCCCGCCGCCTGCGGGATGTTGATATATGCCGTGTTCCAGCCGTTCATCTGCATACGCAGAGAGGTGTGCGCGTCTTCGGTGACGGTCTCGACGGCGATGCCGCCGATCTCGTCGAGCGCAGTGCGGCGCAGAATGGCGCAGGAGCCGCAGAAGAAGGTCGCGTTCCAGAAGTCGTTGCCGTCCTGGACGATGCCGTAGAAGAGCTCGCCTTCGTTGGGAATGGTGCGAAACTGGCCGAGGTTACGCTCGAACGGGTCGGGCGAATAGAAGTGGTGCGGCGTCTGGAGCATCGCCAGCTTGTTGTCGCGAAGGAACCAGCCAAGCGTAACTTGGAGAAAGCTGCGCGTGGGTACGTGGTCGCAGTCGAAGATGGCGACGAAGGGCGAGTCGAGCCGCGCCAGCGCGCGGTTGATATTGCCGGCCTTCGCGTGCGCATTGTCGTCGCGCGTCATGTAGCCGATGCCGGCCTCTTCGGCAAACTGGCGGAACTCCTCGCGCTTGCCGTCGTCGAGGATGTAGACGTTGAGCTTGTCTGCGGGCCAGTCGATGTTCATCGACGCGAGCGCTGTGTACTTCACGACGCTCAACGGCTCGTTGTAGGTGGGGATCAGCAGGTCGACCGAGGGCCAGACGTGCGGGTCCTCGGGCAGCGGCACAGGGGTGCGCCGCAGAGGCCAGACCGTCTGAAGATAGCCGAGAAAGAGGATGACGAAGGCGTAGGCCTCGGCCAGCAGCAGCATGGAGATGAAGAAGCCGTCGAGGACGCTCCACCTGGAGCCGGGATCGAAGAAGAACTTACCGGTCGTCGCCATACGCCAGAAGCCGTACCGGAAGGTCGAGTACATGGAGGCGATCATCAGCGTCAGCGTGACGAGGTAAGAGCTGGAGCTGCGATCCATCCAGATAGCGACGAGGACTGTAAGCAGGCCGAGGACGAGCTGCTGCGGCCAGGTCAGTTCAAGGATCGCCGTCGAAAAAAGGAAGACGATGCCCGCTACGACAATGACAAAGCGGAGCAACCTGAGAAGGAGCCCATCGCCGGATTCAAACTCGCGCCAGAGTGGCGAATCGCTCATCGCTCACTCCAGCGCACATTGCGAAAACCTGCCGTGGCAGGGGCCGCAACGGTGCGCAGCCAGGTTGCGACATTCATGTAATCTCCCGACACCGGCGACTCCGGCGCGTAGTCGACCACCGTCATTCCCTCGGCCAGGGCTTCGGAGACCTCGGGCGCGCGGTGGATGACGAACGGCAGCAGGCGATCGCCGAGCTGACGGCGCAGCACCTCGCGCACGTCGAGATGCAGTGGCAGCGAGACATCGAACTGGTTGATGAGGTAGTACGGCTGCAGAGGCCGGCCATCGGCGTCGACCATCCCCTGGAAGAACTTCTCGATCACCTGCAGGCTGATGACCGAGTTCATGTCGGGTGCCAGAGGGACCAACACCGTTGGATTCATGCGGGCCATGTAGCGGATGATCCATGCCGAGTTGACCGTGAGGTCGAGCATGATGCGATGGATTCCCCGATTGTTGTTGAGTATCTCTTCGACGAGCTTCTCCTTCTCCGGCTGCTCCGACTTCTCCGTTGGAACGTCGTAGCTGACCAGGTAGATCGGCGCGTCGGTGCTGCCGCTTGGGGGCGAGAAGGTGCGGACCGTTCCCTGCCTCAACTCGCTGGCGCCGAAGTAGAACGGGAGCAGGCCGTGCGAGGTCGTGTCGGTGAGAAGAACCTTCTCGCCAAGCGAGGAGAGCGACCTTCCGATGGTGGCGACAAGGCTGGTCTTGCCGACGCCTCCCGCAAGCGAGAAGACGGCAAGCACAGGGGTGCGAATCTCTTTCTGGCGGACAGGAGCCTGCTCGACAGGCTCTCCCGGCTGTTCGAAGACGCCCTTCAGCGCAAACCAGCGCGCCGCGACGCGCTCGCGGGAGTGCTGTAAGGTCTCTGCGACCGAAGGCGCCTGCACTGGATTGCCGAACTGCGGCGATTCGGCGGAGGCCGCGGGAGCATACAACCAGGCGGGCCCAGCGGGATCGGCGGAGAACGATGTACTGTGACTGGGCTCGGTGGTCTGCGCGATTCGGGGCTGCGAAGGCGGCAACGGCTGTCCACCGAAGTACGGTGGCTGTGCACCGCCTGCGCTCTGCTGGATGTTCGGGAAGCCCACGGAACGATCGTGCGTGAAGTCGTCCTGCGCTCTGCGGCCACGACCGGGATCGCCGGCGACTGGCGGCTGCGAGAACGGCGAGACCGGGCGCGGCGTGGCAGCGGGCTCGGACCGAACAATGGGTTGAGCGACCGGGAGCATCGCGGATGCGGAGCCTGGTGCCGGTTCGCGATTTGGATCGTAGACGGTGGTGAATCCGGTAGCGACCCTTTCTACAGGACGCGAGTGCTCCCAGAACGGAGCGATCGGGGCCGGCTCCACCGGACGCGCTGGCGGCGCGTTGCGCGCCGGTGTGCCCGGCGGGATTGTGGGGCGAAGCTGGCTCGCTCCACTTGGAGCAGGCTCATGCTTCACAGAATCTGTGCGTACGACTTCTTGCCTTGGCACGGCCTGGGCATTGAAGGGGTGCCGTCCACCGCTGCTCGACCCGGCGACTCCAGATCCTGACGCAGAGGAACTCGGTCCCGCTGAAGCGGGTGCGACCGGCGGCGGAGCCGGCGCATCGGAACGCGGCTGTTCGGGCGCGGCCCTCCGCTCCCTGGGAACCTGACTCTCCATGCGCGGCTGCGACGCACTGGGCATACGGCCGGAGTCGGTCGCACGGCGTTCGGTCAACGGGGTGTCATACTCGGGTCCGCGATAGATCTGCCTGACTCCAGAGGCATCGTCTGGACGGTAGCCCTGACGTCTGCGCTGAGCACTGCTCGTATCGCTGCCACGCGCGGCGATCGATTCGACGATCTGTGCCGGAGGCTGGGCAGGAGCGAATGACTGCGGAACAACAGGTGCTGACTGCCGGACTGAGGCCTGCTGAGGCTGGAACACCTCCTGCTGCGCAGGTGAGGCTTGATAACGGACAGCCTCCGCATAGCCGCCCTGCGGAAACGCGGGCTGCGGCGTATAGGGATCGGTGATCTGTCCGGGAACTGGGTCCTGCTGAAAGCCGTGCATGCTGGCCTCGCGGCGGCGGATCTCGGATTCGGCATAGCGTGCGGCCTGACGTTCGGCGGAGGCGTGGGCGTCGGCGATCTCGCGCTCCTCGCGGCGCGCGGCCGCTTCAGCGGTTGCGGCAGCTTCGGCGCGGCGCGAGGCTTCCACTCTTTCTGCCGCGGCAGTTCTCGCCGCCTCTTCGGCATTGCGAAGGTTCCGCTTGATGGAGGAGTCGGATTTGATGCCAACATCGAGCCGCGCTGAATCGGCAGCCTTGCGCGCCTCGTTTTCTGCGGCAGTTGCGGCAGCTTCGGCTTCGGCCTGTGCGATGAGCGCCTGCTGGCGAACCTGCTCGGCGGCGCGATGGCGCAACTGGGCGCGGTACTCCCGGCGTGAAGCCGAGAAGTCGCGATACTTCGCTCCGTGGAGGTTTGCCCACGAGTAAAGTACAGCGACGTCTTCCGGTGTCTCGGCGACGCCGAGATCCTCAATCTTGTCCGTGCCCCGTTTTTCCATCGTCTTTGTCCTGTCCCGGCGGTTCGGCCCGCAACCACTGCTGCCGGCGGCTTTGCTTGCTTGCTGACACGCGATCTTCCGATGTCATGCAATAGCACGAGATTAATGGCACCTCAAATGCAAGTCAATGAATCTACGATGGCACTTTCGTGTAACCCGTCACCCGCTTGGTACCTGCGATTTGTACATCTTGCGGGTCATGGACGCGCTCCGATCTCCCTCCGCGCAAAGGGACTTCACCCGTTGCGCAAGAGCAAGGTCCACAGAAAATATTTGCACTGAAGAATGTGCTAACTTGGAGATACGGTTCGAGAGCGTAGCTCAGTTGGTAGAGCATCGCCCTTTTAAGGCGTTGGTCCTGGGTTCGAGCCCCAGCGCTCTCACCACACCCTTATCTATCTCACTCAAAGACAACGTAAAAAAGGCGACCCGCTTTGCACGAAGGCCGCCCGATGGTGTTCGTTCCGCTGTTCGGGGATCTGTCAGATGACACCGAGCATCTGCATCGCCTCCGCCACGCGGACGAAGCCCGCGATGTTGGCGCCGAGCACATAGTCGCCCTGCGCGCCATATTCCTCGGCTGTGGCGGCACAGGTGTCGTGGATGTTCCGCATGATGGTGGCAAGGCGCTCCTCGGTCTGCTCAAAGGTCCAACTGTCGCGGGAGGCGTTCTGCTGCATCTCCAACGCCGAGGTGGCCACGCCGCCAGCGTTGGCTGCCTTGCCGGGGGCAAACAAAACACCGGCATCCCGGAAGACCTTGATCGCCTCAGGGGTGGAAGGCATGTTCGCGCCCTCGCCCACGGCGACCACGCCGTTCTTCACCAGAGTCCCGGCATCCTTGCCCGAGAGCTCGTTCTGTGTGGCCGATGGCATGGCAACATCGCAAGGCACATCCCAGACCGAACCCTTGTCGGCGGTGATGAAATGAACTCCCGTCCTCCTTGCCTTTGCGTATTCCGCGATGCGCTCGCGCCGCACATCCTTGACCTCCTTCAGCAGATCGAGGTCGATGCCGTCTTCGTCCACGATATAGCCGCTGGAGTCGGAGCAGGCGACGACCTTGCCGCCGAAGGCCTGTACCTTCTCGATGGTGTAGATCGCCACATTGCCCGATCCGGAGACGACTACCTTTTTTCCATCGAAATCCGTCCCCCGGGTCTGCAACATGGCCTGAACGAAGTAAGTGTTGCCGTAGCCAGTCGCCTCGGTACGCGCTCGCGACCCGCCATAGGCAAGCGCCTTGCCGGTGATGACCCCGGCCTCGTAGCGATTGGTCAGACGTTTGTACTGCCCGAACATATAGCCGATCTCGCGTCCACCCACCCCGATGTCGCCGGCAGGGACGTCGGTGTATTCGCCGAGATGCCGGTGCAGCTCTGTCATCAGCGACTGGCAGAAGCGCATGATCTCGCCATCCGACTTGCCTTTGGGGTCGAAATCGGACCCACCCTTGCCGCCACCGATGGGCATTCCGGTCAACGCGTTTTTGAACGTCTGTTCGAAGCCGAGAAATTTGATGATGCCGACGTTCACCGAGGGGTGAAAACGCATTCCGCCCTT
>JAFDVV010000102.1:0-8348 GCA_018268775.1 Acidobacteriota bacterium | reverse complement strand
CGGAAGATGATCTGCCGCTCCGGTTCGCAGATTCTTTCGATCAGCGCCTGGTCGACGAAGTGCGGATGCTTGGCGACCACGCGGCCCAGGCTCTCCAGGACCTCGTGCACCGCCTGGTGAAACTCCGCTTCGCCACAGTTACGGCGAGTCACATCGGCGAAGATCGGCTGAAGCTTTTCATCGATACAGCTCATCACAAATACCCCTTTTGTCGTCAGTTGTTTAACATGGCGCCTCTCCTCTTGCCCCTGTTGGGCTGGAGCCTCTGTCGAACTTCGCTCCGGGATTCTTCAGCTTGGCAAAGAAGCAGACCTCACCGATGCAAGACCGTAAACGCAGGTCTCGCTGCAGGGATAAGCGCTTCTTCCTGGTTCGCAAAATAAAGCCTATAAAATAAAGACGTACATCAGCCCCGGAAGGTCTCTACAGCCCCCTCTTCGAGAGAGGTAAACGGGGCGGTATAACCGGCTGACCGTAGCCCTGCGATGTCTGCCTGGGTGAAGTGCTGGTACCGGTCTTTGAGGTCTCCGGGGAATGGGATGTACTCGATCTTTCCAGGGCCGTGGACCTTCATCAGTGCTTCGGCCACTGCCTTGAAGGTGCGGGCTTCGCCTGTACCCGCGTTGACGACAGCGTGGACGTGCTTCGGGGAGTGTTCGCCCGGGAGCAGACCCGCAAAGAACATGTTGATGCGAGCGAGGTCGCGGACGAAGACGAAGTCGCGGCGCTGCTCGCCGTTGGCGTAGCCGCCGGAGCCCTCGAACATCCTGATGGTGCCGGTCTCCTTGAGCTGTTTGGTGAAGTGGTGCAGCACGCTGGCCATGCGCCCCTTGTGCTGCTCGCGAGGGCCGTAGACGTTGAAGTAACGCAGACCCACGACAGTGCTTTTCATCTCGGGCATCAGACGGCGAACGTAGTTGTCGAAGACCAGCTTGGAGTAGCCGTAGACATTCAGCGGGCGCTCGTTGGCGGGAACCTCCGCGAAGCTGGTGCTCGCGCCATAGACCGCGGCCGTTGAGGCGTAGACGAACGGTATCTTGTGCTCCATGGCGAAGTGCAGAAGCTCCTTGGAGTAGGTGAAGTTGTTGTCCATCATGTAGCGGCCATCGTCTTCGAGCGTGTTGGAGCACGCTCCCTGATGAAGTATGGCGCGAACCTTCTCCCCCTCAAAGTCGCCGCACTTAACGGCAGCGCGAAACTCTCGCTTGTCCATGTAATCGGCGTACTGCGCCCCTGCCAGGTTGAGAAACTTCGGTCCGCTCAGGTTCGGAGCCGGAGCGAGATTGTCCACGACGAGAATGCTCTTCTCGCCGATGGCATTCAACTGATGCACGAGGTTGCTGCCGATGAATCCTGCTCCGCCGGTTACGATGATCACTTCGCCTTCTCCTCGGTTGCCGCCAGCTTTTTGACGATGTTGGTGGTTGAGAACCCTTCGACGGTAGGAACAATCTCCACGCGGCCGCCATAGGCGAGGACATCTTCGTGCCCGACGACGGTCTCGACGGTATAGTCGCCGCCTTTGACGAGGACGTTGGGCCTGAGCGCGCGGATGAGATTCAGAGGCGTGTCCTCCTCAAAGAGCACGACGGCATCGACTGCGGCCAGCGCAGCCATCACACGTGCGCGTTCGCGCTCTCCGACGATGGGGCGCGTAGGCCCTTTGAGCCGGCAGACCGACGCGTCCGCATTGAGGCCAAGAACGAGCTTGGTGCCAAAGCGGCGGCAGTCTTCGAGAAGCGTGATGTGGCCGACGTGAAGCAGGTCGAAGCACCCGTTGGTAAAAACGATGGTCTCGCCCGAGGCGCGCCACTCAGCCACGCGGCGCGAGACGCGCTCGAGGTCGAGGACCTTCTCGCCCGCGGTAAGCCCGGTAGAGGGCGTCAGCTCGGCAACCAGCTCATGCTGCGCTATGGGAACGGTCCCCATCTTGCCGACTACGATGCCGGCGGCCAGATTGGCGAGGTCAACAGCGGTTTCCACCTGAAGTCCCCCGGCAAGGGATGCGGCGAGCGTGGCGATGACCGTGTCACCCGCTCCGGAGACGTCGAAGACCTCGCGGGCCCGGGCTGGCGAGTGGAAGCGCCGGTCAGGCCAGAGAACGGCGATTCCCTTCTCGCTCATGGTGACGGTGAGGAAGCCGAGATCGTGTTCAGCGACCTGCCGTTGGCCTGCGTCGAGAAGAGCGTCGGTCTGGTGCGATGCGATGCCGGTCGCAAGCGCCAGCTCGCCAAGATTGGGGCAGACGGTGGTTGCACCGGAGTACTTGCCGAAGTCGGGCGACTTGGGGTCGGCCAACACGGGAATACCCTTTGCCTTCGCCGCGCGGATAGCCGCTTCGCAGACGGCGCGGGAGAGCGCTCCCTTGGCGTAGTCAGAGAGAATGACGGCGTGGACCTCGTCGACGAGGCGCGTGACGCGCTCGATGAGCCGCTCCATCTCATCTTCTGGTGGCGTGTCGCGGCTCTCGATATCGAGGCGCAGAAGCTGTTGCTGGCGTCCGACGATTCGGGTCTTGGAGATCGTAGGCAGCGAACTGGAGACGACGCCGGCCGTGTCCACGCCCGCCCGTTCGAGCATCGCCTTCAACTCGGCCTGCTCACTGTCCTCTCCCCAGAAGCCCGCCAGAACGGCCTGGCAGCCAAGACCGGCGAGGTTCATGGCCACATTCGCCGCGCCGCCCGCTCGTTCGTAGCGCGTGGCGTGGCGGATCACAGGCACCGGGGCCTCGGGCGAGATACGCTCGACCTCGCCGTGAATGTAGCGGTCGAGCATAATGTCGCCTACGACGAGGATCCTGAGCCGGGAGAAACCTCCTTCGAGAAGGTTCAGAATGGAGTGCAGTTCGGGTAGCATGCCGCGGGGAGTCTCTCCTTCACCTAATATCATCGCATCCTCGCCATCGTTCCTCGTTGCAAGCAGGTGCCGCGTTGGTGTCACCCGAGAATGGCACGTACTTCCGTGGCAACCTCTTCGACGGTGATCGAGGTCAGGCATCGTTTGCGTTCGACGACGCAGGTCTCAAGGCCGCACCCCCAGCACTCCGTCTTGTGGTAGAGAACGCGATGCATGCTGCCGTACGGAAACCAGACACGCGGCTTGTTGCGTGCGGCAAAGATGGCGACGCAGGGCGTCTGCACGGCGGCGGCGAGGTGCATGGGGCCGCTATCGTGGCCGATGAAGATTCGTGCGTGACGAAAAGCAGCGGCGCTCTCGCGCGGAGTGAGCCTGCCGCAGAGATTCACTACCGGTCCACCGCCGGACTGACGCCAGCCATCGCCGGCAAACTCGCTCGCCTCGCTCTCCTCCGGCGCTCCACTGAGCGCCAGACCGTAGCGGGGATACAAGACGGCCAACCGTGCGAGCAGGGCGCGCCAGTTGTCGCGGCCCCAGTCCTTGGACTGCACCTTGGTGCCGACGCTAACGGCGATCAGCGGCATCTCGCACAGCGAACCGAGGGCGGCATCGGCACAGGCTTTTTCTTCATCCGTGAGATGGAGGTCCCAGCTTGCAGGGTCATCAAGGCGGGCATCGCCGAGCGAAGCGATGTTGCGGACGAGCCGTTCGGCCTCGGGCTCGAGCGCCTGCGCGTCCTCCTGCCAGCGGTTCTGCTGCATGTCTTCCGAAAGCGGGACACCGACAACATGCCGGATGCCGCAGAGCCGGAAGAAGCGGGCATCGCGCTGGGCCGAGGCCACCCCTCGCGAAGAACCGAGATAGACCAGCACATCGGGTTGCCAGCGGCGGATGGTCCACCAGAGCTTTGCAAGCTCGATAACGCTGCGTGTTCCCACGGCATAGCGGATAAAGCCATGGACGAGTCCTGTGTCTTCGAGGATGGCGGCCGCGGGCGGGGCTTTGACGTTGACGGGAAAGTTAGTCAACATGCGCCGTTCGGCGTTGGGAAAGGCGCGCGCGACAAGGTGGAGCGCTGGCAGGGCGACGAGCGTATCGCCCAGGCTGCCCAGCCTGTAGATCAGCACACGCTTTGCCGGAGGGATGCCGGCAGCAGTCGTCCGGGGGAGGGGTTCTGTCGTCATGACCTGCCTTTAGTCTGCTTGCTGGAAGACGATCCGGCAATATAGGTGGCGCAAACTGGTAAAGTCTTCGATGGAGTCCAGAATTTTGCACAGCATGTTGGACGCGACCTCGATTACGCTTTTGCACGACCAGACAACCGCGGAGTGGCACACCCCACGCAGCGTGGAACCACTCATCGTCCGCGAAGGTGGATCGACGAACCTGAAAGAGCTGGTTCGCGCGCAGCACCGCGCGAACTTCGACCTGTGGCACGAGGAGGACAAGGCCCGCGATCCCCAGGCGACCGACAGCGAAATTGCGAACGTAAAGCGCGCCATCGACCGGCTGAACCAGAGACGCAACGACCTGGTCGAACAGATCGACAGCCTGCTCCTGACGGAGTTCCAGCCGGTCTTCTCAGTGCACCGGGACGCTCCTCTGCATTCGGAGACGCCGGGGTTGATGATCGACCGGCTCTCGATCCTTGCGCTGAAGATCTATCACACGAGCGAAGAGACCGAGCGCATAAATGCCACCGAGGAGCACCGGGAGAAGAACCGGGAACGTCTCCTGCTGCTAAAGGAGCAGCGCAGCGACCTGGAGACGGCGCTTGGCTCCTTGTGCAGCGACCTGGCCGAGGGCAGAAGGCGCTTCAAACTCTACCGGCAGATGAAGATGTATAACGATCCGGAGCTGAACCCTGTAATCTATAAACACCGGGCCTGAAGCTGCCTCTGTCGTGGAGTTGACCTCAGGCCCGTCTCTGCGTATAAATCCGAAACTGAAGCAATCAAGAAAATCGGTTGGCCGCAATCAATGGCTAACTCAGGAGTGCGCCTTAGCGGCGAAAAGAGATTGACCATGGCACAGACAGCAAAGACCGCAACTGCATCCAAACGTTCCACCCGCACCATCGCCGGTGCGGTCTCCCCAGCAGACGATCCAGCCCGGGCCCATGTTCTCTCCAATTATGAAGCCGCGATCCGGCTGATGCAGGAGGGCAAGTTCGACAAGGCCCGCGCGGCCTTCGAGAAGCTGCTCCATGCCGGCGCAGGCGACCTTGCGGAGCGCGTCCGCATGTACTTGAACGCGTGCGAGGCGCAGGCCTCAAAGAGCAAGACCGTCTTCTCGACCTCCGAGGAACGGTACGACTACGCCGTCTCTCTGCTCAACGACGGCAACTACGAGGACGCGCGCGAGCACTTCCACGGAATCCTGAAGCAGGACGAGAACGCCGACTACGCCTTCTACGGGCTGGCGGTGCTGTCGTCGATGACGGGCGACTCGCAGACCTGCCTGGAACATCTGACCGAAGCGATCCGCCGCAACCCGCGCAACAGGATTCAAGCCCGCGCGGACTCTGACTTCCAGGACATGGCAGACGATCCACGCTTTACCGAACTGCTCTACCCCGAGGTCTAGCTCATCCACCAACGATTGGCAATTTCTTTCACAACGCTCAATCCAGTTACGATGGATTGAGCGTTGTCATTATGCGGGGTGTATTGCAGTATTCAAGTCCAACCGGCGGTACGGATCGGGCGTTGCGCGTCGTCGCAATCGGCGGCGGAACAGGTTTGTCGACGCTGCTGCGCGGGCTAAAGCAGTTTGTTCCGGTGCACGAGCGGCGCCGGACTCCGCGAGAAGGTTCCACGCCCCGCATCGGCACCACGACGATGATCGGCGATCTGTCGGCGGTAGTGACGGTGACGGACGACGGCGGCTCATCCGGAAGGCTGCGCGACGACCTGAATATCCTGCCACCGGGAGACATTCGCAACTGCATGGTCGCGTTGTCTGAGGACGAACACCTGCTATCGCGGCTGTTCAAATATCGCTTCGACCAGGGAGAGCTTGAGGGACACAACTTCGGCAACCTCTTCGTAGCGGCGATGTCGGGGGTAACGGGTGACTTTGCCCAGGCGGTCCAAATGTCGTCGCAGATTCTAGCCACGCGCGGCAGGATATTTCCGGCTACAACGGCTAACGTTACGCTGGCGGCTCGGATGGACGACGGCTCGATCGTCGAGGGCGAGACGAACATTACCCGCAGCAAAAAGACCATCATCGAACTGACGCTGGAGCCCTCCGGCGCCGATCCCCTGCCCGAGACGCTGGAGGCCATCGCCAACGCCGACCTGATTACGCTGGGGCCGGGTTCGCTGTACACCTCGCTGATCACGAACCTGCTGGTAAGGGGCATTCCAGAGGCAATCGCCTCCTCGAAGGCGACGCGGGTCTTCATCTGCAACCTGATGACGCAGGCGAACGAATCGCTGGGACTGACGGCCTCGGAGCATGTGGAAAAGACGTTGCAACACGCGGGCGGACGGAAGCTCTTCGACTATGCGCTGATCAATACGGCTCCGATCTCCGACGAGCTTCACGCAAAGTATGCACGCGAAGGGCAGGAACCTCTCGTGAACGATCTGGATCGCGTGCGCTCGCTGGGTGTGGAGCCGATTACGGGCAACTTTCTGCATGAGGGCGACGTGCTGCGGCACGACTATGACCGCGTGGCCCAGACTCTTCTTACGCTCTGCCTGACACAGGCTGCTTCGGTGAACTAGATGCGACCACACGGCAATATCGAACAACCAGTTCTCGATGGTGCAAATGTGCGGCTTGAGCCGTTGTCGCGAGAGCACCTCCCTGCGCTGGAGAAGATCGCCTTCGACGAGCGCATATGGCGCTACATGACCACGCGTGTTGAGACACCGAAGGACCTTGAAGCTTGGCTTGAGGCGGCGCTGAAGGTAGCGGCTACGGGGACTCAGCTTCCGTGGGTGACGGTGCTCAAGCGTGAGAACCGCGTGGTAGGGTCGACGCGGTTTATCGATCTGGATATGCACAACAGGACGGTGGAGATCGGGCATACCTGGATTACGCCGGAGCTTCATCAGAAGGGCGTAAACCCGGAGGCGAAGCTGCTGCAGCTTGCCTATGGCTTCGACACGCTCGGGCTGAATCGCGTGGCCTTGAAGACGCATCACGAGAACCTGCAATCGCAGGCGGCGATGAAGAAGCTGGGCGCTGTGTACGAGGGGACGTTCCGGAACCACTACGTGATGCCGGACGGCTCGCTGCGGCACAGCGTTTGGTTTTCGATCACGAAGGAAGAGTGGCCGCAGGTACGTGAGGGGTTGCAGCAGCGGCTAAGCGCTTTTTGCTAACAGGACTGACGAGCCTGCGGGCCGGAAACCATCCTGTCAATTGACGGAAAGCAGGCTATCGCGAACCTCCGGCGCCCTCAGCCGAGTCTCGCGGTAGCCTGCCTTTACTTCTACGTTCAGTAGCTCGCGCATGACGCCAGTCAAAACTTCAACCCTCTTATTTCGCCTGCGCCAGTTCCTCAACAACTACAGCAAGCTTATCGAGGATCTCCTTCCAGCCCTCTGCCTGACCGCTCTCGATTGCGTCCTTCATGGGCTCATTTCCAATGAACGTGAGTTTCGTCTTGCCGTTTCCCAGATCCTCAAAGATGGTCACGTCGTACGCACCCTCGATGGCCTCGTGTTCTATTCCCAATTCCGCAAGGTCGATCTTGTTTCCTTCCGAGTCGGAAAAGTACATGGAGGAAACGATCTTCTCGTACGGAACGATCTCGTGGTATTCAACCGCATTCCAGCCCTCCTGGCCGTCGGGCGATCTCATGCAGCAGAGCAGCTTCCCTCCTACGCGAAAATCCATCTTGCAAACAGGCGCAGTAAATCCCTTCGGTCCCCACCACTGCATGATGTACTTCGGATCTGTCCACGCCTTCCAAACCAGTTCACGCGGGGCATCAAAGACTCTTGTGATGGTCATCCGCTCTACTTCGCTTACCGTGTTTCTTGTCATCTCCCTGCCTCCTCTTTCTTCATTTGCTGTACAACCGCATCCAGTTTGTCGAAACTCTCTTCCCAGAACCGGCGATAGCTAATCGCCCAGTCGCTGACTGTCTTAATCGCCTCTGGCCTGAGCGTGCACACACTCTCTCGTCCACGCTTCGTTTTGATCACAATCCGCGCCCGCACCAGGCAGGCAATATGTTTTGAGATCATCTGCTGCGAGAGTGCGAACGGTTCCGTTAGGCCATGCACTGAGGCAGGCCCGCTAGCGAGCCTCTCGACCATCGCCCGCCGGGTTGGATCAGACAAAGCCGCAAATGTTGTATCCAGACAATTCACAACTATATGGTTGTGAATTGTCGTTTGAATGTCAAGCGGAATCTTCGCGATCCAAGTTGTCTGTTCGATCAGCGAGGGTGCGGCGGCATTTTCATGCGAGAGTCACCAGTTGCTGCTCTTCGCTCACTGTCCGTTTGAGCTGGCCGCAGGCGGCGTAGA
>JAFDVV010000101.1 GCA_018268775.1 Acidobacteriota bacterium | reverse complement strand
GGAGCAACGGCGTGATTCCAGATATTGGGCTGACCTACGGCGTGGGCGATGCGCAGGACGGAAAGACGCTGAACACCTTCGGCGAACCGTTCTCAGGCACCAGCGTCACGCTCGCGGTAGCGCCAACGCCTGAGCCGGGCACGCTGTTGCTGCTGGGCACGGGCACTCTTGGTTTTGCAGGTTCGCTTGCCCGGAAATTCCGGCAGCGATAGACGGAGGCGGGGAGTCCAGGACCTCCCCGCCTGCGCCTTTTTCGCAAAGGCTTGCAAACGAAATCACGGCCTCGGGATTGTTTTCCGGGGCCATTGTTCTTTCCTGAGTGATCGAGGGTCAGGAGACCGGCGTCTTCGCATTGAGTGCTGCCTTCATCTTCACCGCTTCACGATCGAGCCGGGTTGCGTTGCCGCCGGAATCGAAGGGATGGGCGAAGTTGAAGCTGAAGGCGCTGGGGCCGTTGAAGTGGAGATGCTCCAGGCGGGCGTTACCCTCCTTCCAGTTAATGGCATGGTCTGCTGGGACCCACCAGGCGGCGTACTCCGGGAATTTCGACTTTTCGAACCACTCCCGCCGTTTGGTCAACGCCTCGCCGTGAGGCCCGTGGTAGGAGAAGGCGGCCACCGATTCGAGGTCCCGCCAGAGGCTCAGGGTCATGGCAATGTGTTTGTCAGACGGTGGCGCGGGGAAGCAGGCGGGAAGCTCGATCTCTCCCCAGGAGTGAAGCCAGGTTCCGACGTCGCGAATGGAGCGGGCATGAAACCCGTCGCTGGTGTCGGCTGCCTGATATACACCCGGCACGCGATCGACAAATCCCTGAACCTGCGCATGGCCGACGGCCTCACGCATCACTCCCACGGTCATAAATGCCAGCTTGAAGGGCATGGCGAGGAATGTAACAAGGTGTTGGTGCGTTGTCACGGGATTTCGATCCTGACGAAGAAAACGGATCGCGCCGCAGCGCGATGGCCCCACCTTAGCCGCTTCGCGGCGAAGATGGGGCACCCGATGGATGGGTTGGACCTGATGTATGGGCTTTATCTGACGTCGTCTTCCCGGGGTAGGGCCTGGAGGAGGAAGGTGAGGGAGAAGCCCTCGACGTCGTAGTGCGAGCGGATGCTGTGGTTGTAGAAGCCGGATGCAGTGATATGTCCGTTGAGCGGGAAGTCGAGTAAGGCGTCGAGTCCGTTGTCCTCGGCGGCGGAGCTGCTGGCGGTGGTCGTTGTCTTCTTCCTGCCGCGGCCGTTGGCGTAGATGGTGGCGGTGGAGACGGGCATGTCTTCGTATGCGTCGGCGTCGAAGCTCATCCGGTGGGGAAGATCGATGGAGGTCCCGAACTGGAAGTGGGCCATAGTTCCGGCGGCGGTGTAGCTCTTTCGCACTCGTTTGGCGATCAGGCGGCTGGAGTTCGCGATGCCGGCCTCGAAGTTTGGCGAGAAGATGCCGAAGCTCTTTTCGAAGTGATTGTTGAAGTTATACGAGGCGTGGCCAGTGCCGAGGCCGTAGGCGGTGTTTCCGGAGGGCAGGCCGACGGTGACGGTGGCGGTGTAGTCGAAGAGCACAGGGTGCGTCTCGAGCACGGCGGCGAGCGCGGCGTCGCCCGGGACACCGTGTTTGGTGGTGGTGACGTAGACGGGCTTCGCGCGGGTTCCGATGTTGGTGTCGACGTTAATGGGGGCGTAGATGGGAACCGACGCGTTGATGCTGAAAGCGGGGCTGAAGCGGAAGGCGGCGCCGGGAGTGAGGATAGAGGACCAGCCGTTGTCGGAGTCGTGCTGCGTGCTGGCGCCGAGAGAGGCGTTGAGGCCGTGGGTGAATGGAATGATGCCGGCGGGACCCGCTCCATTGGCAGCGCTGGCGCTGGAGCCGGACGCGGTGGGGGGAGAGCCTGCGCGGACATGTGCGCCGCGGGAAGGAGGAACGCGAGTGCGAGGGCGCAGGTGGTAGCGTGGGGATTGCGCCTGCGGGAGTGGGACAAAGGGCCTCCGAAGTTACCGCAAAGACTAGGCTATGCGATGGTCCCGGAGGAGGGCAATGCACTTTGGTTGTAGCTCGGGAGAGGGGACATCGGCAGTCGGTTTTCGGCCTTACCAAGGGGTAGCTCCTGCGTTTGTTATGAAGGGACTGCGGATGGACTCGACAGAGGGATTGCCGGGTGCCGGGTGCGGGGTGCCCCATTCATGCGGCTTCATCGCATGAGTGGGTCATTCGCGCGATGTGCGATCCGTCTTCATCGAAGTCGAGTTATCTCCACAATGTCGGATTCGTCCAGAAGATAGTGCCTGTAGGAAGACCACAACCAATCTTCAGGTCTTTCAGCCAGTCCTCTCGTGACTGGATTGCGGTGCATGTATTTGAGCTTTTCGACCCGCTTATTGTGAGTGAAGACGTTGAAGTCGTAGTAACGGGTCTGCCAGAAAGGCCTCTGTGTAAGCCGTTTTGCGACGGAGAGCTTGAGAGCCTGCAACGCCCTGGAGAGCGGAATCTCCCGGTCCTCCGGCTCACTGAGAAGCAGATGAACGTGCTCCGGCATGACCACATAACCGAAGACCAGGAGATGATATCGTCTGCGAGTTTGTTCGAGGGAATCAATGAAGATGTCTTTCGAGGCAGGTGCGCCAAAGTAGGGATCGCGGCCGTAACAACTGAAGGTGATAAAGTGCTCGTCCCCTTCATGTTGATAACGTTTGAGGCCCAACGGCATGGATGGATTCTATCGAGGTTTGAAGCGAAGACGAAGAAAACGGATTGCGCTCCCGTGCGATGGCCAGCCTGCCACCATCGGGTGCCCCATCTTCGGCGCGGTTCTATCGCGCCTAAGGTGGGTCATCGTGCGAAGCACGATCCGCGTTGACGGGTTTGGAGAGCGCCTGGATTTTCGCTGCCGCGAAAATTGCCCACCTTAGCCGCTTCGCGGCGAAGATGGGGCACCCGATTGTGGTGAGTGGGTCAGATGTGGCCATCCGTCCCCATGTGGCATGAGGAGAGTTTATCGGGTTCGCGCATCCGCGCGAATGACCCACTCATGCGATGAGGCCGCATGAATGGAGCAACCGAGGTATGGGCGGGTTTATGTATGGGCCACCCGTCCGATTGATGCCTAAGGATTCCCGCCAGCCTCATTTTGCTTTCCCGAGCCTCCCCAAGGGTATGCAGAACAAAACGATCTGAATTATGCACACTGGTGTGAGGGTCAAAAATGACCAGTGCGTTAAGCTATCAAAGGCCACGTAGACGAGTAATATCTGTACTGCGAGCATCAGTATTAGCCTACGTTTCGCAGCGGCAAGGTGAAGCACATCCCTGTTAACAGCGAGCAGTGGGACGAATACGGCGGCTGTCCAGTACACAGCTTTTCCCACCTGATCCAAAGACTGCGGACCATATCCGTGTCGAGCTGCGACTACTAGTCCAGCCGATGTCAGTCCGAGTACCCATATCGCGGGAGTCGCCCACTTCGGGCGCTCCCCGTCCGGCAGTGCCAGCTTATCGATTGACTGTTTGGGCATCTAATTTCTCGACTGGGTGGTCCACCTTTGTGGTGACTACAATAGCATCGGGTGCCCCATATCTGGCGGCTTTATCGCCAGATGTGGGACATCGCGCGTCAGCGCGACCAATTCTCCCACAAGCTAAGTTCATTCATGCCATTGGGCCTCAGGACGTTTCAATAAAGAAAGTGACGACTATTTGTCACCTTGACGTCGAGAACTTTACCTTCGGAACGTCTGGCGCAGGTCGCTGGCTTCAGACGCCATTCTTCTGGCCGTCTCCAGCTCAACACGGTTCGAGCTTCGCTCGAATGAACCCACATCTGGCGATACGACCGCCAGATATGGGGCACCCGATTCTGTAGCTACGTTGAGATCGTCTGTTCTCTCCCATGCGGCCTGCGGCGCTTGTACGCCGTCATATATTCAGCAGCTCAAACGAGTTACAGGGCTGCCGCCCGATGCTGGAGACGGCAAGTTGCTGGTAAAGTAGGCACCTGAGTTCTTTTGAAGGTATTTTCCGTCCCTTCAATGGTCAGCATTCATCTTCATCCTGTTTTCCAAACGCAAGGTCAGACGACTTTCACCGAAAAGAGGCGCGCTTGAACTCGAAACGATCTGTTTCAGCACTGGCAATAGTCATGTTTGCGGCAGTCACCGCCGTATCGGCGCAGAACGCCAGCTTTCATAATGCTCCCGCCGATGCAGACGCCAAGGCCCCGCCGCCGCTCTCACCGGCGGATGTCGACGCGGGCAAGGCCACCTATGTCCAGCGGTGCGCGGCCTGCCACGGCCTGAACGCGAAGGGAGTCGCCAATATTCCGTCGCTCGCCACCGGCCCCACGCAGTCGGCCAAGCCCGGTGAGGTCTTCTGGTACATCACCAAAGGCGACCTGTCGAACGGCATGCCCTCGTGGGCGACGACCCTGACCGATGAGCAGCGCTGGCAGGTGGTCGGCTACCTGAAATCGCTCGGCGGAGGCGGTGCCGCCCCTGCGGCGGCTGCCCCGGCTGCGGCCCCCGAGGCGGCGAAGTTCGACGCTCCTCCTCCCACGGCTCCGTTCACCGACTTTCGGTTTGAGAAGCCCGGCCTGACCCGCAAGGTCACACTGGCCGACCTGCCGAAGCCCTTTGCCACCGAGTCGGCGGGTAACCCGGCGAGGATGGTTCCGCGCCCCGAGGGCGCATGGCCGCAGGCCCCCGAGGGCTTCAAGGTGCAGCTCTATACGACGGGCCTCACCAATCCACGCCTGATCCGCACCGCCCCTAACGGCGACTTCTTCGTCGCCGAGACGAGCAAGGGCGAGATCCACGTCTTCCGCGGCATCACCGCCGACGGCAAGCCGCAGGAAGACAGTGTCTTCGCCACGGGCCTCAACAAGCCATTCGGCATCGCGTTCTATCCGCAGGGGCCGAACCCGAAGTGGGTCTACATCGGCAATCTGGATTCGGTCGTCCGCTTCCCTTACAAGAACGGCGACCTGAAGGCGACCGCCGCCCCTGAGCACATCGCCGGCATCCCCGGCGGACGCGGCCACACCACGCGCGACGTGCGCTTCTCGCTCGACGGCAAAAAGATGTGGGTCTCGGTGGGTTCGGGCTCGAACGTCGACGACCCCGACACCACGCCAGCGGAGAAGGACCGCGCCGACATCCTTGAATTCAACCCTGACGGCAGCGGCAGGCGCATCTACGCCTATGGCATACGCAACTGCGTAGGCGAAGAGGTGAACCCGAAGACGGGCGAGCTGTGGTGCTCGGTCAACGAGCGCGACGGCCTGGGCGACAACCTCGTTCCCGACTACATCACCAGCGTCAAGCCCGGCGGCTTCTACGGCTGGCCGTGGTGGTACATGGGCGGGCACCAGGATCCGCGCCACGAGGGCAAGCATCCTGAGCTGAAGGACAAGGTGATTACACCGGACGTCCTGCTGAATCCGCACAACGCCTCGCTCCAGATGACCTTTTACGAGGGCAAGCAGTTTCCGGCGGAGTACGCGGGCGATATCTTCGCGGCGGAGCACGGCTCGTGGAACCGTTCGGCGCGCGTAGGCTACGAGGTCATCCGCGTGCCGCTGCACGGAACGGGCCATGCAACGGGCGAGTATCAGGACTTCCTGACTGGCTTCGTTCTGCCCAGCGGACAGGTCTGGGGAAGGCCCGTGGGAGTGACCGTGGCGCATGACGGGGCGCTGCTCGTCACCGACGACGGCACGAACTCCATCTGGCTGGTGACGTATACGGGTGGCGGTGCAAAGACGGGCCGGTAGATCACTACTAGTCCAGATCTGTTTACCTGTAGTTGCTTACCTAAGCCTTCGGCCCAGGGTGCTCGTTTGCCGTAGCAGGCGTCATGGACAGCCTCCTCGAACTGGAGAGTGCCTGGTCCCTTCAGAACCCCTGGTCGGGACGGAAGGCAGTCACCTTGTTCTTGACAAACGTTACGGCGAAGGGCTTGCCTAAGTTCGCGTAGACCACCAGCCGGTTGCCGTAATCGTTGCTCAGGCTCTTGGAGACCTGTCCCAGCGCCATCTGTACCTGCCGCTCGTTCATGCCGAGGATGACCTGGTGCGAGTCGACGGCCTTCCAAATCTCCGGTCCCCAGTGCTTGTAGAGCTCGTGCGGATCGTCGTAGAAGAAGATCTCGTCAAGGTAGAAGGTATAGAGGCCGTTCTCGTGGTATCCCACGGGGACGCCGTAGACCTTCTCCGGCGCGGGCGAGTTGGGCATCGAGAAGAGCATCAGCACCTGGCGGTCGCCGCCGGGGATCCGGTGCGTCGCGGACTTCGGCGCTACCTGCTCGGTGAATCCCTTGACCTCAAGTTTTTCCGCACCCAGCAGCGTGCCGTCGGCCTTTGCATAGTCGATATGCTTTCCGTTTGCGGGGTAGTACTCCATCTGTCCGCCGGCGGAGACCCACAGCGGCTGCCCGACGAGCTCCTTGGTGTCGGCCATCGACGACTGGCGCTTCTTCTTCAGGAAGACGAGATCGTCGTCGGCGATCTTCTCGCGTGCTGGTGCGGCCACGGTTTTTTCAGCAGCGTTGCGCTCACGGTAGATCATTCCCACGCGCACACCAATCACCGCCAGGAACACAAGTGTCCCTCCGATCGCCCACTTCGGTCCGTTCTGCATCCGGTCTCCTCGCTGTTTTTGTCTCGAAGGTACTTTAGTTGATCGGCTCGGCAGTGCTCAACTCCCGCTCGGCTTCCATCAGCGCGTCGGCGGTTAAAGCGTCCGCTTTTCGGAGTCTGGGAAAGAGCACGGCCGCCGATGCGGTGACGACGAGTGAGCCGATGCCTCCGACGACGACGGCGGGCACGGCCCCCCACCAGCTTGCGGTGAGACCGCTCTCGAACTCGCCGAACTCGTTCGATGCGCCGACGAAGAGCCAGTTTACGGCGCTCACGCGGCCGCGCATCTCGGGCGGCGTTGCAAGCTGCAACATGCTCGATCGCACGACGACGCTCACCATGTCGCTCGCTCCAACGACGAACAGCGCAAGGAGGCTGGACCACATGCTCTTCGACAGGCCAAAGACGATGGTGGCCGCACCGAAGATGCCGACGCAGGCCAGCATCATGACTCCTGCGCGACGCTTGATCGGTTTCAGTACCAGCAGCAGCGAGACGAACAGCGCTCCCACGCTGGGCATGGCGCGAAGAAGACCGAGGCCGCGAGGTCCGGCATGCAGGATATCGGTCGCGAAGATCGGCAGCAGAGCAACGGCGCCGCCCAGCATCACAGCAAAAAGATCGAGCGAGATGGAGCCAAGCAGCAACTTATTGCGCCACACATACTCCAGACCCGCGAGCATCGTCCTCGTGCTGAAGGCGACGTTCTTCTTCACGACCGGGTCGGGGCGGACCATGCCGATCAATAAGATGTATCCGCCAAGCATCAGCAGCGTGAAGCAATACACCAGCGGCGCGCCTCGCCAGTGAGCAATTGCGCCAGAGAGCGGAAGCGTGAACAGCAGACCTCCAATGGCGGGGCCGGACATGTTCGCCACCTGGTAGACGGTCGCACCCCAGGTGACGGCGTTTACGAAGTGGTCTTTCGGCACCAGGCTGGGCAGCAGTGCGCTCGTCGCCGGCCCACTGAAGGCGCGCCCCATGCCTATGCCGATCAGCACGGCGTAGATCGGCCACACGCGGCCCCCCGCCAGCGCCCACGAGCTGTGCGAGAGCCACAGCAGCACCGCCGTGCACACCGCCTGCACTCCATAACAGAGCAGGATGATGCGGCGCCGGTCGTAGCGGTCGGCGGCGTGCCCCGCGCCCAGCATGCAGAAGATTCCAGGCAGAAACAGCGCAAGCCCGGTGAGGCCGAGTTTCAGTGGAGAGTGCGTAATCTCGTAGACCTGCCACGCCACGGCGACCGACTGCGCCTCCGCGCCCAGGATCACCATCAGCCGTCCGCTCTGGTACAGCCGGAAGTTTCGCGAACGGAACGCGTCCGTCGCGCTCCGTGGCGTTCGATGATCGCCTGCGGCCATATCTCTATGCTGTCATACTTTACGGCCATAGCGCCGATGCGGAAGGCCGTGCGCCCACGCAAGCTGAACGACGCGGCGGATTACCTTGGGCAGCGTCGTGACGCATTACCGTTGCGCGATTCGCTGTCCATCGATCCATAGCGAAACGGTTTATCGTTTTTAGAGGGGCGCCGCCCACACGCACACCGGTACGAACCGCGAAGAGAGGACACCGGCTTTGAGATTCAGCACGATAACGAAGGTGAAGGTGCAGGACGCGGAGAGAGTTCTGGCCGTGCTCGAGCAGCGCCTGCGCACCATGGTGAGTATCGTCGTGCGCGACGGCAACCGGATCACCTTGCTTGGTCTCGGCCCTTCTTCCAGAGCGATCAACAGGCACGACACCACCGTGATCGATGTCTGGGCCGAAGGCGGCGAGACCGCCATCGGAG
This sequence comes from Acidobacteriota bacterium, assembly GCA_018268775.1. Classification (GTDB taxonomy): domain Bacteria; phylum Acidobacteriota; class Terriglobia; order Terriglobales; family Acidobacteriaceae; genus Edaphobacter. The sequence goes on along the minus strand of JAFDVV010000101.1, from coordinate 4,006 downwards.
CGGACGTCACGTTTCAGGCATCGGCCTTTCTGGGAGAGACCGGTCAGGAAGAGATCATGCGGCTCAAGCTCGAGCGTCTCTTCGAGGAGACCAGAGAGCAACTTGACCTTGAGAGCAGGCACGACGTCGCGCGAATCGCCCGCATGGAGGCGCTGGTGTCTGGCAGTTCGGCATCGACGCGCGTGGCGGATGCGCCTCGCCAGCAGCCATCGCCTGAGGTCACACTCGCCGAGGAGAAGCCAGCGACAGCAACGCAGGCGGAGAAACCGGCGCGGCAAGATGCAAAAAAAACGCCGCCGGACTCCGAGCGCGCTGAACCCTCCGCGGCAGCCGCGACCGCTGCTGCGGAGAGATCGATGGCAGACGCAGACGACGAAGAGCTTGACGACGCCGACTATGTGCTCGATGAAGCGGACGAACACGGTTCCAATCGCTGGATACTGTGGGCCGCGCTCGCAGCCTGTCTGGCGGCCGCGCTCCCGTTCATCGCGCACTATCTCTCGACGTGGCGCGAAGGCAGGCAGGCGGCCGCCACGCAACCGGCCGCCGAACCGCAGCCTGCCGCTGCCGGGCCAGCAAGGCCCGTGGCCGCAGCCGAGCCCGCAGACCTGTTGCGACAGTGGGAGCTTGCCATGCAGTCGCGCGACGCCGCCGCGCAGGCCTCGTTCTACGCCGTACCGGTGGAGCGGTACTTCCTTCGCTATAACGTGAACAAGGCGCAGGTCGAGGCAGACAAGCGATGGCAGATCGCCAACCGAAGAGGCGACTGGACCGTGAAGATGGAGAAGGTCAAGATCAACCGGACCGCCGACAACGCAGCTACCGTGAACCTGGTGAAGCACTACACGCAGCGCGAGGAAGGAAGGCCGGTCAAGGAGTGGAGCGTCCCCTCGCAACTTAAATTGAAGAGCGAGTTCGGCGTGTGGTGGATCACATCGGAGCGCGACTTCTTCGGGACGGACTCCTTCGGCGCTCCCTGACGAGATCCGATTGGCTCAATGTTGTCATTCCGTAGCGTAGCGAAGGAATCTGCTTCGGCTCGGAATGAGTGGCGCAGTAGAGCCGCAATACGTCGCTACTTCTTCTTCAGCAGCGCCAGGACCTCTTCGGCGTGTCCTTCCGGCTTTACGTTCTCAAAGACATGAATCAGCCGCTGGTCCGGCCCGACCAGGTAGGTTGTGCGCTTCACGCCCTTCACCAGCTTGCCGTACATGTTCTTCGGCTTGATCAGGTCGTAGCGGTTGATCAGCTCCATCTTGTCGTCGGCGAGAAGGTCGTAGGGCAGGTCGTACTTGTCCTTGAACTTCTTCTGCGCGGCGACCGTGTCGCGCGAGATGCCGAGCACCACGATGCCCGCCTTCTTGAACTTCGTGAAGGCGTCGCGAAAGCCGCACGACTCGATCGTGCAGCCGGGCGTGTCCGCGCGCGGATAGAAGAACAGCACGACGGGCGAGCCCTTGAAGTCCGAGAGAGAGACGTCTTTGCCGTCCTGATTCCTGAGCGTGAAGTCTTGTACGAGATCGCCGGTGTTCATGCCGTTGCGCCTTTCTTCGTGCAGCAGTTCGCGGGGTTAGGAGCCGGTTGAGTGCGCGGCATTGAGCGTTTGCAGCGCCTTCTCCATCGAGGCCACGTCGTCGATGTGCAGATGAGGCAGCGTCGAGTCCTTGCCCAGAATCTGGCGGTTCAATCCGGTAAGCACCTTGCCGGGGCCCGTCTCGAAGAGATGCGTAGCGCCCTGGTCGACGAGCAGGTGCACGCACTCGACCCAGCGCACGGTGCCCGTCACCTGGCGGATCAGGCAATCGCGTATGTCGGAGTGGCGCGTGACCAGCAGAGCGTCCACGTTCGAGGCCACCGGAAACGAGGGGTCGACGAAGGTCATCTGCAGGAAGTCTTCGGCGAGCCTGTCCTGCGCTGGCTGCATCAGCGGGCAGTGGAACGGCGCGCTGACGTGCAGCATCACCGTCTTCTTGGCTCCGGCATCCTTGCACAGCGCTGCGGCGCGCTCCACGGCAGCCTTCGCCCCCGAGATCGCGACCTGCGCGGGCGAGTTGAAGTTCGCCGGTGCAACGACGGCGCTTGCGGGCGAGAAGGTCTTCGCCGCCGGGTCGGTCGGCAGCGGAGTCATCTGGTCGCTCACCTGCGAGCAGATCTCGCTGATGATCGCTGCGTCGAGTCCAAGGATGGCGGCCATCGCGCCTTCACCCTCGGGGACGGCCTCCTGCATGTAGCGGCCGCGATTGCGCACGGTGCGCACCGCATCGGCAAAGCTCAACGTGCCTGCGATCACGTGCGCGGAGTACTCGCCGAGCGAGTGCCCCGCCGCCATCACCGGAGAGACGCCGTGCTCGATCAGCGTTTTCGCCACGGCCACCGAGACGGTGAGGATGGCAGGCTGCGTGTGCTCTGTCTGACGGAGCTGCTCCTCAGGGCCTTCGAAGATCAGCTTCGAGATGGAGAAGCCGAGGGCGTCGTCGGCCTCCTCGAACACGTGGCGTGCCACGGCGTGGGTGTCGTAAAAGCTGCGCCCCATGCCTACGGTCTGCGAACCCTGGCCGGGAAAGAGAAATACAGGTTTATTCATCGCTGACTATCGTAAATGAGCGGGAGTCCCGCGTGTTTAAGGCCGCTTACGCGCGCGCGATGGCGCTACACGCAATGGAGACAACGTTCTCATGCTGAACCAGCAGCTCGCGCCCCTCCGCCGCATGAAAGCGGAAGAAGCCGAGCGAGGTCGACTGGCCGGGAAGGAACCAGTCGTGCGGTTCCATGATGATGACGGGGAACCGCGCAATCGCCGAGCAGTCGCCGTCGAACAGGGGCTTCTCCGCGCCCTCGATGTCCAGCTTCAGCAGAAACGGCGTGTATGCCGGCGACGGCTTCGAGCCCAGCAGCGTCGTCAGGCTGAAGGTGGCGAGACCGCCCTCCGGCCCCGACGGAACGGTGCGATAAGCGAGGCTTCCTTCGCCGGGGTCGGTAAGCCGTGCGAAGCCGTCCTCGGCCGCCACGCCCGCCTGGCGCAGGTCGGCGTCGAGGTGCGCGCAGTTCTGCCGCAGCAGGTCGAAGTTGTCCGGCGCGGGCTCTACCGCAACGATATGCGCGCGCGGATAGCGCGAGGCGAACCATAGAACGCTCGCCCCGATGTTCGCGCCGCAGTCCATGATGAGAGGCTGCCGACCCGAGGCGGCAATCTCGCGGTAAAGATTGTCGATCATGGCGCAGTGCCCGCACCGTGGAAGCTCGTACTGGCGCTCTTCAAAGCACTGCCTGATCGCGGAGTAGTCGGCAAAGGTGCGGCGATGCAGAATGCTCATCTGCCGGTCGTTGCAGTTGAGCCGCGTCCGCTGAAGCTGCGGTGGAACGCCCGGATGCAACACACGGCGGACGAAGTGCACCGCGGGCCGCGCCGTCTTGCGGATGAGACGGCCCAGGGAGGTCGCATTCAACGCCTCGACTGTTTCCCCTTGAAGATTCATCGGCACTCACCAAAGATCTGTCATCCTGTGCGGAGCGGCTTCAGCCGCGCAGTCGAAGGACCAGCTTTTGCAGGATGTTCAAGGAAGCGAACAGTCCAGGACCTGCCTGCAAGAAAAGCTATACCGTGGTGCAGAAGGGCGCAAACAGAAAATCGCTCTACATGATGCAGAGCGATTCCGGTCTGTTGAGGAATGAAACGAATCTCTTACGTGCCCAGGCCGATCTCCACATCCTGCTCGTCGCCGGAGTGCGAGTAGAAGTCGTACGGCGTGCGCCGGTTGAACTTGTAGCGCTGGCGCAGCTCGCGGCCCAGAAAGAGCCCAAGCGCCACCGCGCCAAGACCGGCGGAGACCCAGCCCACCGTCTTGATCAGCGTCGATTCTTCTTCCGGCTGGGGGAAGGGCAGAACATTGGAAACAGATGCGGAATCGTCAGTGCCAGCGGACTTCATGCAAGGATGATAGCGCAGGTTGGGCATCGCTGGCAGATACCACCATCGCGTCAGGCCGGGGAGACTCACGGGTGATGC
>JAFDVV010000100.1 GCA_018268775.1 Acidobacteriota bacterium | reverse complement strand
CCAGCAGGAAAAGAAGAAGGAAACAACACAACTGACCGGTGTCACCGTTACCGGATCGCTTATTCCCAAAGCGCAAATTGAAACCGCCTCGCCGACGCTCACCATCACCAGTGATGAGATGAAGAAGCAGGGCTTCAGTAACGTCTATGACGCATTGCGTTCCTTGCCCACTGCCCAAGGCGCGGTTCAGGACAACCAGTCAACCAACAGTTTCACGCCCGGTGCGACGACCATCAGCTTGCTTGGTCTCGACCCGAGTTTCACTTTGGTGCTGATGAACGGCAAGCCTCTCGCAGACTATCCGTTGCTCTACAACAGCAATTCCAACTTCGTTGATTTGTCCAACATCCCTAATGCGATCGTCGATCACATTGACATTCTCCCGGGCAATCAGTCGGCAATCTACGGCTCCGCGGCAATCGCGGGCGTGGTGAATATCATCACCAAACAAAATCTCGATGGTGTTTATCTGAACTATCGGATGGGCGGCTACACCGATGGTGGCGGCCAGCAGCAGCGCCTTCAGATTTCCGGTGGAAAATCTTGGGGCAAGCTCGATTTGGTCTACGCCCTGCAACTAGACAATCAGAACCCGATCTACGGCTATCAGCGCGACTACACCAACTCGACCCTGGATGCGCCGGTTGCATCGAGTCGAGCCGCGTCGCGTGTCCGTGTTTTCTCCAACGCCTTCACCGGCAAGTACATCGATCCGGGTGCAAGCGCTTGCGGCCCGATCGCCAATTTGTTCAATGGCACTGTCAGGTATTCCACGCGCACCGGTTTCGGAAACTATTGCGGCAGCACTTCTACGGTGGGCTATACGACCTTCCTCAATGGCTACAAGTCGGCGAGCGGCTACCTGAGTGCGCGCTATCAACTTAACGACACTGCTCAGCTGTACGGCGACTTCACGGCAAGCACTTCGAAGCAGAAGATCACTGTGGGTGGCGTAACGTTCTGGGGGTTGGGCGATGGCACAGCGCCCTACGTCTACGATGTCGACACCAAACATCTTGTCAGTGTCTACCAACATATATTGGCGCCGGAGGAAGTCGGCACGCTCGCTGATCCCTCTATCTGGAGCGAACAATACATCGGGACTGCGGGTATTCGCGGGACATTCGGCAGTTCGAATTGGAATTACGACGCTTATTTGCACCGCTCCGATGTACGCACGGGAGTCAAGGCTCGTCGACTGTTAACTGCCAAAGCCAACGCGTTTTTCCTTGGCCAGCAGGTCGGAGTGGATCCTTACGGGTACGGCTATCCTTCCTATCATCTCGGGCCACAGAACAATCCCAATTTTTGGGGGGGGATCACGCCCGCACAGTACACTTCGATCAGCGATACGAATCGCAGCGACTCGTCTACATATAACCAGACGGCAGCATTCCAGCTCAACAACACGGACTTGTTTTCGCTTCCGGCCGGTTCAGTCGGATTTGGCGGCATCGCTGAATGGGGCAGGCAATCTTGGGACAATCCGGTCGATCCTCGCGTGACAGCGGGCGATTTCTGGGGGACCGGCGGCACCAGCGGTCGCGGTACGCGTGATCGCTGGGCCGTCGCTGGCGAACTCAACGTGCCGGTTTTCAGCATGTTGACGGCAGATTTGTCTGGCCGCTACGACAAGTACAGCACCGACGCCAATTCGCAGGGCAAGTTCACGTATCGAATTGGTTTGGAGTTCCGACCGATCGATACGTTGTTGTTCCGGGGCAACTATGGAACGGGGTTCCGTGCGCCCGACATGGGCTATGTGTTTTCCGGCGGATCCAAGTTCTATACGAATGTCACCGACTACTACAACTGCCGCAAGCTCCAAGGCGACGATTACAAGACCTGCAATCCGCCGTATGACAGCGTCCAGATTTCAGGCAAAAGCAGCGGCAACTCAGCGTTGAAATACATTACCGCCAAATCGTTCGGTTATGGATTGGTCTGGTCGCCGAGCTCGAAATTGACCCTGAAAGCGGACTACGTGCATGTGAGGATCGACCAAGAAGTCAATTCTTACAGCATCGATACCATCTTGCAGCGTGAGGCGAACTGCTTGTTCGGACACACGACAGGCGGAACCCCTGTCGATGGCAATTCGCCGGCGTGCAAAGCGTATGAAGCTCAAGTCAACCGCAATCCGCTGACTGCGCCGGTTGGTGCCGGCGACCTGAATAGCGTGACGACCTATCCGATCAACATTTCACAGGAATCGATCTCGAACATTATCGCGTCGGGCGCCTACAAGTTTGAGACAGGAAGTTTCGGCGACTTCACCTTCACCGCGGACTATAACGTCCAGACCTCACACATCCAGCAGCAATTCCCGGAAGATCCACCCACGGATCTACTGCGCTCCAACTCATACGGGAACCAGTTCAAGAATATCGGTTCCGCCGGTTTGGTATGGGACATCGGCCCGTGGAGCACTGCGCTAAAGTATATTCGTTACGGCAAGACCTACAATTTCAAAGGCACGGGAACGGTGGGGCCATGGATGAAGTACAACGCCACGGTCCAATACAACTTCAACGACGATGCATCCTTGACGCTTATCGGCAACAATATCTTCAATGCCCGTCCGCCGCTTGACCGTACCTATACGTCGTATCCGTACTACGACCCGTATAGCTACAACAGCTATGGCCGTCTCGTGATGGTTGAAATGAACGTGCACTTCGGTGGCAGCAAGAAGTAAGCGGGCGAACACGCGATCCGCGTTTGCAAAGGGCCGGCGTTTTCGCCGGCCCTTTTTCTTTGGGTTTCGGGGAACGCCGATGACTGCACTTCGCCGAGCGGAGATTCAGCGCGGCAACGTCCCTATGCCGGCCGCGAGCGGATTCAGTTGCGAGGCATACGGCGCCCATTCGGCCACATCGTGACGGCGGATTGCGCCGCGCACCTGCATCGCGCTCA